>NZ_CP054691.1:3122527-3747033 GCF_013348785.1 Gordonia sp. X0973
ACGACGGCGAGCCGGCCCTCAAGACGCGGGTCCACGAGGGGGCGTGCGTCTTCCTGAACCGTCCCGGGTTCGCACGCGGTCCCGGGTGCGCGCTGCACGCGATGGCGCTGCGCAAGGGTCTCGAGCCGCTGACCGTGAAACCCGACGTGTGCTGGCAGCTGCCGGTGCGGCGGACCCAGGAGTGGGAGGAGCGCCCGGACGGGACGCAGATCCTCGTCGACACCATCACCGAATACGACCGCCGGGGCTGGGGCGAGGGCGGGCACGATCTGGCCTGGTACTGCTCCGGTTCGCCCGACGCGCACGTGGGCGCGAGCCAGGTGTGGGAGTCCTACGCGCCCGAACTCACCGAGCTGATCGGCGCCGCGGCCTACGCCGAACTGGCCGCGGTCTGCCGTCGCCGCGCCGGGCTGGGCCTGATCGCCGTGCACCCGGCCACCGCCGCGGCCACCGATCGGCGCGAGACCGACATCAAGTACGAGATCCTCTAGGCGCGGGTCGCCACCGCCGAGCCCTGCCCGGCGGCACAGGTACGGGCCGTCCCGTCGGGCGCGATCTCCTCGACGGTCACGGTCGCGACCGCGCGCCGCCCGGCATGTGCGGTGACCGTCGCGGTGGCGCGCAAGACCCCGTCGCGTGCGGCGGCGAGGTAGCTCACCGTCAGCCCCGCGGTGACGATGCCCGCCCCCAGCACGGTGCCGCAGGCGAAGGTCAGCGTGTTGTCGACGAGGTAGGACAGCACCCCGCCGTGCACCACGCCGAACTGTTGGCGGTGGCGATCGGCGATGTCGAGCTCCAGCACGGCCTCGCCCGGTTCGAAGCGGGTGAGCCGCGCGCCGATCAGGTCGTTGAACGGCTGGGCGGCGAGGATCTCCTCGCCGACGCTCAGTGGAATAGCGGTCATTCGTGCACCCTCCCAATTTTTAGAGTGTTAACTCTATAACTGGTTCAGAGCATACACTTCACGCATGGGTCGGCCGGCGAAACACAGTGCCGACGACCTGATCGACGCGGCGATCGAGATTTTCGCGGCGCACGGCATCCGCGCCGTGACGTTGGGCGCCGTGGCCGAGGCGACCGGGGCGTCGAACGGCTCGGTCTACCACCGATTCCCCGACCGACCCTCACTGCTGGCCCAGATGTGGCTCCGCACCTCTCGCCGCTTCCAGGACGCCTACCGCACCCGGCTCGGCGAACCGACGATCGAGCGGGGTATCGCGACCGCGGCATGGGTCGTCGACTGGTGTCGGGACAACCCGGCCCAGACCCAGGTGCTGGCGGCCGGCGCGCGGACGTTCAACCCCGACGAGTGGCCCGAATCGGCGCAGACCGGCGACGACATCGAGCAGGTGGTGCGGGCATACGGCCGCGACGTCATCACGGCCCTGGCCCCGCATACGCGGGCGACTCCCGATCAGATCCTCTTCGCGCTGCTGGAACTACCCATCGCCGTCGTCCGCCGCGCGCTGCAGAGCGGCCACACCCCCGGCGAGCGCGAAGAGGAACTGATCCGCGGCCTCGCCGAGGTCATCCTGCGCCAGCCGGGCTGACTCTCAAGCCTCGAGCTTGTACCCCAGCCCGCGCACGGTCAGCAGATAGGTGGGCGACGACGGGTCCGGCTCGATCTTCGAGCGGAGCCGTTTGACGTGGACGTCGAGCGTCTTGGTGTCGCCGACGTAGTCCGCGCCCCAGACCCGGTCGATCAGCTGCCCGCGGGTGAGGACCCGCCCGGCGTTGCGCATCAAGAACTCGAGCAGGTCGAACTCCTTGAGCGGCAGCGTGATCGACTCGCCGTTCACGCTGACCGTGTGCCGGTCGACGTCCATCCGGACCGGACCGGCCTCCAACACGCCGTCGACGAGCTCGTCGTCACCCACGGCATCATTGCCGCGGCGCAGCACCGCGCGGATCCGCGCGATCAGTTCGCGCGCCGAGTACGGCTTGGTCACGTAGTCGTCGGCGCCGAGTTCGAGCCCGACCACCTTGTCGATCTCGCTGTCGCGGGCGGTCACCATGATGACCGGCACCGACGAGCGGGCGCGCAACGCCTTGCACACCTCGGTACCGGACATCCCGGGGAGCATCAGGTCGAGCAGGACGATGTCGGGGTTGACGCGGTCGAAGGCCGTCAGGGCGGCCGCGCCGTCGTTGATGACGCTGGCCTCGAACCCCTCCTTGCGCAGGAGGAACGCCAGCGGGTCGGCCAGCGATTCCTCGTCTTCGACGATGAGAACGTGGGTCACAGAACTTCCTCTTCTCTCAGATGGCTGGTTGTCTCCGAGGCGTCGGACGCGTCGTCGGCGTCCACCGGTGCCTGCGGAACGGTGAGGGTGAAGGTGGAGCCCGTCCCGGGACGGCTCCACACGCTGATACTGCCGGAGTGGTTCGCGGCGACGTGCTTGACGATCGCCAGCCCCAACCCGGTGCCGCCGGTCAGGCGCGACCGGGCCTTGTCGACGCGGAAGAACCGCTCGAACACCCGCTCCTGGTCGGCCGGAGCGATCCCGATGCCGCGATCGGTCACCGCGATCGCCACCATCGGCTCCTCCCCGTCCTCGGCGGGTTCGACGACCCGACGGCTCACCGACACCACGGTGCCGGCCGGCGAATAGGCGATCGCGTTGGACAGCAGGTTGGTCAGGGCGGTGATCAGCAGCGGGCGATCGCCCATCACCGCCATCCCCGACGACTCGTCCTGCGTCAGCGTGATCTGGGCGGCCTCCGCCGGGATCTGCGAGGCGTCCAGCGCCTCCCCGATGAGGGAGTCCACATCCACCGGCTCGAACTCCGGGGTCTCGCCGCCCTGCAGACGGGACAGGGCGATCAGCTCGGAGACGAGGTTGCCCATCCGCTTGCTCTCCGAGGCGACGCGCGAGCCGAAGTGCCGGACCGATTCGGGGTCGTCGGCCGATTCCAGCAGTGCCTCGGCGAGCAGTCCGATCGCCCCGACCGGCGTCTTGAGTTCGTGGCTGACGTTGGCGACGAAGTCTCGTCGGGTGGCCTCCACGCGCACGTTCTCGCTGTCGTCGTCGCCGAAGACCAGGATGAACCGCACCCCGGCCCGCTCGACATACCGCGCGAGACAGCGCACCGAGAGAACCGGGTGGGCCGCCGCCGCACGGGCGGTGGCCAGGAATCCGGCGGTGGTCGGCGGCGGGACGAACTCGAAGCGCACATCCTCGCCGGAGGCGAGCACCTGCGCTGCCCGCTCGGCGACGACCTCGTTGAGCTCGTTCTCGACGACCAGGCCGAGCTTGACCGCGGCCTCGTTGAACAGCGAGAGGTCGCCGCTCTCCTCCACCACGACGACGCCGTGCTCGGAGCGCCGCACGATCATACGTAGCAGCTCGCTGCGGTCCTGCGGGGTGAGGCTTTCGGGCTGGGGCGGAGCCGCCGGGAGCACGGAAAGCGGCGTGATGGGCTCGTCGAAGAGGAAGACGGGCTGACCGAAGACGAGCCGACCGATGGCGAAGCCGACGAGCACAGCGGCGATCGCCGTGACGATCAGGACAACGGTCACACCACAAGAGTACGACGGGAGGTGGCGCAACTCCCAGCCGGAAAGGCTAAATTCGACCCCCGTTTACCCGCCGTTGGCGCGGTGGTCAGCCGCGCTCGCGGACCAGGTCCGCATACTCGGGGTGTTTGGCGACATACCCCTGGATGTAGCTGCACACCGGCACGATCTTCTTGCCGTTGGCACGGGCGTCGTCGAGGACGTACTTGGCCAGCTCAGCGGCGAATCCGCGGCCGCTGAACTGATCGTGGACGACGGTGTGGGTCAACACCAGGGTGTCCGGCTCGCTCATGTAGTCGATATACCCCACCGACAGATCCGAGCCCCCCTCGTCGAGGTGAGCCTCGTAGCGTTCGCGGGCAGGTTGGTGCTCGATACGAAGGTCAGCCATAACGCCACCCTAGCCGCACACAAACGGTGTCGCCAGAGCTACTTCTGACCCTGCGCGGCAACCGCGGCGGCACCGGCGGCGGCGGCCTCCGGATCGAGGTAGACACCCTTTCCGGTGGGCCGGCCGGCATCGTCGAAGTCGTAGCGCAGCGGGTTGCCGGTGGGGATGTTGAGTTCGGCGATATCGGCGTCGGAGATGCCCTCCAGATGCTTGACCAGGGCGCGCAGCGAGTTGCCGTGCGCGGCGACCAGCACGGTCTTGCCCGCGCGCAGATCCGCGGCGATGACCTCCGTGTAATACGGGATCAGGCGGGTGACCACGTCCTTGAGGCATTCGGTCAGCGGCACCTGCGGCAGGTTCGCGTACCGGGGATCACCGGTCTGGCTGTACTGCGAATCCGGGTCGATCGGGGGCGGCGGGGTGTCGTAGCTGCGGCGCCACAGCATGAACTGCTCGTCGCCGTACTTCTCCTTGGTCTCGGCCTTGTTCAGCCCCTGCAGCGCGCCGTAGTGGCGCTCGTTGAGGCGCCAGTCGCGCACCACCGGGATCCAGTGGCGATCGGCCGTGTCGAGGGCGATCTGCGCGGTGATGATCGCGCGGCGCAGCAGCGACGTGTAGAGCACGTCGGGCAGCAGGTCGTGCTCGACGAGCAGTTCCCCGGCCCGGACCGCCTCGGCGCTGCCCTTCTCGGTCAGCGGGACGTCGACCCAGCCGGTGAACTGGTTGGAGGCATTCCACGCGCTCTCGCCGTGGCGCATCAAGATCAGGGTGCCGTTGCTGCTCATGGCTGTCATCTTCGCACAGCGCGATCAGGCGGGCGGGGTGGGCCGGTACTGCTCCGGCAGCGGCTCGCCCGGTGCGGGCAGCGATTCCTTGTCGATGAGATGCTCGAAGGCGAGCAGGTTGTGCAGGGGTTCGCGCCGCGACACCCGCCAGGCCCATTCGCGCCGGATCGACGTGGCGAACCCGAGTTCGAGGAGCACGTTGAAATCGCCGTCGGCGGCCTCGAGGACCTGGCCGAGCACCCGGTCCAACTCGTCCGGGGTCAACGCCTCGGAACTGATCTGCCCGACGAGGTAGACGTCGCCGATGTTGTCGACGGTGTAGGCCACCCCGTACAGGCGGCGGTTGCGCTGCAACAGGTACTTGTACACGCCGACGTGGTTCTCGTCGGGCTGGCGGCAGACGAAGGCCTCGACCCGCGCACCGTGCCCGGTGGCCGTCAGCAGCACCGTCGTCTTCAGCTTCTTCTCCCCCGGCAGTTCCAGGACGACGTGCTCGCCGTCGGGTCCGCCCGACGACTTGCGGCTGTACTCGATGTCGCGCTGCGTCAGCGCCGATTCGAGAAGTCGGAGGTTGCCCGCGGCGTCGGTCATAGCTGAACTCCTTGTCGGCCGCGCCGGCGCCACCGCACGCGGGCGGGTCGACCCGGCCCCGGGTGCGCGGCGCGGGACTCGACGGCATGTGCGTACGACGCCAACAGTCCGTCGGCGGTGCGATCCCACGAGAACCTTTCCGCATGCTCCCGGGCGGCGATCCCCATCGCCGCCAGCCGATCACGGTCGGCGAGCAGCTTCTCCAGCGCATTGCTCCACTGCACCACCCCGTGGCCGTCGACGAGGACGCCGGTCCGCCCGTCGGCGACCGCCACCCCGAGTCCGCCGACGTCGGCCGCCAGCACCGGGGTACCGCAGGCCTGCGCCTCGATCGCGACGAGGCCGAAGCTCTCCGAGTAGCTGGGCACCGCGACCACGTCCGCGGCGCGGAAGACCTGCACCAGCTGCTGCGGCGGCTGCGGCGGCAGGAAGGTCACCCGGTCGGCGATACCGAGTTCGCCGGCCAAGTCGGCCAGCGCCGTCGGGTGTTCGCGCCCCGTTCCCGACGGGCCGCCGGCGATCAGCACCCGCAGCGGCACGCTCCCCCGCTGCCGGGCGGCCTCGATGAGCGGAGCGGCCGCGCGCAGCAGCACGTCGGGGGCCTTGAGGGGTTGGATGCGTCCCACGAAGGCCACGACCGCCTCGTCGGGATCCAAACCGAGCGCGGCGCGCGCCCGCGCCCCCGACCCCGGTGTGAAGCAGTCCAGATCGGCCCCCGGGGCCACGACGTCGATCTTGCCCGGATCGGCGTGGTACATCGACTCGAGTTCGCCGGCCTCGGTCGCGGTATTGGCGACCAGGCGATCGGCGACGTCGACGACCTGCTGCTCCCCGATGATCCGCAGACGCGGCTCCTCGGTGTCCCCGTCGGCCAGGGCGGCATTCTTGACCGCGGCCAGGGTATGGGCCGTATGCACCAGCGGCACCCCCCAGCGCGCCGCCGCCAGCCATCCCACCTGGCCCGAGAGCCAATAGTGCGAGTGCACGAGGTCGTAGTAGCCGCTGGCCTGGGCCGCCTCCGCGCCGAGGACCTCGGCGGAGAAGCCGCACAGCTGGGCGGGCAGGTCCGCCTTGTCGAGACCCTCGAACGGACCGGCCTGGACGTGGCGCACCAGGACACCCGGGGCGGCGTGCACGAGAGGTTCGTCCGACGAGGAGGTCGCCCGGGTGAAGATCTCGACGGCGACACCGCGACGCGCCATGCGCAGCGCCGTCTGCCACACGTAGACATTCATCCCGCCGGCGTCGCCGGTCCCGGGTTGCGCCAGGGGCGAGGTGTGCACCGAGATCACCGCGATCCGGCGCGGTAGCGCGCTAGGCATGGATCCACCTTAGCGCCGCGCCCCGGATCAATCCGGTTCGCTCGCCCGGCGCCGAGGAGACTAGGCCCGCTCGCTTCGCTCCCGGCGCGCAAACGGTTCGGCCCGCTCGCTTCGCTCCCGGCGCCGGGTCCACCAGAGGGTGACGGCGAGGGTCGCGAGGAAAATCAGCAGATACGAGGCGGAGCCGAGGACGGCGAGCACCGCCTTTCCGCCGTGGGCGGCCGGATCCCACAGCACCCGGTAGCTGCCCACCCGCCACACCAGGCGCCCGTTGAGCGGGAGTTGCACCCGCCACACGAAGCCGCCGATGCCGATGCCGATCGGCGCCAGCCACCAGGCCCACGTCCGCGGGCGGTCGCGGTGCGCCGCGTCGCCGGCGGTGACCACCGCGATGAGCATCAGCGGGACCAGCCACACCCAGTGGTGGCCCCAGCTGAACGGCGAGACGGCACAGGAGGTCATCCCGGCAACGGTGATGCCGAGCATCGTCGCGCCGACCCGATCGGCCCGCCAGACCGTGTAGAGCCCCACCACGGCCGCCACCGCGGCGGCGAAGACCCAGGTCCAGGTCGGCACATGCCACAGGCCGAGTTCGGACATCCGGGCGAATACGCCGTGGATCGACTGGTTCGGCGGATCGGATTCGACACCGATGTGGTCGGTGTCGTCGGCCGAGCGGGTCCAATAGCTCCACGCCTGGCCCCGCAGCACCACGAGGCCGATCACCACCGTCGCCGCGAACACGCCCAGCGCGGTGACCGCCGCGCGCCACCGGCGGGTGACGGCGAAGTAGGCCACGAAGAACAGCGGGGTCAGCTTGATCCCGCCGGCCAGACCCACCCCGATGCCGCGCCACCGGCCCATCGGCAGCGTCAGACACCCGACGACGAGCACGGCGAGGAACAGGTTGACCTGGCCGTTGTAGATCGTGGTGTGCACCGGTTCCAGCAACGTCGACGCGATGGTGGCCGCGACGGCGGTGACCCAGAACCGCCGATCGGCCCGGAAGCCGAGGGCGCGCAGGATGAGGACCACGAAGACGAACAGCGCGACGCCGTTGAGCACCTGGACGAGGCGCACGGCGTGGAGTTGGCTGATCAATCCGAGCGGCACCATCACCAGCGCGGCGAAGGGCGGATAGGTGTACCACCACCAGCGGTACACCGGCTCGTTGTAGAGCGAACGGCCGTCGAGGACGGCACGGGCGCCGCCCCGGTACACCCGGGTGTCGACGCCGTTGGTGAAGATCCCGTAGCCGTGGGTCAGCGGGATGACCAGCAGATGCCACGCGAGCGCGGCGACGGCCGCCGCACAGACGACGGCGACGACGCCCGTCGTCAGCGTGCGCAGCGCAGGGGCCTGCCCGTCGATCCTGGTCACGGCGCGAGAATACGCCGCTCGCACGCCGCGTTCAGCGGTGGACGCGCACCATTGACACTTTTAGCGATATGTCTTATTTTTCAGACATGAATACCATTGTGTCCCACGACACACCGCGCTACCGGCTGCGGTCGGCGGACACCTGGCGCGATCCGTTCCCCATGTACGACGAGCTGCGGGCCGACGACCCGGTGCATCGCGTCACCACGCGGACTCGGCGCGCGGGCGACCCCGGCGAGTACTGGGTCCTCACCCGCCACGCCGACGTCTGGGCGGCGGCCAACGATGCCGCCACCTTCTCCTCGGCCGACGGTCTCACCGTCGCCTATGGCGAACTCGAGGCCATCGGAATGGTCGACAACCCGCCGCTGGTCATGCAGGACCCACCGGCGCATACCGCGTTCCGCAAGCTGGTGGCCCGCGGATTCACACCCAAACAGGTCGTCGACGTCGAGCCCCGGGTACGCGCTTTCGTCACCGAGCGCCTCGACGCGATCGCCGACCGCCGCGACGCACCGGCCGACATCGTCGCCACCCTGTTCAAGCCGCTGCCGTCGATGGTGGTCGCGCACTACCTGGGCGTCCCCGAGGAGGATTGGCCGCGGTTCGACGGGTGGACGCAGGCGATCGTCGGCGCCACGTCGAGCGGCACGCCGACCGGCGCCGGGGACGCGACCGCCGAGATGCTGGCCTACTTCGGCGAACTCGTCGGGTTCCGCCGCAGCCATCCGGGCGACGACACCGTGTCCGCACTGGTGGACGCCGGCCTCGCCGACGACCCGCAGGGTCTGGTCTCGATCCTGGCCTTCGCCTTCACGATGGTCGCCGGCGGCAACGACACGACGACCGGGATGCTCGGCGGCAGCGTCGAACTCCTCGCCGCACATCCCGCGCAGCGGCGCCTGCTCGTCGACGATCCGGCGCGCACCGGCCCGGCCGTGGAGGAACTGCTGCGACTGACCTCCCCGGTGCAGGGGTTGGCCCGCACCACCACCCGCGACGTCGACTATCCCGACACCCCGCGCGGACCGGTCACCATTCCCGCCGGCCGCAAGGTGCTGCTGTGCTACGCGGCGGCCAACCGCGACCCGGAAAAATTCGGGCCCGACGCGGCGCAGCTGAGGGTCGAGCGGGAACCCCGGTCGATCCTCACCTTCAGCCACGGCAACCACCATTGCCTGGGGGCCGCCGCGGCACGGATGCAGTCGCGGGTGGCGCTGACCGAGCTGCTCGCTAGATTTCCCGATTTCGACGTCGACCCGGACGGGATCACCTGGGCGGAGGGCAATTACGTCCGACGCCCGGACTACGTGCCCTTCTATCCGGGAGCCCGTCGGTGACGACCGACGCCACCACCGACGACCGCTGGCGGACCCGGCGCACCGATGCCGCCGCACAGCGCATCCTCGACACCGCCGAAGAGCTCTATGCCGTGCACGGCGTCGACGGGGTGACCATGCGCGCACTCGCCGAGGCGATCGGCTGTTCCCGGGCCACGCTCTACCGCTATTTCCCCAGCCGCGAAGCCGTGCAAGCCGCCTTCGTCGAGCGCTCCGCCCGCCGCGTGGCACGTGCGGTCGCGAACGCGCCGGCGGCGACGGACCCGGGCGAACGACTGGTGGCGGCGGTGACGACGGCTCTGCGCCTCGTGCGCGGCAATGCCGCCTTCGCCAACTGGTTCTCACCGGACGCGCCCGCCACGGGCGCGGCCATCGCCGCCCTCTCCCCGGTGATCGACGAACTCGCCCGCGGCTTCCTGCGCGGCATCGACCCGGGGATGGACGAGCCGGTACTCGCGCAGCGCTCGCGCTGGCTGGTCCGCGTGATGCTCTCGCTGCTGGGCAACCCGGGGGGCACCGTCGACGAGGAGGCCGCGCTGCTGCGCACCTTCGTCGTGCCGGTCGTCGTCGGGCGCGACGTATAGGCGCGGACCTATTTGTGCGCACCCCGGGCGGCCACTATCTTCGGGAACGGTTTTCATTTAGCGGTTCCCGCCCGGGCCGTTACCCCTTGAAGTGAGGTTCCAGTGCGTCGTTCCGTCCGCCTCTCCGCCATCGCCGCCGGCGCGGCCCTGCTGCTCACCGCGGCCGTCTCGGGTTGCTCGAGTACCGACAACTCCAACACCTCGCCCGCCACCGGCCCGGTCATCGTGACGTCCACCGATGTCTGGGGGGCGATCGCGAAGTCCGTCGCGGGCGACCACGCCACCGTCAAGGTGCTGTTCACCTCTGCCACCGGCGACCCGCACGAGTTCACCCCGTCGGCAGCCGATTCCGCCCAGATCGCCGACGCGAACATCGTCCTGCTGAACGGTGCGCACTACGACCAGTACCTGACCGACGCCCAGAAGGGTAAGGACGCGACGGTCATCGACGCGGCCGCCTTCGCCGGGATCACCGGCGCCGACCACGCCGACGAGCACGGCGCCCATGTGCACCACGGCTCGAAGCAGCCCAACGAGCACGTCTTCTACAACTTCACCGCCGTCCGCCGCGTCAGCGGCGCGCTGGCCGACGCGCTGAGCAAGCGCGCCCCCGACCACGCCGCCGACTTCCGCCGCAACGCCGAGGGCTTCGGCAAGGAGATCGACGGCCTGCAGGCCAAAGTCGACGCGATCGCGGCGAAGCACCGCGGCACCAAGGTCGTCCAGACCGAGCCCCTCGGCGGTTACCTGCTGCAGGCCGCCGGCCTGGTCGACGCCGCTCCCCCGGCCTTCACCGCCGCCGTCGAGGAGGGCGAGTCGCCCTCGGCCGCCGACCGCGCCGCCCTCGACGACCTGCTGACCTCGCACACCGCCAAGGCGCTGCTGTACAACGCCCAGTCCACCGACGACGTGACCGTCGCCGTGCGCACCACCGCCGAGAAGGCCGGCGTCCCCGTCGTCACCATGACCGAGACGCTGCCGCAGGGCGTCACGTCGTACACGCAGTGGCAGGGGGCGCAGATCGACGCCCTCGCCCAGGCTCTCGACAAGTGACATCCGAACCGAATAGCACCGGAAACCCGGTAGCGCGACTCGTCGACGTCGATCTCGACGTCGGCGGTCGCGTGTTGTGGCGGGGTCTGACCCTGTCCATCGCGCGGGGCGAGTTCATCGCGGTCCTCGGCCCGAACGGGTCGGGCAAGACCTCGCTCCTGCGTCTGCTCCTGGGCCAATTGGAGCCGGCCGCCGGCTCCGTCGAAACCACCGACCGGATCGGTTACGTCCCCCAGCAGCACGCCGACGACGCGGATCCGCTGGCCGTGCGCGGTCGCGACCTCGTCGGATTCGGGGTCGACGGCGGCGCCTGGGGCATCGGGCTGCGCGGCAAGACCCGTCGTCGCAGACTCGTCGACGACGCGCTGGCGCAGGTGGATGCCGCGGCCTTCGCCAACCGGCCGTTCGGCCTGCTGTCCGGCGGCGAGCAGCAGCGGCTGCGCGTCGCGCAGGCCCTCACCCGCGACCCCGAGCTGCTCCTGTGCGACGAACCGCTCTCCAGCCTGGACCCCGGGAGCGGACAGCGCGTCCTGGAACTGCTCGACCAGCGCCGCCGCAGCGCCGACACCTCGCTGATATTCGTCACCCACGAGATCAACCCGGTGCTGCCCTACGTCGACCGCATCCTGTACCTGGCCGGCGGTCGTTTCGTGATCGGCACCCCCGACGAGGTGATGACCACCGAGGTGCTCTCGGCGCTGTACGGCAGCCGGGTCGACGTGACCCGCATCGGCGGTCGCCTGATCGTGTTGGGCGCGGAGGACGCGCACCACTGCGAGAACGAGGCGGCGGGTGTCTGACTTCTTCGACTTCGCGACGACGTGGGATCTACTCGGACGCGACTTCGTCATCCAGGCGATCATCGCGCTGGCCCTGCTGGGCCTGCTCGGCGGTGTCCTGTCGCCGCTGATCGTCACCCGGCAGATGTCCTTCGCCGTCCACGGCATCAGCGAGTTGACGGTGACCGGTGCGGCCGCGGCCCTGCTGGCCGGGGTGAGCGTGAACGCCGGCGCGACCGTCGGCGCGATAGCCGCGGCGCTGACATTCGGCCTGCTCGGCAACCGGGCGCGGGAGCGCGATTCGGTGATCGGCGTCGTCATGGCCTTCGGCCTCGGTCTGGGCGTGCTGTTCCTGGCCCTGTACGGTCGCGGCGCCCAGGCGGGATTCGCACTGCTCACCGGTCAAGTCGTCAGCGTCGGCAGTGAGGGCGTGGTCGCGATCGCGATCACCACCGCGATCGTGCTCGCGATCCTCGCCGTGATCTACCGACCCCTCCTGTTCGCCTCGGTCGACCCGCGCGTCGCCCTGGCCAACGGCGTGCCGGCGAAGACGCTCTCGGTCGTCTTCGCGTTCGCGATGGGCCTGGCCTGCTCCCAAGCAGTCCAGGTGATCGGCGCGCTGCTGGTCATGTCGCTCGTCATCACGCCGGGTGCCGCCGCGATGCGCATCTCGTCGAATCCCACCGTCGTCACGCTCGTCGCCATCGTCTTCGCGGAGGTGGCGGCCATCGGCGGCCTGATCCTCTCCCTGGCACCGAGACTCCCGGTATCGGTCTTCGTCACGACGATCTCGTTCCTGATCTACATCGCCTGCCGCTGGCTCGGCCGCAACCGCGTCCGCGGCCGGACCTAGCCCTCCCCGAGGCGTTCGCGCAGGATCGGCACGCCCGGACCCGACAGCGCGTCGGTCACCCCGCGCCGGCCGGCCACCGCCATCAGGATGGCCTCGCCCGGGCCGGCCACCGCCGGTCCGCGGCCCGCCCGCCAGGCGAGGTCCTCGGCGACCAGTGTCAATCCCCGTGTCCGACGCCGGGCGTGGATCGGCGGCGCGAACAGGGCGAAGTCGAGTGCCGGGACCAAACGCTCGGCGGGGATCTCCCGCGGCCTTCCAAGTGGGCGGCGGATGTCCTGTTGGTGGATCATGCAGTCCAGCAACGCGATTCGGCTGCCGAACGCGGTGGGCAATCCCGACGGCGTCAGGTGTCGCCGCAGCAGGTCCAGCAGCTGCTCCGGTCCGACGCCGACCATCGCGTCGAGCCCGTCGTCGTTGGCGCGGTCGAACCGGAAGAGGTTCCGCCCGAACCTGGCCACCATCGCGGCGGTGGTCAACTCGTCGTAGCTGAGGTGATGGGCGACGACGTCACGGACCGACCACCCCGCGCACAGCGACGGTGAATCCCACTCCTCCTCCGTCAGGGAGCCGAGCAACTCGGCCAGGCTGGAGCGCTCGTCTCGGGCGAGCTTCTTCACGCTGCGCATCGTCGGGAGGTGGCGGGTCACGCTATTCCTCCGGCGCGCCCGGGTTGCATCGCGAGGCGATCATCTGGTCCTCGGTGACCACCGGCCGCGTCGGCTCCAGATTCCACGACGGCTTGTCGGGCTGCACCGCACGCGCCCACACCCAGTGGCAGTCGAACTGAGCCCGCATACCGGGCGAATGCGCCGAGAACTGCTCGTAGCGCCCCGACTTGGCAAGCACCTCGCGCCAGGCCTTGCCCTGCGCGTCGGGCGAGGTGACGCGGCGACCAGCGGGAGTCGGATACACCTGCAGGCTCGGGCCCACCGAGGTCTGCACCCATTGCGTCCGCGCGATGTAGGGCGGCGGGAGGTAGACGACCGTCGAGGACGATGCGTCGACGCCGGTGGAGGCGGGTGCGGCAGCGGGCCCGCCGCCGATCGTCGTGTCGACCGGGTCCCGGTCCGACGACCCACCGCACCCGGCTAGCACCCCCGCCGCCAGGAGGAGGGCGCCGACCGCGGCCGCCTTCGCCGCCATCAGGCCGGGACGAGCCCGTGCGCCCGCATCCACGCCTCGCGGCGCTGCGGGTAGGGGTCGCGCACCATTCGCGAGTGGATGTCGAAGACCATCGTGTCCCGGTGGCCCGCGTCGTAGCGCGACCACTGCAGCTCCGGCGATCCGGTGCGCGCGAAGGCGGTCCAATGCCCCTGCATCACGCGCGTCATCTTGCCCGTCGCGCGCCAATCGCCGACGGCCAGACCCGCGCCGATCGCGGTGCGGAAGGCGCCGAAGACGGAGAACAACTCGGTGGCGTGGGTGGCCCGCATACCGCTGGCCCGCAGCACCTTGGTGTCGAAGTCGTAGCGGTACACGTAGGTCGGGTTGCCCGCCGCCGCGTGTCCCTCGGCGAAGGCGATCGCCGGTCCCCAGAACACCGAGTCGCCCAGCATGTGGACCGGGTCGCCGCCGCGGTGCCCCTCGCTGTAGGCGGCCATCAGCGCGGCGCGGTGCTCGACGTCGTTGACGCCGAGGAAGACGTCCTCGCCCTGCGGGAAGATGCCCTCGAGCTGGTCGCGGTCGTCGCCGGGCAGCATGGCCGCGCCGCGGGTGAACAGCAGCGCCTCGTCCCGGTTGGTGCCGATGATCAGCGGCACCCGGTGGGTGTTGCCGTCGCGCGCAGCCTGGTTCGGCTCCTGCGGCAGATACTCGGTGCCGAAGGTCGGGCCGAATGGGAGGAATTCGCCGGTACCCGACTGCGGCGAGTAGGCAGTCAACGCCTTGCTGACCTTGTGCAACTGCCACGCGGTCGCGCTGTGCAGCAGTTCGCGCGCACGCTGCGGGTCGACGGGGGCGCCGCCGCTGCCCGCCCGGTAGGACGGGTCGTCGAGCATCTTGACGAACTCCTGCCCGAAGTGGGCGGCGGCCTGCGCCGAGATGTTCAGCTCGTTGGCCGGGCTCTGCGCGATGGCCCGGTGGAACAGCCCCTTCGCCGCCGGCGTCGCGAGCAGCGCGGTCACCGACGATCCGCCCGCGCTCTCACCGAAGACGGTGACGTTGTCCGGGTCGCCGCCGAACGCGGCGATGTTGGCCTGCACCCATTCCAGCGAGGCCACCTGGTCGCGCAGGCCCAGGTTGTCGTCGATCGGGCGGTCCGGCGAGCCGAACTCGGTGAAGTCGAGGTAGCCGAACGGGCCGAAGCGGTACTGGACCGTCACGACGACCACGTCGCCGGCCTTCGCCAGCAACGACGCGTCGTACAGCGGTGTGGCCGTCGCGCCCAGGAGGTACGCGCCGCCGTGGATGAAGACCATCACCGGGCGCGGTGCCGCGCTGATCCGATCCGGCGAGAAGACGTTGAGCGTCAGGCAGTCCTCGCCGGTGGGCTGGAACCGGCCGGGGCCGACCGCCGTGTAAATCTTGTCCTGGACTTCGGCCGTCCCGTACGAGTCGGCGGCGAAGGTGCCCGACCAGGGCTGCGCGGGCTGGGGGGCGCGGAACCGCAGCGGCCCGACCGGCGGAGCGGCGAAGGGGATGCCCTTCCAGCTGATCGTCCCGGCCCGAGTGCGCTTGCCGCGCACGCCCACCACCGGGCCCTGCGCCGTGGTGATGGTGTCATTCATCGCTGTCATGGTTATCCAGGGTAATCCCCCTATCATCGGAAGGCGTGGCCCGCACTATCGATTTGAACGCCGACCTGGGTGAGGGCGTTGGCGACGACGAGGCGATGCTGACCGTCGTGACCAGCGCCAACGTCGCATGCGGCTTCCATGCCGGGTCGCCGACGATCCTGTCCAGAACGTGTCGGGCGGCACACGGCGCCGGGGTCGCGATCGGGGCCCAGGTGTCCTATCCCGACCGTGCGGGATTCGGACGCCGGCACATGGCGATGGACGCGGAGGACCTGCGCGCGGACGTCGTCTACCAGATCGGGGCGCTGCGGGCGCTGGCCGCGACGGCCGGTGCGCCGGTCAGCTACGTGAAGCCGCACGGCGCGCTCTACAACACCGTGGTCTCCGACGAGGAGCAGGCCGCGGCCGTCGTCGCCGCGGTGCTCGACGTGGACCCGGCCCTGGCGGTGATGGGGTTACCGCAGTCGACGATCCTGGCCCTGGCCCGCGACGCCGGTCTGCCGACGATCACCGAGGCCTTCGCCGACCGCGGCTACCGGCCCGACGGCACGCTGGTCCCGCGCACCGAGCCGGGGGCGTTGCTCACCGATTCGGCGCTGATCTCCCGCCGGGTCGTCGACCTCGTCACCACCGGGACGCTCGTCGCCGTCGACGGTTCGACGATCACCGTCGACGCGGAGTCGATCTGTCTGCACGGCGACACCCCTGGTGCGGTCGAGCACGCCCGTGCGACCCGGGATGCGCTGCGGGCCGCCGGGGTCGATCTGGCGCCGATCCGGCGCACCTGAGCTAGGCCTGGCGGCGCTGGCGGGCGAAGTCGGCCAGCACGACCCCCGCGGCGACCGAGGCGTTGAGGCTCTCGACGTCGCCGGCCATCGGGATGGCCAGGACCGAGTCGCAGGTCTCGCGCACCAGGCGGGACAGCCCCTTGCCCTCGGAGCCGACGACGACCACCGTCGGGCCGGTGCCGTCGTAGTCGTCGAGGCTGACCGCGCCCTCGGTGTCGAGGCCGACGATCTGCGCCCCGGACTTCGCCCAGTCCTTGAGCGTGCGGGTCAGATTCGGCGCCTGCGCGACGGGCAGCCGCGCCGCCGCCCCCGCGCTGGTCCGCCACGCCACCGCGGTGACGCTGGCGCTGCGCCGCTGCGGGATCAGCACGCCGTGACCGCCGAAGGCGGCAACCGAGCGGATGACCGCCCCCAGGTTGCGCGGGTCGGTGATGTTGTCCAATGCCACCAGCAGCGGCGGCCGGCCGGAGTCGATCGCCGCGGCCATCAGGTCGTCGGGGTGGGCGTAGGAATACGCCGGCACCTGCAGGCCGATGCCCTGGTGCAACCCGTTCGACGACATGCGGTCGAGTTCGTTGCGGGTGACCTCGAGGATCGAGATACCCTTTTGTCCGGCCAGCTGCACCGCCTCGGTGACCCGCTCGTCGGCCTCCATGCCGGTCACCAGGTACAGCGCGGTCGCCGGGACGCCCGCGCGCAGGCACTCGACGACGGGATTGCGGCCGAGCACGTACTCGGGGGCGTCGTCGTCCCGGGCCGGGCGTCGGCGGTTCGGCGCCTGCTTCTGCGCCGCGACCTTGCGCTTGTGAGCGGCGTGGTAGACGCGGTCCTCCGCCTTCGGGGTGGCGCCGCGCGCCTCGAGTCCGCGGCGGCGCTGACCGCCCGATCCGACGACCTGCCCCTTCTTCGTCCCCGACTTGCGCACCGCGCCGCGCCGCTTGGAGTTTCCGGCCATCACGCACCTTCCTTCGGTTTACCGGCGCGAGCCGAGTCGTCTGTATGCAGCGACCACTGGGCGCCGTCGGGGGTATCGGTCACTTCGACGCCGGCCGCGGCCAGGCGGTCGCGCACCTCGTCGGCGACGACCCAATCCTTGTCGGCCCGCGCCTTTGCCCGACGGTCCAGATCGGCCCGCACGAGGACGTCGAGGGCGTTGTGTGCCGCCGGGTCCTCGCGTCCGTTGGCCCAGTTCGCCGCCATCGGGTCGACGCCGAGGATGTCGCACATCGCGCGCACGGAGGCCGCCACCTCAATGGCCGCGTCGGTGTCGCCGTTCTCCAGGGCGGTGTTGCCCGAGCGGACGGCGTTGTGGATCACCGCGAGGGCCGCCGGTACGCCCAAATCGTCGTCGAGCGCCGCGGTGAACTCCGGTGTCACGGTGCCCACCGGTACCGATCCGCACCGCGAATCCACCCGTCGCACAAAGGCTTCCAGTCGACGGTAGGCGGTGGCCGCCTCCTGCAGCGCCCCCTCCGAATACTCCAGCATGGAGCGGTAGTGGGCGCTGCCCAGGTAGTAGCGGAGCTCGACGGGGCGCACCTTGCGCAGCATCTCCGGGATGGCGACGACGTTGCCGAGCGACTTGCTCATCTTCTCGCCGCTCATCGTCACCCAGCCGTTGTGCAGCCAGTAGCGGGCGAACGGGTCGCCGGCGCCGACGCTCTGGGCGATCTCGTTCTCGTGATGGGGGAAGACCAGGTCCATGCCGCCGCAGTGGATGTCGAACTCGGGACCGAGCAGCCCGGTCGCCATCGCCGAGCACTCCAGGTGCCAGCCGGGGCGTCCCGGACCCCACGGGGTGTCCCACGACGGCTCGCCTGGCTTGGCGGCCTTCCACAGCGTGAAGTCGCGCGGGTCGCGCTTGCCGGTGCCCGCGCTCTCCCCCTGGTGCACGTCGTCGAGCTTGTGGCCGGAGAGGGAGCCGTAGGAGGGCAGGCTCTGCACGTCGAAGTAGACGTTGCCGTCGGCGACGTAGGCGTGGCCGCGGTCGATCAGCCGCTGCATGTAGACGATCATCTGCGGCACGAAGCCGGTGGCGCGCGGTTCCGCCGACGGCGGCAGGACTCCGAGCGCGCGATAGGCGTCGTCGAAGGCGCGCTCGTGGGTTGCGGCCCACTCCCACCACGGGCGGCCCGCCTCGTCGGCCTTGCGCAGGATCTTGTCGTCGATGTCGGTGACGTTGCGGACGAACAGCACGTCGTTGCCCTGATGGGCGAGCCAGCGGCGCAGCACGTCGAAGGCGATGCCGCTGCGGACGTGCCCGATGTGCGGCACCCCCTGCACCGTCGCCCCACACAGGTACACCGTCACCCGTCCGTCGTGCAACGGGCGGAACTCGCGCAGCTCGCGCGCAGCGGTGTCGTACAGGCGTAGGGTCACGACCTGCGATCCTACCGGGCGTCGCGGGTCGCGCGCGGGCCCACCGCCGTCAGTGCTCGGCGGTGCGCGGCGCCGCGTCGACCAGGGCCGTCGCCATCGCCGCAATGCCTTCGCCGCGCCCGGTCAGCCCGAGGCCGTCGGTCGTCGTCGCGGAGACCGAGACCGGCGCCCCCAGCGCCGCCGAGAGAACCCCCGCGGCCTCCTCGCGGCGGGGACCGATCCGGGGCCGGTTGCCGATGACCTGCACCGCCCCGTTGACGACGACGAGTCCCGCCTCGCTCACGAGTGCCGCGACGTGCTCGAGCATGCGGACCCCGGAGACGCCGTCCCATTCGGATCGACCTGTACCGAAGACGCTGCCGAGGTCGCCGAGCCCGGCGGCGGACAGCACCGCGTCGCAGAGGGCGTGGGCCCCGACATCCCCGTCGGAGTGCCCCTCGCAGCCGTCGTCGTCGGGGAAGTGCAGGCCGACCAGCCAACAGGGCACGCCCCGCGCGATCTTGTGCACGTCGCTACCGATGCCGACTCGCATGTCAGTCCCACCCTTTCGCCATGGCGCGCGCCAGGCGCAAATCCCACGGGGTCGTGATCTTGAAGGCATCGGGGTCGCCGTCGACGACGACCACGGGAATCCCGGCCCGCTCGGCCAGCCCGGCGTCATCGGTCGCGACATCCCCATCGCCGGCGTACGCGCGCACCAGGGCGTCGGCGTGGAATCCCTGCGGGGTTTGGATCGCGCGGAGTTCGGCGCGGTCCACGGTGACGACGACGCCACCGTCGGAATCGGTCTTCTTGAGGGTGTCGACGACGGGCAGCCCGGGCACGACGGCGGGGTGACCGGCGCGCAGGGCCGCGACGACGCGGGCGAAGACGGCCGACGGGGTGAAGGGCCGCGCGGCGTCGTGCACCAAGACGAATTCGCCGGTGCTGTGCGCCAAGCCGGCGCGAACGGAATCGGAGCGCTCCGCACCGCCGGCCACGACCACGATCTCGCAATCGGCCTCGGGCAGCTCGGCTCGCGTCCGCTCGACCAGCTCACCGGGTACGACGACGACGATGCGATCCACGTCGAGTCCGGGCGCGCCGGTGATCGAGCCGACCGTGCGGGCCAAGACGGTGGCACCGCCGACGTCCACGAACGCCTTGGGTCGGTCCTCGCCCAGCCGGACGCCCGATCCCGCAGCCGGGATGATGACCGATGTCGACAACTGCGGCTGCTGGGAGTGGGTTACGAAGCGGCGGCCAGCACCTCGTCGAGAATGGTCGATGCCTTCTCGTCGTCGGTGTTCTGGGCCAGCGAGAGTTCGTCGACGAGGACGCGGCGCGCACGGGTCAGCATGCGCTTCTCCCCGGCGGAGAGTCCGCGGTCCTGCTCGCGACGCCAGAGGTCGCGCACGATCTCGGCGACCTTGATGATGTCGCCGGAGATCAGCTTCTCCTGGTTGGCCTTGAAGCGGCGGGCCCAGTTGGTGGGTTCCTCGGTGTGCGGCGCGCGCAGCACCTGGAAGACCTGGTCGAGTCCCTCTTCACCGACGACGTCGCGAACACCGACGTACTCCAGCTTCGACGAAGGGATCTGAACGGTCATGTCACCGTCGGTCACCTTCAATACGAGGTATTCGACCGGCTCGCCCTTGATGGTGCGGGTGACGATGTCTTCGACCCGCGCGGCACCATGATGGGGGTAAACAACGGTGTCGCCAACTTTGAAATTCATGAACGTAGCGCCCCTTTCAACTGAGGTAAGTCTAACACGCGGCTCCGACAGCCATTTCTCAACGGTGCAGGTCAAAAGGCTGATCGAGGCCCTTTGCGCTGGCCAGGGCGACTATCGAGCCTCTACTACAGGCTGTGGTACAGCCCACTGGACAATGCCGGTTGTGGTCTGCGCACCGGAGTTTCTCCGACGAATCTCACGACCCCGCGGGACGTGGGGGCACCGCGCCCACTACGCTGCGTAGTGAGGTTCCCGTGCCCGTGGTGCGGGAACACGAAGACCACCAGCTGGAGGATTCACGGTGACCCTGCTCTCCCAGTCCGCGTTCACGTCCGGACTCGTCAAGTCCGCGCTCGCCGTCGCGATCGGCGCCGCCGTCGTCGCGACCGGCACCGCCTGCGGTTCCGGCCAGGTGTCGCAGACCGCGACGCAGGCGCCGGCCATCAACGGGGCCGTCGTCCGCGACGGCAACCTCACCCTGAACGACGTGCAGGTCATCTACCCGACCGCCACCGACTCCACGGCGGTCTTCGCCGCCGGCGGCCCGTACAAGCTGGCCTTCGTCATCAGCAACGACGACCCGGTGAACAACACCAAGCTGGTCTCCATCACCGCGCCGACCGGAACCGTCGCCCTCGACGGCGACACCACGGTCCCCGCCGGGTTGGCGCTGCGCGCGGGCGAGCCGGCCGGGATGACGCCGACCGAGGGGCAGAAGTTCCTCAGCGCCACCCTCAGCAACGCCGGACAGACCGTCTCGCCCGGCCTGACCGTGCCGCTGACCTTCAACTTCAACACCAACGGCAAGGCCACCAGCGTCAAGGTGGACACCCCGGTCGACGCCGGCGCACTCATGGAGCGCAAGGACAAGGATCCGTCCGACTCGGCCGAGACCGAGCACTGAACCGTCCTCGTCACCGCCGCACCGCCGACTGTCCGACCCCGCCCCTAGGCTGAGCCGGTGGCAGTCAAGACTCGAGCCGTCTATCGGTGCAGCGCCTGCGGGCACCAACCCGCCAAGTGGGTGGGCCGCTGCCCGGAATGCGGTGAGTGGGGAACCGTCGACGAGGCCGTCGCCGCGTCGACGTCCAAGAGCCGCGGAACCGTCGGCGTCGCGCCGTCGAGCCCGGCGCGCCGCCTCACCGAGGTGGGTTCGGAGGCGGCCAAGGTCATCCCGACCGGGATCGGCGAATTCGACCGCGTCCTGGGCCGCGGGGTGGTCCCCGGATCGGTGATCCTGCTGGCGGGTGAACCGGGCGTCGGGAAGTCGACCCTGCTCCTAGAGGCCGCCAAGCACTGGGCCGGCGGCGGTCGGCGCGTCCTATACGTCACCGGCGAGGAATCCGCCGGTCAGGTCCGGTTGCGGGCCGAGCGCACCGACGCGGTCCACGAGAACGTCTACCTCGCCGCCGAATCCGACCTCGCGACGGTCCTCGGCCACGTCACCGAGGTCGACCCGACCCTGCTCATCGTCGACTCGGTGCAGACGATGGTCGCCACCGACTCCGACGGCGTGCACGGCGGCGTCACCCAGATCCGGGCGGTCACCACCGCACTCGTCTCGTTGGCGAAGAACAGCGGCACCGCGGTCATCCTCGTCGGGCACGTCACGAAGGACGGGGCCGTCGCCGGGCCGCGCTCGTTGGAACACCTCGTCGACGTCGTGCTCAGCTTCGAGGGCGACCGGCACTCGCCGCTGCGCATGGTCCGCGGGATCAAGAACCGCTTCGGCGCCGCCGACGAGGTGGGCTGCTTCGAGCAGCGCGACAACGGTATCCACCAGGTCACCGACCCGTCCGGGATCTTCTGGCACCAGCGCCAGGGCGACGTCACCGGCTCGGCCGTGCTGGTCACGATGGACGGCAAGCGCGCCCTCGTCGGGGAGATCCAGGCGCTGGCGAATCCCACCGAGATGAACATTCCGCGCCGCGCGGTCTCCGGGTTGGACAGCGCACGCGTGGCGATGGTCCTGGCGGTGCTGCAGGCCCGATTGGGCTTGAAGAAGATCGGCACGTCGGAGGTCTACGCGTCGACGGTGGGCGGCATGAAGGTCACCGAACCGGCCGCCGACCTGGCGATCGCGATGGCGGTCGCCTCGGTTGTCGACGGTCGCGCCATCCCGTTCACGACGGTCGCGATCGGCGAGGTCGGCCTGGCCGGCGAGGTCCGCCCGGTCAGCGCGTTGACCCGCCGGGTCGCCGAGGCGAAGCGGCTCGGCTTCCGCCATGCCGTCATCCCCGCGGCGGGCGCCGACCGTGAGGACCTGCCCGGCGGCATCCGCATCACCCGGGTCTCCAACCTCGCCGAGGCCGTCGACGCCTGCCTGCACGGCAGTGGCCGCGGTCCGGTAAACCCCGACTTCTGACGTCGCGTTGGTCGAGTGGATCCGAGCCCCTGGGCGAGGAACCGTATCGAGACCCTGGGCACCCCAACCATGCCGAGTGGGCACCCCAACCCCGTCGAGTGGGCAGTCCCGGCGACTACGGGCTCGAGTACTTGGTCCAGCGCTGGTGCTCGTCGGGACGCTGCGAGTTGGCCACGTGGGAGGCGAAATGCTCTCGTGGATCGATACCGATGAACAGGGCACGGCTCGTCGCGACCGGCTCCGCGGCGGTTTCCGGCCCGTCGACGAAGGCGGCGGCGCGGGTGTAGATCTTGCGCCGATCCCGGCCCAGCACCTCTGCGGTGAACCGCAACGACGACTCGATCGGGATGGGCCGCATGAAATCGATCTCCAGGTGGCCGGTGACCACCGGGACACCGATGAGAAGGGCCGTCGTGCCCATCACCTCGTCGAAGGCCGCCGACAGGATGCCGCCGTGGATCACCCCCGGCCCGCCTTCCATCCACGATCGCACCTGCATCGTCGCGGTCGACGCCACGCCCTCGCCGGCCGTGACGGTGACGTGCAGCCCGTTGACCGCGTCGTCGCCGCAGCCGTAGCAGAGGGCGTGGTGATAGCGCATCGCCTCGCCCGGTCGCCTGGCCTTCGGGTGACGGCTGACCGACTCGAGGTCGTCGGGTATCGCGAATGGTGTTCTCACAGACCGATAGTCTAGTTTCTGACGCATCCCTGCTCGTGTCTGGAGACGCCTTGACCGCCCCGATGTCAGACCTGACCCGCGAAACGTTCGCCCGTGTCGCGCCGGGTACCGGGCTGCGCGACGGCCTGGAGCGAATCCTGCGCGGCGGCACCGGCGCACTCATCGTCATCGGGCACGACAAGGACGTGGAGCAGATCTGCGACGGCGGCTTCCACCTCGACGTCGACTTCGCGCCGACGCGCCTGCGCGAGCTGTCCAAGATGGACGGGGCGGTCGTCCTGTCCACCGACGGGACGCGCATCCTGCGCGCCAACGTGCAGCTGATGCCCGACCCCACGATCCCCACCAGCGAGTCCGGCACCCGGCATCGCGCGGCCGAGCGCACCGCGGTGCAGACCGGATTCCCGGTGATCTCGGTCAGCGCGTCGATGTCGATCGTGAGCGTCTACGTCGACGGCGCCCGCCACGTCGTCGAAGACCCCGACCCGATCCTCTCCCGCGCCAACGTCGCTCTCGCGACCCTCGAGCGGTACCGATCGCGGCTCGACGAGGTGCTCGGCCAGCTCTCGCGCTCGGAGATCGAGGACGACGTGACACTGCGGGATGTGGCCAGCGTCGCCCAGCGCATGGAGATGGTCCGGCGCGTCGCCGACGAGATCGACCTGTACATCCTGGAGCTGGGCACCAACGGTCGACAGGTCCGTCTGCAGCGCGAGGAACTGATCAGCGACAACGACGTCATGCGCGAGTTGCTGGTGCGCGACTACTACGCCTCACCGGAGCCGCCCACCCGCGAGGAGCTGCAGAGCTCGCTGGCATCCATCGGGGAGCTGTCCGACACCGACCTGCTGGACCTCTCCCTCATCGCGCACTGCTTCGGCTACCCGACGACCGTCGAGGCCCTCGACATGACGATGAACCCGCGCGGCTACCGGGTGCTCTCCCGGATCTCCCGGCTGCAGTTCGCCCACGTCGAGCGCCTCGTCGCGAGCTTCGGATCGCTGCAGGCATTGCTGGCGTCGACGGCTGCCGACCTGCAGGGCGTCGAGGGGATCGGCAGCATCTGGGCGCGGCACATCCGCGAAGGGCTGTCCCGGCTCGCCGAGACCAGCCTCGACCGGTTCTAGCTACGGCTGCTGGGCCGGCGCGACCACGTTGAACGTGATCGGAGCGGATTCGCGCTCGCCGATCTTCGCGATCGCCCGGTAGGCGCCCGGCGGGATCGGCTGACGCGGCGTCTGGCATCCGGGGGTGGAGGTGGTGCCCGACCAGTTGACCGTGTCGCGCTCCTGCTGGCCCGGCTGGAAGACGACGTTGTTGACCGAGCGCAGCGGCGAGCAGTCGCGCGCCGACCACAGGGTGCGCGTGCCGTCGAGTGAGCGCACGATCACGTTCTGCGCCGACTTGCCGATGTCGCGGGTGCACTCGGCCAGGCCGCCGTTGGTCACCGCGAGGGTGAACACCGGCTGATCGCCGACCTTGTACGTCGGCTTGTCGGTGTACAGCACCACCGAGAGGCTCTGGTCGGTGCACAGGTTCTGCGCGGGCACCGGTGCGGCGGCGTTGGTCGGCGCCCCGGGTGCCTGCGGCGCGGCCTGGTTGTCCCCGGGCGCGGTGTTGCCCGGCTGGCCGGCTTGGTTGTCGGTACCACCCTGACCGTTGCCGTTGTTGCCCTGGTTTCCCGCGGCTCCGTTGTCGGTGTTGCCGTTGCCGTTGCCGTCGCCGGCCGACGGGGCCGGGACGGGTTGCTTCTGCGTCGACGGCGGTGGAGCCGGGGTGGACGCGGTCGCGGCCACCTGCTTGCCGTCGTCCTTGGACGGGAGCGCCGAGAAAATGAGCAGGATGACCAAACCGACGAAGGCCAAGCCGCCGACACCGGCGACGATTCGCCGGCGCCAGTAGATCTCCGGCGGCAGGGGGCCCTGTGGTTCGATCACGGCCCCTACGCTAACTGCCAGCGACGATACGACCGTTGAGGCTGTCCGGCGTGTCGCGATTCGCCCTGGTCAGATAGAACACATCGTCCACTCGCAATAGGTGTGGCCTACGGCTCGACGGGATCCCCCGGAACGTCCCCGATCTCACCGAGCGCGCTGCGCAACGACACCCGGCCGTCGGCCAGGTGATACGTCAACCCGACGATGGCGACCTCGCCGCGGTCGACCCGCTCCTTGATCAGCAGGCTGCGCTGCAGCAGCAGGCGCCCGGTCTCGATGACGTGCTCGGCCTCGAACTCGTCCAGGCGCGTCTTGCCCTTGGCGCGGGCGGCCAGGATGCTCGGGCCGACCCGCTCCACGATGTCGCGGATATACCCCGACGGGATGGTGAGGTCCTCGAGCGATTTCACCGTCGACCCGACGGCGCCGCAGGAGTCGTGTCCGAGGATCGCGATCAGCGGGACGTTGAGCAGTTCGGTGGCGAATTCCAGCGAACCGAGCACCGAGGAGTCGATGATGTGTCCGGCCGTGCGCACGACGAACATGTCGCCGAGACCCTGGTCGAAGATCATCTCGGCGGCCACCCGCGAGTCGGAGCAGCCGAACAGCACCACGTTGGGCGCCTGTCCCTCGGCGAGGCCCGACCGTCGGTCGATACTCTGATTCGGATGTTCCGGATTCCCAGCCACGAATCGTTCGTTCCCGGCCTTGAGGTTGTGCCAGGCCTGGGCGGGGGTGAGTCGTGCTGAGGGAGTGGGCATGACTCTGAGTATGCCATCGGCCGCATTGGTCACCTGGTTCGACGCCCACGGACGCGATCTGCCGTGGCGACGACCCGAGGCCACCGCCTGGCACATCCTGGTCAGCGAGTTCATGCTCCAGCAGACACCGGTCGCGCGCGTGCTGGAGCCGTGGCACGCGTGGGTCTCCCGGTGGCCGACACCGGCCGACATGGCGGCGGCCAGCGGCCCCGACGTCCTGCGGGCCTGGGGCAAGCTCGGCTATCCGCGACGCGCACAACGACTGCACCAGTGCGCCAAAACCGTTGCGGCACACCATGAAAACGTTGTCCCCGACGACGTCGACGCGCTGCTCGCGCTGCCCGGCGTCGGCGAGTACACGGCCCGCGCGGTGGCCTGTTTCGCCTACGACCGCGCGGTCCCCGTCGTCGACACCAACGTGCGGCGCGTCATCGCGCGCGCCTGCCACGGCCTCGCCGAACCGCTCGGGCCCCGTCGCACCGACCTCGACGACGCGGACGCCCTCGCGCCCCGCTCCCCCGACGGCTCGCCGGCCCCGTCCGCGACCCGGTTCTCCGCCGCCCTGATGGAGCTCGGCGCCCTGGTCTGCACCGCGCGCAACCCACGCTGCGACGTCTGCCCGATCGTCGACTCCTGTGCGTGGTTCGCGGCGGGGAAGCCGGCGTCGGCGGCGCCGCCCAAACGCACCCAGCGGTACGAGGGGACCGACCGGCAGGCCCGCGGACGACTGCTCGACGTCCTGCGCGAGCGGAGCGGACCGGTGACGCGCGACCGACTCGACGCGGCCTGGCCCACCGATCCCGGACAGCGATCGCGTGCCCTCGACTCGCTGCTCGTCGACGGGCTCGTCGAGATCACCGACGACGGTCTGTTCCGCCTCGGCGGCTGACCGTTCCTCCCGCAGATTTCGCCTCCTCCCGCAGATATTTCTGCGGGAGGAAGGGATTCATGCGGGAGGAAGCGCGGCGAGGAAGGCCTCGACGGCGCCGCGGAAGAACTCCGGCGCGTCGTCGTGGACGAGGTGGCCGGCGTCGGGCGCAACGATGTGCTGCGCAGACGGGTTGCGCTGCGCCATCTGTGCCATCTGCCCGGGCGGCGTGACGGTGAACCCCGCTTCGACGAGCAAGGTCGGCACGTGGACCGCGCCCCAGGCGTCCCAGTAGTCGCGCAATCCCCACTGATCGGCGATCGCGGTGAAGACGCCGAGGTCCCCGTGCAGCCGACCGTCGTCGAAGGCCTCGTAGAAATAGCGCCCCGCCACCTCGCCGAACATCTCCTGCGCCTGCCCGACCGAGGCGAAGCGCTCCGGCCACGTCTCGAACCAGGGCGTCCAATTCCGCGTCGTCTGCCCTTTGAAATCCGGGGCCATGTCTTCGACGACGAGAGCGCGCACCAGCTCCGGATGCGCCGCGGCCGTGCACCAGGCATGCAGCCCGCCCATCGAATGCCCGATCAGAACCGCCGGATCGTCGCTGCCCATGCGCGCGCCGACACGCCCCAGCACGTCGACGATGTCGGCGACGAACCGCTCGGTGCCCAGCGCCGCGGGATCGACGGAATTCGGATCGTCGATCGGGCCGGTGTGCCATGCCGCGTCGACGGTGAACACTCGTCCGTAGCGGCGCAGCCAGCCGACCTGCCGCTGCCACGTCCGCCCACGCCCCATCAGGCCGTGCAGGAGCAGGATCGGCGGGCCGTGTCCGCCGTGGTCGGTGAGGGCGTCGGCGCCAACCGCCCCGGTCTCCGCGGTCATGGCAGCCGACTATAGCCGCGACCGTCCGCCCCTGTCCGAGTCCACGTCGCGCGGATAGTCTGGGGTTCATGGCAGTTGTGAAGATCAATGCGATCAGCATCCCCGAAGGCGCCGGCCCCGAATTGGAGAAGCGGTTCGCCAACCGTGCGCACACCGTCGACTCGTCGCCGGGCTTCCTCGGATTCCAGCTCCTGCGTCCGACGTCGGGCGAGGACCGCTACTTCGTCTACACCCAGTGGGAGACCGAGGAGGACTACCAGAACTGGGCCAACGGCGACGCGCGCAAGGCACATGCCGGCGAGCGCAAGGGCAACACCGTCGCGTCGGGCGCGAACCTGCTGGAGTTCGAGGTCGTGATCGACGCCAAGCCGGCGTCGGGCGCGTAGCGACCGTCGGTCCCGCCCCGGGATTGCTCCGCACGGGTTGATCGGATCTGATCGACCCCTGGTCGACAACTAGAACGTGTTCTAGTATCGAAGGTGAACCAGATCACCGACCTTGGAGCATCCATGACCGAGACCGCGACCGCCGCACCCACCCTCGTCGGCGGCGGCGACCAGCCCAATCTGTACATCGGCGGGAAGTGGGTCGCACCGCACTCCACCGAGCGGATCGACGTGATCTCCCCGTCGACCGGCGAAAAGGTCGGCTCGGTGCCCGCTGCCGACGCGACCGACGTCGACGCGGCGGTCGCCGCCGCGCGCGCCTCCTTCGACGCCGGCGTGTGGGCGAACAAGACCCCCGCCGAGCGGGCCGCCGTCCTCCGTCGCGCCGCCGAACTCATCAACGAGCGCGGCGCCGACATCGGTGGCCTCATCTCCGCGGAGATGGGCGCATCGGCCACCGACGTCGCGACCCTGCAGCAACTCCCCGGCACCGGCGTGCTCGGCGCCTACGCCGACGCCGCCGAGGCCTACCCGTGGGAGGAGAAGCGCACCGGACTGTTCGGCGAGAGCCTCGTCGTGCGCGAGCCCGTCGGCGTCGTCGGCGCGATCATCGCCTGGAACGTGCCGCTGTTCCTGATCTGCAACAAGCTCGGCCCGGCGCTCGCCGCCGGCTGCTCCGTCGTGCTCAAGCCCGCGCCCGAGACGCCCCTGGACTCCAACCTGCTCGCCGAGCTCTTCACCGAGGCCGGGGTCCCCGAAGGCGTGCTCTCGGTGGTGACCGGCGGCCTCGAGGCCGGCCAGGCCCTCGTCGAACATCCCGATGTCGACAAGATCACCTTCACCGGCTCCACCGCCGCCGGACGGATCATCGCCTCGCGCTGCGGCGAGCTGCTGAAGCGGTGCTCGCTGGAGATGGGCGGCAAGTCCGCGGCCATCGTCCTCGACGACGTCGACCTGCCGTCGAGCATCCACATGCTGGTGTTCTCCGGGCTGCTCAACAACGGGCAGGCCTGCGTCGCGCAGACCCGCGTGCTGGTCCCCCGCTCACGCCACGACGAGATCGTCGAGGCGATGGTCGAGACGGCCAAGACCTTCACCCCCGGCGTCCCGTCGGACCCCGAAGCGAAGCTCGGCCCGATCATCACCGAGAAGCAGCGCGCCAAGGTCGAGGGCTACATCGAAAAGGGTAAGACCGAGGGCGCCACCGCAGTGCTCGACGGCGGTCGTCCCGAGGGCCTCGACTCCGGTCACTTCGTCGCGCCGACCATCTTCACCGGCGTCACCAACGACATGACGATCGCCCGCGAGGAGATCTTCGGCCCGGTCATCTCGGTCATCGCCTACGACACGGTCGACGAGGCGATCGCGATCGCCAACGACTCCGACTACGGCCTCGCCGGATCGGTGTGGACCTCCGACATCCCCCGCGGTGTCGAGATCGCCAAGAAGGTCCGGACCGGGACCTACGGCATCAACTGGTACGCCATCGACCCTGCGTCGCCGTTCGGCGGCTACAAGAACTCCGGCATCGGCCGTGAGAACGGTCGCGAGGGCCTCGAGTCCTACCTCGAGCACAAGTCGATCCTGATGCCGATGGGCTACTCGTCGCAGTAGTCGCGGAGGTGCCCACTCGGCCGGGTTGAGGTGCCCACTCGAGCTACTTTAGGTGCCCACTCGGCCGGGTTGAGGTGCCCACTCGAGCTACCTTGGGTGCCCACTCGGCGGGGTTGAGGTGCCCAGTCGGCGGTCGACGCTAGTTGGGGGCCGGAGCGGGAGCGGGAAACGACGGGGCCGGGTCTTTGACCTGGCGCTCCACCACGTTGCGCAGCGAGTCGTCGGTGAAGATGCGGATGTCGTTGATCTTCCACTTCCCGCCGTGGCGCGCCATCGTGAACTGGACGCGGCTCGGGTCGACGCGGACCTTGGGCTCGGCCGAACTGGTCACCGACTGGTTGAGGAAGAGCAGGACCGTCGACGTGGTGCGGGTGTTGGTCACCACGCCCGCGTCGGCCACCGAGAGCTTCGAGATGATCCGGTTGCCCTTGACGTTCTGCGACATCTTGGCCTGCAGCACCTGCTCGTCGAACTCGCGCCGGGCATCGTCGACGAGGAAGCCCTGCGACTTGGTGATCTTCGCGTCCACCGTCTCCGGGTCGTAGGTGAACATCGTGTTGGCGTAGTCCTTGGCCGCCGCCAGCGACGAGCTGCGCGCCGACTCCACCGATTGCAGGCGGAAGTAGCGGAACCCGAGGAAACCGGTGACCACGATCAACGCCGCCAAGACAGCGGCGACGACCCACCAGCTCTTCGGGATCGGTCGTTCTTCCCCGCCGCTCTTCACGGCCTCGCGCGTCTTCGCCACGTCAGGACACCCAATCGAATTTCGTCAGCTTCAGTTCACCGTTGATGCGGCGCATGTCGACCTTCCAGCGGAACACCTGGCGCTCCACGTCGTCCTTCTTGTTGGACAGCCGCTGGGTCCAGCCGAGCACCATCAACACCTGCCCGTAATCGGGATCGGCCACCGTGACGGCGCGCGACATGACTTCGCCGTTGGTCTGGATGCCGTACTGCTCGATCTGCGTGATGATCTGCTGGGTCACCAGTTCCAGATTCTGCTGCGCGGTGCCGCTGGTCTTGTCGAGCAGGGTCTTGCGGATGTTGTCGACGTTGCCCGCGTTCAGGGAGGTCAGATTCACCGTCACCTGCTGGGCGAAAGCGTCGTATTCGGCCCGCAGGTCGTTGAGCCGCTGCAACCGGTAGGCGCCGATGCCGAGCAGCGCGGAGGCGGCGATGAGCACCACCGCCAGCACCGCGGCGCCGATCCCCAGCAGCGCCGAGCGCGGGTCGACGCGGTCGACGGTCCGATAGGGCGACGACGGGGCCGGCCTGGGCTCGCGCGTCCGCTCGCGCTCGGTCCACGACGCCGTCGCCGCCGGATTCTCGACGGTGTAGACGTCGGCGGTCGACTCGTCGACGGCTTCCTCGTCGGTCGACGCCGGTTCCGGCTCGGCCTTCGCCGCGAGCGGTTTGATCTTGCGGCGCCTGCTCAGCGGTGCACTGCGGACGGGAACGGCCTTCGGTGCGTCGACCGGTGCTCCCGACGATGGGGCCGGGTTCACCGGACCTTCGGATTGATCATCTGTTGCCATGAAGTCGTTTTTCCTTGCGCGTCCCTACCGAGGCCCGCGTTGTAGATCTTGCCGTCGGGTCCGACGTAGTCACCCGTCTTGGGGTCGTACGTCGTCGAATAGACGGCCGGTTTGTCGCCGTCCTTGCGATATTGCGCGGGCGTCGCCGGCACCACGGTACCGGTGGGACCGGGGTCGTTGTAGGCCGCCGGGGCCACCCCCGGGCCGCTGCCCGGACCCTGCCATTTCAACCCGAAGGGCAATCCGTTGGGGAACGGGACGTTTTGCTTGGCCAGCGGCTTGTAGCCGGTCCGGCATTCCGCCGGTGTCGGCGCGCGGCGGCCGGGGAACTCCACGCACGGGAAGTTGCGGCTGCCGCGCACGGCGAGGTTCTGGTCCTGCGGGACGCGGCACAGCAGCCCAGGCGGCAGTTCGCGCGCCGTCGTCGCCGATCCCGGACGCCATTGGCTGGCCGGCAGGAATCCGACCGTACAGGTGCCCGGGTCCTGGAAGCCGAGGGCGAAGTCGGCGTTGGCGCCGTAGCGCTCCACGTCGCCGGTGTTGACCGCGGTGATGAGCACGTCGAGCAGCCGCGGGTAGAGGACGAGGATCTGACGCATATTGGGCTCGTAGACGGCCAGGGTCTTCGACGCGACGCCCAGATTGTCGACGAGCAACGGCAGCGACATCTTCATCGAGTCGAACAGCTGCTGTGAGGAGTTGGTGACCCCTGGGCCCTTGGCCAGGATCCCGGTGATCTCCGGCTTGTTGGCCCGCAGCTGGTCGGTCACCTTCGTCATATTCGACGTCCAGGAGCGCACCGAATCGGCCGTCTGGTTCTGCGTGGACAGCACGTCGCCGGCCTGGCGGACCAGGGCGATCATCTGATCGGAGTTCTTGTAGGCGTCGTCGGTGAGCAGGGTCATCGAGTCGAGGAGCCGCTGCAGCTCCTCCCCGGTCCCGTTGAAGGCCTTGAACGCCTCGTCCATCACCGAGCGCAGCTTGGAGCTGCCGACGTTGGTCAGCAGGCTGTCGGCCTGGTCGAGCATCGCCGAGATCTCCACCGGCACGTCGTCGGTGCGCACGGTCGAGTTGTCCGACAGGTGCTCCGACGACGGCTGCGCGGGCGGCACGAAGTCGACGAACTGCTCGCCGACCGCCGACACCGACTGGATCGACGCCGCCGAGTTGTCCGGGATCTTCGCATCCGAGTCGATGGTGAGGCGGGCGCGCACCCCATCGGAGGTGAGGCGCACCGAGTCGACCTTGCCGACGTTGGCGCCGCGGAAGCTGACGTTGGCGTTCTCGTAGAGCCCGCCGGTGCTCGGCAGGTCGAGATTGACGTGATAGACGCCGACCCCGAACATCTGCGGGATGCGGACGTAGAACACGGCCATCGCCACCACCGAGATCACCGAGACGATCGCGAAGATGATCAGCTGGGCGCGGACGAAACCGGTGACTTTCATCGTGGGCCCCGTTTCTTCGGCGGGCGAGGCGTCGCACCGGGGGCGCCCTCGCGCTGCATCGGCGACTGGAACGGGTTCAGGCCACGACGGGCGGCCCCGGCGGGACGTCCGGCCAGCGCCTCCGGGCCGAGGATCCGGCTGCCCATCACCGAGGAGAACAGGGTCTTGTCCAACCGGGCGAAGGTCAGGTCCAGGTTCAGGTCGGTGTTCACGTAGTCACCCCGGACGACCTTGTCGATCGCCCCCTCCGGGAACGGGAAGGCAGCAGCACCGACAGCGACTGGCTCAGCGAGAGCCCGGTCGACTGGAGTTGGTCGAGCGTGGCGTCCAACGACTTCACGGCGAGGCGGATGTCGTCGCCGTTGGCCTTGAGGATGTCGTCGGCGTTGCGGGAGAGCCGACCGATCGCGCCGAGGGCGTCGACGAGGGGCTGGCGCTGGTCGACGAACAGCTGCAGGATCTTCGGGCCGTCGGCCAGGGCCTTCTCGATCGTCGGGCGCTGGGCGTTCATGGTGTCGGTCAGCCGGTCGAGCCCCTCGATGGCCCGGATGATGTCGCCGCGCTGGTTGTTGAGGGTGCCGACGAGTTGGTTGAGCCGGGGCACAAGTTTCGTGATGGTGTCCTGGCGCCCGTTGAAGACCTTGTTGACCTCGGAGACGATGTCGCCGAACTGGGCGAGGCCGCCGCCGTTGAGCACCACCGAGAGCGAGCTGAGCACCTGCTCGGTGGTCGGGAAGGTACAGGCCGAAACCTGTTGCGCGACACTGACGTCGGGGATCGCCGGGCCGCCCGACGCCGGGGACAGGTTCTCCTGTTCCGGGCACTTGGCGAGCGGGATGGTCGCCCCCGCGGTCAGCATCGCCCCCGACGGGTTGTCCGGCTGCAGGATCGCCAGGTGCGAGGAGCCGAGGACGCTCGTCATCCCGACCATCACATGCGACCCGCTGGGGATCCGGGTGCCCTTGTCCAGGCGCATCTCGACGCGGGCATTCCAGTTGTCGACGGTGATCCGCCCGATGGAGCCGATGGTCGCGTCGTCGAGCATGATCGGCGCGTTGGTGACCAACCCCGCCGCGGTCGGGATGATCGCGCTGATCCGGTACGCCCCATCACCGGTCCCGGGGGTGCCGGGAACGGGCAGGGTATTGGCGCCGCCGAAGCCGCAGCCGACCAACCCGACGGTCAGTGCGGTGCCGAGCGCCACCACGGCACCGGCGCGACGGGCGCGCGCGGCACGGCGGGTCGTCGCATCCATCGGCGCGCCCCTCATCCTTCCGCCCCGTACGGCACGAGCATGTTGCCCAGCGGGCTGGGCAGGTTGTTGCGCTTGCGCGTCTGCGCGTCGAGCTGGCGGATACCCGCGCGGGCGCGCGCCTGCACGTCGCCGTTCTGGTACTTGATCTGATCCGGCCGGGCGACGGCGCCCTGCACCGGGTTGATCAGGAACGGCGGGTAGTTGATGATCATCGACTTGAGCACCGGGGCCAGCACGTCGACGCATTTGTCGACCTCGGCCTGGCTCTGGCCGGGACGGTTGTTGGCCTGCATCGTGCCGCACAACAGCGTGATCAGGTTGGTTCCCATGCCGAGGCCGAAGATGCCGCCGAGCGAACCCGTCATCGGGTTGTAGATGTTGTAGAAGTTCGAGAGCTGGGTCGGCGCGGAGTGCAGCAGTCCCCGCACCTGCTCGTCCTTCTCCCGAAGGATGCTCGTGGCGTTCGCGATCTGTTGCATCGAGCGGGTCATCGCCGCACCGTTGGTGTCGAGGAATTTCTTGATCTCGACCATCGCCGAGTCCAGGCCGGTCAGCGCGTCGTTGAGCCCGGCGGTGTCGGAGAGGACCGACGAGACCGAGGCGATCCGCCCGTTGAACTGGACCAGCTGGTCATGGCTGGCGGAGAGCGACTGGGTCAGCTGTTGCAGGCTGCGCACCGTCGAGAACAGGTCGTCGCGCCCCGCGGAGAGGGTGCCGGCCACCTTCGACATCTGTTGCAGCGAGCGGTTGATGGACTCGCCGTTGCCGTCGAGGTTCTGATTCGCCACCCCGAGCGCCCGCGTGGCCGCGCTGTCGCCGGCGGAGTCGGGTCCGACGGCCTCGGTGAACCGGGTCAGCTGCTTCTTCAGGTCGTCCCACTCCATCGGGACCGCGGTGCGCTCCATCGGGATGTCCGCTCCCGCGGCCAGCTTGGGGCCCTTGGTGTAGACCGGTGCCAGCTGGACGAAGCGACCCGACACCAGCGACTGCGCGACGATGACGGCGCGCGCGTCGGCCGGGATGTCGACTGACTTGTCCAGGCGCATCTTCACCTCGACCGCGTCGGGCTTGGGGGTGACCGACACGACCCGGCCCACCGGGACGCCGATGACGCGGATCGAGTCGCCGGCGAACAGGCCGCTGGCCGAACGGAAATAGGCGGTCACGGTATCGGTGGTGACCGTGCGGAACCCGAAGTACCCGACGATGCCGAGCAGTGCCACCAGGAGCACGGCCATCGCCGAGACCCACATGCGTTTGCCGTTCATCATCGCTATCCCCCCTGCCCGTTCGGCTGCTCGATCTTCGGTGCGGGCGGACGCGGCTTGTTCGGGTCGTACCCGGGCGCGGTGTACCACTTGTTCGGCAGGAAGGTCGAGTTGGTGAAGTCGTAGGCCTGCCAGATCTCCGGGTACTTGCGCTGTAGTGCCTTCATGAAGACCGCGGTGTAGTCGCCGAAGGTCGGGACACCGACCAGCGACGAGAAGTACGGACCGGAGGAGACCGCCTCGCCGAGCAGGTTCGCGTACGGCCCCAACCGGTCGATGGCGTTGGTGAGATCGCCCTTCTTGTCGATGAGGATCTGCATCACCCGGTCGACCTTGCCGAGGACCGGCGCCAGCTGGGCGTTGTTCTCCTTGATGAAGCCCTTGATCTGCGTGGTCACGTCACGCGCACCGCTGATGATCTGCGAGAGAGCGTCCGAGCGGGTCTGCAACTCGCCCAACAGCGCGTTCGCGCCGACCAGCAGCCGGTTGACCTGCTCGTTGCGATCACCGATCACCCCGCTGATCCGGTTCGCGCGGCCCAACAGTTCACGCAGGGACTTGTCCCGGTCCGCGATCGCCGCCGAGAGCCGCGCCACCCCGTCGACCGCGCCGCGCACCGACGTCGGCGTCGACGCGAAGGTCTGCGACATCGCGTTGATCGCGGTGCGCAGCTGGTCGGTGTCGGTGTCCTCCAAGGTGCTGGTCGCGTTGTCCAGCGCGTCGGTCAGCGAATAGGGGGCGACGGTGTTCTCGTTGACGATCTGCCCGCCGGGCAGGATGCGGCCGGGGCCGTGCGGGATGAGCGTGAGGTTGCGTCGGCCCAGCACCGTCTCGGTCTTGATCGCGGCCTGCGTGTCGACGCCGAGGTTGACCGAGTCCTCCAGGCGGAACTTGACGGCCGCCTTCTTGCCGTCGGCGGTATCGGCGAGCGAGATGCGCTCGACCTTGCCGACGGTGACCCCGGCGACCGAGACGACGTCGCCCGGGATGAGCCCGCCCGCGTCGTCGAAGTAGGCGCGGTAGGTGCTCACCGGGGAGAGGAAGGGCAGGTTGTTCATCTGCAGCGCCGTCACGACGACCAGCGCGATGACGGCGAAGCCGATGACACCGGTCTTGGCCCGGCTGCGCTGGCCGCGGGCGGCGTCACGCTCGACGTCGGCGGCGTTCGACCCACTGCGCTGGGTCACGGCCTCGGGGGTCATACCTGACACCTCCCGCCGGCCTTCTGCGTGCCACCGAGTGCGTCGATCGTGGGGATGATGAGCTGCGGGGTGCCCGGTGCGCCGAAGATCAGCCGCTGACGACAGATCCAGATCTGCAGCCAGGCGCCGTAGCTGCCCAGGTTGGAGAGCTTCTTGAAGTCGCCGGGCAGACGGGACAGCAGCGGCCGGATGTAGGACTCGCCGCGCAGCAGCTGCTCGGAGGTCTTGCCCATGTTGTCGATCATGCTGTGCAGCCCGGGACGCGTGTCGCCGAGGAGGCGCGCCATGTCGGTGGCGACCGCGGCGGTCGACGTCAACGACGACCCGATGACGTCCTTCTGACCCGCCAAACCGGTCATCAGCGTCTCCAACCGGTCGATGCTGTCGATGAGGCCGACGCGATCACCGTCGAGGGTGGCCAGCGTCGAGTTGAGGTTGTCGATCACCGACCCGATCAGCCGGTCGCGGTCGGCGAGCGCATCGGTGAGCTGCGCGGTCATCTGCAGCAGCTGGTTGAGCGACGGGCCCATGTTCTCGTCTTGGAACACGTGGATCAGGCTGCTCGACAGCTCGTTGACCTGTTTGCCGTCGAGGGTGCGGAACAGCGGCTTGAACCCGCCCAGCAGCTTGTCGAGGTCCAACGCCGGCTCGGTCTGCGAGAGCGGCACCGTCGCCCCCGGCGACAACAGGGCGTTGGGGTCGCCCGCGCCGCGCCGCAGTTCGAGGTAGCGGTCGCCGGTGAGGTTCTCGTAGCGGATGAACGCCTGCACCGATTTGGGCAGCGGGAACTTGCGGTCCACCGAGAAGCCGAGGCGGGCGGTGTTGTCCTTGGTCAGCCCGACGTCGCGGACGGCGCCGACGTCGACGCCGGCGATCTTCACCTTGGCACCCGGCTTGATCGCCGAGGCGCTGGTGAACTCAGCTTCGTAGGTATTGGTTCGGGTGCCCTGGAAGCGGCTGAACACCGCGACGAGGGCGGCGAACACCAGCAGCATGGCCACGGTGAACGCGCCGAGTTTGATACAGGTCGCCCGGAATCGGCGTGCGCGATTATCCACGGGGCGGCGCTCCGAACAGGAGTTGGAAGACCTTGGTGGTGCTGACCTTGGCCTCGGTGCGCGGCTGGTAGGGCCGCGGCGCGTTGTCGATCACCAGGAAGTTCGCCTTCTTCGTGGTCCGCGGGTTCGAGAGCCCGTTCTCACAGGTCGGCGGCGCGGAACCGCGCACCCACGGCAGGTCTTCGGGGTACTCGTAGGGATCCTTGCCAGGCAGCAGGCCGGCGTTGAGCTTCAGCAGGCCGTCGTTGAGACCGAAGATCGGGGCGCCGATCTTGTTGCCGACCGCGGCGGTGCGGATGAAGCAGGCGATACCCGGCGCGTTGTAGCCGAGCAGCGCCATCGTCGGGTTCGAGTTGTTGAGCATGGCGATGATCTGGGCCTTCTTGGGCTCGATGAGCCCCGAGCCCGCGCTTGCCATCCCGGTCGCCCCAACCAGCAGGGCATCGAGGTTGTCCGAGTCGGCCAGGACCGTGTTGCCGAGGAAGACCGCGTTGTCGACGGTCCGCATGAGGTTCGGCATCGCGTCGGCGTACAGGTTCATCGACGCCGAGGTCTCGGTGAGCAGCGCGGTGAGTTCGGGCAGATGGGGGTTGGTCTTGCCCAGCAGTTTGGACAGGCTGTCGACGCCGCGACCGATCGACTCGCCGTTGCCGTCGAGCGCGGTCGTGATGGCGCCGACCGCCGCGTTGAGCTTGTCCGGCTGCAGGGCGGCCAGGACGTCGACGAGGCGCTGGTAGACGGTGTTGAGCTCAACCGTGACGTGGTCGGCGGAGATCTTGGCGCCGGACTGCAGCGAGTACCCGACGGACTCGGGGGGCTCGACCAGGAAGACCGCCTTGGCGCCGAAGATGGTGTTGGACTTGATGTCGGCGCGCACGTTGCCCGGGATCTGCCCCAGCTGACCGGAGTTGATCGCCAGGGTGAGCACCGCGTGGCCGTTCTCCTGCGAGATCGACCGCACCCGGCCGACCTCCACGCCGCGCAGCTTCACCTTCGCGTCGGGATTCATCACCAGTCCGGCGCGCGGCGCGACGACGGTGACCGGCGCGGTCGACTTGAACCACCCGAGGAATTGACCGGCCGCCAAGGCGACGATCAACGTCAGCACGCTCACCATGATGACCGCGGCCGTCTTGCGGACCGCGGTGCTGCGCTCTTCCCGTCGAACCATCCCTACCCCGCCAGGTTGAATTTGCCGTCGGCGCCGTAGATGGCGAGGGAGGTGAGCAGGGTGATGACGACGACGACCACCAGCGAGGTGCGCACGGCGTTGCCGACGGCCACGCCGACGCCCACCGGCCCGCCCGAAGCCGTGTAGCCGTAGTAGGTGTGGATCATCATGACGGCCACCGCCATGCAGATGGCCTGCACGAAGGACCAGAGAATGTCCGACGGTATGAGGAAGGTGTGGAAGTAGTGGTCGTAGACGCCCGGCGACTGGCCGTAGAGGAACACCGTGGCCATCCGGCTGGCGATGAACGAGGCGAGTGCGGCCAGCGCGTACAGCGGGATGATCGCGACGAGGCCGGCGATGATCCGCGTCGACACCAGGTAGGGCACCGAGGAGATGGCCATCGTCTCAAGCGCGTCGATCTCCTCGCTGACCCGCATGGCGCCGAGCTGGGCCGTGGCCCCCGCGCCGATCGTCGCGGCCAGGGCGATGCCCGCGATGACCGGCACGGCGATGCGCACGTTGATGAACGCGGAGAAGAAGCCGGTCAACGCCTCGACGCCAATGTTGGCCAGCGAGTTGTACCCCTGCACCGCGATGGTCCCGCCGGTGAACAGGGTGAGGAAGCCGACCACCACGACGGTGCCGCCGATCATGGCCAGCGCACCCGTGCCCATCGAGATCTCCGCGATCAGGCGCAGCGTCTCCTTCTTGTAGTGCCGCAGCGCCCGGGGGATCGAGATGATGCTGTCCCAGTAGAACAGCGCCTGGTCGCCCAGCCGGGCCCAGCCGGTACCGGAGCGCTTCAACGCGCTGCGGGTCCGTCGGAGATTCGTGGAAGGCACCATGCTCAGCTCCCCGTCGCCGTCAGGCCGACCGCGGTCACCACGATGTTGACCACGAACAAAGCCATGAACGAGTAGACGACCGTCTCGTTGACGGCGTCGCCGACACCCTTGGCACCGCCGGATACGTTCAACCCCTGGTAGCACGCGACGAGGCCGGCGAAGAGGCCGAACAGTGCCGCCTTGATCATCGAGATGACCAACTCGCCCAAGCCGGTGAGCAGTGTCAGGTTCGCGAGGAAGGCACCGGGGTTGACGTCTTGCAGGTACACCGAGAACACGAATCCGCCGCCGATGCCGATGGTGCAGACCAGGCTGTTCAGCAGCAGGGCCACGCCAGTCGACGCGATGACGCGCGGGACCACGAGCCGGTGGATCGGATTGATGCCCAGCACCTTCATCGCGTCGATCTCTTCGCGGATGGTGCGGGCGCCGAGGTCGGCGCAGATGGCGGTCGCACCGGCTCCGGCGACGATCAGCACGGTGACGATCGGCCCGATCTGGGTGATCGTGCCGAGTGCGGCACCGGCACCGGAGAGGTCTTGGGCGCCGATCTCGCGCAGCAGGATGTTGAGCGTGAAGCTGACGAGCACGGTGAACGGGATCGCGACCAGCAACGTCGGGACCATCGATACCCGCGCAATCGCCCAGGAACACTCGATGGTCTCGCGCCACTGGAACGGACGGCGGAGCAATTCCCGCGATGCTTCGGTGGCGAGTGAGAAGAAGTCGCCGAAGGCAGCGAAGGGCGTCGCTAACTTGGTGAGCACCGTCACCCCCTCCCCAGTGGCTGTCGCGAACCTACCATGTGTAGTACCAACGCTCGGTCAGTTCGCCAACGAGCTGGCCGAGAAGGTCACCTGCGGGTCTCGCGTCTCGAAGTAGCTGGTCAACGCTGTATCGAGTTCGTCGCCCGCCCAATCGTCGCCGCCGGCGGAAAACACCTCGGCGATCTCCGGGGCCGCCATCAGGGTGACCCGAGGACCGTACACGACGAACAGTTGGCCGTTGACCGCGGCCGACGACGGCCCGGCGAGGTAGGTGACGAGCTTGACCACGTGCTCGGGTGACAGCGGATCGACGCCGTCGACCGGTGCATCGCCGAAGACGTCTGCGGTCATCGCCGTGCGGGCGCGCGGACAGATCGCATTGGCGGTGACCCCGTAGCGGCCCAGCGCGCGCGAGGCCGAGAGGGTCAGGGCGGTGATCCCCGCCTTGGCCGCGGCATAGTTCGCCTGTCCCGGCGGGCCGAACAGACCCGCCTCCGACGAGGTGTTGATCAGCCGACCGTAGGTGGTGCCGTCACCGGCCTTGGCCGCCGCACGCCAATGCGCCGCCGCGTTGCGGTTGAGCAGGAAATGGCCGCGCAGGTGGACGCGCTGGACGAGGTCCCACTCGTCGTCGGTCATGTTGAACAGCATGGTGTCGCGCACGACGCCGGCGTTGTTCACGACGATGTGCAGGCCGCCGAGGTCGTCGACGGCGGTGCGCATGATCTCGCTCGCCGTCTCCGACGCCGAGATGTCGCCGGGTACCGCGACGCCGCGGGATCCGACGGCGGCGATCTCGTCGAGCACGTCGCTGTCGGCCAATGCCGGTGCGAGGTCGTTGACGACGACGGTGGCCCCGGCCCGCGCGAGGCCAACGGCCTCGGCGCGACCCAGTCCGGCACCGGCTCCGGTCACCACGGCCACGCGGCCGCGCAAAGATTCACTCACGGGTTTTCCTCGGCTGTGTTCGATCTGACCGGCTCGCTCGCTCGGTCAAAAACTAGAACCTGTTTCAGTGACCATACAGGTTCACTACCGGGCGTGGGCTGACACCCGGGAAAGTCTTGCGGCGTCTACTCGTGCAGGGTCAGTGCCGACTTGGGGCAACTCGCGACGACCTGACGCATCTCCTCCGCGCGGGCCGGCGGGAGATCTTCTTGCAGGATGACCAGGTAATCATCATCGTCGAGCTCGAACACGTCCGGGGCCATCCCCACACAGATCGCATTGGACTCACATAGGTCGAAGTCACAGCTGATGCGCATCGAACCTCTCCTCTCGTCCGGGACCGCCACGGTTGACGAACCCGCCCGTTCAGGTTAGAACGTGTTACAGAAACTAGCGAGCAAACCCTCCAAATGAAAGCGGGATCGCGATGCGCATCGCCTATTCCGATGAGCAGGAAGCCCTGCGCCGCGAGCTGCGCGCCTACTTCGCGGCCCTGATGACACCCGAGCGCCGCGCCGCGCTCACCTCGTCGGACGGCGAAATCGGCGAGGGCGACGCCTACCGCGACGTCGTACGCCAGATGGGGGCCGACGGATGGCTCGCCCTGGGGTGGCCGGAGGAGTTCGGCGGCCAGAACCGCTCGATGATGGACCAGCTGATCTTCACCGACGAGGCGGCGATCGCCGGTGCGCCGGTGCCGTTCCTGACGATCAACTCGGTCGCCCCGACGATCATGCACTTCGGCACCGACGAGCAGAAGAAGTTCTTCCTGCCCAAGATCGCCGCTGGTGAGCTGCATTTCTCGATCGGCTATTCGGAGCCGGGCGCGGGCACCGACCTCGCCTCGCTGCGGACGACCGCCGTCGCCGACGGCGACGAGTTCGTCATCAACGGCCAGAAGATGTGGACCTCGCTGATCCCCTATGCCGACTACGTCTGGCTCGCCGTGCGCACCGACCCGGAGGCCAAGAAGCACAAGGGCATCTCCATGCTCGTCGTGCCCACCACGGCCGAGGGCTTCTCCTATACGACGGTCCACACGATGGCCGGCGTCGACACCTCGGCGACGTACTACTCCGACGTGCGGGTGCCCAAGACCGCCCTGGTCGGCGAGCTCGGCGGCGGTTGGCCGCTGGTCACCAACCAGCTCAACAACGAGCGGGTCGCCCTGTGCAGCGCCGCACCGATCCAGACCGCGCTGCGCGAGACGACCCAGTGGGCGCAGCAGACCAAGACCCCGGGCGGCGACCGGGTCATCGACACGCCATGGGTGCGGTCCAACCTGGCCCGCGTCCACGCCGGCGTCGAGTTCCTCAAGCTCATCAACTGGAAGATCGCCTCGCAGGCCGGTTCCGGCGAGGCGCCGAGCCCGGCCGACGCGTCGGCGACCAAGGTCTACGGCACCGAATTCGCCACCGAGGCGTACCGCCTGCTGCTGCAGGTGATCGGACCTGCCGCGACGCTGCGCCAGGGCTCGACCGGCGCGCACCTGCTCGGGCGGCTGGAACGGTTCCAGCGCTCCTCGCTGATCCTGACGTTCGGCGGCGGCACCAATGAAGTCCAGCGCGACATCATCGCCATGCTCGCCCTCGGCCAGCCCTACCGGCGATAGGAGAAACCATGGATTTCAAGTCGGACGAGACCACCACCGAGCTGACCGGCCTGGCCCGCGACATCGTCGCGAAGGTCGCCACCCCGGAACGGATCGCGGAGCTCGAGGCACAGGCCGCACCGCTGCACGCCCAGCTGTGGCGCGAACTCGGCGCGGCGGGACTCATCGGCCTGGAACTGCCGGAGGATTTCGCCGGTGTCGGCGGCGGCCGCAGCACGGTCGACACCGCCGCCGTCGCGAGCGAACTCGGCCGCGCGCTGGCGGTCGTGCCCTATGCGTCGACGGCGATCGCCGTGCTCCCGACGCTGGCCGGCTGGGCCGCGGCGGATCGCGACCAGTGGATCGCGCGGGTCGCGGCGGGTGAGGCCCTGATCGCCGCCGCCGTCGACGAGGACACCGTCTACGACCCCTTCTCCCCCGCGGCGACGACGCTGCACGACGGGCGCCTGCGCGGCACCAAGGTCAACGTGGCCTTCGCCGTCGCCGCCGACGCGCTGCTCGTGACCGCCTCCGGCGAGAGCGGCCCCGTCGCCGTATTCGTCGAAGCCGGCGCCCCGGGACTCACCGTCACACCGGCGCCGTCGACCGGCCTCCTGCCCACCGCACAGGTCGATTTCGACGACGTCGCCGTCGGGCCGGAACAGATCGTCGGCCACGGCGCCGATGCCGTCGCCGCGCTCGTGCAACGCCTCAACCTCGCCGCCTGCGCGGAACAGCGCGGGATCGTCGACGAGGCGCTGGCGCGCACCGCCCAATACGCCGCCGAGCGTGAACAGTTCGATCGCAAGATCGGCTCCTTCCAGGCCGTGGCCCAGCGACTGGCCGATGCGTACATCGACGCGCAGGGCCTCTCGCTGACCACCACCCAGGCGGCCTGGCTGCTGGCCGAGGGACTCGACGCCGGTGCGGCCATCGACACCGCGAAGTTCTGGGCCGGCCAGGCCGGACACCGCGTCTCCCACACCGCGGTCCACGTCCACGGCGGCGTCGGACTCGACACCAGCCACCCGACGCACCGCTACTTCCTGCGCGCCAAGCAGAACGAGTACGCCCTCGCCGGTGAGCCGATCGTGCTGGCCCGGCTCGGTGACCGGATCGCCGCCGAACCGGCCTGACGATGGTCGAGTCGACCCGAACCCACCCAACGCTGGTCGAGTCGACCCGAGCCGACCCAACGATGATCGAGTCGACCCGAACCCACCCAACGCTGGTCGAGTCGACCCGAACCCACCCAACGCTGGTCGAGTCGACCCGAGCCCACCCAACGCTGATCGAGTCGACCCGAGCCCACCCAACGCTGGTCGAGTGGATCCGAGCCCCTGGGCGAGGAACCGTATCGAGACCCCCGCAGGACAAGCAGTGAATCCAGGCCCCGTGCCCTCGGTCGGCGATCCACGTTCGCTCAGCGAGCTGCTGGGCGGGCTGACCGAGGTGACGGACCGGGGGCTGCGCTGCGGCGACGAGTACGTCTCCTGGCACGACCATCTGCGCGACGCCGCCCGCATCGGGGCTGCTCTCCGCTCCCTGCTCGACCCGGACCGTCCGCCGCACGTCGGGATCGCGTCGGCCAACTCCGTCGAATACTGCGCATTGCTGGCGGCCGCGGTGATCGAGGGTTTCGTCGTCGTCGGGTTGAACACCACGCGGCGCGGCGCGGCCTTGGCCCGCGACATCGTCACTGCTGACTGCCAGTTGGTGCTGGTCGACGAGGGTTCCCGCCCGCTCGTCGACGATCTCGGGCTGACCGTGCCGGTACTCGGTCTGGCCGATGACCGATGGACGGGTCTCGTCGCGGCCCAGCCCCTTCCGCCAGCCGTCGCGATCCCGCCGCGCGACCCCGACGACCTGGCGATGCTCATCTTCACCTCCGGCACCACCGGCGACCCGAAGGCCGTGCGCTGCTCGATGCGCAAATTCGCCGCCCCCGGGGTGATGCTCGCGCAACGCTTCGGCCTGGGACCCGACGACGTCGTCGGCCTATCGATGCCGTTGTTCCACTCGAACGCGACGGTCGCCGGCTGGGCCGTGGCCTTGGCCGCCGGGGCCTCGATCGTGCTCCGCCCGTCGTTCTCGGCCCGCGGCTTCGTCGCCGATCTCCACCGGCACGGCGTGACCTACGCGAACTACGTCGGCAAGCCGTTGCACTACATCCTCGCCGTGCCACCCGATCCCCGCGACGGCGAATGCGCGCTGCGGATCATGTACGGCAACGAGGCGAGCGCCGCCGACCGCGACGAATTCGCCCGACGATTCGGCTGCACGGTCGTCGACGGCTTCGGCTCCACCGAGGGCGGGGTGGCCATCTCACGCACGCCGGAGACCCCGGCCGATGCACTCGGACCGTTGGTCGCGCCGGTCGCCGTCGTCGACCCGGAGACCCTTCTCCCGGCGCACGCCGGCGAGGTGGGCGAGATCGTCAACACCGCGGGTCCCGGCCTTTTCGACGGTTACTACAACGACGCCGACGCCACCGCGGAACGGCTGCGCGGCGGGATGTACCGCACCGGCGACCTTGGCTGGGTCGACGAGGGCGGGTTCGTCCACTTCGCCGGACGCCGCGGCGACTGGGCGCGCGTCGACGGGGAGAATCTCGGTACCGCGCCGATCGAGGCGATCCTGTTGCGCCACCCCGACATCGACGCGGTCGCCGTGTACGGGGTCCCGGTGGAGATCGGCGACGAGTTGTGGGCCGCATTGGTGGCGCCGAAACTCACCCCCGATGCGCTGGGCGCCTTCCTCGCGGCGCAGGACGACCTGGGCCCCAAGCAGTGGCCGAGCCACATCCGGCTCGTCGACGAAATCCCGCAGACCGCGACGTTCAAGACCGTCCGCCAGGGCCTGCGATCAGCGGTGACACCGCCGGATTGGTCACGATCCCCGACGGGCGGCTACACCCGATAGACCCCTGTGTGCCACGTCACAACCCTGGTCGCCCGAGTGTTATATTTAATGCACAGTCAGCCGGGTCGGTGTGGCCCGGGAAGTGTGTCGACCCTCCGGTCGATCGGAGGCGTGAACGTGACGAGATCCCCTGCGCGGCCCGCGGCCGTCGAACGTTCGCTGGCACGGTCCCGCCGCGCCGGAATCCAGATGTCGTCGATGCCTGCCGCTCGACCGACCGACTATGCGACCGACAGCGGCTTCACCCGCGCCGCGGCACCCGTCCTCGACCGGGTCCGTGAGGAATACGACGGGGTGCCGCTCGGCTTCGTCGTGGCCGATCACGAGGCCCGCATCGTCGAGGTCGCCAACTCCGCGCCCGGCGTCGGGTTGGCCATCAACAACGCCGGCGTCGAGTGCGGGTCGCGGATGAGCGAGGACGAGGTCGGCACGAATGCCGTCGGCACCGTCCTGGAGGAGCGCCGCGGCATGCTCGTCCGCGGCCGCGACCACTATCTGACCGCCTTCCAACAGTTCACCTGCTACGGGCAGCCCGTGGTGAACCCGATGACCCGGCGCGTCGAGGGAGTCCTCAACGTCGGCGGCGGGACGGACGAGGACGAGCGCTTCTTCGCCCCGGTGGCGCGCCGGATGTCCAAGGACATCGAGGATCTGCTGGTACAGAATTCGCCGGTGGCGCAGCAGCGCCTGCTGTCGGCCTTCCACGCGGCGGCCCGTCGGCGCGGCCAACCGCTCATGGTGCTGGGCGAGGGGCTCGTCCTCGCCACCCCCGCGGCGCTGAGCCTGCTCGACCCGGCCGACCACGCCACGATCCGCGCCTACGCCGACGACGAGGAGGCGCACCGCCGCGACGAGGCACGGATCGTGCTGACTTCCGGCCAAGCCGTCGACCTTTCCTGTCTGCCCGTCGAGGGGACCGACGGCGTGCTGGTGAATCTGACCATCGTCGGACGCAGTCGCGGCGCGGCGGCCACCAGCGACGTCGCGTTCCCCCTCCTCGTCACCGGCGAGCCGGGCAGCGGGCGGACCACCGAGGGGAGGCGGCGCGTCGGGGGCGAGGCCGCGACCATCGACGCCGCCGACATCGCCCGTCGTTCCGAAGAGGGATGGCTGCGCCGACTCGACGAGGTGGCGGGGATGGACGGACCCGCGCTCATCATCGAGAACATCCACCTGCTGCGCGCGTCGGCCGCGACCGTCGTCGCGCGGCTGCTCTCCTCGTCGCCCCGCGACGTCGTCCTCACCGCGACCACCGACAACGACGGCCCGCCTCCGGCGCTCGTCGGGATCTGCCAGTCGCGGATCGAGACCGCGCCGCTGCGCCAGCGCCGCCACGAGATCCCCCGGTTGGCGAACGAGATCCTCGCCGAGTTCGCCGCCACCTCCAGCGTGCGGCTCTCGGTGGAGACCCAGCGGCTGCTGGCCGCCCACCCCTGGCCGGGCAACCTCGCCGAGCTGCGGCGCGTGATGGAGTCGGCGGCTCGCGCGCGCTCGGCCGGCGACATCATTCCCGCCGATCTGCCCGAGGCGTACCGCAACCGCCTGGCCGCCCTCTCGCCCCTGCACATGGCCGAGCGCGATGCCATCCTCGGCGCGCTGCGGGCCGCCGACGGGAACAAGGTCCGCGCCGCGCGGGCTCTCGGCATCAGCCGCGCCACGCTCTACAACCGCATGCGCACGCTCAAGATCGGCTGAACCGGCAAGCACACGAATGGAGACTCCCCCGTCGACCGTGGTCGACGGGGGAGTTGCTTTGTCGGGCGATTCGAACCGCCGCGGCAGCGGGTCAGCCCTCGGTCAATCCGGCGATCTCGTCGTCGGCGAACCCGTATTCGGCGAGCACTTCGCGGGTGTGCTCGCCCAGGCGCGGCGCCGGGTAGCGGAGTTGCGGCTGATCCTCGCTCCAGGTCTGGGGGATGCCGAGCGAGCGCAGCCTCCCCTCGCTCGGGTGGTCCTCGTCGAGGAAGAACCCGACGGCGTTGAGATGTGCGTCGTCGACCACCGAATCCGGGGTATGCATCGCGATCGCCGGGATGTCGGCCGCCTGCAACACCGAGACCCAATCGGATGTCGAGCGCGTCGTGAAGATCCCCGAGAGCAATCCGTACAGCTCGCCGATGTTCTCGGTGCGCCCGTGGATGTCGGTGAAGCGGGGATCGGTCTTGAGCTCCGGGCGTCCGACGATGTCGAAGAAGTCCCGCCAGTGCCGGTCGGTGTAGACCGCGACGCTCACGTAGCCGTCGGCGGTCTCGAACGGGCGGCGATCGGGATTCATCATCCGCGCATAGCCGGTCTCCCCCAGCGGCGGTTCGAAGGTCTTGCCGTACAGGTGGTCGCCGAGGACGAAGTGGGCGAAGGTCTCGAACATCGGCACCTGCACCTCCTGCCCGCGCCCGGTCCTCTCGCGGCGGTAGAGCGCCATCGCGACCGCGTTGGTCAGCGACATCCCGACGATGCGGTCGGCGACGGCCGACGCGACGTATTCCGGCCGCCCGCGTTTGCGGGCCTGCAGGACCGGCATCCCGACGGCGGCCTGGATCAGGTCGTCGTAGGCGGGGAGGTCGGCATACGGGCCCGTCTGCCCGAAGCCGAAGGCGCCGCAGTAGACCAGTCGCTCGTTGACTTGGCGCAGCGCGTCGTAGGAGAGGCCCAGGCGTGCCATCGCCGAGGGGCGCAGGCTGTACAGGAGGACGTCGGCGCCGGCGACCATGCGCAGCAGTGCCTCGCGCCCGGCGTCGGATTTGAGGTCGAGCACCACACTGCGCTTGTTCCGGTTGAGGTGGAGGAAGACCGCACTCATCCCCGGGTTGCGGCGCGGTCCGACACCGCGCGTCGTGTCGCCGGAGGGGGATTCGATCTTGCAGACGTCGGCACCGGCGTCGGCCAGCAGCAACGAGGCGTAGGGCCCCATGAAATTGGAGGTGAGGTCGAGGACTCTGACCCCGTCCAGCGGGCCGCTCATTCCTTCTCGCTTTCTTACCGCACATCTCGACGCGCGACGCTGCCCCGGAGTTCCGACGTCGTCTGACGCCGACCGAATAGGTCGATGTCTTCAACGTAGGGCTCCGGGGCAGCGGTGCCAATTGGTCATTCGTGAAGCCGCGTTTTACGCGGCACGAATCGACGTCGACGCAGGTCAGACGCCCAGCGGGTCGAAGTAGTGGAAGGCCGGCTCACCGTCGAGCAACTCCAGGAGTTCGGTGATGACACCGGTCTCCTCGCGCCACTGGAGGTACTTCTCGAAGTCGGCGCGGCTCTCCCACTTCTCCAACAGGAAGATGCTGTCGGGCTTGTCCTGGTTCCGCCAGGATTCGACGACCATGTTGCCGTTGAAGTTCCGCGTGCCGGCGATGTGGTTGACCATCCACTCGCGCAGCTCGTCGAATTTGCCCTTCTTCGCGGGCAGGTCGATCGCTACCTGTACTCCCATGTCTTTCTCCTTCTAGTCGGGTTGATTGGTTCCCTGGGTTCTTCAGGCCGGCGGGGTGCCGAGCACCAGTCCGTAGGCCTTCGTCTCGACACCGCCGGACAGGTCGAGGGTGATCGACTTGTCCTGGGTGAATTCGTCGATGCAGTCCGGGCCGAGTTCACGGCCGACGCCGCTCTGCTTGTAGCCGCCGAACGGCAGGTTGGCGTCGATGTTGTGGTAGTCGTTGATCCACACCGAACCGGCCTCGATCCGGTTCGCCACGTCGAGGGCGCGCTGGTTGTCGCGGCTCCACACGCCGGCGGCCAGGCCGTACTCGGTGTCGTTGGCGATCTTGATCGCCTCGTCGACCGAGTCGTACTTGAGTACCGAGAGCACCGGCCCGAAGATCTCCTCGCAGGCGATCGGCATGTTGTTGGTGACGTTGGTGAACACGGTCGGCTCCACCCAGTAGCCCTTGTCGAAGCCGGGGCCCTCGGGCGACTTGCCGCCGACGACGACGGTGGCGCCGGCCGCCTTGCCCTTCTCGATGTAGCCGAGCACGCGGTCGCGCTGCGCCTCGTTCATCAACGCTCCGATGTCGGTCGACGGATCGAGCGGGTTGCCGATCCTCAGCGTCTTGATCCGGGCGACCAGGCGCTCGACGAACTCGTCGTGGATCGACGCCGGGAGCAGCAGCCGCGAACCCGACTCACAGGCCTGTCCGGCGTGCAGCAGGAAGGCGTAGATGGAGCCATCGACGGCCAGGTCGAGGTCGGCGTCGTCGAGCACGATGTTCGGCCCCTTGCCGCCGAGTTCGAGCAGGACGCGCTTGACGTTCGACGAGGCGTCGGCCATCACCCGGCGGCCGGTCGCGGTGGAGCCGGTGAAGGACACCAGCCGGACGTCGGGATGCTTGACGAGGTGCCCGCCGACGGTGGGTCCGTCGCCGACGACGACGTTGAAGACACCGTCGGGCAGACCAGCGTCGCGCAGCATGGCGGCGAACTCGAGGGCGAAGACCGGGGTCTTCTCGTCGGTCTTGAGGACGACGGTGTTGCCGGCGAGCATCGCGGGCACCGACTTCCACACGGCGATCAGCGCCGGGAAGTTCCACGGCACGATGCCGGCGCAGACGCCGATCGGCTCCTTGCGCAGGATGCCGGCGTGCAGTACCTGACCGGAGACCGGGGTGGGCAGTTCCCACTTGAACTCGCGCGCGATGTCGAGATAGTGCTGCATGTGGACGATCGGGAATCCGACGCCGATCGCGGTGGCGACCCGCAGCGGCATGCCGGTCTCCCGGCAGCTCAGCTCGGCGAGTTCGTCCATCCGCCCGGCGAGGGCGCCGATCACCTGCTCGAACAGTGCGATCCGCTGCTGCGGCGGGGTGTTGCGCCATTCGCCGCCCTCGTGGGCGGCCTTCGCTGCGGCGACGGCGGCGTCGACGTCGTCGGTGGAGGCCAGGGCCACCGTGCAGACGGTCTCCTCGGTCGCCGGGTTGATCACGGGGATCGCCGACGCGGAGTCGACGAACCGGCCCCCGATGAAGAGCCGGTAGTGGGTGGCCCCGTCCTTCTCGACGGTGGGCCCCTCGGTGATTGTCGCGGTCATGTTCTCGCCCTTCCTCGGCTAAGTGCGCGCCGTGTTGCGCGGCGCCCGGTGTGCTTTCCCCTCCGAAGCTAAGTGGCCCAGGTCACAGATGTTGTCTAACTTTCTTGACACCGGAATCCCCCGGCCGGGGGCGGCCCGGGGCTGGGTGGGAGCACTTTCTCCCAGGCACGAGGGCGGGTGATCGGGCTACCGTTTGAGTCATGGCCGATCGACCACCGCACCTGCGCGAACTGGGTGAATTCCTCAAGGCACGGCGATCAGAGCTGACGCCGGCCGCCGTCGGGCTACCCGAATACGAGCACGCACCGCGGCGGGTGGCCGGTCTGCGCCGCGAGGAGGTGGCGCAACTCGTCGCCATCAGCACCGACTACTACACGCGGATCGAGCAGGGCCGCCTCGCGCCGTCGGAGCCGGTGCTGGCCGCGTTGGCCGGCGCCCTGCGACTGACCGACGACCAGCGCGACTACGCCGAGAATTTGGCGCGCCTGGCCGAGCGCCGGACCCCGGCCCGTCGTCGCCCCAAGCTGGTCCGCCCGCAGATCCAGCGGCTGCTCGACCAACTCACCGACACCCCCGCGATGGTCTTCGGCCCGCACCTGGACATCCTCGGCTGGAACGACCTGGCGTCGACACTGCTGACCGACTTCGCCGCCATCCCGGCGGCGCAGCGCAACTACGTGCGGATGGTCTTCACCGACCCGGCGATGCGCGAGCTGTACCCGGAGTGGGAGTCGGTGGCCCGGACCTGCGTTTCCATCCTGCGCATGGACGCGGCCGCCAATCCGACCGACCCCAAGCTCTCGGCCCTGGTCGGCGAGCTGTCCATCGCCGACGAACAGTTCCGCCAGTGGTGGGCCGCGCGGCACGTCGCCCATCAGGAGTTCGGCAGCAAGCGGCTGAATCACCCGGCCGTCGGCGAGCTGACCCTGGACTGGGACACCTTCCGCTACACCGGCGACCCGGAGCAGCAGTTGGTCCTGTGGTCGGCCGAACCGGGCAGCACCTCGCACGACAAGCTGCGAATCCTCGCGTCGTGGAGTGCGACGAGCGCGGCGACAGCCCCGTCCGGCTCCTCCGGCTAGGCCGGGTTCTCCGCGAACACCGGCGTGGTGTCGACGAAGGGGACGAACTCCATCCGGCTGATCTTCCACTCGCCGTCGACCTTGACGAAGTCGAGGTTGTACCCGCCCGAGAGCAGGCAGTTGACGCCGTCGGCGGTGAGCCGGAAGTAGAACACATCGGTGACCGCCGACGCCCTGTCGCCGTTCACCTCGATGATCGGGTTGGTGATGTGGTGGTGGCACTTGGTCACCTGGGTCCACACCTTGCGCACCAGCGCCAGCACACCCTCGGTGCCCTTGCCCTCGCCGCGCGGGAGGATGTACTCCGCGTCGTCGGACCAGATGCTCATGAAGAGCTCTTCGTTGTGCTTGTCGATGCCGTGGCAATACTTCGCCATCAGCTGCTTGATCTCCTCGACGGCGATCACCCAGTCGATCTTGCCGTTGTCGGCCATTTCTTCTCCTCTGTCCGGTGTTCGGTTGCGTTGTGTTCGCGGTTCCCCGCGCCGGCGCTCAGCGCAGGACGCCGGTCGATCTCAACTCCGCGATCCGATCCGCGGAGAATCCCCAGTCGGCCAATACCTCGTCGGTGTGCTCGCCCGGTTCGGCGGGCGGGCGGCTGATCGCCCCCGGGGTGCGGCTGAAGCGGGGTGCGGGGGCCGGTTGGACGACGCCGTCGACGTCGACGAAGGTCTGCCGCTCGCGCAGATGGGGATGCCGCGGCGCCTCGGACAGCGACAGAACGGGCGCGAGACAGACCTCTTCGCCGTCGGCGAGGGCGCACCACTCGTCGCGCGTCTTGGTCGCGACGGCCGCGGCGACGCGCTCCTTCATCGCCGGCCACGTCGACTTGTCGTGCTGGTCGGTCATGCCTTCCTCGTCGACGCCGAGCAGGCGCAAGGTGTTGCGCCAGAAGCGGGTCTCGTTGGAGCCGACGGCCAACCAGCGGCCGTCGGATGTCTCGTATACGTCGTAGAAGGGGGCACCGGAGTCGAGCCGGTTCGACGCGCGGGCGTCCTCCCAATAGCCGGCCGCGTGGAACCCGAAGAACATCGTGAGCAAGGAAGCCGCGCCGTCGACCATCGCCGCGTCGACGACCTGCCCGCGCCCGGAGGTGTGCCGTTCGAGGAGTGCCGCCACGACCCCGAAGGCCAGGTAGAGCGAGCCGCCGCCGAGGTCGCCGGCGAGGTTGAGCGGCGGCACCGGCCGCTGCGCCGTGCCGATCGCGTGCAGCGCGCCGGTCACCGCGATGTAGTTGATGTCGTGCCCGGGTGCCTGCGCCAGCGGGCCGTCCTGCCCCCACCCGGTCATCCGTCCGTAGACCAGTCGCGGGTTGGCGGCCATGCACTCCTCGGGTCCGAGGCCCAGGCGTTCGGCCACGCCGGGCCGGAAGCCCTCGACGAGGACGTCGGCCGCGCGCACCAGGTCGAGCACGGCAGCGGCCGCCCCCGGATTCTTCAGGTCGACGGCGGCGCTGCGCCGGCTCCGATTGGTCAGGTTGAACCGCGCCTCGATCGGCGCGCCGCCGTCGTAGCCGGGCGGCCGGTCCAAGCGGATGATGTCGGCCCCCAGATCGGCCAGCAGCTGACAGGCGAAGGGGATCGGTCCGACCCCGCCCAGCTCGATCACCCGGATGCCGACCAGTGGACCCGACCCGCTCACGTTTCCCCACCTCCGCGCATGGACCTCGTCGCGCCAGGGATGGTCGCGCCTAGACCTCGGACGCTAGCCAACGACGGGGGGAAAGTCTCTTGAAGAATTCCGAAGCGACGATTCGGGGGATCGGAAACATCGGCGGGCGGCAATCCGCGCCGGTTGCCGCGCCGGGTCTACTGCGACGGGGAGTTCTGGCCGTCGGCCTCGTCGGATTCGTCGGCCGGGCGGATCAGCAGGTATTCGACGAAGGCCCGGGCCGCCGGGCTCAGGGCGCGGCCGGCCGGGGTGGCGAGGTGGATCCGCCGCACCGCCCACCGCTCCTGCAGTTCGAGCACCGCGACCCGCGACGACATCTCGTGGTCGAGCGTGCTCTCCGGCACGATCGACACCCCGATGCCGGCTTCGACGAGGGAGGTCGCGACCTCGGCGCTGCGCACGTTGTGCGGTGACTCGAAGTCGCGCCCGAGGCGGGTGGCCGCGACCTGCAGGGCGGCCGTCAGCGCGCGCGGCGCGACGAGCGGGTACGCGACCAACTCTTCGAAGGTGACGGTCGCGGTGCCCGCGAGTACATGTCCCAACGGCACCACCGCGACCAACCGGTCCTCGCGATAGGGCAGGACGTCCACCCCGGACAGGTCGAGGTCGGTGGCGGCGGCGAACACCCCGACGTCGGAGTCGCCGCGGGACACGCGCGCGATGATGTCGGTGTTCTCCGTCTCGGTGACGGCACTGTCCACCAGCGGGTACTCCCGTCCGAAGGCGGCGAGTTCGCGGGCCAGGAACGGGACGATGATGGAGCGCGCGGAGGAGATGGTCAGCTCGCCCTGCACGCCCTCGGTCAGCGCGGCGACCTCGGCGCGCATCTCGTCGATGTTGGCGAAGACCTGCCGCAGGTACCGCTCGAGCACCTCACCCGCCCGGGTCGGCACCACGCCGTGCGGGGTGCGCTCCAGCAATTCGACGCCGGCGATGTCTTCGAGCACCTGAATGCGCTTGGTGGCGGTCGACGCGGCGATGTTCTCGCGGATCGCCGCCAGCCCGATCTGCTTCTCCTCGATCGCCGAGAGGAACAGTTGCAGGGTGAAGAGGTCGACCTGACGGATCAGGTGCAGTCGGTTGAACGTCGCCACCGGTGCGAGGCTACTCGCTGCGCCATTTGGCGATCCGGGCTTCGTGCTCCGGATCGAGGTGCGCCAGCGGCTGCATCGCGGCGGCCAGGCCGAGCACCGAGTCGAGGGAGCCCGACTGCGACTCCTGCATGAGGCGCTTGGCCATCCGCAGCGCCTCCCCCGGATTATTCGCGATCCGCCCGGCGAGCGCATCGGCCTGCGCCATCAGGCTCTCGTGCGGGACGACCCGGCTGACCAGTCCCCATTCGAGCGCGGTGGCGGCGTCGATCCGCTCCCCGGTGTAGGTCATCTCGGCGGCACGCTCCCACCCGATGGCGCGCGGCAGGAACCAGGTCCCGCCGTCGCCGGGGATCAGTCCGATCGAGACGAAACTCTCCGCGAAGGACGCCCGATCCGAGGCGATCCGGATGTCGCACATCATCGCCAGGTCGAGCCCGGCGCCGATCGCGGCCCCGTTGACCGCGGCGATGATCGGCACCTCGAGCCGCCGCATGGCCCGCGGGATGCGCTGGATGCCGGCGATGTAGGCGCGCCGCTTGGCCCGCTCGTCGACGCCGAACATGCCCTGCTTGTCGGCCATCTCCTTGACGTTCCCGCCGGCGGAGAAGATCTTGCCCTCACCGGTAAGGATGACCGCGCGGATGTCCGGGTCGGCGTTGCACGCGTCGACGGCGCCCTCGATCGCCTCGATCACGTCGAGTCCGGTGATCGCGTTGCCGATCTCCGGCATGTTGAGCGTCCAGATCTGGATGTGCTCGACGGTGGCGATGTTCAGCGGACTCATCGGGGCCTCCGGTGCTGGGGTGTCGGTCGGATCAGTTCGCGGCCTGGTCGACGGCGCGCGGCAGCCGGTAGGTCACCCCGGTCATGCGCTCGGACTCCTCCCACAGGCGCTTCCACAGCTTGCGGTCCTGCGAGAGTTTCGACGACGGGGCGCTGCGCACCGGGCCGCGCGACTGGCCGATGCCCCCGGTCGGCCCCCAGTATTTGTGCGGGTCGATGTCGGGTTCGGTCGCGCCGAACAGGATCGACTGCGCGGCCTTGCGCGGCTCGTGGCCCCACACCGCGGCGAATCCCTTGCCGACGAGGTCGACGGGGGTCTCGGTCTTGGTGAACAGGTCCGTCCCGGAGACGCCCGGGTGGACGGCGTAGGAGCGCAGCGGTGAATCCGCCTCGTCGAGGCGGCGTTGCAGTTCGCGGGCGAACATCAGGTTCGCGAGCTTGGACTGCGCGTAGGCGAGGTTGCGCTGATAGCGGCGGTGCGCATAGTTGAGGTCGTCGATCCACAGCTTCGGCGTCTGCCGATGCGCGATGCTCGCGACGGTGACGACGCGGTCGGAGATCTGGTTGAGCAGCAGCCCGGTGAGCGCGAAGTGGCCGAGGTGGTTGACCCCGAACTGCATCTCGAACCCGTCGGCGGTCCGTTTGAGCGGCAGGTTCATCAGACCCGCGTTGTTGATCAGCACGTCGAGATCGCCCATCCGCGCGGCGAAGTCGCGCACCGACGCGAGGTTGGCCAGGTCCAGCGGCTTGACGCGCACGTCGCCGGAGATCCCCTCGGCGATCAGCTCCGCCCTCTTCGTGTCGCGGCAGGCCATCACGACCGTCGCCCCCCGCTCGGCGAGTACGCGCGTCGCGACCTCGCCCAATCCGCCGTTGGCGCCGGTGATCACCACCGTCACCCCGGTTTGGTCTCGCATGTCGTCGATCGACCAGGCCATCTTGAACTCCTCCCCAATGCGCGCCCGCTACTGATCTGCGGCGCTGCCGTCTGCGTCAATTCGACCACATCAGCCCAGCCCGAGGGGACAAAGACGAGGCCCGGCACGTCGACCGACAGCGGTGGGCCCGGTTTCGTCGCTATTGCGAATCCGAGCGAGTCCATGTATACATGTCACCAACGTGTTGTTCGACGAGAGGGTCGTTGTGGAGTGGGGGGCGTGGCGGGTCGTGCTGGCCGTTGCCGTATCAGCAGGATCGATCATTGCGGCCGACGCCGGTCACGCGGCGGCCGACACCATCGTCAATCCATCGCATCGGCGGATCTGGACCACCGACGACGGGTGGCGCGCGGCCGTCGCCGCGGACCGCGAATCAATCGTCCGCATCCAGCCGTTGAGCGGTTCCGGACTCTCGCGCGAGGCCTATGTGAATCTGCGCGCCTGGGCGGGGATCTCGCGTAAGCGCCCGCCGGCGCCCGGATCCAAGATCACCGCGACGCTCGAGTCCGGCTATCAGATCGGCTGCATGACGACGCTGAACGAGGTGACGCCCGCACTGAGCGGCAGCTTCGGCCTCGGCGGCAACGGCGGCATCCAGACCGGCCCGGTCTTCCTGATCAGCCCGCAGGCGCTGATCCAGCCCGGCATCCAGGCCTCGCTCTCACCAGGCAAATCCATCATCGTGTCGCTGGGCAAGAAGCCGCTGGAGTCGGACAGTTCGAGCGTCACCATCCGCTCCGGACACATCACCGTCGACGGGTGCATCGGCCCCGCGACGATCCGCAGCTTCTCGGTCCTGTCGATCCGCACCAACAAGGTCGACGACCAGAACGCCGTCTACGGACGGGTCATCCAACTCTGAGGACCCGTCACGAAGGCTCGCACAGTCGAACGCAACGGGCGTTCGGGCGACACCCCGATGAAAGGAAGATTGCTGTGAAGATGTGGGAGATCGAAGATCAGCTCAACGGCCGCGGTCACGTCACCGCCGCCTCGGTGGGCACCGGCCCGCTGGCCGCCGCGGTTCCGCAGCGCACCGCGATGATGTCCAGCCTGGCGCAGTCGTCCGACGTGATGACCTCGCTGGCGTCGGTCAGCGCGTCGATGGCGAGCATCTACGCGCTCGCCAACTCCGGACATCGTCCCTAGCCGAATTGGAGACGGTTTCCACCGCAGAGGGACACCCTCCCGGCACGGGTCACTACTCCGCGTCACGCACGATGGCTGGCGTGGCGCGGATAGTCGACGGCGCTGCCGGACTCCGAGCCCGCGATGGCTATCGGCGCACCGGCCTTCTCGCCGGTCGTTTCGCCGATAGCCATCCGCGTTTCTCCCAGCGCTGGCCGCGTCTGGCCAAGGCCGTCGACTCGCCGCAGACCGCGGTCGTCGGCGACGCCCTCAAGATCGCCCTGGGCATCGGCATGTGCGCCGCGCGCAACCATCCCCGCCGCCAGGGGCTGCTCGCCGTCACCGACATCGCCGTGGACCGGGTCCTCGTCGCGCGCACCAACCTGGGCCGCGAGGGCTCCGACGACATGATGGACACCCTGTCGGTCATCGCGGCACTCACCGCACTGGAAGCCGACGAGGCCCCGGCCCGCTACCTGACCGCGCTGAACGTCCAACTCACCCTGTCCTACGTCATGGCCGGCGTGGCGAAACTCGCCTCCTACGAGTGGAACAGCGGCGAGGCCATCCGGATGATCATGAGCACCGAATCCTTCGGCGATCCCGGCCTGCACCGGTGGTTCACCGAGCACCGTCGCGCCGGGCAGGCCGTGACGTGGGCCGTTTCGGTGGGCGAGGTGCTCTACCCGGCGATCTACCTGGTCCCCGACCGGCGTCTGGCCCGCACCCTCGCCGCCGCCGGCATGGGCTTCCACCTGGTGGTGGCGGCCAAGATGTCCCTGCCGCAGTTCATCTACGCCTTCGGCGCGGCCTACCCGGCGGTGTTCTGGGCCATCGACCGGCTCGGCGCGCGGCGGGCGGTGGCGAAATGACCTCGTCGGGAACCGACGGCCCCGGTGCCGTCCGCCACTACCTCCTCACGCCGGAGCTCCCCGCCTCCGTCGACACCCTGGTCGTGCTGGACACCGAGATCGGGATGCCGCCGCAGAGCTGGCACTTCCTCGTCGCCGAGCTCGCCGACCGGGGCCTCCCCTGCCTCGTGCGGGTCCGCCCCGGCTATGCCTGGTCCCCCGGTCGGGGTGGGGCGCCGGTCGACGGGGCGCTGAAGCCGATCGTGGCGAACGCCCACCGCGTCGTCGCCGTCGCCCATTCTTTCGCCGGTCTGCTCGCGCTGCGCAGCGCGGCCGGCATCCTCGTCGCCGAGCGCCCGGCCGACACGCTGGTCCTGCTCGACGCGGTGACACCGCAGATGGTGTCCGAGGTCAGGCAGAACCGGATGGCCCTGGGAAACATCCGCAGGTCGTTCGGGATCACCACCTTCTCGACCGCGCTCGGACTCGGCCCGCTCTCGAACCTGATCCACCAGCCCTCCCGGTGGTATCCGCCGCAGGTCCAGCGCGGCTACCGGAGATTCCGGAACGACCCGCGCAACGCGCTGGCCGCCCAACGAGAGTTCAACCGCGTCATCGCCGACGACGCCGCGTCGGCCCCGTTTCACCCTCCCGCCCACACGGTGCTCGTCCACTCCGAACTGGGCCTCCCCAACGCCGAGGGATACGCGGCCTACCAGCAGCAGATGGCCCGGGACCTCGGCTTGCCCGAATCGGCGATCGTCGCCGTCGCCGGGGTGGCGCAGAAACGCTTCCTCACGTCGCCGAGCGCGATCAGCGGTCTCGTCGAAACCATCCAGCACGGCCCGGCGATCCTCGGAGGGCGGCAGTGAACCCCAGGATCAAACTGGTGCCCCGAGCGGTGCTGTGGGCGTGGATCGCCGGCACCGCCGTCTACACCATGCCCGGCGATCAGACGAAGGTCTACCGGCTGTTCGGCAAGGCCGGCATCCCGGTGCCCAACTGGAAGTTCTTCGCACCGGTGCCGGCCACGACCGATCTCGTCATCGTCTACCGCGACCTCGACGCCGACGGCGGTGGCCAAACCCCGTGGAAGACCGTCGCGATGAACCGTGCGCGCGGGATCGGGACCTTCTGGCCGCCACCGAACCGCGACCGCAAGGCGTACTCCGATCTCACCCAGGAGATGCGCCGCGCCTACTCCGAACACGACAACGACCAGGCCGTGATCCGGGCCCTGCCCGCCTACCGGCAACTCGCCGCCTACGTGTGCGGCCTGCCGCGGCTGTCGGAGACCGCGGCCCGGCGCGAGTTCATGGTCGTCGAGGCCCACACGAGCATCGACTCCCCCACGATCGTGCCCCTCATCGTTTCCGAGGTCTTTGACTTGCCTGCCGAATCACCGGCGGCATCGCTTCACCCCCATCCGCAGATCACTAGAACGGAGCCAGCTTCCCGATGATCGGAAAACTCCTGGGCGAATTCCCCCGGCCGCGCACGATCGCCTTGGTCGGCATCGCGCCGTGGGCCCTCCTCTCCGTCCTGTGGATCTACCGCACCTGGACCAGGACCTCCTACGACGACTGGTTCGTCTTCACCACATTCGGGGTGGGGGTGATCCTGGCCCTCGCCGCGCTGTCCAATCCCCCGGTGTGGATCTTCGGCACCCGGGTGGTCCTCGCGCTGCGCTGCCTCGTCATCGCGGCCATCGTCGCGTCGGCCATCCGCTTCCGGTCGGCCGCCGACGCGTCGGCCCTTTCCGACGAGATCGTGGTCGTCGCCGTCGTCGCCCTCCTCGTCGCGGCGATCTGGCTGGTCACCCGAGCATCCGGGCGGGCCCGGATCGATCTGCACAAGCCGGTCGACGGCGATCTGATCGTCACCCAGGGCGGCCGCTTCGGCAACCACCACAAGGTCTCGGCCACCCAGCGGTGGGCGGCCGACATCCTGGCCCTGGGAACCGACGGTCGTCGGGCGCCGGCGATCGCGGCCACCCACGCCGAGGAGTACGTGATCTTCGGCCTCGACGTGCACGCGCCCTGCGACGGCGTCGTCGCGGAGTGTGCCGACGGACGGCCCGACAACACCGATCTGAACACCCCGCCGACGTTCAGCGACGCCTACGGGAACTTCGTGGCGATCGCCACCGACGAGAACGTGCGGGTCGTCCTCGCCCACCTGCAGGACGGCTCGATCGCCGTACGCGAGGGCGACCGCGTCACCGTCGGCCAGGTGGTCGGGCGGAGCGGCAATTCGGGACGGACCACCGAACCGCATCTGCACCTGCATTGCGAGTCCGACGGCGTCGGCGTGCCCTTCACCATCGACGGCCACAAGCTCTACCGCGGCGCGCGGCTGCGTCGACGGTGAGCCGCGGGCGCTCGGAGGTCGGCCGCCGGAATTTCTACCTCGTCGACCTGGTGCGGCTCTGCCTCAGTCGGCGGCTGCTGCTGATCGCCGCGGCGATCGTCCTCGCGCAGTCCGCCTCCATCGCATTCGAGCTGCTCCTGCCCGTCCTCTACGGCCGGCTGATCGACGGCGGTCTGCTCACCGGCAACGCGTCGCACGCCATGCGGATCGGCGCGTGGATGCTGGCGGCGGTCGCCGCGCAGGCCGTCGTCTCCTATGGCGCCGTGCGACTCGTCGCGCAGGCGTCGATCATGGTCGGCACGACGTTGCGCCGCCGCCTGGTACACGGCGTCGTCGCCGGTGCCGGCGAGCGCGCCGGCCTCGAAGCGGGCGGGATCGTCACCCGCGCGTCGCGCGACGTGATGGGAGTCCAGGCGCTGTTCTCCAATGCGCTCGGATCCTGGTACACGGCGGCCGCCCTGAGTGTCTTCGGCCTGGTCACCCTGTTTCTCGTCGCGCCGCGATCGGCGCCGCTCGCGACCTGTTTCACCGTGCTCTTCGGCGTGGTCGGCTACGTCCTGGCGCGGCGGATGGCCCCGCACATCCGCACCATCCTGCGGGTTTCCGACCGGGTGAACACCGCCTTCTCCGACCGGATCCGCGGGCGCGAGTCGCTGCGGGCACTGCCTCGCTTCACCTCGGTCGTCGACCCGTTCAGCGGGCCGAACAAAAAGCTGCGCGACGAGGAACTCGGTCTGGGATCGATCCTCGCGCTGATCACCCCGTCGTCCACGGTCATCACGACCGCCGGGGCGATCACCGTCATCGCCACCGGTGCGGCCGCCGTCCAGGCGGGAAGCCTCCAGATCGGCGAGCTGTCCGCGTCGATCACGATCTTCCTCCAAGTCCTGTTCGGCGTCTCGTCGCTCCTCGCCAGCCTCATGTCGCTGCCGATCCACCTGGCCAGTGCCGAGCGGGTACACGCGGTGGTCCACGGGGCCGACGGCGACGCCCCTGCGCCGGTCACCGCACCCGACGGACGCGAATATCTGCTCCGCGTCGAAGACCTGCACGTCACCGACCCCGCCACCGGGCGGCGCGTTCTGGACCTCGACGAGCTGGACATCGCCGCGGGCAGTCGCGTCGGCATCGCCGGGCCGATGGGATCGGGGAAATCGGTGCTGGCCAGACTGCTCGCCGGGCTCGCCGTTCCGGAGGACGGGCGGGTGGTGTTGATCGACACCTCCACCGGCGCCGCCGTCTCGCCGCTGGGCGTCTGCGGCTACCTGGCCCAGGAGCCCTATCTGACGACCGGCACCATCCGTTCCAACCTGTACCCCGCGAAGACGAGTGGGCACGGCGACGACAATGCGATCGCGGCGCTGCAAGCGGCATCCATCGACGCCCTGGTACTCCGACGCGGCCTCGACGCACCGGTCTCCGGTGGCGGCGCCGAGTTCTCCGGCGGTGAGCGCCAGCGCCTGGCCCTCGCCGCGGCCCTGCACCAATCGCGCGGGTTGGTCGTCCTCGACGATCCCGTCTCCGCGGTCGACCCGGCGACGCGCACCCGGATCACCGATGCCCTCTTCGACGACGAGACCGAAGGTCGGCGTCCCGGAACCCTCGTCGTCGCGACGACCGATCCCCGCATCCTCTCCCGCTGCGACGTCGTGGTCTACCTGGATGCCGGATCGGCCGCCGACGTCGGGACCCACCGGGAGTTACGGGACCGCCACGACGCCTACCGGATCCTGGTCGACTCGTACTCCGACGAGGAGGTCTCGCCCCGATGACCACCCCGACCACCCGCGCGGCCGGCGCCCCGGATTCCCCGGTCCACGACTCGAGCGGCACGCTGCGCCGGCTGATCGCGCTGACCCGGGGAAGCATCCGCGGATTCCGGTGGCGACTGGCGCTGGTGATCGTGCTCTCGGTGCTGCTCGTCGGCCCGGCGATGGTGACGCCCTATCTGCTGGGCGCGGCCACCGACGCGGTGATCGCACGCGTATCCGGGGCGGCCGGCGGGAGATCGCTCGCGTCGGTACTGGCCGCGGTGGGACTCGTCGCGATCATGGCCGCGATCATGGGTTTCACCCGCGACCGCGTCCTGTTCCGGCTCATCGAGGACTGGAACCGGGCCGTGCGCGCCAGGTTGATGGACATCTTCAACCGCAGTCCGGCGAGCCTCGAGGAGATCCCGCCGGGGGATCTGCTGGCCCGCTGCGTCACCGACCTGGACACCCTCACCAACACCGCGACGCAGTCGCTCTCGTCGGCGGCGACGGCCGTCGTCTCGATCGTCGGATCGCTGGTCATGATGGCGTGGTTCGACCCGTGGTTCCCGCTCCTGGCCGTCGCGACCTTGGCGGCGACCGCCCTCGTCGGCCAGTTGCTGGCCCGGCGGGCGCGGCCACATTTCGAGCAGCAGATGCGCGAATACGGCGGGCTGACCGGCATCGTGCTGGACGCCTACCGGGGTCGCGACTCCTATCGGACCGGCCACAATTCCGCTGGTCTGCTCGCCGCGCTCGACACCGTCGACCGGCGGTTGTCCGCCAGCGCGTTCCACTCCGCCCGCCTCTCCGGTGCCGTCGGCCCGACGGCCGCGGTCCTGGACAGCATCGGCTTCGTCGCCATCGTCGTGCTCGGCGCCTTCCGGATCGCCTCCGGCTCGCTGTCCGTCGGGCAGGTGCAGGCCTCCATCCAGTACTTCCGCCAGGCGACCGGCCCGGTCGGCAAGCTGACCGACCTGCTCTACTCGATGCAGCAGGCGATGACCTCGGCCCGTCGGGTACTGGCGGTCCTGGCGCTCGACGACGCGGCGGCCCGGCGTCGCGACGTGCAGGCGACACCCCCGCCCGAGCCGGGGCCGCTGGCCGTCTCCGTCGAGAACGTCTCCTTCGCCTACGACGACAGCACAGTGCTGGACGGACTGTCGCTGCACCTTCCGGCGGGATCGCACGCCACGCTCACCGGCCCGTCCGGCGCGGGTAAGAGCACCGTGGTGAACCTGCTCCACGGCCGCCTCCGGCCCGCCGCGGGCACCATCCGCCTGGGTGACCGCGTCCTCGCCGACATCCCCCGCGACCAACTCGTCGAGATGGTCGCGGTCGTGCCGCAGGACCCGTGGATCTTCACCGGGACGATCACCGAGAACATCGCCTGCATGCGCGCGTCGATCCCGGTGGACCGCGTCCACGAGGTCGGCGGCCTATGCGGCCTCGACACCTATCTCGCCGCCCTGCCCGACGGCTACGACACCGTCATCTCGGCGGACGGCCGCGAGCTCTCGGGCAGCGCGCGGCGACTGGTGGGCATCGCCCGCGCGTTGGCGGGCCATCCCGGACTGGTGCTGATGGACGAACCGACGGCCGGGATGGACCCGGCTTCGGCCGCGGAGATCGAGACCCTGATCGCGGACGGCTTCGAGGGCATCACGGTGCTGGTCATCTCCCACCGGGCGTCGACGATTGCCGCCCTGGCACGCACCATCACGCTCGGCGAGGCGCACTAGGCGGATCAGCGCGCGATCGTCGCGTTCATGCGGGCGACGGACGCGTCGTATTCCTCGACGAGTCCGGCGATCAGATCGGCCACCGGGGTGATCGCGTTGCACCGCCCGACGATCTGCCCGGCGGGCATCGCGATGACGTCGGGATCGTCGGCCGCCGAGATACGCGCATGCGCCTCCCCGACGAGGAGGTTCTGCAGCGGCATCGGCAGCGGATCGGGGGCGTTCGCCGCATCCCAGGCGTCGGTCCATTTCGTCTTGAGCAGCCGCGCCGGTTTGCCGGAGTAGATGCGGCGACGGACGGTGTCGCGCGAGGTCGCCTTCAGCAGCGCCTGCTGCACGGTCGACGGTCCGTCACCGGTCGCACCCAGTTTGTATTCGTCTGCGGTGAGCCAATAGGTGCCCATCCACACCCCCTGCGCGCCGAGGGCGATGGCCGCGGCGATCTGGCGTCCGCTGCCCACCCCGCCGGCCGCCAGCACCGGGGCGGTGTCACCCAGCGCGTCGACGATCTCGGGCCACAGCACCATCGAGGTGACCTCGCCGGTGTGCCCGCCCCCCTCGTAGCCCTGGGCGATCACGATGTCGACGCCGGCGTCGACGTGGTGCAGGGCGTGCTCCTTGGCACCGGCGAGCGCGGCGACGGCGACCCCGTTCTCGTGGGCGAGCGCGATCACGTCGTCGGGCGGGGACCCGAGGGCGTTCGCGATCAGTTTGATCTGCCCGTATTTGCGGGCGTGCGCCATCGCGACGTCGACGTGGCTGCGGGCCACCGAGTGCAGCCAGCCCAGGACGCCGGTGTTGATCCGGCTCCCGTCGGGCAGCGGCGGCACGCCGAGGTCGTCCAGGGTGCGCTCGACGAAGGCGCGGTGCTCGGGCGGGATCATCGAATCGAGGTCGACCTTGGAGCCCTCGGTGGGGATCTTCGCCGGCATCACCACGTCGACACCGAAGGGCTTCCCCTCGGTGAGGTCGTGCATCCGCTCGAGCACCTCGTCGAGTTCGGATGCCTCGTTGAACCGCACGCAGCCCAGGACGCCGAGGCCGCCGGCGCGGCTGATCGCGGCCGCCACGTCCTCACTCGGGGTGAAGCCGAAGATGGGGTATTCGATGCCGAATTTCTCGCTGAGCTGGTTCTTCATGGAGGCTCCTGACGTGGTCGGGGTGGCGGTTGTCAATGCGCTTCGTGCGGCGGCGAGTCAGCGGTGACCGATGCGGCCCAGCGGTAGTCGGGCTTGCCCGCCGGCGACCGTCTGATCTCGTCGACGAACCAGAGGCTGCGCGGCACCTTGTATCCGGCGAGTTCGGCGCGCACCACCTCCGACAGCGCGGCCAGCGAGGGACGCGCGCCGTCGCGGGTCGCCACCACGGCGGCGACGCGCTGGCCGAACCGCTCGTCGGGGACGCCGACGACCGAGACGTCGAAGACGTCCGGGTGGGCCTTGAGCGCGGCCTCGACTTCCTCCGGGAACACCTTCTCGCCACCGGTGTTGATCGACACCGAGCCGCGGCCGAGCATCGTGATGGTGCCGTCGGATTCCAGCGTCGCGAAGTCGCCGGGCAGCGAGTAGCGCACCCCGTCGTATTCGACGAAGGTCTTGGCCGATTTCTCCGGATCGTTGTGGTAGCGCAGCGGCACGTGACCGGATCGGGCCAGCACGCCGACTTCCCCGCTGCCGGGTTCGACCGGTGTCCCGTCCTCGCGCAGCACGTGGGTCTCCGGGTCGGCCTTCACCTTCGGCGCACCGACGTGGCTCTCTCCCTTGACGACGACGCTCATCCCGCCGAACCCGGTCTCCGACGAGCCGATGGCGTCGACGACGACCGCGTTGGGGAAGGCGGTCACGTAGCGGTCCTTGACCGACGGGGAGAACAGCGCCGCCGACGAGGCCACCGAGACGAGCGTGGAGGTCTCGTAGTCGCCGGCCTCGTAGGCCTCGATCATCGGGCGGCCCATCGCGTCGCCGGTGATGAACACGACGTTGACGCCGTGGCGCTCGATGGCCCGCCACACCTGCTCGGCGTCGAAGTCGGGGTAGACGACGGCCTTGCCGCCGGCGAACAACGACTGGAAGATCGCCCACTGGGAGCCGCCGTGGATGAACGGCGGGATCGGGAAGCGGACCAGCTGGCCGCCGTCGGCGCCGGCCTTGGCGAGTTGCCACTCGTCGGCCACGGGCTCGCCCGAGTACCAGTCGATGCCGCCGCCGAGGACCCGCCACACGTCCTCCTGGCGCCACACCACGCCCTTCGGCCGCCCGGTGGTGCCGCCGGTGTAGAGCATGTAGAGGTCGTCGTCGCTGCGGGCGGTGAAGTCGCGCTCGCCGGACTGCTCGGCGAGCAAGCCGTCCAAGTCGTCGAGGACGAGGCAGTCGGTGATCGCGGTCTCGGTGTTCTGCAACGTGTTCTCGACGCGGTCGGTGTAGCGCCCCTCGTGGAGGAGCACCTTCATGCCCGAGTCGGCGAAGATATGGGCGAGTTCGGCTTCGACGTAGCGGTAGTTGACGTTCACCATCACCGCGCGGGCCTTGAAGATCGCCAGCATGGCCTCGACGGCCTCGATGGTGTTTCTGCTGTACAGGCCCACCGCATCGCCGGGTTGGACGCCGCGGGAGATCAGCGCGTGCGCGAGTTTGTTGGCGCGCGCCTCGAGCTCGGCGTAGGTGCGCGAACGATCACCCGATTCGAGGGCGATTCGCTCGGGCATGAGGTCGACGGCGTGCTCGAACAGGTCGCCAATCGTGTAGGCCATGCCTAGAAACTAGAACGTGTTACTGTTTTCGGCAAGCGTCTGCGTGCGCGCCCTGCGACCGATGGAGGATCCGATGGCCGACACCACCCCCGATTGCCTCGTCGAGAAGCGCGGCCACATCCTCATCGTCACGATGAACCGGCCCGAGGCGCGCAATGCGCTGTCGGCCGAGATGATGGCGATCATGACGGAGGCGTGGGACACCGTCGACGCCGATCCCGAGATCCGCGTCGCCGTGCTGACCGGTGCCGGCGGCGCCTTCTGCGCCGGGATGGACCTCAAGGCGATGAACGCCAACTCGCCCGGCGACACCGTCGACAGCGGCAGCTGGGACCCCGCACGACTGCCCGCCCTGCTGAAGGGACGACGTCTGACCAAGCCGCTGATCGCCGCCGTCGAGGGCCCGGCCATCGCCGGTGGGACCGAGATCCTGCAGGGCACCGACATCCGCGTGGCGGGGCAGAGCGCGAAGTTCGGGGTCGCCGAGGCCCGGTGGGGCCTCTACCCGCTGGGCGGCAGCGCGGTGCGCCTGCCGCGCCAGATCCCGTACACGATCGCCGCCGACTTGCTCCTGACCGGGCGCCACATCACCGCCGACGAGGCCAAGGAGTACGGCCTGATCGGCTACGTGGTGCCCGACGGCGGTGCGTTGGACAAGGCACTCGAGCTCGCCGAGCTGATCGCCGCCAACGGACCACTCGCGGTGCAGGCGATCCTCAAGACGATGCGCGACTCCGAGGGCATGCACGAGGAAGAGGCCTTCACCGCCGACGGCAAGGTCGGGATCGGCGTCTTCAAATCCGCCGACGCCAAGATCGGCCCCCGCGCCTTCGCCAACAAGGAAAAGCCGGTCTTCACCGGCGAATAGCGCCGACTGGGCACCCCAACCCCGCCGACTGGGCACCCCAAATGCATCGACTGGGCACCCCAACCCCGCCGACTGGGCACCTAACGCTTCAGAGGCGGTCGGCCACTCCACCGATCTTGCCGAGTCGTCCGACGACGTCCTCGTAGCGGCCCCCGACGACGCGCGGCACCGCGTCGAAGAACCGGGCATCCGCGCCGATCAGCACGCGCGGCTTGTTGTGCCTGATCCCGCGAATGATCGCCTTCGCCGCACCGTCGGGGGTGGTCATCGCGATCTTGTCGAACCCCTTCGCCGCCTTGGCGATCTCCTCGGGCGTCTTGCCCGTGCCGCGGGCGTTCGCGGCGATATTGGTCTTGATCCCGCCCGGGTGCACGCAGGTGACGCCGACCTTGTGACCGGAGAGGATCATCTCTTGGCGCAGTGCCTCGGTGAACCCGCGGACGGCGAATTTCGCCGAGTTGTAGGCACTTTGGCTCGGTATGCCCATCAGCCCGAACACCGAGGAGACGTTGGCGATGTGCGCGTCACCGGAGTCGATGAGTTGCGGCAGAAACGCCTTGGTCCCGTGCGCGACGCCCCAGAAGTCGATGTCCATCAACCAGTGGAAGTCCTCCCACGACATCTCCTCGATGGTGGCCGAAAGCGCCACCCCGGCATTGTTGACCAGCACGTTGGCCGGGCCGAAGTCGTCGCGCACCTGCTCCGCGTGGGCGTACACCGCGTCGCGGTCGGCGACGTCCAGGCGGTAGCCGAGGGCCCGGGCACCGAGCTTCTTGCACATCTCGACGGTCTCGGCGAGGCCGGCCTCGTCGACGTCGGAGATGGCGATCGCCATTCCGCGCTCGGCAAGGTTCGTCGCCAACGACCGTCCGATTCCGGAACCGGCACCGGTGATGACCGCCGTCTTTCCCTCGAGATCCTTCATTGCCGCCCCGTCCTGCCGTCCCGTGCGCGATGCGCTGATGGAAGCAAAAGTATGGCATACCATCGGTAGCATGAGCGGCGTCTTCACCCACAGCCCCCACGAGGGATCCGACTACATCGGTGACGCGACGGTGATCGTCCGTGGCACCGAGGTTCCGGTCCAGATCGAGATGCGCGGCTACCGCGAGCCGATCGACGGCGTCTACCGCTGGATCGGCCGGGTGTCGGCGAATCAGCAGCTCAGCGACATCCTCGGCGACGCGCAACGGACCGACATCACCATCCGGACCCACGACGACCCGCGACCCGCCGTCATCGGCGACCCGGACCCGTGGAACCGCTTCCGCGTGATGGGCAAGAGCACACCGCCCTACCCGGTCGAGACCGAACTGGACTGACCCACCCCCAAACCCCGCACTTCACGACAAACCCGACGGGCAGATGCCGCTGGGTTTGTCGAGAAGTGCGGGGTTTGCCGGGCGCGCGCGGGGAGACCGTCAGCTCGCGTAGACGGCGGCGAGGTTCTCCGCGATCGACGCGTCGAAGTCCAGTTCGGCATTGCCGGTCTTCGACGCGGCGACGGCGAGGAGCGCTCGGATATACGGCGCGGTCCGGTCCACGAAACTCTCGACGCTCTCGGTGGGCACGTCGTCGCCGACCCAGCCGTCGGCGGCGAAGACCACGGCCCCCATGATCATCGCCGCGGCGGCGTCGAGTTCGTGGATACCGTCGGACCTCTCCTCGGAGGCCCCCGGCACCAGGGCCGAGAGCACGCTCGAGATGTCGAAGGCCATCGTCCGCGCGGTCTCGATGGCGTGGACGCCGGGCGACGCGGCGCCCGCGTTCGCGCCGGAGAAGTTGAGTTGCAGGAAGCGGAAGACGCGCGGGTGCCTGCTGACGAAGTCGGCGTATCCGGCGATCCCGTCGTGGACCATCTCGCCGAGGGTGCCCGCGGTCAGCTGCGGGCCCATCACGATGCGGTCGGTGAGCGTGTCCATCACCCGGTCGTTGATCGCGTTGACCAACTCCCACTTGTCGGTGAAGAAGCGGTAGAGCGTCGGCTTGGGAATCTTCGCCTCCGCGGCGATCTCGCGCATGCTGACATGCGGGCCCTGGGCGTCGATCGCGCGGATGGCGGCGTCGACGAGCGTCCGTCGCATCTTCTTCCGATGCTCGGCCCAGCGTTCGGTGCGAGCATCCGGCATGACTCCCCCGTTCACCATTCTCGGGCTGCCCGACCGGTCGGCGGCGGACTGGCCGCGACGGGTGAGGCGCTCCCCCAGTATGAATCATCGCGCCCGGATACGTCGAAACCCTGTCACGACCGACCAAGTTAGTCATACTGGCGGTATCCCATACCGGAGGTTGGCGATATGAACACCGAGTTCTACGCACCGACGACCACCGACGGCGCCGCGATCACCCGACGCCGCTCCATCGTCGATCGGCAGGCCACGGCTCAACGGTTCCTCTTCGAGGCGGCCGAGGACGTCTTCGACGGCGACCTCGACATCGACTGGGACGCGCCGCCGGTCGCCGGACGCAGATGGCTGCCCGACCAGATGGTCACCCTCTTCGGCACGCCCTCCTGGTCCGCGATGGAACCGGAGAAGCGCGCCGACCTCGCCCGCCGCGAACTCGTCGACCTGCTGACCGTCGCCGTCTACGCCGAGACCGTCCTCTCGATGCTGACCTTCCGCGACGCCGCCGAGGAACGCGCCTTCGCCGACGACCGGACGCGCTGGCAGCTCAAGTGCATCGACACCCGGGCGCGCAATATCAGCATGTTCGGCCGCTTGATCGACATCACCGATGTCCGGCCATACCTCCGCCCGAAACTCGCCAAACGACTGGAGCGGTACACGCTGCTCCTGCCCGCCGGCGCGACGACGGCGACGGTGAACCTGCTGCTGGAGTCGGCGCTCCAGGGCTTGGCCGAGTTGATCTCCGCCGATCCCGACCTTCAGCCCCACGTCGCGCAGATCATGGAAATCCAGCTGGGCACCGGTCGACGCCACGTGCAGTACGCGCGCGAAGAGCTGACCAGGGTCGTGGCGTCGCGCGGTGCAGCGCGACGGGCCGGCGCCTCGATCGCCGGCGCCGCCGTCGTGTCGCTCATCGGTCGGCTGATGGTCAACCCGGCCGTCTATCGCGACCTCGGGTTGGCGGCACACCTGACGGCGCAGCAGGCGCGAAGCGGTCCGGCGCGCCGACGGCGAATGGATGCGGCCTTTGCCGACGCGGTGCGGTTCGCCGCCGACGCGGGCCTGTTCCGCGACCGGACGAGCAGGGCGATCCTGCGCCGCAACCACCTCGCACCGACCCGGATGACCGATGTTCGATCTTGACTTCACAATTGTGATGCGCGACACTGATACCGGCGGTAGCCGATACCTCTGGTTCAAGAGGGGAGAATCATGACCGTAACGGATTCCACCGCCGCAGAGGCTGCGGGTGGCTCGTCGGGGGTCCCGCGCTTCTACAAGGGAGCGGTCAGCACCACCGACATCAACGTCGGCGATCGACAGAAGACCGCCCAGCGCCTCCTCCGCTCCACGGCCGATCGGTCATATGACGGCGAACTCGACATCGACTGGGATGCCGCCCTCGTCGACGGCGCGCCCTGGGTCCCCTATCACCGCGTGACACTGTTCGGCTCCACGCACTGGGACGGGCTGACCGACGAGCAGAAGCAGCAACTCTCGATGCACGAGGCCGTCGCCGTCCTCTCCTACGGCATCTTCGCCGAGATCGGCCTCTCGCTGAACCTGATGCGCAGCGTGTTGCGCAATCCCGGTTTCGTCGACGACCACATCCGCTACGCACTGGCCGAAGTGGCCGAGGAGACCCGCCATTCGACGATGTTCGGGCGGCTGATCAACAAGTCCGGCCTTCGCCCGTACCGGCGACCGAAGGCGGTCATGAAGATCCTGCGCCTGGTCGGGTTCGTCCCGATGGGCCCGTCGGCCTATGCGGGCACTCTGCTGATCGAAGAGGTGCTCGACCGACTGCAGCGCGAGGGGATGATGGACGAGACGGTCCAGCCCCACTTCCGCCAGCTGATGAAGATCCACGTCCTGGAAGAGGCCCGCCACATCACCTACGCCCGCGAGGAAATGGTGCGCTCCATCGCCGCGCGCGGACCGATCTCCAACGCCGCCCACCGGCTCGCATTCGCGCTCATGGTGAATTTCGTGCAGGAGGAGATCATCCACCCGAACGTCTACAAGTCGGTCGGGATGCGCCCCATGAAGGGAATGCTCGCGGCCCGACGCTCCCCCCAACACAGCGCGACCGCGCAGTTCATGGCCGGGCCGCTGCTGGACTTCGCCTACGACGCCGGGATGATCAAGGGCGCCGTCACCACCCGGCTCTATCGGATGACCGGCGCGCTCTCACCCGAGCTGCGCGCCAAGATCGAGGCCGACCGCCGCTGAGCCCCATGACAATCGAACCGACGGTGGCCACCGACGAGGGCGCCACGCCCCGCCCACCCGTCAGCCACGCCCATGACCTCCGCGTCGTCGAGGTCGTCGCCGAGACCGCCGACGCCATGTCGATCGTGTTCGACGTGCCCGAGTCCGCGACCGCGGCGTTCCGCTATCTCCCCGGCCAATTCCTGACGATCGACATCCCCACCGACCGGGCCGGCGGTGCGGCGCGCAGTTACTCGCTGTCGAGTTCACCGCATTTCGAGACCGACCTCGTCATCACCGTGAAACGCACCGTCGGCGGCTACGCGTCGAATTGGCTGTGCGACAACATCCGCCCCGGTTCGACCCTGCGGGTGCTCACCCCGGCCGGTCGGTTCACCCCGCCCTCGCTCGATGACGACGTGCTGTTGATCGGCGCGGGCAGCGGGATCACGCCGTTGATGTCGATCGCGAAGTCGGTGCTGATCGGCGGCACCGGCACCGTCTACCTGCTGTATGCGAACCGCGACCGGGCGTCGACGATCTTCGGCCGGGAGCTGACCGCGATGGCCGCCGAATTCCCCACGCGGTTCGCGGTCGAGCACTGGTTCGCCGACGAGCGCGGACTCCCGACCGTCGACGGCCTCGCCGCGGCGGTCGCCCCCTTCGCCTCCTATGACGCCTTCCTATGCGGACCGGCACCCTTCATGGCGGCTGCGAGCAGCGCCCTGACCCGGGTCGACGTGCCGCCGTCGCATATCCACGTCGAGAAGTATCGATCGCTCGACGGCAACCCCTTCGCCGGCGCGGTCATCGTCCCGACGGCCGACGGGGAGACGAGTGCGCACGCGACGGTCGCCATCGACGGGCAACTCGTCGAACTGGAGTGGCCGCGGCAGACCAAGCTCCTCGACCTCCTGCTGGCGAACGGCTACGACGCCCCGTACTCCTGCCGCGAGGGCGAATGCAGTTCCTGCGCGTGCACGGTGCGGCGCGGCGAGGTGCGGATGCTGCGGAACGAGACCCTCGTCGACGCGGATCTACGGGCGGGACTGACGCTGGCCTGCCAGGCGGTACCGATCTCCGATGAGGTCGACATCGCGTTTGACCAGTAACTTCTAGAACACGTTCTGCCCGGTCGACATCTCGCTTCAGCACGTCCTTGCGCGGCAATATTAGAACGTGTTCTAGTAGAGGTTGTGAGTACATCGCCGATCACCAGCCCCGTCGCGGAGGTGCCCGAACCCACCACGACGATCCTGTCCGCGCCGCTGTCCAACAGCTTCGACTACACCCGTTCGCTCGGGTCGGTGCTGTCGCCCTTCGCCCTCGCGCTGCGCGAGGGGCGCATCCTCGGCTCGAAGGGCAGCGACGGCCGCGTCAGCGTCCCGCCGGTCGAATTCGACCCGACGACCGGCGCCCCGACGACCGAACTCGTCGAGGTCGCGACCGTCGGCACCGTCACCGCGTGGTCGTGGGAGCCCGATCCCCAACCCGCCCACCCGCTGGACAAGCCGTTCGCGTGGGCGCTGATCAAACTCGACGGCGCCGACACCGCCCTGATGCACGTCATCGACGCCGACTCCCCGTCGCAGCTGTCCACCGGCGCCCGCGTCGCCGCCGTGTGGCGGCCCGCCCGCACCGGCGTCGTCACCGACATCGCCCACTTCACACTTGCCGACGCCGGGCACCCGGCAACGGCGAACACCGCCGACGTCGAGACCCCCGCCGACGGCAACGTCGTCATCACCACCCCGTACGCGGCGACCATCGAGCACGCGGCCACCGAAGAGGAGTCCTGGTACCTCGAGGGCCTCAAGAACGGCAAGCTGCTCGGCGGCCGGGTCGCCACCGGCGAGGTGTACTTCCCGCCGCGGCAGGCCAGCCCGGCCGACGGCTCGCGCACCGCCGAGCGCGTCGAGGTCTCCGACCACGGCACCGTCACGACCTTCTGCATCGTCAACGTCCCGTTCCTCGGCCAGCAGATCAAGCCGCCCTATGTCGCGGCCTACGTGCTGCTCGACGGTTCGGACATCCCGTTCCTGCACCTGATCCTGGACTGCCCCGCCGAAGACGTCCGCATGGGTATGCGCGTCAAGGCGGTGTGGCGGCCGCAGGAGGAATGGGGCCACACGCTGCGCAACATCAGCCACTTCGCGCCCAGCGGCGAGCCCGACGCCGACTTCGCGTCGTACCGAGACCACCTGTAGGCGAGAAGGAGACCCACCCCCATGAGCAGTCCTGACCTGCCTCGCATCGCGGTTGTCGGCTTCGCCCACAGCCGCAACGTCGCACACACCACCGGCACCACCAACGGCGTCGAGATGCTGATCCCCTGCTTCGACAAGCTCTACTCCGAACTCGGCATCACCCGCTCCGACATCGACTTCTGGTGCAGCGGATCATCGGATTACCTTGCCGGACGGGCATTCTCGTTCATCTCGGCCATCGACTCGATCGGCGCGGTGCCGCCGATCAACGAGTCGCACGTCGAGATGGACGGCGCCTGGGCCCTCTACGAGGGGTGGGTGAAGATTGCCACCGGCGAAGTCGACACCGCCCTGGCCTACGGCTTCGGCAAGGCGTCGGCGGGCAACAGCGATCTGACGCTGGCACTGCAAACCGACCCGTACACCGTCGCGCCGCTGTGGCCCAGCGCCTACGGTCTGGCCGGGCTGCAGGCCCGCGCCGGACTCGACGCCGGCACCTGGACCGAGGCCGACATGGCCGGCGTCGCGTCGCGGTTCACCGGCAAGCCCGTCGACGAGCTGCTCGCCGCCGACTACGTCGCCGACCCGCTGCGCGCCCACGACATCGCGCCCTACGCCGACTCGGCCGCCGCGGTCATCCTCGCCACCGAGGAACGGGCCCGCGAACTCGTCGAGAATCCGGCCTTCATCACCGGCTGGGACCACCGGATCGACTCCCCGAACTTCGGCGACCGCGATCTGACCGTCTCACCGTCGACGAAACTGGCCGGCGACACCGCTTTCGGCGACCGGCCGCGCGACGTCGACGTGGCCGAGATCCACGCGCCCTACACCCACCAGGAGCTGATCGTCCGCTCCGCGCTGGGCCTGCCGGATACGACGCGGATCAATCCCTCCGGCGGGGTGATGGGCGGCAACGCCCTGTTCTCCGCGGGGCTGCAGCGGATCGGCTACGCGGCGCACTCGATCCTGACCGGCGACGCGCAGACCGCACTCGCCCACGCGACGAGCGGACCGCTGCTGCAACAGAACATGGTCGTCACGCTGGAAGGGAATTCCTAATGGGCCGCAATCGGGCCGCGGTGCTGGGCACCGGGCAGACGAAGTACGTCGCCAAACGCCACGACGTCACGATGGCCGGCATGTGCCGCGAGGCGATCGACGCCGCGTTGATCGACGCGGGCGTGAGCATCGACGACATCGACGCGATCGTGATCGGCAAGGCCCCCGACCTGTTCGAGGGCGCGATGATGCCGGAACTCGCGATGGCGCAGGCACTCGGCGCCGTCGGCAAACGGCTGATCCGCGTCCACACGGCCGGCTCGGTGGGGGCGTCGACCGCCATCGTCGCGTCGTCGCTGGTGTCGTCCGGGGTGCACCGTCGCGTGCTCGCCGTCGCCTGGGAGAAGCAGTCGGAGTCGAACGCCATGTGGGCGCTGTCGATCCCGGTGCCCTTCACCATGCCGGTGGGTGCCGGCGCGGGCGGCTACTTCGCCCCGCACGTGCGCGCCTACATCCACAACTCGAAGGCACCCGAACACATCGGTGCGATGGTGGCGACCAAGGACCGTCGCAACGGCGCCAAGAACCCGCTGGCCCACCTGCACCAGCCGGACATCACCGTGGAGAAGGTGATGGCCAGCCAAATGCTCTGGGACCCGATCCGTTTCGACGAGACCTGCCCGTCGTCGGATGGCGCGTGTGCCGTGGTGATCGGCGACGAGAAGGCCGCCGACGACGCCGTCGCACAGGGTCACCCGGTCGCGTGGATCCATGCGACGGCGATGCGCACCGAGCCGCTTGCCTACGCGCATCGCAACGTCGTGAGCCCGCAGGCCGGGCGCGACGCCTCCGCCGCGCTCTGGAAGGCCGCCGGGATCACCAACCCGCTCGAGGAGGTCGACGCCGCGGAGATCTACGTGCCGTTCTCCTGGTTCGAACCGATGTGGCTGGAGAACCTCGGCTTCATGCCGGAGAACGAGGGGTGGAAGCTGACCGAGGCCGGGGAGACCGAGATCGGCGGCAAACTGCCGGTCAACGCCTCCGGCGGCGTGCTCTCGTCGAACCCGATCGGCGCGTCGGGCATGATCCGCTGCGCCGAAGCAGCCATCCAGATCATGGGGAAGGCCGGCGACCACCAGGTCGACGGAGCCCGCAAGGCCTTCGGGCACGCCTACGGCGGCGGTTCCCAGTACTTCTCCATGTGGCTCCTCGGGGCGGACAAGCCGCAGCTCTGACACCGCTGTCACAGGCTGACACCGCTGGTCACAGGTCGGGACCGACCTCGGTATCGATCGCGTTCCACCGCACCGCGGTGACCGAGGGGTCCATGCTCAGCTGGCTGATGGCCGACTCGAGTGCGCTGTCGTCGCGACCGTCGGCGGTCAGGGTCGCGCGCACCTCCACCCGGCCGTCGGTGGTGTTGCTCGAGCCCACCGACTGCACGTGGAAGACCGTGCGGGTGAGTGCTTGGACCAGCATCACCCGGACGTGTGCCTCGTTCTCGTCGCGCGTGGCGGCGACGAACTCGTAGCGCGTCGGGGCCTCGTCGCCGGTGGTGGGCGCCTTGTCCACGACGTATCCCACCGAGCGCAGCGCGGTGTTCACGCAGATCACGACCACCGTGCCGATTGCCGCCGGAATGTACATGCCCGAACCGGCGAGTGCGCCGACGGCGGCCGAGCACCACAGCGTGGCCGCCGTGTTGAGTCCGCGCACGGTCAGCCCGTCGCGCAGGATGACGCCGCCGCCGAGGAAGCCGATCCCCGACACGATTTGCGCGGCGACGCGCGTCGGGTCGCCGCCGGCGAACCCGTAGGCGGAGAGCACGACGAACAGAGCCGAGCCCACCGACACGAGTGCGTTGGTGCGGAGCCCGGCCATCCGGGCCCGATACTGCCGCTCAAGTCCGATGAGTGTGCCGAAGCCGACGCCGGCCGCGATCCGCAGCACGATGTCGAGGATGGTGATGTTGGTGTTGACGCTCACGGCGCGCCTCCCTTGCCTGAGAAGCCCACGGGCCGCCGCACCGCGCACGGCACGGCGACACGTTGGGGATGAACTGAGCGCAGCGAAAAGCGCGCCGGTTATCGGCGCGACAGCAGATTCACCGCGATGAAAGCTGATGCGGCTCAGCGGGCTCCGGAGATGATGCGGAGACCGCCGAGCATCGGACTATCGCCGTTCGGCATGTGCATCACCTCCTGCAGGTCGATCCCCAGGATGGCACGGGCCAACCGGGTCGGCAACTCGAGACGGCACCGTCGGAAGGGCTACGACGCGCGGCGCTCCGGCAACGCAGGCCTGGCCGTCGGACATCCCGGTGGCGCGGACGCCGAGCGCCTGGTTCAACCGGGCGCGCTGGTTCTCCCAGGCGACCTCGGCGGCCAGCTCGGCGACCTGCCCCTTGGTGAAGTGCGTCAACAGCTCGTCGCGGATCGCGGTCAATTCCTCGCCGACGGCCGGCGTCGCGGTCATCGCCTCGGCGAAGGAGAGCACCAGCTTCTCCAGCTCGGTGTACGCGTCGCTGTCGGCGTAGACCGGCAGGTCGCGCAACTGCTGCTCGGTGATGCCCCCGTAGCGGGCCAGCGCCGAACCGATGTCGAGGCAGAACTCGCAACTGACCATCCCGGCCGACTTGAGCAGCGCCAGCTCCTTGTAGTGCGGATCGAGGCGGTTGGAGAACATCAGCGACATCTCGTACCAGGCCGTGGCGAGCAGGATCAGCGGCCGCCGGATCAGCCACGCGTAGAGATCGACGCGATTCCGCTTCGACGACGAGAAGGCTCTCACGTAGCCCCAGAGCCGGTGGATTGCGCGCATGATGACCTCCTGGTTGCGCCGTTCGGCGTTACTCCCCTGCTTCGGGCCGTCGACGCCGACTGTAACGCCACGCGACGACGAATGTGACCAGCAACACAATCGCGGCCAGCCCCTCCGCCGCGTGCAATCCGGCGCCCCACACCCACACGTTCACCTCGCGGAGCCCGTGGACGCCGAGCACGACGCCCAGCGGCACCCCGGCCGCGACGGCGAGCACCACCCATTGCCGGTCTAGTGACGCGACCAGTGCGACGAGTCCGACGGCGATCAGCGCGAATCCGCCCTCGGTCATCGAATGCGGCGAATACGGCTCGCCGATATTCGACGCGATCCAGCGGCCCGACGTCAGGTTGGTGATCCCCTGGAAGGCCAGTAGCGCACCGAGCACCGCGGCCGCGATCCGCGGCCACCGCCAGGCACGCGCCTGCTCCGCGCGGGCGCGTCGTCGCGCCGCGGCCGATGCCCGGCGACGGACCGGTGGCGCCGGCGTCAGTTTGGCGGCGACCCGTTCGGTCACCACGGTCGGCGGGGTCAGGGTGAAGGCATCGGTGAGCCAGGCCAGCGCCGGATCGGTGCGATCACCGGCCAGCGCGTCGTCGATGGCGACGTCCAGCGCATCGGCCGCCGCTTGCCCACCGTCGAAGGTCTCCGTCACTCACACCACCTCCTTCCGCAACTTGCCCACCGCCCGGTAGACGAGCATCCGGGCGGCCGGTGCCGAGATACCCAGGGCCGCACCGATTTCCGGCGACGAGAGGCGGGCCCCGAAGCGCAACGCCACCGCGTCGCGCTCCCGGGTGGTCAGCACGGCCAGGTGCGCGCGGACCTCGTCGTCGGCGAGTCGGCGCAACGTCGCGCTCTCCGGGTCGTCCTCGGTGGCCGGCCGGTCGTCGGCGACGGCCTCCACCGGGATCTCACGCCCGGATCGCCGCCACCAATCCGCGACGCCGTGCCGCGCGATGCCGGTGAGCCACGCCCCGACGGTTCCGTGTGCGGGGTCGTAGCGCTCCCACGATTTCATCGCCGCCACGAACACCTCGCTGATCACGTCCTCCGCGTCGGCGTCGCAGGGCACGCGCACGCGCACGTACCGCCACAGGGGCGTCACGTGCTCGCGGTAAATGCCCTCGAATCCACCGTCCATCCATCACCCCTTCGCGCGGAACGGCGAAACTGTAACGCGCGGAGTTCCCACAATCGTCCGAATCCTGGGGTGCCGAGGGCATATTGCCCTCGGCAGCCGCCAACTCGGACGATTGTGGGAGTTCTCATTTGAGAGCAGCGGCAAATGACTCGGCTCGGTCCAGGTCGGCGTCGAGCGGATGGTCTTTCTTGGCCCCGCCGAACCAGCCGAAGGGTGGCGACGTGTCGTAACCCCGGCACAGGAACTCGCCCGCGACGGTGAGCCCGGCCGCTTCCAATCGCTTCTGCAGCGGTTTCGTCGTCAGCGGCGGGAATCCGCTGGTGCCGAAGACGAAGGCGCGACCGGACAGACCAAGCGGCGGAAGATCCTCGACAAAGCCGCGCAGGCGCTCGTGGAACCGCTGGTAGAAGATGCCGGACCCGAATCCGACCAGGTCGTAGTCGGCGAGGTCGGCGACGGTGACCTCTTCGGGTTCGACGATTCGAGCGTCGAGGATCCCGGCCATCGCGTCGGCGACCCTGCGGGTGTTCCCGTGCGAAACGGATACACAGATCAGCAGCGCATTGGTGCTCACTTCACTCTCCTATCGGGCGATCGAGCGCGGGGCCTCGAGGCCGCCGAGCTTCTCCGGGTTGCGCATGGCGTAGATGTGCGCGATCTTGCCGTCGACGACATGGAACCAGAACGCACCGCCAGGATCGTCGGTCATCGTCACCGCAAAGCCGGGCATGCCGTTGGCACGCAACGCGCGCGTGGCCATGTCCTTCTTCATGCCGATCCGTACGAAGCCCAGCAGTATTCGGGCGATCGCGTCGGCCCCCACGATCGGGCGCTTGGCCGCGCTCGCCTTGCCGTCGCTGTCCGCGGTGTACACCGCGTCGGGGGCGAGTAGCGCCAGCAAGCCATCCATGTCCCCGGTGACGGCGGCGATCTGGAATGCGTGGACCACCTCGTCGGCGCGGGCCGCAGCCGCCGCGTCATAGCGCGGCCGTCTGGCTTGGACATGCCCGCGCGCACGATGCGCGGTCTGACGGACGGCGTCGGCCGATTTCCCGACGATGGTGCCGATCTCGTCGTAGCCGAAGCCGAACACCTCGCGCAGCAGGAATACCGCTCGCTCCTGCGGCGCGAGCGTTTCCAGGACGACGAGCATCGCGGTCGACACTGACTCCGCCAACACCACGTCGTCGGCCGGGTCGTTCTCGTCGAGCAGGATCGGCTCCGGCAGCCACGGCCCGACGTATTCCTCGCGCCGACGAGAAGCCGCCCGCGCCGCGTTGAGCGCCTGCCTGGTGACCACCCGGGCGAGATAAGACCGCGGGTTGTCGACCGTGGCGAGATCGACGTCGGCCCAGCGGAGATAGCTCTCCTGCAGCACGTCGTCGGCATCGGCGGCCGAGCCGAGGATTTCGTAGGCGATGGTGAACAGCAGTGGCCGATACTCGGCGAAAACTGTTGCGTGCCCGCCGGTCTCGTCCATCACACCGCCACCCGGGCCGGCGCGTCGGCCACGACGCCGGCCGGGGCCGCCCCCGTCGACGCCCGGTAGAGCCGCGGATGACGGACCCCCCAGACGGTGCTGCGGCAGATCGTCTCCTTGATCTTCGCCCCCAACCCGCCGGTGAGGATTCGATTGATCGGGGTGTCGTCGAACTTGCTGAGCTGGACCGTCGCCGCATGACGCCCCAGACTCACACACTGGCCGACGAAGGTCAGGTGGACGGCTTTGGGCGGATTCCCCGCCGCTAGCGCGCGGACGGTCGCGGCGGCGTGGGCGCCGAGCGGGATGGCCGCCTGGCAGCTGTTGCGGATGGCCACCCCGGCCACGGTCGCGGAGTCGCCGGTTCCGACGATCCGCGCGTCGTCGATGCTGACGAGGGCGCCGTCGGTGCGCAGGCGCCCGGCGTCGTCGACGGCGAGCCCGCTGCGCCGGGCAAGATCGGGGTAGGCGAATCCGGCCGTGACGACGGTGACCGTCGCCGCGATCTCGGAACCATCGTCCAGGTGCACCGACGTGGGGCCGATCTCGGCGACTCCGGCCTGCTCGCGGACCTCGACACCGATCCGTCGCAGCGTCTCGCGCGTCGACTCACGCCCCTTCTCCGACAGGCTCGGGCCCAGTTCACCACCGGTCACCAGGGTCACCCGATGGCCCTGTTCGGCGAGCTCCGCCGACGTCTCGATGCCGGTGAGGCCGCCGCCGACGACGGCGACCGACTGCGGGCCGACGCCGAGGACCTCGCGCAACCCGGAGGCCGATTCCCAATCCTCGAGCCGATGACCGTACTCGACCGCGCCGGGGATCGTCGCATCCGGCGCACCGCTGCCGAGGGCGTAGACCAGGTAGTCATAGCGCAAGACCTCGCCCGACGCCAGGTGGACCTGGCGCTGCGGCGCGTCGATGGCGGTCGCGGTGTCGACGACGAGCCGGACCCCGGGGGCCAGGATCGTCGCGAAGTCGTGTGCCGCCTCACCGCTGCCGGCGGCCCACTGATGCAGGCGGATGCGCTCGACGAAGCGGTCGCGCTCGTTGACGACGACGACGTCGAAGTCCCCGACTTGAGCGAGGCGGTTGGCCGCCATCGTCCCGGCGTATCCGCCGCCGATCACGACGACCCGTTGTCTCTGCGTCATGGTGTGCCTCCCGTGGTTGTCTTGAGTCTGACAACCCCAAGACACCGACGGAAGGGGGTTTGTGACAGGAGGTGACCGAGGCCACCCGTCGGCACGGTCGCCCGACGCCCCCCAGGGGGCGGCGCTGCAGGCTAGGGCTCGAGCGATTCGACGATCTTGACCGCTATCTCGATGGCTTTCTCTTTCGGTCCGACCACACCGAATTCGAACCGCGGCATGACGACTATGAAAGACAATTCATCATCGTAGGTACTATAGTCTTCGTTGTTCATGACGACCCCGCCGCGTTGGTCGACTTGCGGGATTTTCAGGACAGCATAATCGGGCGGAACGTCGCTATGGAAACGCTCCGACTTTCCAGTCCGGATGTCATCGATGACACTTAGCTCCGTGGGGGTGGGCCTGAGTCCGACAACGAATGTTTCGCCATCAGTATCGATCCGCCACCGACACAGGATTCCGGCTTCCTCTTCGTCCTCCGGCGTCTGCGGGCTGAATTCCTCGGTCGTACCATCCAAGACGTGCCCAAGGAGCACCGACAACTCGGCACAGGTCGAGGGGATGTTCATGAAATGACCTCCTGATTGGTGGCGGCCAGTCGGCGAGCCGTTCCGCGCATTGCTATCCGCACAGCACCCCCTCTGACCCGACCAATCTGGGGGCGAAGACAACCGCCCGAGAGATTTCGACTCGGTCAATCAGCGAGGATAAGTTCGATTTCGGGCAAGGGACGTCCAAGCGTGTAGGCCACGAGGAAGCTCTGGAATTCTTTCCGCGTGAAGCCTGTTCGCGCATGGAATTCGCCTTGCACCATAAACATCAATGTCAGACTCATGCACTCAACGGATATTCGGCTGTCTGAATCCGACACCTCCATAAGTTCAGATGGCGCCGCGCGCAACGCCGTGGCACAAGCTCTAATTCGCGCGAAAGTACCGGATTTAACCTCGTCTTTCGTTCTTCCAACCACAGTTTCGAAGTATTCCTCCGGAAGGAGTTCCCTAGCCTCCACTATCCCCGATCAGAACATGGACAGGTGGGCTAATGAGTATGACTGAGTCATTGGCTATCGCCTTTCCTCGAAGTACTGTCGGCCACGGTCCGGACGGAATGACGGCAAACGAGTTCGCCGCCTCACTGGTCGCCGAGCCACTCAGCAGTGCCGCCACGACCCCGGCAAGCAGCGCAACCGAGAATCTCCCCCACATGGTCACCCCTGTCCACGACATCCGATATGTCGGATAGTGGCACAGAGTTATTGATCATGTATCTAGAGTTCGATATCAACCTTCGGTGTGGACGGAGAAACACCTGGTCAACATGCAGTTCGACATTCGTAGGGACCAAAGTCCCGATGCCGCGATTCGGCTTCAGACCGACTTATCTCTCCAATCGCTCCCCACAGGAGCCACCGCCCCGGCCCGACTACGGTCGATCGTCGAACTAGGCCGGGCGCAGCGTCTGCATGGTCTTCTCGACCTCCCAGAACGCGCGCAGGGCGGAGAGCTTTCCGTTCGCGTCGGCACGGTAGGTGAAGACCCCGTGCGCCTCCGAGATATGACCGGCGATGTGGGTCACGATCTTGCCGACGTAGGCCACCTCGTTGCCGCAGATGATCTCGTCGTCGAAGACGAAGTCGAGCTTCTCGGTGGTGCCGATCGTCTTGTCCCAGAATTCCGAGAGCGCCTGGCGCCCGCGGTGGCCGACGCCCTGCTCATCGAACATCGACGGGCCGACCGGGTCCTCGACGATCCCGTCGTCGGCGAAGTTGTCCAACCACGCCTGCTTGTCCCGAGCGGCGACCGCCTCGCGGGACTTACGCCCCACCACCACACCGGGCGCGTTCTCCCGGTCGATGTTCAGGTACGCCGGGGTGCTCGCCTCGTCGCTCACTTGGCCCCCGTGCCGTAGTCGACCTGCAGTTCCTTGATGCCGTTGATCCAGCCGTGGCGCAGGCGGCGCGGGGAGTCGAGCTTGGTGATGTCGGGGACGATGTCGGCCAGCGCGTTGAACATCAGGCTGATCTCCATGCGCGCCAGGTTAGCCCCGACGCAGAAGTGGGCGCCGTTGCCGCCGAAGCCGACGTGCGGGTTGGGGTCGCGCAGGATGTTGAACGTGAAGGGGTCCTCGAAGACCTCTTCGTCGTAGTTCGCCGAGCCGTAGAACATCCCGACGCGATCGCCCTCCTTGATCGGCACGCCGCGGATCTCGGTGTCGCGCAGGGCCGTTCGCTGGAAGGAGTTGACCGGGGTCGCCCAGCGGACGATCTCGTCGACGGCCGTGGCCGGACGGTCCTTCTTGAACAGCTCCCACTGGTCGGGGTTGTCGAGGAAGGCGTTCATGCCGTGGCTGATCGCGTTGCGCGTGGTCTCGTTGCCGGCGACGGTCAGCAGGATGAAGAAGTAGCCGAACTCGATCTCGTCGAGCGAGTGGCCGTCGATGTCGGCGGTGACCAGGGTGGTGACGATGTCCTCGGCCGGGCACTTCCGGCGCGCCTCGGCCATGTTGTAGCCGTAGCCGAGGATCTCCGCCGACGCCTGGTCGGGCGGGGTCGTGAACTCGGGGTCGTCGGCGTTCATCATCGAGTTGGACCAGTCGAACAGCTTCATCCGGTCTTCCTGCGGCACGCCGAGCAGGTCGGAGATCGCCATGAGCGGGAGGTCGACGGCGACCTGGTGGACGAAGTCGCCGCTGCCGGAGTCGGCGGCCTCCTGCACGATCTTGCGCGCTGCCTCGTCGAGCTTCTCCTCCAGGCCGTGGACGGCGCGGGGGGTGAAGGCCTTCGAGACGACCTTGCGCATACGGGTGTGGTCGGGGGCGTCACGGTTGATCAACAGCGACTTGGTGACCTCGAGGGCCTCTGGCGGCATGTCGTCCTCGAACCGCATGATCACGCCGTTGCGGTTGGTGGACCAATCCTGGGAGTTCTTGGAGATGTCGCGCACGTCGGCGTGCTTGGACACCACCCAGTAGCCGGCGTCGGTGAATCCGCCGCCCTTGCCCGGCGCCTGCGCGTTGAACCACACCGGCGCGGTCTTGCGCAGACACGCGAACTCTTCCATCGGGATGCCCTGCTGGAGCAGGTCGGGGTTGGTGAAATCCCAACCCTCCTGCTTCATGAACGGGCATTGCCCCGCAGCCTCGCTCGTGGCATTCGCCGGAGCGACCGTCGCCTCATTCGCCTGGGTCACGTCTGCACCTCTTCTTGCCTGTCCCGGCCGGGCCGCGGCCGGGAAGGAACGTGTTTCAATTCGTGTGTCGCATACTCTGCCACACAGGGTAGACGGGAACAAGAACTTGTTCTAGTTTTGAAGCTGAGATTCCACCAAGGAAAGCGAGATGCTCAGATGGGCGTGCCAGTAATCGTCGAGGCAGCGCGTACCCCGATCGGCAAGCGCAACGGCTGGCTGTCCGGGCTACACGCCGCGGAGATCCTCGGCGCCGCCCAGCGCGGCGTGATCGAGCGGGCCGGGATCGACCCGGAACTGGTCGAGCAGGTCATCGGCGGCTGCGTCATGCAGGTCGGCGAGCAGGGCAACAACGTCACCCGCACGGCCTGGCTGCACGCGGGTCTGCCGTGGCAGACCGGCGCGACCACCGTCGACTGCCAGTGCGGGTCGGCGCAGCAGGCCAACCACCTGATCGCGGGCCTGATCGCCACCGACACCATCGACGTCGGCGTCGCCTGCGGGATCGAGGCGATGAGCCACGTTCCGCTGGGGGCCAACGTCGGCGAGAACGCCGGACCGCGTCGCCCCGAGTCGTGGGACATCGACATGCCCAACCAGTTCGACGCGGCCGAGCGCATCGCGGATCGGCGCGGCATCACCCGCGAAGACCTCGACGCCTTCGGGCTGCGCAGCCAGCAGCTGGCCAAGCAGGCGTGGGACGAGGGCCGCTTCGACCGCGAAGTCCTCACCGTCATCGCGCCGGAGCGCACCAAAGAGGGAGAGCTCACCGGGCAGAAGCTCACCGTCGACCGCGATCAGGGTCTGCGCGACACGACCGCCGAATCCCTCGCCGGCCTCAAGCCGGTCGCCGAGGGCGCCCGCCACACGGCCGGCACCTCGTCGCAGATCTCCGACGGCGCCGCCGCCGTGCTGCTGATGGACGAGGCGAAGGCCAAGGCGCTCGGACTCAAGCCGCGCGCGCGGTTGCGCGCCCAGGCGCTCGTCGGCGCGGAGCCGTACTACCACCTCGACGGTCCGGTGCAGGCCACCGAGCGAGTGCTGGCCAAGGCCGGGATGAGCATCGGCGACCTCGACCTCTTCGAGGTCAACGAGGCATTCGCCTCGGTGGTGCTGAGTTGGGCGCAGGTACACCGGCCGGATATGGACAAGGTGAACGTCAACGGCGGCGCCATCGCCCTCGGGCATCCCGTCGGGTCGACCGGCTCGCGGCTGATCACCACCGCGCTGCACGAGCTGGAACGTCGGGACGGCGAGACCGCACTCATCACCATGTGCGCCGGCGGCGCGCTCTCGACCGGCACGATCATCGAGCGGATCTGATCGCATCGTGGATGCGCGCAAGCGTCCCGATCAGCTCGACTCGCCGGTCGTCGCGTCGCTGATCAAGGTCGGCTCCCGGCTCAACACCCGCCTCTATCGGGCAACCGGCGGCCGCCTCGGCGGGACCTGGCGGATCGGTGCCGGGATGCGCAAACCCGCGCCGGTCTGCCTGCTGACGACGATCGGGCGCAAGTCCGGCGAGGCCCGCACCGCACCGCTGATCTACCTGCGCGACGGGGAGGACTTCGTCGTCGTCGCGTCCCAGGGCGGCCTGCCGAAGCATCCGGCGTGGTATCTCAACCTGCGCGACAACCCGCAGGTGACAATCCAGGTCGGCACGCAGCGCCACGACCTCGTCGCACGCACCGCGACTCCCGACAAGAAGGCGCGCCTCTGGCCGAGGCTGGTCGACGTGTACGCCGATTTCGACGACTACGACGCCTGGACCGAGCGTGAGATTCCCGTCGTCATCTGCTCGCCGATCACCGAAGCGAAGCGAGCGGATCGATAAACGAGAAGTCCGTTCTCGACCGCGTGACCTCCACGTCGTAGCGCTGCTGCAAGTTGAGCCAGAAGGTCTCCGACTGGCCGAACAGGCGCCCCAATCGAATGGACGTATCCGGTGTGATCGCCCGCTTGCCGTGAACGATCTCGTTGATACGGCGCGGCGGTACGCCGATCAACTCGGCGAGCTTCCGCTGCGACAGCCCGTAGTCGGGGAGGAAGTCCTCGGCAAGCACCTCACCCGGATGGATCGGCGCGAAGTCAGCCATGTCGCCCTCCTCTCTAGCGGTAGTCAACGATCTCCACATCCTCCGGTCCCGCCTGCTCCCATCGGAAGCAGATCCTCCACTGCGAATTGATTCGGATGCTGTGTTGGCCTGCGCGATCACCGGTCAACTGTTCCAGTCGATTGCCGGGCGGTGAGGCCAGATCGGACACACTCTCCGCCGCATCCACCGTCTGCAGCTTCCGATGGGCCATCCGAGTCAGCTCCGGTCCAAACCGTCGGACAAACTTCCGTTCCCACACGTGCTCGGTGTCCTTGTCGGCAAAGGACTGGATCGCGACTCAAGCGTAACGCGTAACGTTACGCGGCGCCACTAGTCGCCTCGCTTACCCACACCCTCGGGTGCCATCCCCCGGATCGCGGCACCGACCCAGCGGTCGAGGAAGCCCGTTAGATCCGCGCGGTCGCCCGGCGCCAACACCAGCGACTGCAATGTGCGCAGGATGATCTCGGCGATGTCGGCGAGACGATCCTCCCCCAGTCCGTGCGCCGCCCAGTCGACGTCCATCCGGCTCATCATCGAGCGGGCGAAGCCCTGCCCGACCTCCGACGTGAAGTCGCCGACGACCGGCAGGCTCAGCTGTTCCCCGCGCAGCACGAGACCGACGTAGTCGTCGGCGGCGAGGGCGTCCATCACGGCGACGAGGCCGGCGACCACGGCTTCGTCGGGACGCGTATGACCCCGGAGCTTCTCCGCCACCCGGTCGAGTAGCGCACCGACCGCACCCATCGCGGTCGCGGCGAGCAGGTCGCCGGTGCTGGGGAAATAGCGGTAGACGGTCTGGCGCGTGACGCCGAGCTGGCGGGCGACGTCGGCCAAGCCGGTCGACGACCCCTTCTCGTCGATCACCTGCCGCGTCGCGGCGAGGATCCGCGCGACGGCCTCCTCGTCGTCGACGGGCGGTTGTCCGCCCCAGCCGTGGGTGCGCATGGCTGGTCAGCCTACCCACGTCGCTCTGGCCGACTTAGACCATACGCTCAACGATATTGTGTATGGTCATAGTGACCGCGACCACAGCCGACCCGCGCGGAGGACCCGAAATGACCGCAGCCGCCGACGCCTGCCCCATCCACCAGGGCTTCGACTTCACCGATCCCGACCTCCTCGAGCGCGGGATGCCCATCACCGAGTTCGCGCAGCTACGTGCGACCGCCCCGGTTTGGTGGAATCAGCAGCCCGCGCTCGCCGAAATCTTCGGCGACGACGGATTCTGGGTGATCTCCAAGCACCGACACGTCCGCGAGATCTCCAAAGACAGCGGCTTGTGGTCGACCAACGCAAAGGGCGCCATCATCCGGTTGCCCGAGTACATGGAGCCCGACCAGCTCGACCTCACCAAGGCCCTGCTGATCAACCACGACCCGCCCGAGCACACCCGGCTGCGCAAGATCGTCTCGCGGATGTTCACCCCACGCGCGGTGCACGCGTTGGAGGAGCGCCTGGCCACCTCCGCCCGCGAGATCGTCGAAGAGGCGGCGGCCAAGGGCAGTGGGAATTTCGTCGACGACGTGGCGATCCACCTCCCGCTCAACGCGATCATGGATCTGCTCGGCGTTCCCGCGCCCGACCGGGGGCGCATCCACCAGCTCGTCGACTCGATCATCAACAGCGACGACCCGGACCAGCCCTTCGACCCGGTGACCGCGAACGCGGAGTTGATGGCCTACGCCTATCAGATGGCCGAGGACCGTCGCACCAACCCGACCGAGGACGTCGTGTCCGCACTCGTCGAAGCCGGCGACGACGGTGAGGCGATGTCCGAGGTCGAGTTCGCCTTCTTCGTCATCCTGCTCATCACCGCAGGGAACGAGACGACGCGCAATGCCACCAGCCACGGCATCAACGCCTTCTTCGACCACCCCGAACAGTGGGAGTTGTTCAAATCGCGGCGCCCGGCGACCACCGTCGACGAGGTGCTGCGCTGGGCGACGCCCGTCCACGCCTTCCAGCGCACCGCCACCGCCGACACGCAGGTCGGCGGGGTCGACATCGCCGCGGGGCAGCGCGTCGGCATCTTCTACAGCTCGGCCAATTTCGACGAGGAGGTCTTCGACGACCCCTTCACCTTCGACATCACTCGAGACCCCAACCCGCACTTGGCCTTCGGCGGCAACGGGGCCCACTTCTGCATCGGCGCCAACCTGGCGCGGCTGGAGCTGAACCTGATCTTCAACGCGATCGCCGACGTCATGCCCGACATCAGCCGCACCGGGGAGATGAAACGTGTGCGCTCGGGCTGGCTGAACGGGGTGAAGGGGCTCGACGTCGACTACGGCTGTCCGGTCGTCGGCCGCTGAGGTATGCCGAATATCCGTCCGGTGAGCTTGAGCACCGAGCCGTCCTCGGAACCGGCGACGACGCTGCGGCCGTCCGGCGTGCGCGCCAACGAGGTGAGCGGATGCCCGGTGCTCACCGTGCAGATGCCGCCCGTCGCCAGGTTGACCACGCCCACCGTGCCGAGTGCGGAGGTCACCGCCAGGGTGTGCTTGCCGAGTACGACGAGGTCGTCGAGGGTGCCGGGGATCGGTGCGGTCAGGTCGGCCGCGACCGTGGCGGCTGCCGGGTTCTTGATCGGCACGCGCAGGACCCTCCCGGACAGACTGGACGTCATCGTCACGTAGACGGCGTCACCGAGGACCACGACCCCGTTCATGCCGGTGCCGTTGACGGTCGCATTCGGCGCGAGGTTCTTCGGCGCCCGTGCGGTCCATGCCTGATCGATCGAGCCGTTGCGACGCACGCGGACCACACCGAGGCGCGAGTCGCCGACGTACATCGTCCCGTCGTCGGCGACCGCCAGCCCGTTCGGCATTCCGAGGCCGCGCGTCACCACGCGAACCGCTGGCGACGTTCCGGCGGGATCGAAGGAGACGATCCTTCCCTGCCTGGGCAGGATCGGCATCATGTTGGCCGGACTGTCGCCCGAGTTCGCGAACATCTTCCCGTCGGGACCGAGCCGCACCGCACCGGGCGCGTCGATGTGTACCGCCCCGATGTGACGCCCGCGCGGGTCGTATTTGTCGATCACGTTCTGCTGGGTCCGCGAGACCCACAGATTGCCCGCCTTGTCGTATCCGACGTTCTCCGCCCAGCTCAGCACCGGTACGGGCGCCGGTACGACCGTCGAGATCGACACCGGACCGCAGCCCGATGCGGCCGACGCCTGGCCGACGTGTACGCCGGTCAGACCCAGCATCGCTACTCCGAGCAGGACGCCCGCAACTCCCCGTGACTTCATCGCAGAAGCGTATCGCCTGATCTGTTGCTGTTCGTGCCGGTAAGCGACACAAACAGCAACGGATCCGCCCAATCAGCCGACGGAGCGCGCCGCGCCTTCCCAGAACTGCGCCCGCAGCGCCTTCTTGTCCGGTTTGCCGAGTGCGGTGAGGGGAAGTGCGTCGGCGAAGATCACCTGCTTGGGCGACTGCACCGCCCCCTTGCGGTCCTTCACGGCCACCTTGATCTCGTCGGCGATCACGGCGCGCGCCTCTTCGGTCTCCCCGGTGCCCGCCCGCAGAACGACGACGGCGGTGACGGCCTCTCCCCACTTCTCGTCGGGCGCCCCGACGACGCCGACCTGCGCGACGGAAGGGTTCTCGGCGATGACGTCCTCGACCTCGCGCGGGAAGACGTTGAATCCGCCGGAGACGATCATGTCCTTGGTGCGGTCGACGATGAACCAGAAGCCGTCGTCGTCCTCGCGCGCGACGTCACCGGTGCGCAGCCATCCGTCGGCGGTGAAGGTGTCCGCCGTCTGCTCCGGGAGGCCGAGGTAGCCGCCGGCGAGCAACGGGCCGGAGACACAGATCTCCCCGGGCTCCCCCTGCGCGGCCGGCTTGCCGTCGGCGTCGAGCAGCGCGGTGCGCAGGAAGGCCGACGGGCGGCCGCAGCTGCCGAGCCGCGCCGGATCGTGCTCGTCGCGTCGCAGATAGCTGATGACCATCGGCGCCTCGGACTGCCCGTAATACTGCGCGAAGATCGGGCCGAACCGCTCGATCGCCTCGGCCAGCCGCACCGGGTTGATCGGCGATGCCCCGTAGTAGACGGTCTCCAGCGACGAGAGGTCGCGAGTCTTGGAATCGGGGTGGTCCATGAGTGCGTAGAGCATCGAGGGCACCAGCATGGTCGCGCTGATCTTCTGTTCTTCGATGGTCTTGAGGACCAGCGCCGGGTCGAAGGTCGGGAGCACGATCATCGTGCCGCCCTTCATCAGCGTCGGCGTGAAGAACGCGGCGCCGGCATGCGAGAGCGGCGTACACATGAGGAAGCGCGGGCGCTCCGGCCATTCCCATTCGGCGAGTTGGATCTGGGTCATCGTCGACATCGCGCGCGCGGTGCCGATGACCCCCTTCGGCTTGCCCGTCGTCCCACCCGTGTAGGTGATCGAGACGACGTGGTCGGGGGCGAGGCGGGCGGCGGCCAGCGGCTGCGGGTCGAACCCGGCGGCCGTCGCGATGAGATCGGTACCGACGTCGGCGAGCTCCGGCGGCACCGGGCCCAACGTCAGCACCTGCTTGAGGTCGGGCACCTTGGCCAGGAGTTCGACGGTGCGCTCGACGAACTTGGGGACCGGGTCGATGATGATCGTCGAGACGCCCGCGTCGTTCAGGACGTAGGCGTGGTCGTCGGCGGAACCGAGCGGGTGCAACGCCGTCCGGCGATACCCTTGTGTCTGCCCGGCGCCGATCACCAGCAGCACCTCGGGACGGTTGAGGGCGAGCAGCCCGACCGCGGTCCCGGTGCCCGCACCGAGGGATTCGAAAGCCTGGACGTAGGTGCTGATTGCCGCGGCCATCTGCTGGCCCGTCAGTTCCACGTCGCCGAGTTGCAGCACGGGCCGGCGGGCATGGCGATGGAGGGCGGCGACGAGGTAGTCGCCGAGGTGGGTCTCGCCGTGCAGGAGGTCGATTTCCGTCATGAGTCAAGATTAGGACGTGTTCTAGTTTTCGGGAAGTGATGGGCCGAAATAATGGCTACACACTGGGGATTGTCTGTACCAACGCGATTAAGAACGCGTTACACTTCTGACCTGCGTAAACTACTCGTCAGTAGACTCACCAGTAACACTCGAGCGGCGTTACCATCGGCCCCATGACCGATCTGGACCAGACCACCACCCGCCGCGACATCACCGACGCCCTGCTCACCGCACTCGAACGCCGCCACGAGGTCCTCGACGCAATCGTCGACGCCGACAACCGCGCCGCCGCCGTCGACGCCATCTCCGATCTCCTCGGCAAGTCCAAGTTGGGCGCCGAGGCGGTACTCGGGATGTCCTTCTACCAACTCACCAAGGATCAGCGCCGCCGCAATCAGGCCGAGCTCGACGACCTCAACTCCGCATTGACCTTCACCCTTGCCGAGCGGCCCGCCTCCAGCGGCGACACCTTGGACCTGCGCCCCTTCTCCCCCGACGCCGACGCCGATCTCTTCGCCGAGCGCACCAGCGAGCAGGGCTCCGCCGGCGACGGTTCCGGCAAGCCTGCGGGCGCACTCGACGACGAGATGGCCGCGGCGAGCAACCGCGTCGACGACGAAGAGGCCGTCTGGCTCGTCGCGACCGAGGGCAACGCCAAGATCGGTCTGGTCATGGGCGAGCTGAACGGCGGCGAGGTCGACGTCCGCATCTGGATCCGCCCCGATCGTCGCAAGCAGGGCTTCGGCATGGCCGCACTGCGCCGATCGCGCGCGGAGATGGCCGCACTGTTCCCGGGTGTCCCGATGGTCGTACGCGCGCCGGGCGCCGGTGCCTGACGCTTATCCCGCACCAATACGCAGATCCCGACGGAATTTCGTCGGGATCTGCGTATTTGTGCGGGAGGAAGGTCTCGATACGACCACCGTCGATATCGGTGGTCGAGTGTCGGCGAGGCGCCAGCCGAGCCGATGTATCGAGACCCCTACCGCGCGCCGTAGGCCTTAACCGGCTCCGGGGACTGGGAGACCAACTCGGCAACGACGGAACCGACCTCCGCAGGCTCCCAGCGGGCACCCTTGTCACGCGAGGCGGCGCGCTGCCAGCCGTCGAGCACGGTGATCGTGCCGCCCTCGACCTCGAAGACCCGGCCACTCACGTCGGCCTGCGCCGACCCGAGCCACACGACGAGCGGGGAGATGTTCGCCGGGTCCATCGCGTCGAAGGAGCCGTCGGTCGGCGCGGCCATCTGCGCGGCCATCGCGTCACCGGCACCCATCGTCATCGCGGTCCGCGCGGCCGGGGCGATCGCGTTCACCAGCACCCCGTACCCGCCCAGTTCGGCGGCCGCCTGGATCGTCAGCTCGGCGATCCCCGCCTTCGCCGCGGCGTAGTTCCCCTGCCCGACGGAACCGAAGATGCCCGCTCCCGACGAGGTGTTGACGACGCGCGCCTCCCGCTGCGCACCGGCCTTGGCCTGCGCCCGCCAGTATTCGGCGGCATGCCGCAGCACGACGAAATGCCCCTTGAGGTGCACACGCACCACCGAGTCCCACTCGTCCTCGGACAGTGAGACCAGCATGCGGTCGCGCACGAACCCGGCGTTGTTCACCACGGTGTCCAGGCCGCCGAACTCGCGGACCGCGGTCGCGACCAGCTCGGCACCGGCATCCCAATCCGCCACATCGGCACCGTTCGCGACGGCCTTCCCGCCGGCGGCGACGATCTCGTCGACCACCCGCTGGGCGGCCTCGACGGCGTAGTCGTTGACGACGACGCTCGCACCGTCGGCGGCGAAGGCCAACGCGTGCGCCCGCCCGATCCCCTGGCCGGCGCCGGTGATGATGACGACGCGACCGTCGCTGAGCTTGTCGGACATGAGTGCTCCTTGAGTCTGGATAGTTGGGGAATTCTGGATGGCGGGAAGGCGCGGTTAGACCCGGTTCTCGGCGTTACCGGCGTCGAGGAAGGCCGGCTTCTCACCGCCGCCGTGGACGGTCAGCGTCGAGCCGGTGATGTAGGCCGACAACGGCGAGAGCAGGAACGCAACAGCGTTGCCGACGTCGGCGGGCGTCGCGAGGCGGCCCATCGGGATGGTCCTCCCGACGGCGGCGACCCCGTCGGCGTCGCCGTAGTGCAGGTGGGAGAGTTCGGTCTCGATCGGCCCGCAGACGACGGAGTTGAGGCGCACCGCCGGCGCCCACTCGACGGCGAGGCTTTGCGTGAGGTTGTCGAGCCCGGCCTTGGCCGCGCCGTATGCCGAGGTCCCGGGCGACGGCCGGTGCCCGCTCACGCTGGAGACGTTGACGATCGCCCCGCCGCCGTCCTGGCCGGCCATCACCGCGTGGGCCGCCCGCGCGACGACGAGGGGCGCCACCAGGTTCAGTTCGACGATCTTGCGGGCGAAGTTGTCCGAGGCGTCGGCGGCCAGGGCGAACGGCGAGCCGCCCGCGTTGTTGACGACCCCGTCGAGGCGACCGTGCTTCGCGACGATATCGGCGATCATCGTGGCGACCGCCGCGGAATCCCGCACGTCGCAGGCGAAGAAGTCGGGACGACGGCTGGGCAGGCCGTTCTCGGCGCCGGGCTCGGGCGCGGTGCGCCCGCAGATGACCGGCACCGCGCCGAAGCTCTCGAGTACGGCGACGATCCCCGCGCCGACACCGCGGGCGCCGCCGGTGACCAGGACGACGCGGCCACCCAGGTCGAGGCCGGCGGTCGCCGACGTGTTCTCAGGCATGGGTGCTACCCTACCAAACAACCAAGCATTTGCTTGGTACACCTAGACCCGACGACGAGGAGCATCTCGTGCCCATCACGACCACTCGCGGCGAACCGGGGTCCGCCGACGCCGGGATCGTCACCATCACCGTCGACTTCCCACCGGTCAACGCGCTGCCCAGCGCCGCCTGGTTCGAGTTGGCCGACACCATCACCGCCGCGGGCGCCGACGAGTCGACCTGCGTCGTGATCCTGCGGGCAGAAGGTCGCGGTTTCAACGCCGGCGTCGACATCAAGGAGATGCAGCAGACCAGCGGCTTCGACGCCCTGATCGCGGCCAACCAGGGCTGCGCGGCCGCCTTCTCCGCCGTGTACGACTGCGCCGTCCCGGTGATCGCCGCGGTCAACGGCTTCTGCGTCGGCGGCGGGATCGGCCTGGTCGGCAACGCCGACACCATCGTCGCCTCCGACGACGCCGTCTTCGGGCTCCCCGAGGTCGACCGCGGCGCACTCGGCGCGGCCACCCACCTGGCACGGCTGATGCCGCAACACATGATGCGGACGCTGTACTACACGGCGCAGAACGCGACCGCCCAGCAGCTGCACCACTTCGGCTCGGTGTACCGCGTCGTCCCTCGCGAGGAGCTCCTCGATGCGGCTTTGGAGGTCGCGCGCATGATCGCCGTCAAGGACACCCGGGTCATCCGCCGCGCGAAGGCCGCGATCAACGGCATCGACCCCGTCGACGTGAAGAACAGCTACCTGTTCGAGCAGCGCTTCACCTATGAACTCAACCTCGCCGGCGTCGCCGACGAGCACCGCGACGCGTTCGTCGAGACCGGAAAGCCGAAGGGGAAGTAAGAGATGCCCACCGACAAGACTTCGACACTCGATGAGGTGATCGGCGAACTGCGCGACGGGATGACCATCGGGATCGGCGGCTGGGGCTCGCGCCGCAAGCCGATGGCCCTGGTGCGCGCGCTGGCTCGCTCGACCGTCACCGACCTCACCGTCGTCACCTATGGCGGCGCCGATCTCGGTCTGCTGTGCGCGGCGGGCAAGGTCCGCAAGGCCTACTACGGATTCGTCTCGCTGGACTCCGCGCCGTTCTACGATCCGTGGTTCGCCAAGGCCCGCACGGGCGGCGAGATCACCGTCCGCGAGATGGACGAGGGCATGGTCAAATGCGGTCTGGAGGCCGCGGCGGCCCGACTGCCGTTCCTCCCGATCCGCGCCGGACTCGGTTCCGACGTCCCGACGTTCTGGGAGGGCGAACTCAAGACCGTCGAGTCACCCTATGCGGACGCCGACGGGCGGACCCAGACGCTGATCGCCATGCCCGCGCTGCGCCTCGACGCCGCCTTCGTGCACCTCGACCGCGCCGACTGCCACGGCAACGCCGCCTATACCGGCGTCGACCCCTACTTCGACGACCTGTTCCTCGCCGCCGCCGACCGTCGCTACCTCGAAGCCGACGAGGTGGTGTCCACCGAGGAATTGGTCGGGTCGGTGGAACGCGAACGCTTGCTGATCAACCGGATGAACGTCGACCGCGTGGTCCACACCCCGAACGGTGCGCACTTCACCTTCAGCGGGGGCGCCGGGAGCGGAGCGAGCGGGCCCAATCGAAACGGTTACGGCCGCGACGAGGCGTTCCAGCGGTTCTACGTCGAATCCGCCGCCGACGACGAGACGTGGACGGCCTTCAAGACGCGTTTCCTCGACGTCGACGAGCCGGCCTACCAAGCCGAGGTCGCCAAGTGGCAGGCCGAGCAGGAGGACAAGAAGTGAGCACCAGCACCGAGATCACCCGCGCCGAGTACTGCGTCGCGTCGTGCGCCGACCTCTTCACCGGCGCCGGCGAGATCATGGCGTCGCCGATGGCCCCGACGCCGTTGCTGGGCGCCCGCCTGGCCCGCCTCACCACCGAGCCCGATCTGCTCATCACCGACGGCGAGGCACTGATCCTCGCGGACACCCCGGCCATCGGCAAGACCGGCCCAATCGAGGGTTGGATGCCGTTCCGCAAGGTCTTCGACGTCGTCGCGTCGGGCCGTCGCCACGTGGTGATGGGCGCCAACCAGATCGACCGGTACGGCAACCAGAACCTGTCGGCCTTCGGACCGCTCCAGCATCCGACGCGACAGATGTTCGGCGTGCGCGGAGCACCGGGCAACACCATCAACCACGCGACAAGCTACTGGGTCGCGCGGCACTCGTCGCGCGTCTTCGTCGACACCGTCGACATCGTCTCCGGCATCGGCTTCGACAAGGTCGACGCGGAGAACCCGGCCTTCGACCACATGGGCGTGCACCGCGTCGTGTCGAATCTGGGCGTCTTCGACTTCGGCGGTCCCGACCACACGATGCGCGCGGTTTCGTTGCATCCCGGGGTCACCGCCGCCGATGTCGCGGAGAACACGACCTTCACGATCGTCGGCCTCGACGAGGCGACGGAGACCCCGGCGCCCTCCGACGAGCAGCTCCGGATCATCCGAGAAGTGTTGGATCCCAAGGGTGTTCGTGACCGCGAGGTGAAGGCGTGAGCGCCGACCGGTCGAGTGCGGAGACGCTGAGCACCCGCTTCACCGAACTCGTCGGGGTCCGCTACCCGATCGTGCAGACCGGCATGGGGTGGGTTTCCGGCCCGGCGTTGACCTCGGCGACCGCCAACGCGGGCGGATTGGGCATCCTCGCGTCGGCGACGATGACCTACGACGAACTCGAGGCGGCCATCGCGAAGACGAAGTCGCTGACCGACAAGCCGTTCGGGGTCAACCTGCGCGCCGACGCGACCGACGCCGGTGAACGGATCGACCTGCTCATCCGGGAGGGTGTGAAGGTCGCCTCGTTCGCCCTGGCCCCCAAGGCGGAGTTGATCGCCAAGCTCAAGGACCACGGCGTCGTCGTCATCCCGTCGATCGGTGCCGCCAAGCATGCCGTGAAGGTCGCCTCGTGGGGCGCCGACGCCGTCATCGTGCAGGGCGGCGAGGGCGGTGGCCACACCGGTCCGGTCGCCACGACACTGCTGCTGCCGTCGGTGATCGACGCGCTCAGCGAGAACGGTGGACCGACGTCGATCCCGGTCGTCGCCGCCGGCGGCTTCTTCGACGGTCGCGGCCTGATCGCGGCGCTGGCCTACGGCGCCGAGGGCGTCGCGATGGGCACCCGCTTCCTGCTGACCTCGGATTCGGCCGTGCCGGATTCGGTCAAGCAGGAATACCTGCAGCGCGGCCTGTCCGACACCGTCGTCTCGACGAAGGTCGACGGCATGCCGCACCGCGTCCTGCGCACCCAACTGGTCGAGGCACTGGAGAGCGGCTCGGGCGTGCGAGCGCTGGCCGCGGCCGCGCGCAACGCCAACGAGTTCAAGCAGATGACCGGCATGCGTTGGACGACCATGCTGCGTGACGGTCGGTCGATGAAGCGCTCCGGCGAACGCACCTGGCAGCAGGTCATCATGGCCGGCAACACCCCGATGCTGTTGAAGGCCGGCCTCGTGGAGGGCCGGACCGATGCCGGGGTGCTCGCGTCGGGGCAGGTCGTCGGAATGATCGAGGATCTGCCGTCCTGCGACGAACTGATCCAGTCGATCATGGCGCAGGCGCACGCCAGGTTGGCCGCACTGAAGAATTTCAGTTAATTTCTAGTAACTGGGAGGGTTTGGGGTGATAATCACCCCATGCCCGAAACCGCGCCCGCGCCGCTCTGGACCCCCGATCCCGATCGAATCGCGGGGGCCCGGATCACCGACTTCGCCGCCAAGGCCGGGCGCACCGACGACGACTACGCCGCCCTGTGGGAGTGGTCGGTCACCGAGCCCGGCGAGTTCTGGGCCGCGATCTGGGACTACTTCGACCTCGACTCGGGCAGCGGCGGCTACTCCGAGGTCCTCCCGGATGCGACGATGCCCGGCGCACAGTGGTTCACCGGCGCGGAGGTCAACTTCGGCGGATACCTCCTGTCCCAGGGCGAACCGGATGACGTCGCGGTAGTCGCCACCGACGAATCCGGCTCGTCGACGACCTGGACCCGCGCGCAGTTGCGGGAAGCCGCGGGCGCGCTCGCGGCGACATTGGCCGAGGCCGGCGTCGGTCGCGGCGACGTCGTCGTCGGGTATCTGCCCCACGTCGCCGAGACGATCGTCGCCTTCGCCGCGACCGCCTCTCTCGGCGCCATCTGGTCCTGCGTCGGCCAAGACTATGTCGCCGGCGCCGCGATCGACCGCTTCGGCCAACTCGAACCAAAGGTGTTGATCACCGCCACCGGCTACTCCTTCAACGGCAAGCAGCACGACCGCCGCGGCGACATCGCCAGCCTGCGCGAGGGCCTGCCCACCGTCGGCACGACGATCGTCCTCCCCCGTCTCGGCTTCGACGCCGAGGGCCTGGGCACGCCGTGGGCGCAGGCCGTCGCCCGGCCCGCCGCCTTCGATCCGGTGCCCGTCCCCTTCGACCATCCGCTGTGGGTGCTGTTCAGCTCGGGCACCACCGGCATACCGAAGGGCCTGGTCCACGGGCACGGCGGCATCCTCGTCGAAATGCTGAAGCAACTCGGGCTGCACTGGGACCTCGGGCCCGACGACCGGCTGTTCTGGTACACCTCGCCGAGCTGGATGATGTGGAATGCGCAGATTTCGGCGTTGGCGCTCGGCGCATCGGTCGTCTGCTACGACGGTTCCCCGACCTTCCCGGACGCGGCGGCGATGTGGGATGTCGTCGACCGGCACGGCGCCACCTTCTTCGGCACCAGCCCCGGCTATCTGCTCGCCTGCCAGAGCGCCGGGGTGAGCCCGGCCAGCGGCTCCCGCACCCTCGCGTCACTGCGCTCGATGGGCTCCACCGGATCGCCGTTGTCCCCCGATGTCCACCAGTGGCAGGCCGCCCAGCTGCCCGACATCCCGCTGTGGTCCTTGTCCGGGGGCACCGACGTGTGCAGCGCCTTCATCGCCGGTTCCCCGACCGTACCGGTGTGGCCCGGGGAACTCTCGGTGCGCTGCCTGGGCGCCGACGTGCAAGCCTGGGACCCCGCCGGGAAGCCGGTCCCGGCCGGCGCCGTGGGCGAGCTGGTATTGGCCACGCCGTTGCCGAGCATGCCGGTGAAACTGTGGAACGATCCGGATGGGCAGCGCTACCGCGACGCCTACTTCGAGATGTACCCGCACGCCTGGCGCCAGGGCGACTGGATCACGCTGACCGAGCGCGGCAGCGTCGTCATCCATGGGCGGTCCGACTCGACGCTCAACCGGCACGGCATCCGCATGGGCAGCGCGGACATCTACGCGGCCGTCGACACCGTCGACGGGATCACCGAGTCGCTCGTGATCGGCGCCGAACAGCCCGACGGCTCGTATTGGATGCCTTTGTTCGTGGTGTTGGCGGAGGGGCGCGAACTCGACGACGAGCTGATCGCGACGATCCGCTCCCGTATCCGCGAACGCGCATCGGCCCGCCACGTGCCAGACGAGGTGATCGCCGTCCCCGGCGTCCCGCACACCAAGACCGGCAAGAAGCTCGAGGTGCCGATCAAACGCCTCCTGCAGGGCGCCGAGGTCTCTGCCGTCGTCAATCCGGCCTCCGTCGACGACCCGCAACTCCTGGAGGTCTACGCGCGGTTCGCGGCCGAGCGCAACGGCTAGGCGGTCTCGCCCGGGGTCAGCAGGTCTCCGGCAGTCCGGCCAGGCGGAACAGCTCCGGCTCGAAGAACGCCCCGACATGCGCGACCTTCCCGTCGACGATGGAGATCACGTCGAGTTGGAACGGCCGCCACACGTCGCGCCCCGCGACGGTCGTGCGGAGGTACATCCCCGCTGCGGGGAGCCCGTTGCACGTCGTCGGGATCATCCGGAGGTCGCCGGCCCGCTGTGCCGGGCACTGCGTGCGGGTCAGCGTGCCGATCGCCGCGGCACCGACGTACCAACCGGGGAACGGCGGCATCTCCCAGACCGCCTCGTCGGCCAGCAGGCCGACGACCCCGTCGATGTCGTGGCGCTCGAACGCGGCGCAGAACTCCTCCCATACCGCCCGTTCGTCGGCGGTCAGCTCAGCCGCGCGGCGGCCGTCGGGCACCGCACCGTCGCCCAAGGTCTTGCGCGCGCGGGCGAGCGCGCTGTTCGCCGACGCGACGCTGGTGTCCAGCAGCTCGGCGGTCTCGGCCGCGCTGAACGCCAGCACATCCCGCAGGATGAGGGTGGCACGCTGCCGCGGTGGCAGTTCCTGCATGGCCGCCACCATCGCGAGCCCGACGCTCTCGCTGCGCACCGTGGCCTCCGCCGGATCACCCAGCGCTCGGTCGGGCAACGGCTGCAGCCAGAGGGTTTCGCGGTCGGCGACGACGGGAACACTCGGGTCGCTCGCGTCGGTGCCGAGCCCGGTCGGCAGCGGGCGTCGCGACTGGTTGTCGAGAGCGGTCAGACAGGTGTTGGTCGCAATCTGATAGATCCATGTCCGCACCGACGAGCGGCCCTCGAAGCGATGGAACGCGCGCCACGCCCGCAGGTATACCTCCTGCACCACGTCCTCGGCGTCGGTGGCCGAGCCGAGCATGCGGTAGCAGTGCGCGAGCAGTTCTGCCCGAGACACGGCGGCAGTCAGCTCGTCGAAGGCCGTCTCGTCGGCGGTCACGTCACGCTCCCTGCTGTGCGAACTCCTCCGGCCCCACCTCGACGGCAGCCGGATCCATCCACATGATGCCCCACGCATGGCCGTCGAGGTCCTCGAAGTCGCGACCGTACATGAATCCGTGGTCGTCGGTGCGGCCGTCCTTGGCGCCCAACTCGACCGCGCGGTCGACCAGCGAATCGACCTCCTCGCGGCTGCCCGCGCTCAGGTTGATCAGCACCTCGCTGGACGTCTTCGCGTCGACAATCGTCTTGTCGGTGAAGGTCGAGTAGAACTCGGCGCGCATCAGCATCGAGACGATGTGGTCGCCGAGGACGAGCGCGGCGGCGTTGCCGTCGCAGAACCGGTCGTCGAAGTGATAGCCGAGGGCTTCGAAGAAGGTGCGCGAGCGCTCCAGGTCGGCCACGGGCAGGTTCACGAAGATCATGTCGTGCATCGGTTTCTCCTAGTTCCGCGACACCGCGTTTCGATGCCGTCATAGAGGTAGACCGGTGCCGGCCCCGAAACTGATCGGTCCGGGTGGAATCGATTCACGAAGTAGGCTCATCGTCGTGGATCTGCGCCGCTTCCCCGACGTCGAAGGGCCCGGACTCGTGGCTGTCGACGCCGCGGACCGGCTGATCCTCGACGAGACAGCCGGACTCCTCGCCGATGGCGCGACATTCGCTCGCGACGCGGCCGTCGTGATCGACGACGCCTACGGCGCGCTCACCCTCGGGTCACTCGAGATGCTCGACGGGCCCGGCGCCGTCCACGTTCATCAGGATCTGATCACCGGCGAGCGCGCCCTGGCCGCCAATGCCGCGCGCAACGGGGCAACCGGTTTCCGTTCCCTACCGCTGAGCCCGGATGCCGTCGCCGGCGCGCGACTGGTTCTACTGCGCCTCCCCCGCTCACTGGACCGCCTGGCCGAAGTCTCCGCGCTGATCGCCTCCCACGCCGCACCGGATGTCGTCGTGGTGGCCGGCGGGCGGATCAAGCACATGACTCCGCGGATGAACGACGTGCTGGGCGAGGTGTTCGAGCGCGTCGACGTGAGTCATGCGCGGCAGAAGTCGCGGGTGTTGTTCGCGCGCGGGCCGCGCGCCGCAGCTGCGTCGACCGCATCCGGCATCTGGCCACGTACCGAAGACCACCCCGATCTTGACCTCACCGTGGCGGCCCACGGCGGCGTCTTCGCCGGCACGAATGTCGACATCGGCTCCCGCTTCCTCCTGAAATGCCTCGACGAGGAACCCGCCGCACCCTCCGACGGGACGGTCGTCGACCTCGGCTGCGGCAACGGGTCGCTGGCCGCATGGTTCGCGAAAACCCATCCCGACGCCAGGGTCACCGCCTTCGACCGCTCGGCAACGGCCGTCGGCTCCACGCGCATGACCGCCGAGCGCAGCGGTGTCATCGTCGACGCCAGGCAGGCCGACGGCACGGAAACCCTCGATGCCGAGTCCACTGATCTGGTGCTGCTCAATCCGCCGTTCCACTCCGACGCCGCGCTGTCGACGGGGATCGCCGAGCACCTCTTCGCCGACGCGGCCCGGGTGTTGAAGCCGAGCGGCGAACTGTGGTGCGTCTGGAATTCGCACCTGCGCTACCGCGGCGCGCTGACTCGAATCGTCGGGCCGACGCGTCAGATCGCGCGCAACGCCAAGTTCACCGTGACGGCATCGGCGCGTCCTTGAGCTGATCGCCGCTGGGCTCGACGACGGGCCGGCCGGGCAACCAGACGGCCAGCACGGCTGCAAGCACCGCGAATCCGATCGACCACCAGAAGGCGATGTCGAAGGCGTCGGAGGCGCCGGCAGACCCGGCGGCCACCCGGCTGAGCATCGCCGACTGCAGGATGACCGCCAGCACGGCTGTACCGAAGGATCCACCGAGCTGCTGCGCGGTTCGGGTGATGATGCTCGAGTGCGGGATGTCGGTGGCGGCCAGCCCCTGGTAGGAGGCGACCATCAGCGGCATGATGATGCCGCCGAGGCCGAAGCCGCGCACCACCAGCACCGCCATAAGGAACCACTTGTCGGTCGTGGCGGTACTCAGGGCGAACGGGATGGTCGCGAGCCCGACGATGAGGAAGCCGCAGAACGCGACCGGGCGCGCGCCGATGGTGTCCGACAGCCGCCCGGCTATCGTCCGGCTGAACAGCATCCCGATGCCCTGCGGGATCATGAACAACCCGGCCCCCAGCGCGTCCATCCCGCGCAGCTGCTGCAGATAGAGCGGCAGCAGCAACATGATGCCGTAGGCGGCGACGCCGGACAGGAACAGCAGCGCCGACGCCGAGGCGACGGAACGAACACCCAGGAGCCGGACGTCGACGAGGGCGCGGTCGCCCCGGCGCAACGCGTAACCGGCGAAGCTGAGCAGGAGTAGCACGCCGATCGCAATGAGCGGCCAGGCGTCGTGCGCGGCGAATCCGTCGTGCCCGGCGGAATTGGAGAGTCCGACGAGGATCAGCACGAGAGCGGGCAAGAGGAGAATCACGCCGACGATGTCGAGGCGGGGAGCGCGGCCGGTCGGACGGTCGGTGGGCAACCACCGCCACGCCAGGAGCAGCGACGCCACACAGAACGGGACGTTGACCCAGAACAGCCACGGCCAGTCCAGCCAATGCAGGATCGCCCCGCCGACGGCCGGTCCCAGGATCGGGCCGAGCATCGCGGGCAGGCCCACCGTCGCGGCGAGCCGTCCGAGGTTCCGGCCACCCGCGCGCTGCATCAGCAGCGTCTGCATGAGTGGCATCATGATTCCGCCGCCGATGCCCTGCACCACGCGGAACGCGATCAAACTCGACGCGTTCCAGGCGAGGCTGCACAGCACCGAGCCGATCAGGAACAACGCCACCGCGAGAATCCACGACCGCTTCCCGCCGAGTCGTTGCTGCAGCCAGCCGGTCAGCGGGACGGTCGCGGCGAGGGCGAGGACATACCCGGTGGTGACCCATTGGATGGTCGAGACCGGCGACTTCAATTCGGTCGACAACGAATGCAGCGCGATGCTCATGATCGTCGTGTCGAAGACGACGGCGAGTACGCCGACGATGAAGACCGCGATCATCTTGTAGTCGTCGCGGCTCAACGATTCGGCCGGTGATTCGACCTGCTTGGCGTCTGTCATGTGCCCACTCCCGGTTTGTCCGCTTTAGATACACCCGCGTATCCAATTGACAGTAGGCCCCGATGTTAAGATACGCAAGTGAGTCTTAGTAGCCGGCCCGGTCGGGCTCGGGCGTCGGGAACGCCGCGGACCCGCCGTCGCGGCGAAGAACTCGACGAGGCGCTGCTCGAGGCCGCGTGGGAGGAACTCGAGGAGCGCGGCGTCGCTGCCTTCACCTACGACGCGGTCGCCAAACGCGCGCACACCAGCCGGCCGGTCCTCTACCGCCGCTGGGCGACGCGCGAAGATCTGATCATCGCGGCGATCGCCCACCACTTCGACAACTCACCGGTCGCGATCCCCGATACCGGCACGCTTCGCGGGGACCTCTTCGCCTTCCTGCGCGACCTCGGTCAGCGGCGCGGGGCGATGGCGGCACCGATGGCGGTACAACTCGGCGCGCTCTACGAATCCGGCATCACCATGGCCAAGGCCCGCGAGCGGATGATCCGGTCGCACCCGGCCGTCGACGCGTTGATCCTCGAGCGGGCCGACGCTCGCGGCGAGCTCGACCTCGCGAAGATCCCGCCAGCGGTCCGCTCACTTCCGCTGGACCTGTGGCGCCACCACATGCTGATGACACTCGATTCCTCCGACGAGGAGTACATCCGCGCCATCGTCGACGACATCTTCCTGCCGCTCGTCGCGCACTATTCGCGCGCACGGTGATCGGCGCGGCGAGTGCCCAGTCGGCGGGGTTGAGGTGCCCAGTCGGCGGGGTTGGGGTTGCCCACTCGCGGTCACTCGACCCAGCGCCCGGCGCTCAGCGCGGGAGGATGCCGTCGAGGACGACGCTGAGGTACTGGTCGGCGATCTCGTCGACCGACTTCGTGCCACCCGGCCGGTACCAGCGGACCGCGACCCACACCGTGTCGCGCAGGAACCGGTACACCAGCTCGACGTCGAGGTCGGTGCGGAACTCACCGTCGGCCACCCCGCGTCGCAACACCGACTCCCACAGCTCGCGGAACTCGACGTTGCGCTCGTTGATGTAGGCGAACCGGTCCTGGCCGGCGAGGTGACGCGCCTCGTTCTGGTAGATGGCGACCGCGGTGTGCCGCGCGTCGATTGCTTCGAAGGAGGCGACCACCAGCCGGCGAAGGGTCTCGGCGGCCGACAACCCGGCGGCCGTGATCTCGCGGTAGCGGGCGAACAGGTCGTCGAGGAAGCCGCGCAGCAGCTCGTCGACCATCGACTCCTTCGAGTCGAAGTGGTGGTACAGGCTCCCGGACAAGATCCCCGCGGTGTCGGCGATGTCGCGCACCGTCGTCGAACGAAGGCCACGTTCGGCGAAGAGTCCGCCGGCGATGCCGAGCAGTTCCTCGCGTCGGGTCGCCCCCGACGTCCCGTCGGTCTTCGCCGCCACCGCACCTCCTATAGCCGGTCGCATCACCCTAGCAAGTGCTTGGTTGATATGGTCGGTCGACAAGGTCCCCGGGGGAAGGAATCACATGCGCAATCGTCGGATCGTCATCATTCTCGCCGCAGTCGCGGCACTCTTCGGACTGCTCGCCGCACCGGCACCGACTCCGGCCGATGCGGCCGGTCCGCCGTCGGTCCGCGTCTGCGCACGCATCGGCGGCGATCCCTACGTCGGCCCGATGACCGTGGACAACGGCAACTTCTGGGACTTCGCCGCGCATCGCACCTTGAACTCCTCACCGCGCGGCTGCATGGTCTTCGGCCGCCTGCTGCCGCACCGCAACTACCGCATCGTCGTCGACCGGATCTTCTCCAGCTGCAACAGCGGCACCCGGGCGGACGGCACGACCTACCGCTGGGGCAGCGAGGGGCACGAGGTCGGCGCGAGCCGGTGGACCCTGACCAAGCGGACCGGGCAGACCGACCTCGGCACCTTCCGCGTGCGCCGCGTTTACAACGCCTGCAGCTAAGACCTCACAAAAACGTCCGAATCCCGGGGGTCGGAGGGCAAATGCCCCTCTGACCCCCGGGATTCGGACGTTTTCGCCTCAGCCGGCCTTCGCGGATGTGATCGTCGGAGGCTCGCCACGGCGGGTGGAGAGCGCAGTCGCGGGGGCACCCTTCGCGGCGGCGCGGCTGATCATCGGCAGCAGCCACAGGAAGCTGCCCAAGTCGGCGGCGACCGTCGACATGAGCCGGTTGTGGACGAATCCGACGGAGAGTCCCGTCGAGGGATCGGCCCAACCGAAGCAGCCGCTGTAGCCGACGTGGCCGAACCCGTTCGCGACGGGGATCGGCGCGCGGTGGAACCCGTGGTTCCACGACATCGGCAGACCCAACGCGCGGTCCCGCCGCCACCGGAACGGACCGTCGAAGGAGGCGACCGTCGATTCGGAGAGGAAGCGCACCCCGTCGAGGGTGCCGTCGGTCGCCAACGGCGCGTAGATGCGGGCCATGGCCCGTGCCGAGGCGACACCGTTGGCCGCGGGCATCTGCGCATCGTGGATCGCCGGATTCTGAGCCTTGAACAGCTGGGCGCTGCCGGGTCCGACATGCACCCCGCCCGCCATCGCACCGGCCGGCCCGGGCAGCCTGGCCAGCCCGGACAGCACCGAGTCGCGCAGGCCCGCGTTGCCGATGCGGAACGGGTCAACGATCTCCGAGAGCTCCAGCTCGCCGTCGCGCGGTGCGCCCAGGGACAGTTCGCCGACGCCCAGCGGCTCGGCCAATTCCTGCGCCCACAGCTCGCGCATCGACTTGCCCGTCACCGCCCCGGCCAGTCCCGCCATGAGCCAGCCGAAGGTCAGCGCGTGGTAGGCCGGCGCACCGAAGTGGCGGTCCGGACTGGCGGCGGCCAGTCTGGCCTGCATGAGGTCGTGGTCGAGCAGGTCGTCGACACCGTCGACCAGCCGCCGCAGCTGCGACAGCCCGCCGCGGTGCAACAGCAGCTTGCGCACGGTGATGTCGCTGCCGCTGAACTCGGGCCAATAGGTGCGGACGGGCTCGTCGTAGTCGATCAGCCCGCGATCGGCCAACCGGTGTACGACGATTGCCGACAACCCCTTCGACGCGGAGTAGAGCATCGCTCCCGTCGAGGGCGTCCACGCCTGCTCCCCGGCCCGATCACGGGTACCGCACCAGATGTCGACGACCGGGCGGCCGTTCTCGTAGACGCACAGCGCACCGCCGCCGTTGAGACGCCCGTCGAGTAGCCTTCCGAAGTTCTTCCGAACCCCGTCGAACCGGGCGTCCGACGTCCCGTGAACCGCCACTTAACGCTTCGCGTTCTTGCGGACCGACCCCCGGAGGAAACGGCGGAACATCGCCATCTGACGCTCGGTCAGCTTGCGATCGCGGTCGGTGAACGGGGAGGAGACCAGCTCGGCGAACTTGATCGGCATGGTCGACACCGTCACCGCACGGGCGTGGCTGAAGGTCTCGAACCCGAACCGGCCGTGGTAATTGCCCATCCCGGACCGGCCGACGCCGCCGAACGGCAGGCCGTGCGAGAGCAGGTGCAACGCGAAATCGTTGCCGCTGATCGACCCGCTGCGGGTGTGATCGGCCACGCGGGCCAGGTTCGCATTGTCGTCGCCGACCCAGTACAGGGTCAGCGGGTGGCCCGCAGCGTTGATCTTGTCGATCGCCTCGCCGAGTTCGCGATACGGGTAGACGGTGAGGACCGGGCCGAAGACCTCGTCCTCCTCGATCTTCATGCCGGCCTTGACCCCGGTGAGCAGCGTGGGCGGAATCTTGCGCGCCGCCGCGTCGGGCAATGCGTCCCCCGCCGGGATGACCTGCCGCTTGGTGGCACCAAGTTCCACCGCGTCGTCGATCAGCCCGACGATGCGGTTGAAGTTCTTCTCGTTGATGGTGGAGGTGTACTCGGTGTTCCCGACGACGGTCGGGAAGTTGGTCGTCCACCGCTGCACGACCTTGTCGGTGAACTCGCCGACCTTGTCCTCGGGGACGAAGACGTAGTCGGGGCACAGGCAGACCTGGCCGCCGTTGATCATCCGAGCGTCGGCCAGGAAATTGGCCGCCTTGTCGATGTCGGCGCCGACGTCGACGATGGCCGGGTTCTTCCCGCCCAGTTCCAGGGTCACCGGGACGAGGTTCTTCCCCGCCTCAACGGCCACCGACGCGCCCACCTCGGGCGAGCCGGTGAAGAACATGTGGTCGACCTTCAGCTTCGCGAAATCCGACCCGCCGCCGTGCTTCGACGTGATGACGGCCAGCTCTTCGATGGAGAAGTAGTCCGGCGCATGCTTGGCGATGACCTCGGTGGTGCGCGCGGTGACCGACGACGGGCGCATCAGCACGCGGTTACCGGCGGCGAAGGCCGAACCGGCAGGCACGACGGTCAGCTGCAGCGGGAAGTTCCACGGGCCCATGATCCCGACGACGCCGAGCGGGTCGTGGCGCAGCCGCTGCTTGTAGCCGAGCAACCCTTGCAGCTTCGCGACATTGGTCTCGGCCATCCACTTGGTCAGACTGCGCCGCTGGTGGGTGAGGTCGATCATGCAGCCGGCGATGTCGGTGGCGATGGACAGTTCGCGCGGACGCGTCCCGAAGTCCTCGTTGAGGGCGTCGCAGATCTCGTCGGCATTGTCGAGCAGCAGCGCCTGCAGACGATTGATGCGGTCGATGCGGGTCTTCGCATCGGGGATGCCGTCGCGCAGGAATGCCGCGCGCTGGATCTCCAGCAACTCCTCCATGGTGTGCGTCTCGGAAGAGATCTTGTCGCCGGTGCGTACACCGACCTCGGCTGGCTTGGTCATATCGGGATCTCCAATGGCGAATCTGATTGGGACAAAGTCGTTGATTCATCTCAAAGACTACCCCGACGGTGGTCGGGATCACAGTGCGACCGTCCTCGCGACGCCGATCGGGCCGAGGGCGGCCCGGGAGATCAGCCGAGGCGCTCGATGACGGTCACGTTGGCGGTGCCGCCGCCCTCGCACATCGTCTGCAGCCCGTAGCGGCCGCCGGTGCGCTCCAGTTCGTTGAGCAGCGTCGCGAACAGCTTCGCCCCGGTCGCGCCGAGCGGGTGGCCCAGCGCGATGCCGCCGCCGTTGCGGTTGACGCGTTCCGGGTCGGCGCCGGTCTCCTTGAGCCACGCCAGGACGACGGGGGCAAAGGCCTCGTTGATCTCGACGACGTCGATGTCGTCGATGCCCAGCCCGGTCTTCTCCAGCGCGTACTTGGTGGCCGGGATCGGTGCCGAGAGCATCATCACCGGGTCGTCGCCGCGCACCGACAGGTGGTGGATCCGGGCGCGCGGGGTGAGGCCGTATTCCTTGAGCGCCTTCTCCGAGACGACCAGCGTCGCCGACGCCCCGTCGCAGATCTGCGACGCGACGGCCGCGGTGAGGTCGGAGCCGGGCGCGAGCACGTCGAGCGAGGCCATCTTCTCCAGCGACGTCTCCCGCGGGCATTCGTCGACGACGCAGTCGCCCAGCGGCACGTTCTCGTTGTCGAACCGCCCGGCGGCGATGGCGGCGCGCGCACGCTCGTGGCTCTGCAGCGCCCACTCCTCCATGTCCCGGCGGGAGATGTCCCAGCGCTTGGCCATCATGTCCGCGCCGACGAATTGGCTGATCTCCGCGTCGCCGAAGCGCTTGTGCCAGCCGACCGATTCGGCGGTCGGGGTGGTGAAGCCGAGCTCCTGGCCGGCGATCATCGCCTGGCTGATCGGGATGGCGCTCATGTTCTGCACCCCGCCGGCGAGGACCACGTCCTGGGTGCCGCTCATCACGCCTTGTGCCGCGAAGTGGATGGCCTGCTGACTCGATCCGCACTGCCGGTCGACGGTGGTCCCGGGCACGCCGAGGGGCATCCCCGCGGTCAGCCAGGCGGTGCGCGCGATGTTGCCGGCCTGCGGGCCGATCGTGTCGACACAGCCGAAGACGACGTCGTCGACGACGTTCGGGTCGATGCCGGTGCGCTCGACGATCGCCGAGATCACGTGCGCACCGAGATCGGCGGGGTGGACCTTGGCCAACGATCCGTTGCGCTTGCCGACCGGCGTGCGAATCGCGTCGACGATGTAGGCCTGGGGGGTGCTCATGGGTACTCCTTGGGGGGCGCCGGGTGGGGGCGGTCAGGCTCGCTGGCTGGAGATCGAGACGATCTCCCCGGTGAGGTAGGTGGTGTAGTCGCTGGCGAGCATCGCAATGGTGGCGGCGATCTCCCAGACCTCGGCGGCGCGGCCGTAGGCCTCGCGGGAGGCGAGTTCATCGAGGAGGTCGTCGCTGGTCACCTTGGCCAGGAACGGGTGGCGGGCGATCGACGGGGCGACCGCATTGATGCGGACGCCGTAGTCGGCCGCCTCGACGGCGGAGCAGCGGGTCAGGGCCATCACCCCGGCCTTGGCCGCGGCGTAGTGGGCCTGGCCGCGCTGGGCACGCCAGCCGAGTACCGAGGCGTTGTTGACGATGACGCCGCCACGGGGAGCTGGCGACCCGGCATCAGCACCGTGGGGCGCGTCGCGGAAGTAGCGCAGCGCCGCGCGGGTGGCGCGGAAGCAACTGTTCAGGGTGATGTCGAGGACGCGGTCCCACTGCTCGTCGGTCATGTCGACGACGGGAGTCTCGCCGCCGAGACCGGCGTTGTTGACCAGCACGTCGATGCGGCCCAACTGCTCGGCCGCCGAGGCGATGAGGGCGTCGACCTGCTCAGTGCTGGACACGTCGCAGACATGGGAGACAACCTGCTGATCGGGGAATTCGCCGGCCAGCGTCGCGACGGTCTCACCGAGGCGGCGCTCGTGGAAATCGGAGACGAGGACGTCGGCGCCTTCGAGTAGGGCCCGACGGGCCGTCGCGAATCCGATGCCGGTGCCCGCCGCGGCGGTCACCACGACCTTCTTGCCGACGAGCAGGTCGTGGCCGCCGATCTCGTCGGGCACGGCGGCCAGCGGGGAGACGGGACGGTCGTTCATGCGCGGGCCTCTCGGGGTAGGCCGAGCACACGCTCGGCGATGATGTTTCGCTGGATCTCGTTCGATCCGCCGTAGATGGTGTCGGCGCGGGTGAACAGGAACAGCCGCTGCCATTCGTCGAGTTCGACGTGCTCGGGGTCGGTGACATCGTTGGGCACGCCCTCCGAGGTCGTCGCCGGCCCGACGAGCGACGGGGCGCCGACTACCCGCATCGCCAACTCGCCGAGGCGCCGGTGCCAGTTGGCCCAGAGCAGTTTGGCGACCGACGCGTCGCCGGCCGCGGTGTCGAAGCCGTGCGTGGTGCGGACCGATCCGGCATCGGCAAGGGCGGAGTCGAGGGTTCGCTGCGCGTGCGCGCGCATCACGGTCAGCTCGACGCGGGCCCGTTTGAGCGCGGCGGCGATCTCCGGGTTGTCGACCGATACGTTGGCCTTCGCGACGGCGACCAGGTTGTCCAGCTCGCGCGCGAACCCGACCTGCTGCCCGAGCGTCGACACACCCCGCTCGAACTGGAGCAGACCCATCGCAACCTGCCAGCCGTCGCCGGGCTTGCCGACGATGAGGTCGGCGTCGGTCACCGCGTCGTCGAAGAAGACCTCGTTGAACTCCGAGGTCCCGGTGAGCTGCTGGATCGGCCGGACGGTGACGCCGGGTTGGTCGATCGGCACCAGGAGGAAGGAGAGCCCGGCGTGGCGGACCGAGGCGGGTTCGGTGCGGGCGATGACGAAGACCCATTGCGAGTGGTGGGCCAACGAGGTCCAGATCTTCTGGCCGTTGATCTTCCACTGCCCGCCGTCGAGCCGGGCGGTCGTCGAGACGCCGGCGAGGTCGGATCCCGCGCCGGGCTCGGAGTAGCCCTGCGCCCACAGTTCGGTGACGTTCACGATGCCGGGCAGGAACCGCTGCTTCTGTTCCTCGGTGCCGAACTCGATGAGCGTCGGCCCGAGCAGTTCCTCGCCGAGGTGGTTGACGCGCGCGGGTGCGTTGGCGCGGGCGTATTCGCGGTGGAAGACGATGCGCTGGCTCATCGTCGCGCCGCGCCCGCCGTAGCGCGACGGCCAGCCCAGGCAGGTCCAGCCGGCTTGCGCGAGGTGACGATCCCAGGCCAGGCGCTCGGCGAAGAACTCGTGCTCACTGCCTGGTCCGCCGCGGCCGCGCAGATCGGCGAAGTCGCCCGCCAGGTTCTCGTCGAGCCAGGCGCGCACCGACCGCGCGAAGACCTCGTCGGCGTCGGGGGTGTCCGCCGCCCATTCGCCGAGGTCGACGGCTCGGTCGGCCAGGTTGATCGACGTCATGACCTCTAGCCTAACCTACCAAGCATTTGTTAGGTTTCTTCCTATGACGGCGCCCGCGACGACCACCCCGCAAGCCCTGCGACTGAGCGTCCAGCAGTGGCCCGAGCAGGTGGCCGTCCTCGACGACCAGTGGGGCACACCGGTCAGTCTGTCCTGGACCGACCTGCTCGAGCAGGTCCGGCGCTTCGCCGCCGCGCTGATCGCCTCCGGCATCGAACCCGGCGACCGCGTCGCGATCTGGGCGCCCAACAGCTACCACTGGCCGATCGCCGCGCTCGGCACCCACTACGCGGGCGCCGTGCTGGTCCCGCTCAACACCCGCTACACGATCAGCGAGGCCGCCGACATCATCACCCGCGCCGATGCCCGCGTGATCGTGACCGTCGAGGATTTCGTCGGTACCAACCGGCTGGCCGATCTCACCGGGCATAGCGTGAGCGACGGCCGGATCGTCGTCGGCATCGACCTCGCCGCCACCGGCCAGACACCGCCGCCGGCCGTCGCCTGGGACCGATTCGTCGAACGCGGCACCGACCTGGCCGCCGCCGACGCCCGCGCCGATGCCGTCGCCGAGACCGACCTGTCCGACATCCTCTTCACGTCGGGCACCACCGGGGCCCCGAAGGGGGTGCTCGCCGAACACCGCCACACCCTGGCCGGCGCACGCGCGTGGGGCGCCAACGGGCACCTCGGGCCCGACGACCGCTACCTGCAGGCGAACCCCTACTTCCACACCTTCGGCTACAAGGCGGGAATCCTGCCCAGCGTGCTCTTCGGCACGACGATGATCCCCCTGGCCGTCTTCTCCCCCGACACCGCTATGCGCGCGATCGCCGCGCACCGGATCACCGTGTTCCCCGGTGCACCGACCGTCTTCCAGACGATCCTCGACCACCCCGAGCGCGCACGGCACGACTTGTCCTCGCTGCGGCTGGTGGTCACCGGTGCGACGGTCGTGCCCGTCGTCCTCATCGAGCGACTGCAATCCGACCTCGGCGTCGAAAGCGTCCTCACCGCCTACGGGCAGACCGAGACCAGCGGATTCATCACCACCTGCACCGACGACGACGATGCGGTGACCGTCGCGACGACCTGCGGGCGGCCGTACCCGGGGATGGAGGTGCGGCTCGACCGTCCCGACGAGAACGGCGCCGGCGAGGTGCTGACCCGCGGCCTGATGGTCATGCGCGGCTACCTCGACGATCCGGCCGCGACCGCCAAGGCCATCGACGACGAGGGCTGGTTGCACACCGGCGACGTCGGGACGGTCGACGAACACGGCAACCTCAGGATCACCGACCGGCTCAAGGACATGTACATCTGCGGCGGCTTCAACGTCTATCCGGCCGAGGTGGAACAGGTACTGGCCCGGGCCGACGGGGTGGCCGAGGTCGCGGTGATCGGGGTGCCCGACGAACGGCTCGGCGAGGTCGGCCGCGCCTATGTGACCACCAAGCCGGGCGCCGACGTCGACACCGAGACGGTGCTCGCACACGCCCGCGAGCACTTGGCCAACTTCAAGGTGCCGCGCAGCATCGTCGTCGTCGAGGAATTCCCGCGCAACGCCGCCGGCAAGATCCTCAAGCGCGAACTGGGGTGACGCCTGCCGTGTCGCCAACCGGAGGGCGGCCGTCGCTGTGCACCGCCGACCGCGAATCGCCGAAGGGACTCAGGCGCCGCACACTCCGGCCCGGCCCGCATCGGGCCGACACCAGTAAACGCCCTGCAGGCCGGGGTTGAACTCAAGGACGGTGTATCCCCGGACCGTCGTCAGGCGGCCCAGCCAGTGCTTACCCGGCTTGATCCCGAAGTCCGCGGTGTCACCGTGGTGGAAGGTGCGCTTGACGAATGCGACGTCGATCCGCCCCTCTGCCGGCCCCCATTTCGCGGTCCACTTCTCGACGTTGGCCGCGCCCGACGCCACTGAGACGGTCGCCGCGCCGCCCGGTTTGACCACGATCTGGCGCCCGTGGCCGTCCCACGATCCCAGGAAGGCCGACGGCGGCGCCGCTGTCGCCGACCCGGCACCCACGACCATCACGGCGGCGGCGGCCGCCAAGGCCACCCCGAAGCTAATCTTGTACTCAGTCATCGCAATCCCCTCTCGAAGGTTTCGGCTCGTCAGAGCCAGATGGTCGCCAGCCAGATGAGTAGTGCCCCCTCGACGAGCAGCACCAGGTTCAACCCGACGACGCTCGATTCGCCGCGCCGCAGGTGCAATGTCGTCGCACCGATCTGCAGGAGGAAGAAGGCGATGGCCGCGGCGAACGCGAGCCACGGCGCGATCCCGGTCAGCGGTGGAAGGATCAACCCGATCGCACCGAGGATCTCCAGCACGCCGATGGTGCGCACGAAGGTCATCGGCACCGAATCGACCCAGCCCATCATCGGCCGCAACTGCTCGGCGCTGCGCACCGCCTTGAGGACGCCCGAGTAGAGGTAGAAGGCGGCGGTCAGGCCCGCGAGGATCCAGTACGCGACGGTCATGCGGACAACCGTAGTACCGACCCGCGGACCCCGTTACGCGTATCCGCCGTCGCGCAGCCCGGCCTCGACTTCGAAGCGATTGGGTTGTCCGGTGAGCACCGCACGCGACTGTTCGCGCAGATACGCCGCCGCAAAGCGGGTCCGCCCGTAGCGCGCCCACTGCTGGGAGTGGATTTCCTCGTGGTGCAGCAACCGATCGAGGTGCAGCCTCCCCTCGACGAGGCGCGCGCCTCGCTCGTAGACCGGCGCGGCCGCGGCGGTCGCGGCCAGCAGCACCGTCGTCGCGTCGACGTTCTTCCCGGCGTTGAGCACGAAGACGTCGCCCCAGGTGGTCCCGCCACGCTGGCTGAACAAGCGGGTGGGCCAGTTGCCGCCGGCACCCATGAGCATGCCGTTCGGCGTGGTCACGAGCCGTGCGCCGGTCGCCACGGCCATCGCCAGCGCCCGGCCGTAGCTCCACGAATTGGCGCGTTGCCGGACTCGGATGCGGAACACCTCGTCGGCGGTGAACGGCGTCGCCGGGAAGTCGCACTCGGGGTCGGCGCCGTAGCCGCTTCCCGCGTTGTGGACCAGGGTCGCGAGGACCGCCCGTCGAAGCGCGGGCCCGGACATCGCCACCGGCACCAGGAAATAGGACTTGCCGCCGGGATCGAGCACAGGGGTCATCGACGCGAGCACGTCGGGATCCGCGCCGTCCATGAGACTCAGGCGCGACCGTGGCGCTTCTCGTACTCCAGGTGCTCGGCGGCGTGCTTGCGCCGGACGACCTCGTCGGCCAATGCCTCGTCGAACCCGTGGCGGCGCAGCGTCGCGCGTCGGTAGTACTTGTCAAACACGAAGCAGAAGTACAGGGCGCCCAGGATGATCGGGAGCGTGACGATGATCGCCGTACCCCAGCCGACCGACCGATAGGTCAGCAGGAACGGCGACATGAGCAGCACGACGGGGAGCATGAACCGGCAGACGACGCGGCGCGTGGCGCCCGGTCCGGCATTGTCCTCGCGGACCCACTCGTTGTATTTCGCCGGCAGCGGGCGCTTGCCATACGTGCGCCTGCCGTAGGCGTACGGGATGAACTCCCAGAATCCAGGGCGCGGGCGCTCTTTGTTGCTCACGCCCCCAGTTTAGGAGGTGGCTCCCCGGGACCTTTGACCCATCCCCCGGGGAGGTTCCCAGGGAGGTCGGGCGTCAGTCGGCGCGCGGCTTGACGAGCGGGAAGAGCACCGTCTCCCGGATACCCAGTCCGGTGAGCGCCATGAGCAGGCGGTCAATACCCATCCCGGTGCCGGCCGTCGGCGGCATGGCGTGTTCCATCGCCGCGAGGAATTCCTCGTCGAGCACCATGGCCTCGTCGTCGCCGGCCGCGGCGAGGCGGGCCTGGTCGACGAAGCGCTCGCGCTGGATGATCGGGTCGACGAGTTCCGAGTAGCCGGTGGCCAGCTCGAATCCGCGCACGTAGAGGTCCCACTTCTCGACGACCCCCGGGATGTCGCGGTGGGCTCGGACGAGCGGCGATGTCTCCACCGGGAAGTCGCGGACGAAGACCGGCTCGTCGAGCTTCGACCCGACGAGGTGCTCCCACAGCTCCTCGACGAGCTTGCCGTGGCCGTAGCCCTTGCCGGCCGGGATGTCGAGTCCGGCGTCGTCGGCGATCTTGAGCAGTTCATCGACGGTGGTGCCCTGCGCGACGCCGTCCTTCTCATGCTGCGGGACGATCTCGCGGCCCAGCGCCTCCGACAGCGACGGGTACATCGAGAGCGTGGTCCACTCACCGGACAGGTCGTAGGTGCTGCCGTCGGGCATGGTCGGGGTGAGGGTGCCGAGCGCCTTTTCCGCCACGGTCTGCACGAGGCTGCGGATGAGTTCCGCGGCATCGTCGTAGGTGCCGTATGCCTGGTAGGTCTCGAGCATCGCGAACTCGGGGCTGTGCGTGGAGTCGGCGCCCTCGTTGCGGAAGTTGCGGTTGACCTCGAAGACGCGGTCGATGCCGCCCACGACGCAGCGCTTGAGGAACAGCTCCGGCGCGATGCGCAGGAAGAGGTCCATGTCGAAGGCGTTGGAGTGGGTGACGAAGGGGCGGGCCGCGGCACCGCCGTGCAGGGTCTGCAGCATCGGCGTCTCGACTTCGAGGAAGCCGCGGCCGTCGAGGAAGGCGCGCAGCTCGGCCATCACCTTGATGCGGGTGCGCGCGATCTCGCGGGCCTCCGGACGGACGATGAGGTCGACGTAGCGCTGGCGCACGCGCGTTTCTTCGTTGAGGTCCTTGTGCGCGACGGGCAGCGGGCGCAACGACTTCGAGGCGAGGCTCCACTCGTCGGCCATCACCGACAGCTCGCCGGTGCGCGACGAGATGATCTGGCCGTGGACGAACACGATGTCGCCGAGGTCGACGTCGGACTTCCACCGCGCCAGCGATTCCTCGCCGACCCCGTTGAAGCTGACCATCACCTGCAGCTGGGTTCCGTCGCCCTCCTGCAGCGTGGCGAAGCAGAGCTTGCCCTTGTTCCGCAGGAAGATGACACGACCGGCGACCCCCGCCTCGACGCCCGTCTCGGTGCCGGCCTCCAGCTGGCCGTACTCGGCGCGGATCTGCGCGAGGGTGTGGGTGCGCGCCACCTCGACGGGATAGGCCTCACGACCCTCGGCGAGGATGCGGTCGCGCTTCTCGCGTCGAATCCGCAGCTGCTCGGGCAGATCGTCGACGGCAGCGGTGCGCTCGTTGTCAGTCACGGCTGCCGAGTTTATCCCCGCACGCGCGGGGAGCCCGAATCGAGACCGCCGCGGCCAACTGCCGAACGACGGTGGTCTACTGCGGGTGGTCGGCGACCATCGCGAGTTCGCCGACGCTGAGCGGGCCGTTGAGGCCGCGGCGCCGAAGGGCGTCGTGGCCGCCGGCCAGGAACACCGCCCCGGCGACGCCGCGCGCCCGCAAATGCCAGGCCAGCCACTCGGCGTCGTCCCCGTCGTCGGAGATCAACAGCCAGCGGGCATCGGCGGATGCGGCGCGCAGGGCGGATGCCGTGCCCGGGGTCAGGCGCTCGAGCGCGTCGAGCGGATCGAGCGCCAAGGCGCCGTGGACCGCGCCGTCGGCGCTGCGCTGCGCCTGCGTGCGGATGTCGACCGCGCGCAGCCCGGCGTCGAGCGCGGCTCGGAAGTCGCGGGCGGGCACCGAGAGCGCGGTGTCGAGGGCGGGTGCCTGGATGGGGGCAGCGGGCAACGTGGTTGCGGAGGAAGAAACAGGAGCCAGGGTGGCGGTGGTCATCTGAGAACTTTCGGGTGATCACTCGAGCCCGAGACGGGCGAGTAAAGCGGATGGTCGGGAAGCGGACTCCGGGCCGGCGCCACAGCAAAACGACGTTGCTGATGAGGCAGCTCAGCCCTGACAACACTTCCGACAACGCTTGATCACGACGACCAGTCTGTCATGCCCACTCGTCGTCGCTCAACCTTTTCGCGCCCCATGACGCAAAATCCATCAAAATTCACTACCGGTTCATGCCGGTGCACCCAGATGTGACTAGGGTGGAGCGGGCACCGTGCAGGGCACGGCCGAACAATCGAAGTGAAGGTGGATTTTTCATGAGTGACACTCTCAACGTTGGTGACCGCCTGGGCACCGGACAGTCGCTGACCTCGGCAAACGGCGCTTACACGCTGACGCTGCAGGACGACGGCAACCTGGTTCTCACCGACGGCGGCAAGGCCGTCTGGTCGACCAAGACCAACGGCAAGGGCGCCGTCCGCGCATCCGTGCAGGAAGACGGCAACTTCGTCCTGTACAACGGCTCCGACGAGGGCGTCTGGTCGACCAAGACCTCGGGTGCCGGTGCGCGCCTGGTGCTGCAGGACGACCGCAACGTCGTGCTGTACGTCGGCGACAAGGGCGAGTGGAGCTCCAAGACCGTGACCGACGCTCCAGTCGCGCAGGCCGCGTCGAACGAGGCACCGGCTCCGGCCAAGACCTACACCGTCGTCGAGGGCGACACCCTGTGGGCCATCGCCGAGCGCTTCCTGGGTGACGGCAACAAGTACCCCGAGCTCGCGTCGCTCAACGGCATCGCGAACCCGGACCTGATCAACGTCGGTCAGGTCATCAAGCTCCCGTAGGGAGCCCGGGTACTGCAAACCCAGCAGTTTCGGACAGACCCCGCACCTTCACGGTGCGGGGTTTGTCTTGTTCTGCGGGGTTTGCGCGTGCAGCTCTTCCAGCGCCTGCCACAGCCGCCCCTCCCGCTCCTCGTCGTAGGACTCCTCCGACGAGCGGGCCGCGACGTTGCGATCGAGATAGCCGCCCGACTCGACCTCGACCGCGCCGAGCGCCGCGTCGGCGAGGTAGCGGCCCGCCGCCGACGCGGAGGTGGCCAGCGGAGTCAGCGTCATGAGCGGCATGATCCGCCGCACCGCGAACCGCGACAGCGCTCCCGCATGCCGCGTGAGGTCCGTCCCCGGGACGAACCCCGGGTTGTAGCCGACGATGCTCACCCCCGCCGGCAGGCAACGCGCATATTCGTGCACCAGGTAGATCGCGGCGAGCTTGCTCGTCGAATAGGCGGTCCGCCCGGCCGTCACCGACGACGGTTCGGGGAAGGCTCCGATCCGCGCGAGCCGACTCGGGTCGTCGGGCCATCTCGGCCCGGGGACCATTCCCAGGTTGTGCCGGAGGTCGCCGAAGTGGGTGTCGCTGACCGTCACGACGATGCGCGCCCCGGCCGTGAGCGACGGCGCCAACTCCTGAAGCAGGACGTGGTTGGCCAGCACGTTCACGGCGAAGGTCGATTCCAAGCCGTCGACCGTCTCGGTCAGGTCGTCGACGTGTTGGATGCCGGCGTTGGCGACCATCGTCCGCAGCGGCGGGAGGTTGCCGTGCGCCAACTCATCGGCCAGGCGCGCGGCGGCCGCTCGCACGCTCGCCAGCGACGAGAGGTCGGTGTCGATCGAGACGACGGCGTGCCCGGCGCCCGACATCTCATCCGCCAAGGCCGACCCACCCGGTTCACGGGCGAGGATCACGAACGTCGAACCCGGCGCGGCTCGTCGTGCGAGTTCGTCGAGCGCCACCCGGCCGATGCCGCGCGTCGCACCGGTCATCACGATCGTCTCGGGCACCCTGTTCTCCCTCGTCGTTGTTGCTGTAGTGATCGCTACAGTATCGGGAGGGTTGGGTTCGGTCAATGGTGCGGTCGGCGAGGCCCGGTTGCGGGGTCTCGATACGGTTCCTCGCCCAGGGGCTCGGATCCACTCGACCACCCCGGATCCACTCGACCACCCCGGATCCACCCGACCACCGTCGAGGTCGGCACTCAATCTGCCGTACGGAGGCGGTCGATGACCGCGAGGATCGCGTGCGCGTGCAGATCGAACAGGGCAGCACTGTCGATTGCCTCCCCCTCGTCGGCACCGATCTCGCGGGCGATGAAGAGGCCGTCGGCACCGGCCATCGCGTAGACGGCCACTTGCTGCACGGCCTGCCCGTCGAGGTCGGGGAACTGCTCGGCGAGGGCCGCGCGGACCGTCGCCAACGCCGTCTCGCGCACACGCAGGAAGACTTCGCGTGCCCGCGGTTCGACCGGACGCCGACCGAGCGCGAGCGTCAGGCCGAGTCGCAGGAAGTCCGGTGACGACGCCTGGGCCTGCGCCACGGCGACCGTCGCATGGATCAGTCGCTCTCGTCCCGATCCGGATTCCGGCACCTCCCAGGCCGCCAGCCACTCGGCGAAGCTGCGCTCGATGACCGCGGCGATCAGCTCGTCCTTGTTGGCGAAATGCCAATAGATCGAACTCGCGGGCAACCCGCTCCGCCCGCTGACGAGTGCGATCGAGGTGCCGTCGTAGCCGAGTTCGCCGGCGATCTCCGTTGCCGCGTCGAGAATCCTCGCCCGCGACGCCTCGCCGTTGGCGCGGGTCCGCCGACCGGGCTTGTCCTCACCCGCCGGGTTCTCGGTCTCGCCCGACGACATCAGCGCGACTTGCCCGCTTTGACGCGCTCGTAGACGCGGCGCAGACCGTCGAGGGTGAGGAAGCTGTGGTGGTCGGTGATGGTCTCGCATTCGCCGACCATGAGCGGCGCAAGGTAGCCGGTCGCGACGACGCGGGTGTCGTCGGAATCGAAGTCGGGCACCTCGTCGCGAATCCGGTCGACCAACCCGTCGACCTGGCCGGCGAAGCCGAACAGGATCCCCGACTGCAATGCCTCGACGGTGTTCTTGCCCAGCACGCTGCGCGGCGGGCGCAACTCGACGCGGCGCACCGTCACCGTGTGCTCGCTCAGCGCGTCGACCGCCAGATTCACCCCGGGCGCGATCGCCCCGCCGAGGAACTCGCCTTTCGCCGAAACCGCGTCGACGACGGTGGCCGTGCCGAAGGCGACGACGATCGTCGGGGCACCGGGATAGTTACCACTGGCCGCGACGGCGTTCGCGACGCGATCGGTGCCCACTTCCTTCGGGTTGTCCACCAGCAGCGGCACCCCGGTCCGCACCCCGGGCTCCAGCAGCACATGCGGTCCGGCACCGAAGTGTTTGTCGACCATCGCCCGCAGTTCGCGCAGCAGCGAGGGCACCGTGGAGAGCGCAGCGACCGCGGTCACCTGTTCCAGGTCCGGGCCGAGGAGACCGCGGATCAACAGTTCCAGCTCGTCGGCGGTGAGGTACGGATCGGTGTGGATGCGCCAATCCCGCACCAACGTCGCATGATCCCCCGAGCCGGCGAAGACGCCCAGGTGGATATTGGTGTTGCCGACCGCAGCGGTGAGCAGCATCAGGCGATCGACGCGACGAGGCTCTCGCGTCCGCGCGGATCCTTCAGTCCGGAACCGGCGGGGACGTCGGCGGGATCGGTGCCCTCGGTGAGCACTCGGTTGTGCTCGTCGACGAACACGACGGCCGGCGAGTAGTCGGCCAATTCCTCGGGGCTCATCACGCCGTAGGCGATGATGATGACGAGGTCGCCGGGGTGTACCAGATGCGCGGCGGCGCCGTTGATCCCGATGACCCCGGTCCCGCGCTCACCGGCGATCACGTAGGTCTCCAGGCGGTTGCCGTTGTCGATGTCGACGATGCACACCTGCTCGCCCTCGAGCAGGTCGGCGGCGTCGAGCAGGTCGGCGTCGATGGTCACCGAACCGACGTAGTGCAGGTCGGCCTGCGTCACCGTCGCGCGGTGGATCTTGGACTTCATCATGGTGCGAAACATGGGTTCCTCCGTGAGGTCTGTGGTCTGCGAGGTCTGCGGTGTCAGGGTCTGGCTGAGGTTTGCGGCTGGTCGCCGGGGGCGAGCGGGAGCGGTTCGGGCTCGTCGGTGCGGGAGACGCCGATCGCGACGCCGACGTTGTCGATCAACCGCGTGGTGCCCAGACGCGCCGCGACGAGCAGGCGGCCGTCGCCCCGTTCCGGCGGGGGCCCCAGGTCGCGGCCCAGTAGTTCCAGGTAGTCGACATCCACTCCGTCCACCCCGTCGAGGACGGACCGGGCGGTGGTCAGCACCGCGTCGGCCCCGGCTGGTGCGGCATGGGCACCGGCGGTCAGCGCGGCCGAAAGCGTGGTCGCCAACCGGCGCTGCTCTTCGTCGAGGTAGCGGTTGCGCGACGACATGGCCAGGCCGTCTGACTCGCGGACCGTCGGGACGCCGACGACGTCGACCGGCAGGTTCAAATCCGTGACCATCTGCTGGATCAGCACCAGCTGCTGATAGTCCTTCTCCCCGAAGTAGGCGGCGTTGGGGGCGACGATCGTCAGCAGCTTCGCGACGACGGTGAGCATGCCGGTGAAGTGGGTGGGCCGCGACTTCGCCTCGAGGATCTCCCCGACCGGACCGGGATGGATCGTGGTGCGCCGACCGTTCGGATACATCGCCGCATCGGTGGGCGCGAAAACCAATTCGACGCCGAGCGCGCGCAGCTTGGCACAGTCCTCGTCGAAGGTGCGCGGGTAGGCGTCGAGGTCCTCCCCGGCGCCGAACTGCAGCGGGTTCACGTAGATGGACACGACGACGACGGTGTTGCCCGCCGCGCGGCACTCCCGCACCAGCGTCAGGTGGCCGTCGTGCAGGGCGCCCATCGTCGGGACGAGCACGACGCGTCTACCGGTGGCGCGCAACGCGGCGGTCACCTTGTGCATCGTCGCGGGATCGCGGTGGACGGTCAGTTCACCCGGGGTGAACGCCGACGACAGGTCGCTCATCACGCCTCCCCCGACTCGTCGGATCGACCCGGTCCGCTCGCCGCGCCGCCGAGCACGGCGGCCAGGGCGGGCGACGGGCGGGCATGGGCGGCGGCCCGGCGGGCCTGCATGAGATAGGCGTCGACGATGGTCGTATCGGCGGCCGGAGCGGTCTTCCCCCACCGGGTCAGCGCGTTCAGGTGCGCGGCGACCGCATCCGCATCGCCCCGGGCGACCGGCCCGGTCAGCGCCGCGGGCCCCATCTGCAGGGCGTTGTCCAGCGCTGCGGTGACCAGCGGCGTCAGCATCTCCTGCGCGGAACGCAGCGGGGCCCCGTCGGCATCGGCCCGTTCGATCACCGAGTGCAGCACGGTCACGGCGTCGTCGATGAGGGCGACGAGGTGGTTCGCCCCGTGCGCGAGGGCGGCGTGGTACAGCGTGCGGTCGGCCTCGCCGATCCGCACCGGCTGCCCGCCGATCTCGTAGACGAGCGACGAGCCGACGGTGAATCCGATCTCGTCGTCGGCCGTGACCGCGAAGCAGGCGGACTGCATCCGCCGGGTGTCCTCGGCGGCCCCGACGAAGGTCATCGCCGGGTGGACGGCCACCGCGAGCGCGCCGAGCGCGGTCAGCGGTGCGAGAACGCCGGTGCCGTGTGCGCCGGCGGTGTGCACGACGATCGTGCCCGGGCGGACCCGCCCGCCGTCGGCCAATGCGGCGACGACGGTCGGCAACTCGTCGTCGGGGACGGCCAGGATCAGCAGTTCGCTGCGTGCCGCCACCTCGTCGGCGTCGGCGAAGACCTCGGAATCGGGGAGGCGCAGCCGCGCCCGCTCCTGCGACTGGTCCGAGCGCGCGACGACGGCGCCGACGACGTGCCCGACGGATTCGAGTGCTTGGGCCAGCGCGGTTCCGACGCGCCCGGCCGAGACGAGGCCCACGGCCAAACGCGCGGGCGCCGACGGATCGGCAACACCGAGCAGCGGTGAATCAGTCACCGTGGATCCTCCAGAGTCGTTCCAGTCCCACCACCGACGGCGGGTACCAGACGTTTGCGGTCCAAGGATACTGCGATTGCGCAGGTACTGCCTACGCGGTGTGACCGGCCTCACCCGGATGGTCGGGACGGACTCCCCGCCGACCCCGGCCGGAGGCCGAAACGCGTATCAGCTGTTCTCGCCGCGCAACTGGTTGAACAGCTCGGCCGCGGAGATGCCGCGACCGGATTCGTGCTGGCCCTCGGCCCGGCGACGGCGACCCGCTCCGGCGGACGGCGCGGAACTCGACGGGGTCACCCAGGACTCGGTGGGCGCCTCGCGTTGCGCCTCTTCGGCCGCATCGCTCACCGGCTCGGGAATCCCCATCACATCGACCGGTTCGGCGACGTCGGCGGGCTCGGCCGTTTCGGTCGTCGGCGGGACATACGCCCCGGCGGTGTACGCCTGGGCACCGGACCAGCTGGGCGTATGGGTCGATTCGGAGGTGGGCGCGGCAGTCGGCTGACCCGCGCCGAAGGTCTGCGGCGGGGCGCCGAAGGGCGCGAACGGTTCCGGCGCCGGCTCCTCCTCCACGACGGGGATGATCTCGGTGAGGTCGTTGCGGCCACCCTGCGGCGGCGGGGCGTGGCGGCCGTCGGCCGACGGCGGTGCCGTCGTCGCGAAGTCGGTCGCCGCCAGAACACTGTCGTCGGGTGTGTAGGTCGACATCGACGAGGCGAGTTCCCGCAACCGCTCGTTGGGCAGCGCCACCCGCTGCTCCGGCAGCGGCTGGCCCATCATCGCTTCCAGGCTCGCCCGCAGGGCGGCGATCTGTTGCTGCAATTCGTGCAGGTCGCGGTTCGCCTCGGCCGTCACCTCGGCGCGGATCTGCGCTTCGATGTCCATCTCGTATTGGCGCCGGGCCGCGATCTCGCGCTCCAACTGCAACTCGTAGACCAGCCGCATGTCCTGGCCGCGGGCCTCGGCGACCTCGGCCTGGCGGCGATAGCGAGTGATCCCGATGGCGCCGAGCACGGCCGCCCACAACGCGGCGACCACCGCGACGGAGGCGCTGACGGAGAGCTCTTTGCTCCAGATCATCAGGCAGCTCGCGACGAGGGCGAGAACGATCAGGAGACCGAGGAACCATTGCCCTGCACCGCGCGGTGACCCTGCGCTGCGCTTTCCGGCCGAACGACCCTCGCTCGTCGTCATAATCGTGAACCTACCCGTCTATCATCCCAAATCGGCTGAGGTTGCGCCGGAGAGTCGCCGACGCCCACACCTCAGGCTGCATCCGGGTTGGGCACCTGACCGTCGTCGGTCGGATCGTCGGGCGCGCGGCAGCATTGCTCAAGCCACAGCGCCGCGACGACGAGCGCGATTCCCCCCAATGCTCCGATGATGCTACCCGCCTTGCTGGCATTCGCGCTGGCTACGTCCTGCAGGTGGAACAGGTAACCGGCGATCGCACCCCACGCCCCGGCGGCCACGGCACCGACGATCGCCGACGCCTTCGCCAGCGCGACCAGCCGTGCGACGGTCAGCGGGTGCAGTTGTTCGCGGGCCTGTCCCACCTCGTTGTCGGCGACGCGACGGCGGACCACCAGGGCCACCACCGCCTCGACGGCAGCCAAGACGAACAGCGCCGCACCGGTGTACCAACGGATGATCGGGAAGTCGCCGAAGTTGAAAGCGATCAACACCCAGCCGAGGATCGCGGCACCCACCGCCAGCAGGATCAGGTCGCGCACCCGGGTCGGGCCGAGCCGCCCCTCCGGGTCGTCGGGGCCGGGCGAGGGCGCCGTCATCGACCACCCGATTCATTCGGCCCGCTCGCTGCGCTCCCGGCGCCGGGGAGTGCGACGTCGAGGCAGGTGATTCCGTCACGCTCGGACGGGGCGAGGGCGGCGACCAGGTCGGTGACCCTGCTTGTCGCGCCGTCGGGAAAATCGAGGCGGGCATCCGGGTCCGCGGCCAGCCACGGGATCAATACGAACCCGCGCTCCGCGGCGCGCGGATGCGGCAGCGTCAACTCCTCGGTGGCGCTGAACTCCGGGACACCGGCCGCGTCGCGCACGGCGACGACGTCCACGTCGAGGGTGCGCGGACCCCAGCGGACCTCCCGTCGACGATCGGCCGCCGCCTCCAGTTCGGCTCCGCGCCGCAACCAGGACAGCCCGTCGCGCGGGCCTTCGACGATGAGCACGATATTCGCGAAGTCCTCCTGCTCGACCCCACCCCACGGCGGCGTCGAATAGACCGGCGACACCGCGACGATCCGGTCGCCGGAGTCCTTGAAGCCGTCGACCACGGAGGCCAGATGGGCCAACCGGTCCCCCAGGTTGGAGCCGACCGAGAGCACCGCGACCGATGTCACTGCTGCCCCCGCGCCAACATCGTCTTGCGGGAACGCCGCGTCACGACGGCGACGTCGGCGAAGTCCAGCGGGATCGGTGCCGACGGCTTGTGCACGGTGACCTCCACCGCGTGCAGCCGTTCGTCGGCCATCACCGCCTCGGCGATCTCGGCGCCGACCTTCTCGATCAGGTTGCGCGGCGCTCCGGCGACGATGTCGTGGACGAGTTGGGCGAGCGCGCCGTAGTCGAGGGTGTCGGTGAGCTCGTCGCTCTCGGCGGCGATGGACAGGTCCAGCCACACCGAGACGTCGATGATGAAGTCCTGCCCGTCGCGGCGCTCGTGGTCGAAGACGCCGTGGTGCCCGCGCACGCGCAACCCGGTCAGCTCGATCCGGTCAGCCATCTGATTCCCCTCTTCCCCGCCACGCCCGGGCGACGGCGATCGCGTCCCGGCTCGCCGCCGGGTCGTGGACGCGCACTCCCCACACCCCGGCGGCCGCCGCCAGTGCCGATACCGCGGCGGTCGCCGCCTCCCGGCCGGCCGGCGGACGGTCGACTCCGTCGGGACCGGCCAACAACGAACCGAGGAAGCGTTTGCGCGACGCCCCGACGAGCACCGGGAAGCCCAGCCCCACCAGGGTCGGCAATCCGCGCAGCAACTCCCAGTTGTGCTCGGCGTTCTTGGCGAAGCCCAGGCCCGGGTCCAGGATCAACCGGTCGGGGTCGACCCCGGCGGCCACCGCCGAGTCGACCTGCGCGAGCAGTTCACCGCTGACCTCGCCGACCACGTCGCGGTAGGCGCCGGTCTGCCCGGCCCGGTGCGTGAAGTCGTCCGGCCCGTACGGATCCGCCTCCGCGCCGGGGGCGTCGGCGGACGGACGGGATCGATTCGCGGCGCGCTCGGTCAGCGGCCGCCAGTGCATGAGGATCCACGGCAGCCCCGCCTGCGCGACGACGGTGGCCATCGCCGGGTCGGCCCGCCCGCCGGAGACGTCGTTGACATAGGAGGCGCCGGCCTCGATGGCGGCCGCGGCGACCCCCGCGCGCATCGTGTCCACCGAGACCGTGACACCGTCGCTCGCCAGGTCGGCGATCACCGGCACGACCCGCGCCGTCTCGGTCTTCTCGTCGACGCGATGCGCCCCCGGCCGGGTGGACTCCCCGCCGATGTCGACGATGTCGGCGCCGTCCGCGACGAGTCGGTGCGCATGGGCCAGCGCCGCGTCGACGTCGAGGTAGCGCCCGCCGTCGGAGAAGGAATCGGCGGTCACGTTCAGCACGCCCATGATCCGCACGGCGTCGGTGGTCGGGTCAGGGCGCATCGGTCAACGCGCGATCAGCTGCAAGGCCTCGCTGCGCGACACCGCGTTGGTCTTGAAGATCCCGCGCACCGCCGACGTGGTAGTGCTGGACCCGGGCTTGCGGATACCGCGCATCGCCATGCAGAGGTGCTCGGCCTCGATGACGACGATGACGCCGCGCGGGTCGAGCTTGCTCATCACCGCGTCGGCGATCTGGCTGGTCAACCGCTCCTGCACCTGTGGCCGCTTGGCATACAGGTCGACGACGCGGGCCAGCTTCGACAGGCCGGTGACGCGGCCGGAGGGGCCGGGGATGTAGCCGACGTGGGCGACCCCGTGGAAGGCGACGAGGTGGTGTTCACACGTCGAGTACAACGGGATGTCCTTGACCAGGACGAGTTCCTCGTGGTTCTCGTCGAACGTCGTCGACAGCACCTCGTCGGGGTCGGTGTAGAGACCGGCGAACACCTCGCGGAAGGCGTTGGCGACCCGCGTGGGGGTGCGGCGCAATCCCTCCCGGTCGGGGTCCTCGCCGAGCGCGAGGAGCAGTTCGCGCACGGCGGCCTCGGCCCGCGCCTGGTCGAATTCGCCGATGCGGGATGGCTCAGTGCTCATCGGTGTCCGTCCCGGACTCCGCGGGGCCCTCGGACTGCTGACCGTTGGGTGCCTGACCGTTGGGTGCCTGGCCGTTGGGCGCCTGACCGTTGGGGCCGGGCACGCCGTTGGCCGGGTATCCCTGGGGCTGGCCGCCCGGATGCGGCGCGGGCGGCCACCCGGGCGCCGACCAACCCGCCGGCGCACCGTAGTCGCCACCGGCCGGGTAGGCACCCGCAGGCGGATACGCGCCGGCCGGGTAACCGGGTTGGGGATAGCCGGGCTGCGGGTAGCCCTGCTGGGGGTAAGGCTGCGGATAGCCGGCCGGTGCCACACCGGTCGACTGCGCCGGTTGCGGAACCGAGACTGCCTCGGGCGCGGGATCGGGCTCGGGCGGCCACGGCTCGCCGCGCTCGATCGCCAGCTCGCCCGGCGTCTTCACCGGCGGCTTGTCGCTGGGAGTACGCCCGCCGAAGTCGTCGAAGTCGGTGATGCGGTCACGCTTCGTGACGCCCTCGAAGATCTCCTCGAGGTCCTTGCGTGTCAACGTCTCCTTCTCCAGGAGTTCGGTGGCGAGCACGTCGAGGGTGTCGCGGTACTCGGTGAGGATCGCCCACGCCTCGGTGTGGGCCGCCTCGATGAGCCGGCGCACCTCCACGTCGATCTGGGCGGCGACCTCGTCGGAGTAATCCGCCTGACTGCCCATCCCGCGGCCCAGGAAGGGATCGCCCTGCTCCTGGCCATAGCGCACGGCACCCAGCTTGGAACTCATGCCGTACTCGGTGACCATCGCCCGCGCGATCTTGGTGGCCTGGTCGATATCCGACGAGGCGCCCGTCGTCGGCTCGCGGAACACGAGTTCCTCGGCGGCGCGCCCGCCCATCGCCATGACCAGCCGCGCGATCATCTCCGACCGCGTCAGCACGTCCTTGTCCTGCTCCGGCACGGCCAACGCATGTCCCCCGGTACGGCCGCGGGCCAGGATGGTGACCTTGTAGATCGGGTCGAGGTCGGGCATGGCCCACGCGGCGAGCGTGTGACCGCCCTCGTGGTAGGCGACGACCTTCTTCTCGTGCTCGCTGATGATGTGGCTCTTGCGTCGCGGGCCGCCGATGACGCGGTCGACCGACTCCTCCAGCGTGGCCGCGGTGATCATCGTCTGGTTCTCGCGGGCGGTGAGCAACGCCGATTCGTTGATGACATTGGCCAGGTCCGCCCCGGACATGCCCGGGGTGCGCTTGGCCAGACCGGCCAGGTCGACGTCGGCGGCCAACGGCTTGCCGTTGGCGTGTACGCGCAGGATGGCCTCGCGACCGCGCATGTCGGGGTTGCTGACCGGGATCTGCCGGTCGAATCGGCCCGGGCGCAGCAGCGCCGGGTCCAGGATGTCGGGGCGGTTGGTCGCGGCGATCAGGATGATCCCGGAACGGTCGCCGAAACCGTCCATCTCGACGAGCAGCTGGTTGAGGGTCTGCTCGCGCTCGTCGTGCCCGCCGCCGAATCCGGCGCCGCGCTGACGGCCGACGGCGTCGATCTCGTCGACGAAGATGATGCACGGGCTGTTCTGCTTGGCCTGCTCGAACAGGTCGCGCACGCGCGACGCGCCGACACCGACGAACATCTCGACGAAGTCGGAGCCGGAGATGGTGAAGAAGGGCACGCCCGCCTCACCCGCGACGGCCCGGGCGAGCAGCGTCTTACCGGTTCCGGGCGGACCGTAGAGCAGGACGCCCTTGGGGATCTTGGCGCCCAGCGCCTCGTAGCGCGCCGGGTTCTGCAGGAAGTCCTTGATCTCGTAGAGCTCTTCGACCGCCTCGTCCGCACCCGCGACGTCGGCAAACGTCGTCTTGGGCATGTCCTTGGTGATCTCTTTGGCGCGCGAGCGGCCGAAGCCCATCACGCCGCCGCGACCGCCGCCCTGCATGCGGTTCATCACGAAGAAGAACAGGCCGAGCAGCAACAACAGCGGCAGGATCAGTGCCGCCATCTGCATGATCGCCGAATCCTGGCGCACATTGGTCTGATAGGTCGCACCGGATTGGCGCACCGAGTCGAATACGAAGTCCGCCCCGCGCGCGGGGTACTTCGCGCTGATCTGGGTGGCCTTGACCTTCGCGGCCTTGGGGCTGTTGCCGTCGACCTCGATCGGGTTCTTCAGCTCGATGCGCAACTGCTGCTCGCGGTCGTCGATGTCGACCTTCTTGGCGTTCTTGACGTTGAGCTGCGTCAGCGCGACCGACGTGTCGACGCCGCGGTACTCGCGCGAGCTGTCGCGCATGTAGCTCCATCCCCAGAGGGCGAGCAGGATCAAGACGAAGATCGCGACATTGCGAAAGACTGTCTTACGGTTCATACCTGGTGCGGCGACAACCGGTACCGGAGCCGCCAACGTCCTTCCATCAGAAGATTTCCTACCAGGTTACCTGGGTCGCGCCCGGTGCGTCATCGGTGCCGAATCGGACAGGCGAGCGCACCGCGCCGCGCGTCAGCCCTGGTAGACCGACGGCTTGAGCCGGCCGATGAACGGCAGGTCGCGGTAGCGCTCCGCGTAGTCGAGCCCGTAGCCGACGACGAAGTCGTTGGGGATGTCGAAACCGACGTCGGCGACGTCGAGTTCGGCGCGCACCGCGTCGGGTTTGCGCAGCAACGTGCAGACGCTCAGCGAGCGCGGCGAGCGGGTGGCGAGGTTCTTGAGCAACCACGAAAGCGTCAGCCCGGAGTCGATGATGTCCTCCACGATCACGACATCGCGATCGGCGATGTCGCGGTCGAGATCCTTGAGGATGCGCACCACGCCCGACGACGAGGTCGACGAGCCGTAGCTCGACACCGCCATGAACTCCATCTGAGACGGGATCGGCAGCGCGCGCGCGAAATCGGTCATGAACATGATCGCGCCTTTGAGGACCCCGATGAGCACCAGGTCGTCGGGGGCGTCGCGAAACCGGTCGGCTACCGATTCCGCCAGCTCCACCGTCCGCTGCTTGATCTGTTCTTCACTGACGACCACGGCCTCGATGTCGTCGTCGTAAGGATGGCTGCTCACCCCTCTAGCTTGTCACGGCCCGCGCGCCCAACACCGCGCAACCCGCCCCTGCCGGGTGGTCGGAGCCAGGTACCCGAGGCCGCGTCGGACCTATCCGGCGAGTGCCCGTGCGCCAGGAGCTGTGCGAAATTGCCCGCATACTTGGCGACGTTCGGGATCGATCATTCGCTGCCCCATCAGGTCGACAACGACCGTGCATTGGCCTGGTTTGCCACCGCATTGCTGGGGAGGCGCTGACCCCGCCGATAGGCCGCAAAGGCCAGTGGCGCGGGTCGGTCCGGAACGGGGGTTCGGACCGACCCGCGCTGTCGTGTATTCCGCGCAAACCGCCCAACTTGTGGCGATTGATCCCCTTTGCGCGAATCAGATTTCACCTCCGGCGGCACGCGTGGTTAGCGTTGGATTCCGGGACGCCGCACGCCTCCCCGCATCCCCGCACCCACACGTCCGATACCTACTCGAGGAGCGCCACCGGCCATGACGACAGCAACCTGGAACCGAGCGCACTCGGTGCGGATCGCGGCGATGGGAATCGCCGTGGCAGCGGGGGCCGCCGCGACCCTCGGCGGCTCGGCGCGAGCGGCGGCGGCGACCGCCTCGGACATCCCCTACACGGTCCGCCATGTGGGCAAGTCGGCTCAGATCACCCTGGGTCGCGGACACTTCAGCATCGAGCGGGGCACCCTCGTCGTCGACGACGACGCCGGTCGGCCGAGGTTCGCCTACCCGCTCTCCTTCGTCCTCGGCGCCAGGTCCTATCCGATCGATGTCCAGACCATCGGGAGGTCGGCGACGCTGACCCCCGTCGTCGATGCCGCCCGCTCGGTCCAGCTCAGTTCCGCCGACGGCGACCGCACCGACCGGCACTCCCCGAAGTCTCCCAAGACCAGGGACGGCAAGTGGGAAATCGTCGGGCCGCAGACAAAGCAACAGCGCGACGACCAGGATCTCGAACAGTTCAGCTCAGAGGTGAACGCGACCATGACCATTGCGTCGATCGTCGGGTTGGCCGTCGGCGCGGTGGTCGGCGGGGCCGTGCTCGGATTGGTCGGCTGCGCCGCGCTGGTCGTCCTCGGGTGTGTGCCCGGGTTGATCCCGGGCGTCATCGTCGGCTCCACACTCGGATCCATCGCCGGGGTGATCATCGGCGGCGGTGGCGGCGCCCTGCTCTACGCCGTGCAGTACTTCAACGAGGTCAACGCCCCGTTCAAGCCCCACTACCGCCGGGTGCCCGGCGGCACACGGGCCTCGTAGCAGTGCCGCCTAGCGGCGCGGTTGGCGGCGCAGCCGCAGCGCGTCACCGTCGCGTTCGACGACCAGGCGCGCGGCGAGATCCCCGCCCACCGCGACCGGTCCGCGCCCCCGCCAGTCGGTGACCAGCGCGTCGACCGCGGCGACTACCCGCGACGACGGCTCGGTGGCCCCGCCGTCGAGCAGCCACCGCCGCAGCACCCGGGTGCGCAGCGCGGCCGGCGCCGCGACGAGGGGCGCCACGCACAGTCGATCCCCGGCGCCCGCGGCAGCGGCCGATTCACTGGCGCCCGCAGCGGCGGCCAGTTCACCGGCGAGAGTGCTCAAGAGCTCGTCGTCGGCTGCGAGCAGGTCCGCGGTCCGCGCCAGTGCAGGCGCCACGCCGCCGCCGAGGACCTCCTCCAGCAACGGCAGCACTTCGCTGCGCACGCGTACCCGGGTGAACCGGGGGTCGTCGTTGTGCGGGTCGTGCGCCGGGGCGAGCCCCCACTGCTCGCACGCACCGACGGTGTCGGCGCGGCGCATCCCCAGCAGGGGTCGGCCCCAGGGTGCGCGCCAGGGGCGCATCCCGGACAGCGACGCCGGTCCCGACCCCCGGCCGAGACCGAGGAGCACCGTCTCGGCCTGGTCGTCGAGGGTGTGGCCGAGCAGCACCGGCCGCCCGTCCCGCGCGGAGTCCAGCGCCTCGTAGCGCGCCGCCCGCGCCGCCGCCTCCAACCCGCCGTCGGCGCCCACCAGCACCGGGAGGACCCGGGCATCGGCGCCCAACGAGCGGGCCGCCGCGGCCGCGCCGTCGGCCACCCGGGCCGACTGCTCCCGTAGACCGTGGTCGACGACGAGTGCCGACACCTCGAATCCGGCGTGTACCGCCGCGGCCGTGAGCGCCAGGGAATCGGGACCGCCGGAGAGGGCCACGCAGACGTCGCGCCGACCGTCGAGCCACTCGTCGGCGAAGGCGCGGACCGCGCCGATCAGAGCACGCGGGAGATCCACCGGTCCGGCTCGTCGATCTCGTCGGGGCGGGGCAGCGTCTCCGGCCCGGTCCAGACGGTGTTGAACGCGGGCATGCCGACCGCTCCCACCACGTGGTCGGTGAAGGCTTTGCCGCGGATGTACTGGGCCATCTTCGCGTCCATCCCGATCAACGCGCGCATCAGGCGGGCCAGCGGGTTGCGCGGCGCGGCGCGGCGGGCGTCGAAACCGGCCCGGATGCGCTCGACGGTCGGCACGTGCGCCGGCCCCACGGCGTCCATGACGTGATCGGCGTGGCCCTCCAGCAGGGTGCCGAGCATCATCAGATTGGTGAACGCCTCGTACTGCTCCGGCGACTGGAGCAGCTGCATCACCCCGAGGACCCCGGATTCGCGCGGCTTCTCCCCACGCACGCCCGCCGCGATGCGGGCGACCAGTTGGGCTGCGGTCTCGTCGCCGGCGTCGGTGAGTTTGGCGACGTTGTCGACCATGTAGCCGCGCAGCCACGGATTGGCGGAGAACTGCACGCGGTGGGTGACCTCGTGCAGACAGACCCAGAGCCGGAAGTCCGACGGCACGGCCTTCAACTTCCGTTCGACGGCGACGATGTTGGGCGCGACCAGGAGCAGCACGCCGTCAGCGCCGGTGCTCTCGTCGACGGTGAACGGGTCGTACTGCCCGAGGATGGCGCCGGAGAGGAAGGCCAGCAGGCCACCGGCCTGGAAACCGCCCGCCTTCGCGGTCAGCCCGGACATCAGGGCGCCGATGGTGCCGGTGTCGTCGTCGGAGGCCGACGCATCGGACCCCTTGTCCTGGTCAGCGGCGGACTCGACCTCCGGTTCGTCGGTCGCGGCCCCGATCATCGAGCGCATCGAATCGGCGGCGGCACCGATCCACTGGCCGCGGTCGACGATCCGCGCGGTCGGCACGGCCAATCCGTCGGCCAGCCCGGTCACCTCGCGCACCGGCCCTTCGGCGCGCACCGCGGCGTCGGCGAGTTCGGCGTACACCTGGTCACGGGTGTAGTCGGTCATCGCCGGGCCGCTGCGGGCCAGTCGGCGGCCCACCGTCGCGGCGGTGCGCCAGTCGATGGATCCGCTTAGGTCGGGACGCGGCCGATCGGCACCGGTCGCGGAGGTCACCGACACCCGCAATCGCGGATCTTGCCGACGACGGCGTCGAGCGCGGGCCGGGCGACGTCGGGCGATGTCCCGTTGGACATCAGCGCGAAGGACAGCACCCGTCCGTCGACGGTCTGCACGATGCCGGTCAGCGAACTGACCCCGGTCAGCGTCCCGGTCTTGGCGCGCACCCACCCGGCCCCCGAGGTCTTGCGCGGGTCGAAGCGCTCGGCGAGTGTGCCGGTGCCGGCCGCCACCGGCAGCCCGTCGAGCAGGACGCGCAGCTGTGGGTAGCGGCTGCCGGCGATGCCGGACATCATGTCGTTGAGGACGCGGGCGGGCACCCGGTTCGCGTAGGAGAGGCCCGAGGTGTCGTGCAGGGTGACCCCCGAGGTGTCGAATCCCTTGTCGGCCAGTGTCTTGCGCACCGCGTCGGCCCCGCCGGCCAGGGTGCCGGGTCCGCCCGCGGACAGCGACAGTTCGATCGAGAGCGCTTCGGCCAGGACGTTGTCCGAGTACCGCATCATGTCGTTGACGCGCGTCGCCAGCGGCGCCGAGCGCACCTGCGCGACGACCTTGGCGCCGTCGGCGGCTTTCGCCTGCTTCACCGGCGCGTCGACGCCGAGCGCCTTGGCCAGCGCCTTGCCCGCGGCGATCGCCGGGTCGGGGGTGCGCGGGGAGAACTCGTCGAGCGGGTCGAGGCGTCCCGCGTCGAGCATCAGCGACTTGATCGGTGCGATGTCACCGCCGGCGATGTCGCGGCGGTCCCAGGTCTTGTCCATCGACGATCCGCTGAACAGTGAGAGGTCGACGGCCACCGAGGTCGGCTTGATGCCGGCGGCGCGAATCTGTTGGGCCAGGTCGGCGATGCGCGGCGCGTCGGTGAAGAAGGTCTCCGCGGCGGCGGGCTGCCCGGACAGGGTCGGGTCGCCGGCCCCGCGCAGGATGATCTGACCGTTCTCGCCCGCGACCACCGTCGTGGTCAGGCGGCGGTCCTGCGGCATACCGAGCAGTGCGGCCGCCGCGGTCAGGATCTTGGCGTTCGACGCGGGGATGAGCGGGCGGCCCGGGTTCTTCTCCCACAGCACCGCTCCGGTCAGCGGGTCGGAGACCTGGCCGGTGAGTTCACCGAGGTCGGGGGAGACCGACACCTTGGCCAGCGCCATCGTCAGCCCGGTCGCGGTGGGGATCGGGGCATTCGCCTCGACGGGCAGGATCTGCGGCGCAGGGGTCACCAGTTCGGGGCGCGGGGGCGTGCCGTCGGGCGTCTTCTCCCCCGCCCACACGGTCTTCTTCGCGACGAAGCCGCCACCGGCGACGAGTGCGACCACCAGCAATGCCACCAGGGCCCAGCGCACCGCGCCGCCCCGCTTGCCCGTGTCGGCCACTGACCACCTCCGCGTCGAATCACGGGTCGGTTCCGGCCCGCTACAGCTAAACAGTATCGTTTGAGCCGTCTGGTGCCGACCAACGAGAGGAACCGCCGTGGCCGTCGACGTCATCATCGAAATCCCCAAGGGAAGCCGCAACAAGTACGAGGTCGACCATGAAACCGGTCGCGTCTTCCTCGACCGCTACCTGTACACCTCGATGGGGTACCCGGCCGACTACGGCTTTTTCGAGAACACCCTCGGCGAGGACGGCGACCCGCTCGACGCGCTGGTGCTGCTCCCCGAGTCGGTCTTCCCCGGCTGCACGGTGAAGGCCCGCGTCGTCGGCATGTACACGATGACCGACGAGGCCGGCGGCGACGACAAGCTGCTCTGCGTCCCGGCCGGCGACGTCCGCTGGGACCACATCCAGGACGTCTCCGACGTCAGCAAGTTCGAGCTGGACGCGATCAGCCACTTCTTCGAGCACTACAAGGACCTGGAGCCGGGCAAGGAGGTCACCCCGGGTGGTTGGGTCGGCCGCGAGCAGGCGCAGAAGGTCCTCGACGAGGCCGTCGAGCGCCTCAAGACCCAGGGCCACTGATCCCGGCCGCACATCGGCTACCGGATTTCACAACTTCTACCGTTGCTTCGGTAGAAGTTGTGGGTTTTGGTAGCGGATGTCCGTCAGCGCCCCGCGCTACGGTGACAACGTGAGTGCAGCACCGACTTTCCTCCTCTCGGGGGACCCCGGTTCGGTGCGCGGCAGCGGCGTCGCACGTGCGTTTTCCGACGGAGAAGCGGCCGCCGCCGCGTTGCGAGACGGCGGTTGCGCAGCGCTGGTCGGGGCACTGCCCTTCACCCCGGGCGACCCGGTGGCCCTGTGGGAGCCCGCCGAGCTGATCACCGATCACGACCCGATCCGACCGTCGTGGCCGCAACGCCGACGTCTTCGAGTCAACGCCGCACGGCCGGAGCCGGCCGAGCACCAGCGTCGCGTCGCAGAACTCGTCTCCCGGATCCGCGCGGGTGAGGCGGGCAAGGTCGTCCTGGCCCGGGCGCTGGAGATGTCGCTCGAGGAGGACGTGGATCCGCTTGCCCTGGCCGCCGCCTTCGCCCACGGCAACGCCGCACACAACGCCTTCGCCGTCGCATTGGACGCGGCGGGCGGGTCTCACGCCGGGCAGTGGCTCGTCGGGGCCAGCCCGGAGCTGCTGGTCCGCCGCCGCGGGCCGGAGGTGTTCTGCCGCCCATACGCGGGCACGATGGCCCGCTCGGACAATCCCGCGGTCGACAAAGAGCGGGCAGAAGCGCTGCGCGGGTCGGCCAAGGATCTCGCCGAGCACGCCTTCGTCGTCGACTATCTGCGTGAGCGCCTGGCACCGTTCTGCACCGAGCTCGACATGCCGGCCGAGCCCGTGTTGCTCTCCACCGGGGAGTTGTGGCACTTGGCGACGCCCATCCGCGCCCGGTTGAAGGACCCCGCCACCACCTCGCTCGACCTCGCCCTCGCGCTGTCCCCCACGCCCGCGCTGTGCGGCACCCCGAGCGATGTCGCGGCGGCGATGATCGAGCAGTACGAGCGCGACCGCGGCTTCTACGGCGGCGCGGTCGGCTGGAGCAATGCCGACGGCGACGGCGACTGGGTCGTCGCCATCCGCTGCGTCCTGCTCGACGCCGATCGCCGTCGCGTCACCGCCTGGGCCGGCGGCGGGATCGTCGCCGACTCCGATCCGGCCGCGGAGCTCGCCGAGACGACCGCGAAGTTCGGCACCGCCCTGCGCGCCTTGGGCGCCGATCCGGCCGTCGCCGACCGGTAGTCCCAGCGCCTGCCCGTTGTCCTAAACTGTCAAATACTTGGCCTGAACTGTCAATACGCCCGACCTCCTCATCCGCCACAGTTGACCCAGACCGCAACGGCAGGAGAAGACACATGGGCTCGTCGCACCACTCACCTCGGCGCATTCGCCGACTGTCCGCCATCGGCATCGCCGGAGTCACCTTGGTCGTGGCCGCCTGTTCGACGTCGACTCCCGCACCGTCCTCGCCCGGCACGGTCTCGGCCGCCGAGGCCGCCAGTATCGCCGAGGCGGCCTACATCTACGGCTATCCCCTCGTCACGGTCGACATGACTCGACGCGTCCTGACCAACGTCGCCGAACCGGCGGGCACACGAGCGCCGATGAATCAGCTGGTGCGGATGCGCCAGTACCCGACCGCGGCCTTCCGCGATGTCACCGCCCCCAACGCCGACACCCTCTACACCACCGGCTTCGTCGACGTCGCCAAGGAGCCCTGGCTGCTCACCCTTCCCGACGCCAACGACCGGTACTACTTGTTCCCGATGCTCGACGGGTACACGAATGTGTTTCAGTCGCCGGGCAAGCGCACGACGGGGACCGGTCGGCAAACGTATGCGATCACCGGCCCCGATTGGAAGGGCACGCTGCCCGACGGCGTCAAGGAGTACAAGTCGCCGACCTCGATGGTCTGGCTGCTGGGCCGGATCTACTGCAACGGCACACCGGAGGACTACGCCGCGGTGCACAAAATGCAGGACGAGATCACGCTGGTCCCACTGAGCTCCTACGGGAAGCCCTATACCCCGGAGCCCGGCACGGTCGATCCCGCCGTCGATATGAGGACACCGGTCCGCGACCAGGTCAACAACCTGTCTGTCGAGGACTTCTTCACCAGGTTGGCCGCCTTGATGAAGAACAATCCGCCGACCGCGGCAGACAAGCCGATCGTCGAGAAGATGGCGAAGATCGGCCTCGAACCCGGCAAGCCGTTCGACATAGCCAAACTCGGTGCCGATGCGGCCGGCGCCCTGCGTTCGGTCCCCAAGACGGCGCTCGCCGCGATCGTCGCGCATTTCGCCCAGCTCGACACGATCAACGGGTGGAAGTTCTCCACCCAGACCGGTCAGTACGGAACCGACTACCTGCAGCGCGCCTCCATCACCTACGTGGGTCTCGGTGCGAATCTGCCGCAGGATGCCATCTACCCAACCTCCGACGCCGACAACACCGGGCAGGCCTATGACGGCGCCCACCGCTACACACTGCGCTTCGGCAAGGGGCAGCTGCCTCCGGTGAACGCATTCTGGTCGTTGACGATGTACGACGCGGGCTACTTCTTCGTTGCCAACCCGCTCAACCGTTACACGCTGAGCCAACGAGACAAGCTCACGCCGAACCCGGACGGGTCCATCGATCTGTACCTGCAGCACGAGAATCCCGGAGCCCAGCGGGAGGCGAACTGGTTGCCCGCACCGAGCGGCCGATTCAACCTGATGCTGCGCCTGTATTGGCCCAAGACCAACTCACCGTCGATCCTCGACGGCACCTGGAAACCGCCCGCGGTGACACGAACAGATTGAGGGAGCGGAAGAAGGACTAACCGAGGGCCTGGTCGAGATCGGCGATCAGGTCCTCGGTGTTCTCCAGGCCGATGGAGATGCGCACCACCGAGTCGGTGATGCCGACCGCGGCGCGGCCCTCCGGCCCCATCGCGCGGTGGGTCGTCGTCGCCGGGTGCGTGGTGAGGGTCTTGGCGTCGCCGAGGTTGTTGGAGATCTTGACGACGCGCAGCTTGTTGAGGACCTCGAAGACGCGCTCCTTGCCCTTCTTGTCCGCGGTGTCGGCGATCTCGTAGGTGACCACGGTCCCGCCGGCCGACATCTGCTTGCGCGCCAGGTCGTACTGCGGGTGCGACGGCAGATACGGGTACTTGGTCCACGCGACGCGCTTGTCGTCATCGAGGAACTGCGCGACCTTCAGCGCCGAGGCGACCGAGGCGTCGACCCGCAACCGCATGGTCTCCAGGCCCTTGAGCAGCGTCCACGCGTTGAACGGGCTCAATGCCGGCCCGGTGTGGCGCATCAGGTTCTGCACCGGGCCCATGACGAACTCCTCGGTGCCGAGGATGGCCCCGCCCATGACCCGGCCCTGCCCGTCCATGTGCTTGGTCGCCGAGTACACGACGACGTCGGCGCCCAGGTCGAATCCGCGCTGCAGCAGCGGGGTGGCGAAGACGTTGTCCAAGACCACCTTGGCGCCCGCCGCATGAGCGAGTTCGCAGACCGCGGCCACGTCGACGAGGGTCTGCATCGGGTTGGCCGGCGTCTCGAAGAAGACGGCCGTCGTCGGCACCGACAGCGCCTCCTCCCACTGCTGCAGGTCCTCCCCGTCGACGAAGACGGTCTCGATGCCCCAGCGCGGCAGGATCTCGTTGCAGATGACGAAGCAGGAGCCGAACAGGCTGCGCGCGGCGACCAGCCGGTCGCCCGCCTTCAGGATCGCGCCGAGCGCGACGAACACGGCCGCCATGCCGCTTCCGGTGGCGAAGCAGGCCTCGGCGCCGTCGAGCAGCCGCAGCCGCTCCTGGAACATCGCGACCGTCGGATTCCCATAGCGGGAGTAGACGAACCGCTCCTCCTCGCCGGTGAAGGCGCGCTCGGCGGAATCCGCCGAGTCGAAGACGTAGCCGCTGGTCAGATACAGCGCTTCGGAGGTCTCCTGGAACTGCGATCGCGCCACCCCGCCCTGCACCGCGACGGTGTCGAACCCCACGTCGGGTGGCAGCTCACCGAATATGTCGTTCACTTATCGCTCCTCTTCGATGGCTGTCAGGACTGGCGCCACGGCAGGTTCTGTGCCCGCCAGCCCTGGCCGCCGCGGTGGTCGTTCTCGTCGAGATGCCCCTCGAAGCCGTCGAGGATGTTGAACGCCTGGGCGATCCCGGCCGCGGTCGCGGCCTGCGCGGCACCGATCGACCGATGCCCCGAGCGGCAGATGAACAGCACCCGGTTGTCGTCGGTGATGCCCGCGTCGCGCAGCTGCTCGACGAACCGCGGGTTGGGCGTGCCCGACGGGAAGGTGGTCCACTCGACGAAGACGGTGCGCTTCTCGATGACTTCGAGGTCGGGCACGCCGACGAAGTTCCATTCGGCCTGCGTGCGACAGTCGACGAGGACAGTGTTCTCGTCGTTCTCCAGCAGCTCCCAGGCCTCGGTGGGGCTCACGTCCCCGGCATATCCCTGAGTCATCAGCACACCTTCCAGTTGCCGCCCTGGTGGACCAGGGTGGTGGGCGTCGCCGTCGTCGCGTCGCCCTTCTTCGCGTGTCGCACATGCACGGTCGCCGTCGCGCTGTCGCCCTTGATGACGACGTCGGTGATCGACGGGATCTCGACGGCACCGTTCTCCTCGGCCGACCGCCGGTTCACCGAGATGAACTCCGCCTGCGACGGGGTCTTCGCCGCGCACGTCGCGCCGGCGAAGCGGTTGTAGTCCAGGGCGTTAGCGGCACTGAAGTGCGCGTCGATGGCGCTGCGCACCGCGAAATCGGGGCTGCTGCGATCCGGACCCGGCCGGGAGAGCACGCCAATTAAAATCACGCTGACTAAAACCGCGACGACGGCCAGTGCGGCGACGATCGGCCACCTCGTCGGGGCGTCGCGCTCATCCAACTCGTCCGTCAATCGGCCCAAGTCATCGTCGGGGGAATCCGCCACAACGATCCAGTATATGGCCGCGCAGGTCAACACCCGAAGTGAGGCGAACCTCACTGCACGCACCGGGCCGCATTTTGGCGGGCGGTGGCAAGGACATACCGTAGATGTCATGAGCGAGGAAAACCGCGCGCTGCGCGTTGCCATCGTCGGCGCCGGGCCGGCCGGCATCTATGCCGCCGATGCCCTGATGAAGCACGACGACCTGGCCGACCGCGGCGTCAGCATCGACCTGTACGAGCGCATGCCGGCCCCCTTCGGCCTCATCCGCTACGGCGTGGCTCCCGACCACCCGCGCATCAAGGGCATCATCACCGCCTTGCACAAGGTGCTCGACAAGCCGCAGATCCGCCTGTTGGGCAACATCGACTACGGCACCGACATCACGCTCGAGGACCTGAAGAACCACTACGACGCGGTGATCTTCTCCACCGGCGCCACCGACGACCGCGGCCTCAACATCCCCGGCGTCGACCTCGAGCGCAGCTACGGCGCCGCCCAGTTCGTCGCCTGGTACGACGGCCACCCCGACTTCCCGCGCACCTGGCCGCTGGACGAGGAGAAGGTCGCGGTCATCGGCGTCGGCAACGTCGCCCTCGACGTCGCGCGCGTGCTCGCGAAGACCGGCGACGAGCTGCTGCCCACCGAGATCCCGGCCAACGTCTACGAGGGCCTCAAGGCGAACAAGGCCGTCGAGGTCCACGTCTTCGGACGCCGCGGCCCGGCCCAGGCGAAGTTCACCCCGCTCGAACTCAAGGAGCTTGACCACTCCCCCAATATCGAGGTCATCGTCAACCCCGAGGACATCGAGTACGACGAGGGTTCGGCCGTCGCCCGGCGCAGCTCCAAGATCACCGACCAGGTCGCGACGATCATCGAGAACTATGCGATCCGCGAGCCGAAGCAGGGCGCGATCCACAAGCTCTTCCTGCACTTCTTCGAGAACCCCGTCGAGATCCTCGGCGAGGACGGGAAGGTCGTCGGGCTGCGCACCGAGCGCACCGAACTCGACGGCACCGGCAACGTGCAGCCCACCGGCCGCACCACCGACTGGGATGTCACCGCCATCTACCGCGCGGTCGGCTACCTCTCGGACAACCTGCCGCAGATTCCGTTCGACACCAACGCCGGCGTCATCCCCAACGAGGCGGGCCGCATCTTCGACGAGGGCGCCCACCTGACCGGCCTGTACACGACCGGCTGGGTCAAGCGCGGCCCGGTCGGCCTGATCGGCCACACCAAGGGCGACGCGAACGAGACCGTCGACTGCATCGTCGAGGACATGAAGAACGACAGCCTCGGCACGCCGACCGATGCCTCCGAAGAGGCGATCATCGCCCTGCTGGAGGAGCGCAGCATCCCGTTCACGACCTGGGACGGCTGGTACCGCCTCGACGAGCACGAGCGCTCATTGGGCGCCGCCGAGGGTCGCGAGCGCATCAAGGTCGTCGAGCGCGAGGACATGCTCGCCGCCTCCGAGCCGGACAAGGTCCGCAAGGCATGATCGGCCGGGTGTAAACCCCGCAGTTATGGACAGACCCAGCACCTCTGAGGTGCTGGGTCTGTCCAGTTCTGTCGGGTTTGCGACCGGCTGGGCGCTTAGGACGAGCCCGCGGGCGGGGGCACGTTCGGGTTCGCCGGGCGCTGGATGTCGGTGCGCCAGAAGCCGAAGTTATTGCCCAGGTCGTCGTAGGTGTCACCCCAGGTGTAGCCGCTGATCGACGTCGGGACACATCCGGTCCAGCGCGTCTCGATCGGCCGCTGCCACCGCTTGGTCTTGTTGTTCCAGTGCGACATCGACTGGCCGGGCTTGATCTCGCGCACGGTGACGCGCGGACCGTTGATCTCCTGCAGGGTCACGTTGCGCATGGTGGTCCCGCCGATGTTGACGACGGTCATCCAGCGCACCTGGTACCACAGGTTGTTCCACGTCGACCCCTTCTGGCCGAAGTGGCATTCGATACCGCCGCGAATCTGCAGCTCTCCCGGGCTCGCGGCCTGGGCGGGTGCGGCGACGGCGGCGGATACGGCCATCGTGGTGGATGCGGCAGCGGCGATCAGTCCTGCACGCCAGTTGGCCTTCGTATTACGCATGGCTTCATTGCCTCCTGGTTCAGCGTTACGACGACCGTCTCGGCGCGGCCGCTCATCAAGTCTTTCGGTGCGCGGATCGGCAGCGTTAGCCGCTTCAGAGCATGCCCAGCATTCTGGCAGCCGACCCGCAGGATCGAGCCCCGGTAATATTGGGCGCCATGCGCTCAGAGAAAACCGCCCGTCGCCGTTGGTTCTGGTCGGGCACCGCCCTGATCACCGCCCTGCTCGTCGGCCTCGGCATCGTCGGGTGGCAGCAGGCGCGCCGCGACGAGGGTTCGCCGCTGGCCGGTATCTGGCCCGCCTCCCGCCCGACCTTCCCCGCCACCGACCCGGGCCTCTCCCCGACGCGGGTCCGCATCCTGAACGTGTTGCGCGGCGAATACGAGCACACCCGTCCCACCGAGGAGTACACGCAGGGCGTCAAAGAGGCGTGGTGTGCGGACTTCGTCAGTTGGACGCAGCGCCGCGCCGGGGTGACGCTGCGCAACCCGAACACGGGCTCGTGGCGCATCCCCGGCGTCGCGACGCTGACCGAGTACTACCAGTCCGTCGGCCGCTTCCACGGGCCCGACTACCGGCCGAAGCCGGGCGACGTGGTGCTCTACTCCCCGCCGAACCGGTTCAAGCAGCACACCAACACCGTCATCGCGGTGAACGGCGACCACGTCACGACCCTCGGCGGCAACGAGCCGCCCAACGGCATCAGCATCAACGGTTACGACCTCTCGACCGTGAAGGGCATCGTCGGATACGGGAGCCCGCGCTAGACCCGACGGCCGACCCGCCGGCGCGGAGAGCGCCGGGCGCTCAGAACGTGAACGCCCCGACCAGCCAGATCGCCGTCGCGCAGAGGGCGCCGGCGAGTTCGACGAGCATGCTCGCGCCCGCCGCCTTCGTCGCCGCCCAGGCACCGCGCCAGGCAGCGTCGAAACTCCACCCGCGGACCAACTCGCTGGCCATCGCGCCGACGATGAACCCGATGATCAGGCCGAAGACCGGCACCACGAAGAATCCGACGATGCCGACGACCCCGCCGACGAGAACCGTCGTACTGGGCACCCCCGCCGATTTCAGGGTCCGCCCGGCGACGTAGTACTTCACCACTTCGGCCAGGAGGATGATCACCGCCGCGGCGGCGAAGAAGGCCCAGGCCCAGCCGCCGACGAAGAAGGCCCACACCCCGATCGCGAGACCGACGAGAAGGCCGCCGGGCAGCACCGGGAACACGATCCCGAGCAGGCCGACGACGATGACGAGGCCGACGAGGGCCTCACCCCAGAACGGCACCTACTTGGCGCCGATGACGGCGGTCGGAGCCTCCGACTCGACCCGATCCGCACCCCGCTCGGCATTCGAGACGACGCGGATCAGCGACGCGGCCTCACCGGCCCGGCGTCGGGCCGCATCGGTGTCGTCGGCGGTCGCGGTGACCACGCCCAGGCGGCGGCGCGGCCGCGACTCCGGCTTGCCGAACAACCACACGCTGGTCTCCGGCACCGCCAGCGCGGCGGCGACGTTCACGAAGCCGACCGCCTCTTCCTGGCGGTCGCCGTAGATCACCGCCGAGGCGCCGGGCGAGGCCAGGGTGACCTCCACCGGCAGCCCCAGGATCGCGCGGGCGTGCATCTCGAACTCGCTGATCCGCTGGCTGGCCATCGTCACCAGTCCGGTGTCGTGCGGCCGCGGGCTGACCTCGGAGAAGTAGACGTCCTCGCCCTTGACGAACAGCTCGACGCCGAAGATCCCGCGGCCACCGATCCCGTCCTCGTCACCGGCGAGCGCGCGGGTGATACGCGCGGCGATCGACGTGGCCGAGGCCATCGGGAAGGACTCCATCGGCTGGGGCTGCCAACTCTCGACGTAGTCGCCGTCGACCTGGCGGTGCCCGATCGGGGCGCAGAACTGTGTGCTGATCGTGCCGGTGCGCGGGTCGACGGAGCGGACCGTCAGCAGCGTTACCTCGTAGTCGAAGTCGATGAAACCCTCGACGATGACGCGCGAATTCGCGACGCGCGCCTTGGTCGTCGCGTTCCGCCACGCGGCCTCGACGTCACGCGGGCCGGCGAGGATCGTCTGCCCCTTGCCCGACGACGACATGATCGGCTTCACCACACACGGGTAGCCGATGCTCTGCGCCGCGCCGCGCAGCTCCTCGAGAGAGTTCGCGAACAGATACGGCGGCACCGGGATGCCCAGCTTCTCGTCGGCGAGACGTCGGATCCGCTCGCGGTCGAGCGTCGCGGCGACCCCCTGCGCCGATGGCACGACCTGCGCGATACCGCGGTTCTCGACGTCGATCAGGGCATCGGTGGCGATGGCCTCGATCTCCGGGACCACGAAATCGGGGCGGTACTTCTCGATGACCGCGGTGACCGCCGCGGCATCGGTCATGTCGATGACCTCGGCGTGGTGGGCCACCTGGTGTGCCGGAGCGTCGGCGTAGCGGTCCACCGCCACCACCTCGACGCCCAGGCGGGTGAAGGCGATGGTCAACTCTTTGCCCAGCTCGCCGGAGCCCAGGATCAGGACCCGCGTCGCCGAATCCGACAACGGGGTGCCCAGAACGGACGGCGCTGGCGATGCGGGCCGACCCTGCCTCGCGGCCTGCGCCTTGGAACCTGCCGGTTGGGAATCGCTGTTCATGCCAGCATCCTACTTGTCCGCATCATCGGGTAGTGCCCCGCAGACCACCGTCGGCTCACTGCGCCCGCGCAGCACCTGCGCCTCGAGTTCCTCCCAGTGCGCCGCCTCCTCCGGACCGGCCGCGCGCACGGCCACCTGCGACGCCAACGGACGGCGCGGATCGCGTTTGGCGAGTTCGGAAAGCCGGGAACTCTCGTTGACCGGGTCGCCGATGACGGTGAACTCGAACCGCTCGATCGCGCCGACGTTCCCCGCCACCGCCGGTCCGTATCCGACGCCGATCCCGGCCGCCAGCTCCGGCACCTCGACGGGCAGCCGGGCCGCGATCCGCCGCGCCGCCGCCAACGCTGCCCCCGCCGGGTCCGGCAGGTGCAGCGGCGCGCCGAAGATGGCCAGCACCGCGTCGCCCTCGAACTTGTTGACCAGTCCCTGGTGCTCCTCGACGCCGCCGACGATGACCCCGAAGAACCGGTTGAGAATGCTGACGGTCTCGGTCGGGCTGTGCGTGGTGGCGAGCGTCGTCGAGCCGATCACGTCGATGAACATGGTCGCGACGACCTGCTCGCTGCCACCCAACTCCGGGTCGTGCCGCAGCGCGGCGGCGGCGACGTCCTGCCCGACGTGCCGGCCGAACAGATCGCGGATCCGCTCCCGCTCGCGCAGCCCGTACACCATCGTGTTGAAACCCACCTGCAGGTCGCCGAGCTCCGAACCGTCGTAGACGACCACGTCGACGTCGGTGTCGCCGGCGCGCACCCGGCGCATCCCCTCCTGCACCGAGCGCACCGGGCCCACGACGCTCATCGTCGAAAGGATCGTCAGCAGGAGTCCGGTGAACACCGCGACGCCGCCGATGACACCGACCGAGACGATGAGGTCCTGCTTGCGGATGTTGCTGAAGAAGATCGAGAACAGCGCCACCAGCAGGATCCCGAGGATCGGCACCCCGGAGCCGACGAGCCATGCCGCGATGGCCCGGCCGCGCAACCGCATGCGCCGGCCGGTGGTGAATCCGGCGGCGAGGATGGACGCCTCGGTGGGGCGCAGGATGAATTCGACGAACATCGCGGAGATCGAGACGACGACGGTCCCCGCGAAGGCCAGGACGATCAGCACCTTGGGGATCAGCTGCGGGTCGACGAGTCCGTAGAGGATCGTCGCGCCGGTGGTCGCGACCAGCCACAGCAGGCTCTGCAGCGCGATCAGGCGCCACGGCACCCGGCGGGCCCGTTTCGCGTCGGCGGCGGTGGGGATGTCGCCGCGGATCGCCCACTTCAAGTCGCGGACGGTGGCGTAGGTCCCCCACCCCCACCCGACGACGAGCGCGAAGAGGCAGTAGGTCGGGACGACGATGAAGTTGACCCACCACAGTTCGGATCGGAACACCGACGGCACCGGGATGCCGACCGTGACCAGGACGAGGACGATCGCGATCCCGATGATGTTCGTGCCGACGAGCGCGATCGTCAGCAGGGTCTGGATGCGGACACGCTTGCGGAGCTGGCTGTCGGTGCTGGAGCCCAGGAGCACCGAGCCGTAGTCACGGGCAGACGACCGAAGCGGCATGCCCGCACCCCCGTCTCGTCAGTGTTCTCGTCGTGACACCGGAGCCCCCGGCGTGCCGCGTCAGGCGATCGCGCGCCGGACGATCGTCTCGTCGCGGCCCGGGCCCACTCCGATGCAGGAGATGTGCGCGCCCGACAGCTCTTCGAGTCGTAGCACGTAGCGCTGCGCATTCGGGGGCAATTCCTCGAATGTCCGCGCGGTCGAGATGTCCTCCCACCAACCGGGCATCGTCTCGTACACCGGGGTCGCCACCGAGAAGTCCGATTGCGTCATCGGCATCTCGTCGAAGCGCTTGCCGTCGACCTCGTAGGCGACGCAGATCGGCACCTCGTCGAGCCCGGACAACACGTCGAGCTTGGTCAGGAAGTAGTCGGTGATGCCGTTGACGCGGGTGGCGTAGCGGGCGATCACCGCGTCGAACCAACCGCAGCGTCGCGCGCGACCGGTGGTCACGCCGACCTCGCCGCCGGTCTTGGCCAGGTACTCACCGGCGTCGTCGAACAGCTCGGTCGGGAACGGGCCGGAGCCCACCCGGGTGGTGTAGGCCTTCAGGATGCCCAGCACCGTCGTGATGCGACCCGGGCCGATGCCGGATCCGACCGACGCGCCACCCGACGTGGGGTTGGACGAGGTCACGTACGGGTAGGTGCCGTGGTCGACGTCGAGCAGGGTGCCCTGCGAACCCTCGAGCAGCACGGTCTCGCCGGCTTCGAGCGCCTGGTTCAGCAGCAGCCTGGTGTCGGCGATCCTTCCCTTGAAGCCCTCGGCGAGGCCGAGTACCTCGTCGACGACCGCCTCCGGCTCGAGGGCCTTGCGGTTGTAGATCTTGGTGAGGATCTGGTTCTTGATCTCCAGCGCGGCCTCGACCTTCTCGGCGAACAGCTTCTCGTCGAGGACGTCGGCGGCCCGGATTCCGACGCGGGCGATCTTGTCCTGGTAGCAGGGGCCGATGCCGCGACCGGTGGTGCCGATCTTCGCGTTGCCCAGGAAGCGCTCGGTGACCTTGTCGATGGCGACGTGGTAGGGCATCAGCAGGTGCGCGTCGGCCGAGAGCAGCAGGTTGGTCGTGTCGACGCCGCGGTCCTCCAGCCCGGCCAGCTCGGAGAGCAGGACGCTGGGGTCGACGACGACGCCGTTGCCGATGACGTTGCGGACGCCCGGGGTGAGAATCCCCGACGGGATGAGATGCAGGGCGAAGGTCTCGCCGTTCGGCAAGACGACGGTGTGACCCGCGTTGTTACCGCCCTGGTACCGCACGACCCACTGCAACTTGCCGCCCAGCAGGTCGGTCGCCTTCCCCTTGCCCTCGTCGCCCCATTGGGCACCGATCAGCACGATCGCAGGCATTGCGTCAGCTCCTTATTCAGCCGGACAATCGGGCATAACCCTACTTGGTCGGGCCGCCCACTACGCTATTCGCCGTGACCGCCGCCGTGCTGACGCCTCCCGAGACCGACGATTGGACCCTGCTCGGGCTGCGTTCGGCGGTCAAGCCGATCGTCGACGAGGCGGTCGCGGGCGGCTCGTCACGGCTCGTCGTCGACGCGCGTGCGTGCGCCCATCCAGATGCTTTTCTCGGTGCGGTCCTCGCACGGTTGATGGCGGTCGAGCGGCTCGACGTCGAGATCGCCTATGTCGCCGCGGCGCCCACCGCCGCCACGCGCCGCCTGTCACTCCCGATCGGCGCGGCGGCGTTGGCGCTGGCGGAGTCCGGGAGGGCCGACGAACTCCCCCTCATCCGCGACGACGCCGCCTCGGTCCTCGTCGGCCGGGCGCGCCACGTCGGGGAGGGGGGCGGAAAGCTGATCGGCGAGGGCTACCTGGACAGCCGGCGACTGTTCGACGGGGAGGTCGCCGCGGTGGAGATCGAGCCGAGCGGCGACGGGGTGCGGGCACGGGTTTCCCGACGCGGGGTGCCGCGACGCTGGGTCCTCGGCCGCGCCGCCCAGACCGGCGGACCCGCAGTCTTCGTCGAGCGCGAGGGCATCCTCACCCCCCGACCGACGCCGCGCTCCACCTTCTACCCGCACCACGTCGGGTGGCGGCTGGTCCGCTGACTTCTCGCTCGGGAACAGCTACCAGCTCAGTTCGTGACAGCCTTCGCTCTCGACCTGGACGGTGGCGTGTTCCAGACCGGCGTCGGCGAGCACATCCCTGGCCGCGGCGAGGACGACGGCGCTCTCGGCGGTGCTGGTGAGATGCACGGTCGCGACGTCCATCCCGGTGGTCAACGTCCAGACGTGCAGGTCGTGGACGTCGGAGACGCCGGGGATCGCGCCGAGCCGCTGGGCGACGGCCTCCACGTCGACGTGTTTGGGGGCCTGCTGGTTGAGGATGCGCAGCGCGTCGGCGGCCAGGCGAACGGCCCGCGGCACCACCCACAGCGCGATCAGCACCGCGACGACGATGTCGCCGTAGCCCGATCCGGTGACCATCGCGAACACACCGGCGACGAGTACGCCGACACTGCCGACGGCGTCGGCCAGCACTTCCAGGTAGGCGCCGCGCATCGCGATCGATTCCTTGGCGCCGGCGCGCAGGAGCAGCATGGCCACGATGTTCACCGCGAGGCCGATCAGCGCGACGACGATCAGGGTGAGGCCGGGAACCTTCGGGTTCTCGCCGATCCGCTCGATCGCCTCGTAGAGGACGTAGGCCCCCACCCCGATCAGCAGCACCGCGTTCACCACCGCGCTGAACACCTCGGCCCGGTGCCACCCGAAGGAGCGGCGCGCGCTCACCGAGCCGTGCCGGGCGAGCAGCACCGCGGACATCCCCATCAGCAACGCGACGACGTCGGTGGCCATGTGTCCCGCATCGGCGATCAGCGCCAAGGAGTTCGACGCGATGCCGACGATCAGCTCGACGACGAAGAAGCCGCCGATGAGCGCGACGGCCGCCACCATCGGCCAGAGTCGACGCGGCGGCGACGCGGCACTGGCATGCGCATGATCGTGGGAGTGGCCCATACGCCGAACATATGCGTCAGAACGCATGTTTGCAAGACTTGGGATCACATCGGTCAGGACCGCGAATGCAACTGCGCGACGGCCGACGTGCGCGACAGCCCGGCGATCATCAGCATGTCGACCAGTTGCGAGCGGATCTGCGCCAAGGTCGAGACCGCCGTCAGCTCGCCGTCGGCGACCAACTCCGGCTTGGCCTGCCGGACGATGCCGCGCAGCACCCGCGCCGCGTCGGCCGCGTCGGGCTCGCCGTCGGGTGGCGCCAACATGTAGGCCCGCAGGATTTCGTATCCGTCGGCGAGCTGGTCGATCAGATCGACGATGCCGTCGGGCACCTGCTCGCCGCGCGTCAGCATCCCGTTGACCCGGCGCACCAGAACCAGCAGGTTGCGCACCGCGCCGTCGATGGGCTCGGCGGTGCTGGCGATCCGCGCGATCCGTGCCCGGGAACTCCAGTACAGCGGCGAGATGACGCTGACCTCCCGGCCACCGCGCATGTCGGCGCGCATCGTGTCCAGCGCGCCGCGCAGGCCGTAGATCTCGTCGTATACCGCGCCGGCCGATATGTCATCCCCGGCCCGCACCGCATCGGCCAGGCGATGACAGGTGTCGCGCATGGTCGCGAGGATCCGCGCGGCGTCGAGTCGCGCGCGATGCGCCGGGTTAGTGGGAAGGATCGCGACGATGAGCACACCCACCACGCCACCGATCAGGGCGTCGACGGCCCGCGTGAAACCCGCCCCGACGATCGGCACGGCGACCACCAGCACCGCCGACGACGCCGCCTGCATCGGGATGATCGGGCCGTCGTCGACGAAGACGGCCACCGACATCGCCACGGCGACGGCCACCGCGATCTGCCATGCGCCCGATCCGAAGTAGCGGACCAGCAAGTCGCCGATCAAGACGCCGATCGTTACGCCGCCGACCAGTTCCAGCGACCGGCGCCAGCGCTTGCTCAACGAGAGCCCCAGGGAGATGATCGCCGCGATCGGCGCGAAGAACGGCGCCCGGTGGCCGAAGACGGTCGTCGCGAGCCACCACGAGAGGGCAGCGGCGACGCAGCACTGCAGTATCGGCACCACCGCGTTGAGCAGTCGGCGCACGCGCGCCCGCATGGTCGGCGGCAGTCGACGCAGAAGGCGGCTCCCCGGCGCCCGGGCCCGCATCCACTGTTCGCCGACGGCCTGCGCCGGATGGGGGTGCGACGGCCACTCGCGTGACCTCGCCGCCCACCGTTCCCACGCCATGGCCGAATGATAGCCGCGCCGCTGTCGCTACTCGCCGCCTCGACGCCTCAGCTCCTGACAGGATGGCCACATGCATCACGTCGGCGACGCGCTCATCCGGATCGGGCCCGTACTCGTCATCGTGATGGTGGTCCTCGCCGGAGTCGCGGTGGCCGTGAACGTCGCGTCGAGCGGCTACGGACGCGACACCGCGATCGCCGTTGTGCGCGCGACCGTCCAGCTCACCGCGCTCGCCGCGGTGCTCGCCGTCGTGATCGGTCACCTGTGGGCGTCGGTGCTGTTCATCGTGCTCATGTCGCTGACGGCCGCCTGGACCGCGGCGACCCGGATCACCAAGGACCGCCGGCCATTCCGTGACACCCTGTGGTGCCTGCTCCCAGCGGCAGTTCCCACCGCGGTGATCATGCTGGCTGTCGTCGCAGCCGGGGTGGTTCCCGCAGCCGGCATCGCAATCATCCCGACGGCGGGCATCATGCTCGGAAACGCGATGATCGCGACATCGCTGGCAGGACGACACTCCCTCGACGACCTGACGACACGACGCGGCGAGGTCGACGCCGCGTTGTCGTTGGGCTTTTCCAGCCGGGATGCGCGAATGGAGGTCGTCCGACCGGCTGCTGCGACGGCCCTGATTCCCGGAATCGATCAGACCAGATCGGTCGGCCTGGTGACCATCCCCGGTTCCTTCGTCGGCATGGTTCTGGGCGGTGCGTCGACGACGGTAGCGGCCGTCATGCAACTCTTCGTTCTCATCGCCCTGCTGGCCGTGAGCGCGATCGCGGTGCTCGGCACCACCGAACTGGTCAGTCGCGGACTATTGGGAGTCCACGTCGCGAAAGCAGAGGCCGCGGACGGGCCCCGGCGTCCACTCAGAGGCCGACATTCTCCGCCGCGCGCGGATCGCAGTCGTTGAGCAGATCGAGGCAGCGGAGATACTCGTCCTCCTCGCCGATGATCTTCGCGGCGCGGGCCAGCGCGCCGACGCAGCGCAGGAAGCCCTGGTTCTGCTGGTGTTCCCACGGGACCGGGCCGTAGCCCTTCCAACCGTGCTTGCGGAGCTGGTCGAGACCGCGGTGGTAGCCGGTCCGCGCGTAGGCGTATGCGGCGACGACCTCGGGCGGAACATCGCCCGCGGCCGCGGCCGAATCATCGACGCCCTCGAGTGCGGCCTCGGCGAGGTAGGCCCACGCGATCGACGCCGTCGGCGAACCCGCCGCAACGGTCGCCGGAGCGACGCCGTTGAGCAGGTCAGACTCGGCTTCATCGTCGCCGGTGAGTAGGGTTGGCGGGGGGCCGAGAAGGTCTCCGAAGGAAGTCACCGCCCAATTCAATCACCTCTGGACGGTGCGATCACCTCGTCGGCGGGCATCCAAGTGTGTCGCAGCCGACGGATTTCGCTAGTGTGGACCCGCTAGTGATCTATGGACAAAGGCAGGGCGGGCCCGATGGCGCAGTCAGACGAAACCCCCAACGAGGGCGGCAACGGCGAGGACTCCGGTAAGACGGAGGTCGAGTCGCTGCGTAACCGCCGCTCGCCGGACGACTCGAAGCCCGCCCCGCGCGGTGGCCTCGGGATCGATTCCGCGACCCGTGTGATCGGCCGCGACCAACTCCCGGAGCTGGCGGACGACCTGCCCGATCTCGAGGACATCGACGCCATCGACGGCACCGCCGACGAGGAGAACGCGGCGGACAACACCGTCGACGAGTCGGAACTCGACGAGGCCGCCGACGCGGAGGCCGCCGAAAACCTCGACGAGGCCGGTCTCGGTGACGTCGCCGACGAAGGCGAGAACGCCGAGGACTCGGCCGCCGAAGGGGAGGCCGACCTCGCTTCCGCCGATGCCGACGCCGCTTCCGCGGAAGCAGCGGAGTCCGAGGACGACGTCGACGCCGAGGCGGTTGCCGAGGATGCCGCCGACGCCGAGGCAGTGGAAGCCGATTCCGCGGTCGCCGCCACGGCCGCGGCCGGTGCCACCGCTGCGGCCGTCGCCGCCGCCGTCGCCGCCAAGCTCGCCGGCGAGCGGGCCAAGGCCAAGGCTGCCGAAGCCGACGAGGACAAGACCGAGAAGGCCACGGACGAGGACGACAAGGCCGAGGACGAAGGAGCCGAAGAGGCTGCCGAGTCCGACGCCGAGAAGACCGCGGACGAGAAGACAGAGGACGCGGAGAGCGAAGCCGACGCCCAGGAGGAATCGGAGAAGGGCGAGTCCGAAACCCTCGTCACCAAGCGCTCCGACGCCAAGGAAGCTGACACCAAGGACGCCGAGACCGACGCAGACGAGACCGAGGCCGAGTCGGTCGAAGAGGACAAGGCCGAGGACGAGAAGGCCGAGCCGCTCGTCACCAAGCGACCCGAAACCAAGAAGGCCGACACCAAGAAGGTCGACGCCAAGGTCGCGGAGAAGACCGACGAGGTCGAGGCGGACGAGGCTCCGACCGAGGCCGTCGCGACGCCGCCGAAGGCCGAGCCGACCACCGTCGCGCCGACCCCGGCACCGGCACCGGCGAAGCCCAAGCGGTCGCGCAAGCCCCTGTGGCTCACCGCGGCTGCCGTCATCGTGATCGCCGCGGTGGCCGCCGCGTTCTGGTTCCTGCGCAAGCCGGCTCCGGCCGACGTCGCCGCCCAGACCGCCGTCGACTACGTGGCCGCGATGAACAACGGCAACCTGCAGCAGCTGCGCGACGTCACCTGCGGCGATACCCACGAGTACTACGCCAAGATCGGCGACGCCGAGTACGCCAAGCTGTTCGCGGCCCAGCAGGCCCGCAACCAGCTGGTGAACATCAGCGGCGTGCGCGCCGCCAAGGTGGTCAAGGGCGATCAGGCCGTCGTCGAGGTCAACTCCTACCGGACCGCCACCCCGAACGAGATCGTTCCGACGTCGATCAACCTGCGCAAGGTCGACGGCCAGTGGAAGGTCTGCACCCCGAAGTAGGCCAGAAATGGTGGTCGAGTGCCGTAGACGGTGGTCGAGTGCCGTAGACGGTGGTCGAGTGCCGGCGAGGCGCTAGCCGAGTCGGTGTATCGAGACCGCGCTAGCCGAGAAGGTGTATCGAGACCCAAACGAAATCGCCCCCGACCAACCGGTCGGGGGCGATTCTCGTCTGCGGGGTCAGGCCGAGATCGACTTGCCCGCGGACTTCAGGTCGTTGCAGGCCTCGACGACGCGCTCGGCCATCCCGGTCTCGGCCTTCTTCAGGTAGCTGCGCGGGTCGTAGACCTTCTTGTTCCCGACCTCGCCGTCGACCTTCAGCACACCGTCGTAGTTGGTGAACATGTGCCCCACGACCGGGCGGCTGAAGGCGTACTGCGTGTCGGTGTCGACGTTCATCTTCACGACGCCGTAGGACAGCGACTCCTCGATCTCGCTCTTCGCCGAGCCCGATCCGCCGTGGAAGACGAAGTCGAACGGCTTGGCGCCGTCGCCGAGGCCGGCGAGCTTGGCCGCGGCCTTCTGACCGTCGTCGAGGACGGAGGGCTTGAGCTTGACGTTGCCCGGCTTGTACACGCCGTGGACGTTGCCGAAGGTCGCCGCCAGCAAGTACTTGCCCTTCTCGCCGGTGCCGAGCGCCTTCACGGTCTTCTCGAAGTCTTCGACCGAGGTGTAGAGCTTGTCGTTGATCTCGGCCTCGACGCCGTCCTCTTCACCGCCGACGACGCCGATCTCCACCTCGAGGATGATGTTGGCGTTCTTGCACTTCTCCAGGAGTTCCTGCGCGATCTCGAGGTTCTCGTCGATCGGCACGGCCGAGCCGTCCCACATGTGCGACTGGAACAGCGGGTTCTGTCCCTTGTCCACGCGCTCCTGCGAAATCTCCAGCAGCGGGCGGACGAAGCCGTCGAGCTTGTCCTTCGGGCAGTGGTCGGTGTGCAGGGCGATGGTCACGTCGTACTGTGCGGCGACGACGTGGGCGAACTCGGCCAATGCGACGGCGCCGACGACCATATCCTTCACACCGAGGCCGGAGCCGAACTCGGCGCCACCGGTGGAGAACTGGATGATGCCGTCCGAACCCGCGTCGGCGAATCCCTTGATGGCGGCGTTGATCGTCTCCGACGAGGTGCAGTTGATGGCCGGGAAGGCGTACCCGCCGTCCTTGGCCTTTTGCAGCATCTGCGCGTAGGTCTCCGGAGTGGCGATGGGCATGGAACTGTCCTCCAAGATGGTCTGACCGCATCCGCCGCGGCGGCGGGATGACGAAATGTCCCCCCAGTATGGCAAGTCGCGCCGCGACGCACTGGAGACGGCCCCTCAGTGGGTTCTCAGCCGGGCGCCGGTAGCCTTTTGGCCTGTGAACATCTTGTCGCTGGCGCAGACCACCACCGATGTCGTCGCCCTGCCGGGAATCCTGGACCCGTTCAACGTGATCGGCTGGTTCGGCACGTGGGCACTCGTCGGACTGCTGCTCGTGGTCTTCATCGAATCCGGTGTGCTGTTTCCGGTACTCCCCGGTGACTCGCTGCTCTTCGTCGCCGGGCTGATCGCCGCGGGCAAGGTCGGCGAGCATGCGGGCAAGGTCGCCGACGCCCACTTCAACATCTGGATCCTGCTGATCAGCATCCCGATCGCCGCCATCCTCGGCGGCCAGGTCGGCTACTGGATCGGCCGCTTCATCGGCGTCGAGATGTTCAAGCCGGACGCCCGATTCCTCAAGCAGCGCTACCTCGACGAGGCGCACGCCTTCTTCGAGAAGCGCGGCCCGGTCACCATCTTCCTGGCCCGATTCGTCCCGATCGTGCGCACCCTCGCCCCGATCGTCGCCGGCTCGGCGAAGATGGGCTTCGCCAAGTTCACCGCGTACAACGTCATCGGCGCGATCGTCTGGGGTTGCGGCATCACCCTGCTCGGCTACTGGCTGGGCCAGTTCGAGGTCATCCAGAAGCTGATCGAGCCGATCTTCATCGCCATCGTGCTGCTGTCGGTGCTGCCGATCGCCCTCGAGTGGTGGCGCCGCCGCCGCAATTCGCCGGCCGCCTCCTAGATCCGGGGCCGCTTCACCACGCGTCGTCGAGGTCGGCGTGCCTGCTGACCCACGCGTGCATCGCGATACCCGCCGCCACCCCGACGTTGATCGAGCGCGTCGACCCGAACTGGGCGATCGAGACGGTGAGGTCGGCGCGCGACTGCGCGTCGTCGCTGACCCCCGGGCCTTCCTGACCGAACAGCAGCACGCACTCCCGCGGCAGCTCGACCCGTTCCAGGCGCTGTGATCCCGGCGTGTTGTCGACGGCGACGACGGCCAGCCCGCGCTCGCGCGCCCATGCGATCAGGTCGTCGACGGTCTCGTGATGCTCCAGATGCTGGTAGCGGTCGGTGACCATCGCGCCCCGACGGTTCCAGCGACGGCGGCCGACGATGTGCACGGCCGCGGCGGCGAAGGCGTTGGCGGTCCGCACGACGGTCCCGATGTTCGCGTCATGCCCGAAGTTCTCGATGGCGACGTGGAACGGATGCCGACGCCGGTCGATATCGGCGACGATTTCCTCCCGCCGCCAATACCGATAGGCGTCGACGACGTTGCGGGTATCCCCCTGTGCGAGCAGTTCAGGGTCGTAATGCGGATCGTCGGGGAGTTCACCGGGCCACGGACCGACGCCGACCGGCGGGATTCCCCGCGGCTGCCACTCGGTGGGCCCGGGCTCGTCGGCGGCCACGGTCCTCAGGCGAGCCCGAGGTCGGCCAGGTTCAGCAGCGACCGGTAGGGCACGCCGAGCTTTCCGATGACCTCGTCGGCACCGGTCGCCCGGTCCACGACGGTCGCCACACCGACCACCGTCGCACCGGCCTCGCGTGCGGCGGCGACGGCCTCACTGGGCGAGGCGCCGGTCGTCGACGTGTCCTCGACGACGAGGACACGGCGGCCCTCGATATCGGGTCCCTCGATGCGTCGCTGCATCCCGTGGGTCTTGGCGGCCTTGCGGACCACGAAGGCGTCGATCGGGCGGCCGGGGGCGTGCATGATCGACGTCGCGACGGGGTCGGCGCCGAGCGTCAACCCGCCGACGGAGGCGAAGTCCCAGTCGGCGGTCAGTTCCCGCATGAGCCGGCCGATCAGCGGCCCGGCTTCGTGATGCAGGGTCGCGCGCCGCAGGTCAACGTAGTAGTCGGCCTCCCGCCCCGAGGAGAGGGTCACTTTCCCGTGGACGACGGCCAGTTCCCGGACCAGTTCGGCGAGACGTTCCCGGTCCGCGCTCACAGCTGATCGTCGCCGGGTTGCAGGGGGGAGCGCTCGGGACGGGGGCGCTGCCACCCCGGCTGGCCGGTGCGCGGCGGCTGCTGCCACTGCGGACCCGGCTGCGGCTGGCCCGGCTGTCCCTGCTGGGGCGGTGCCGGACGTCGAGCGGGGGCCGGCGGTTGCTGGCCGTACCCGGGCTGCGGGCCGCGCGGCGGCAGCGGGTTGTGCGTCGTCTCCAGACCGGCCGCACGCTCGGCGGCCTCGCGGCGGCGCTTGTCGCGCATGTGGTCGGTCTTCTCGTCGGCGAGTTCGGCGTTGGCCGGGCCGGAGGGGTCGCGTGGATCGGGCGCGTCCTGCGGGTCGACCGAGGGCGGCAGCACGCGCAGCAGGTCGGCGAAGCGCTGCACCACGTCGAGTGCCGCGTCGAGGCGGTTCGGGTCGTCGGTGAGCGGCATCGAACCCAGCGCCCACCTCCCCTCGGTCCACAGGATTTCGACGAACGGCGGCGCGCTGTTGGCCAACGCGATCATCCGCCGATCGCAGACGCGGCGCGCGACCTCGATGTTGTTGGAGAACATCACCCGCGGCCCCATCGCGCCGAGCAGCTCCACGTCGGTCTCCGCCGGTGCCAGCACGTCTTCGTGACGCAGGTCGACGATGACCTGCGACGCGGTCTGCCTGCGCACCGCGACGACGGTCGCGGTCTCGGTCAGGTCGAAGACGACGGCCTCGGCGCCGTCGTGGTCGCCGAAGGCGACGTCGCGCACCTCGACGTGGTCGGGGACGTCCATGCCCGCGCGGCGGAAGACGCGACGCAGCTTGGTATCGGACTCGCGGTAGGCGAAGTCGTGGGCGTCGGCCCACACTTCACGCGCCCGTCGGGTCACCGACGCCCGCTGGCGGTCAAGCCACAGCAGGAGCGCGGCACCGGCCAGGGCGACCGCGCTGATGAGGAAGTACGCGATGGTAGTCATCAGCTGCCACCTTACTATCGGTGGTGACACGACCCCCGCCATTGACCACCGAATCGGTAAGGAGGCACACATCGTGGCTCCGAGTGTGACCGAGGCCGAACGATCGCTGTTGGCGCGACTGGATCCGGCTCCGATCGTCGAGTTGGCCGCGGAACTCATCGCACGACCCAGTGAGAACCCGGGCGGCACCGAGGCGGCGACGGTCGCCGTGCTCGCCGATGCGTGCCGGGCCGCCGGACTGACGGTGGAGACCGCCGACGCGGCACCCGGGCGGCCGAACCTCGTCGCAACGCTGCCGGGTACAGCCGACGGCGGCACCCTGCTGTTCCTCGGCCATTCCGACGTCGTGCCCGCCGGTACCGCGGGCTGGACCGGCGATCCGTTCACCGCCAGGGTGATCGACGGGCGCTTGACCGGGCGCGGCGCCGCCGACATGAAAGGCGGTCTGGCCGCCATCGTCGCGGCACTCGGCGCCCTCGCGCAGACCGAGGTCGGCGGCCGCGTGGAGTTCGTCTGCACCGCCGACGAGGAGGCTGGCGGATTGGGCGCGCGCACCTACGTCGCGGCTCGCGGTGCCGCCGACGACGTGGTGGGCTGCATCGTCGCTGAGCCGACCGGGCTGCGCGCCGTACACGCCGGGCGGGGCACGGCGAATATCGACATCGCCGTGACCGGCAAGGCGGCGCACTCCGGGCGCCCCGCCGACGGGTGCAGCGCCATCGCGGTGGCAGGCCAGATCCTCTCGGTCATCGCCGACGACGGTGCCCGCCTCACCCGGCACCCCCACCGGGACCTGGGCCCCGCGACGTGGAACGTCGGGACCATCGCGGGCGGACAGGGCATCAACGTCGTGGCCGCCGACTGCCGACTCGGCGTCGACCGTCGGCTCCTGCCCGACGAGAGGATCGCCGCCGTCGCCGACGAGCTGCGGGAGCGCATCGACGCCGCCGGGATCCCCCACGGTGCGACAGTCGCGGTGACGGTCGATTCCGAGACCCCGGCGTTCTCCACCCCCCTGGACCACCCGCTCACCGTGGCCGCCTCCGCCGCCCTCGCCTCACTGGGCCTCGACCCCACGCCGTGCGTGTGGAGCGCCGCCTGCGACGCGGGCTTCCTGCACCGCGATCTCGGCGTCGCGTCGATCGTCCTGGGTCCCGGCGACATCAACGCCCAGGCCCACCAGGCCGACGAGTCGGTGCCGGTAGACGAATTGCTCACGGCCGCACGGCTCTACGCCCTCATCGCGCACCGGTTGCTCAGTCCGGCGCCCGATCGCCGATGAAGCGATAGCCCATCCCGGACTCGGTGATCAACACGCGCGGATGCGACGGATCGGCCTCGAGTTTGCGGCGCAGGCTCGCCAGATAGACGCGCAGATAGTTGGTCTGCTCCACATAACTGGGCCCCCACACCGTCCGCAGGATCTCCCGCTGGGTCACCAGCTTGCCCTCGTTGCGGACGAGCAATTCCAGGATCCCCCACTCGGTGGGCGTCAGGCGGACCGGTTCGCCGTCGCGGGTCACCTGTTTGCCCGCGAGGTCGATGCGGATGGTCGCCACCGCCACCACCGGGTCGGCCCGCGTGGCCGGTGCCGCCACACCGCGACGGATCGCGGCGCGCAGCCGCGCGACCAACTCCTCCATCCCGAAGGGTTTGGTGACGTAGTCGTCGGCACCCGCGTCGAGCGCGCTCACCTTGTCCGAGGAGTCGGTGCGCGAGGAGAGGACGATGACGGGCACATTGGTCCACCCGCGCAACCCGGCGAGCACCTCCAGGCCGTCGATGTCGGGCAATCCCAAGTCGAGGACCACCACGTCGGGCACCGTCTTCGCGACGGCGCGCAGCGCGTCGGCGCCGGTGGCCGCGGTGAGCACCTCGAATCCCCGGGCCCGCAGGTTGATCCGCAGCGCGCGGAGCAACTGCGGCTCGTCGTCGACCACCAGCACGCGACCGCGGTCGCCCCCGCTAGCCATGAGCCGCCTCCGACTCCGCTTCGGCCCGCGTCAACGGCAGTTCGACGACCATCGTCGTTCCGCCGCCCGCGGTGTCGGCGACCGTCAGGCTCCCGCCCATCGCTTCGATGAACCCGTTCGCCACCGAGAGCCCCAACCCCACTCCGGCCCCGTCCCTGCCGTGGTCGCCGTATTGCTGGAAGGGACGGAAGACCCGTTCCCGCTCGCTCAGCGGAATCCCCGGGCCCCGGTCGACGACCCGGATCAGACAGGCGGATCCGTCACCGGACCGCGACGTTTCGATGCGCACCCGTCCCCCGCCGTGCCGCGCGGCGTTGTCGACGAGGTTGGCCAACGCGCGCTCGAGCAGCCCGGCGTCGGTCCGGGCCCACGGGTACCCGACCTCGATGTCGACGTCGTGCCCGCCCACCGCCACCACGCGGTGGATCACTTCCGGCAGATAGGTGTCGCGCAGCACCGGCGCGACCACCCCGGCCGCCAACCGCGACGAGTCGAGGAGGTTGCCGACCAGCGCGGTGAGCTGGTCGAGGGATTCCTCGATCGTGGCCAGCAGCTCCGAGGTGTCGGCGGCGTCGAAGGCGAGGTCGGGGCTGCGGAGGCTGGACACCGAGGCCTTCGCGGCGGCCAGCGGGGTGCGCAGGTCGTGGCTCACCGAGGCGAGCAGTGCGCGGCGCAGCTCGTCGGTCCGGGCGATCTCATCCGCCTCCGCGGCCTGCCCGGCCAATCGGTCGCGCTCGACGGCGGCCGCGACCTGGTTCGCCACCGCCGACAGCACCGTGCGGTCGCGCGCGTCGATCTCCGGCCCGCGCAGCAGCAGTGCGTACCGGCCGCCCGACGCCTCGCAGACCGTCGAGGCCGCGTCGGTCGTCGTCGGCGGGTCCGATCCGACGCAGGCGCGGGAGTCCTCGGCGCGGCCCTCGCGGCGGACCACCGCGACCGACTCCTGGTGATAGGTCTCGCGCACCCGGTCCAGCAGGTCGGGAACGGCGGCGTCACCCAGGACCGCGCTGGAGAAGGCGGAGAGCAACTCGGCGTCGCGGTTGGCCTGAGCGGCTTCGCGGCGACGGACGTTCGCCGAGTCGACGAGCGCCGCGACCGCGACGGCGGTGACGAGCATGACGGCGATGGTGATGAGGCTGTCCGGATCGCTGATGGTCAGGGTGTACCGCGGCGACGTGAACAGCAGGTTCAGCAACACCCCGGACACGAGCGCCGAGAGCACCGCGGCGCCGACGCCGCCGAGTAGCGCGACCGCCAGGATCCCGATGGTGAACGCGGCGGACTTGCTGGCCACCCCGAGGTAGGGGTCGAGCGGGACCAACACCGCCGCGACGACTCCCGGCAGGACGACGGCGAGCACCCAGGTCAGCGGTCGGTGGAACCGGGTGGTGCGGATGTCGAACGGGTTGCGGCGGCGCGAGGCCTCGCCGTGGGTGACCATGTGGACGTCGATCTTGCCGCTGTCGCGAACGACCGCCGAGCCGACGCCCTCGTCGAACAGCCGCTGCCACCGGGGCCGCCGCGACGTGCCGAGCACCAACTGCGTGGCGTTGACCCCGCGCGCGTATTCCAGCAGGGTCGCGGGGATGTCGTCGCCGATGACGGTGCTGATGGTGGCGCCGAAACCCGCGGCGAGTGCCCGCAGGTCATCCATCTCCACCGCGGTGGACGGGGTCAGGCCGTCGCCGCGGACCACTCGGACGATCAACAGCTCCGCGCTCGACCGCGACGCGATGCGGCGCGCGCGCCGGATCAACGCGGCCGACTCCGCCCCTCCGGTGATCGCGACGACGACCCGCTCGCGCGCCTCCCAGGTGTCGGTGATGGCGTGCGCGGCCCGGTAGTCGGCAAGCTTCTCGTCGACCCGGTCGGCCAGCCACAGCAGGGCGAGTTCGCGCAGCGCGGTGAGGTTGCCCTGGCGGAAGAAGTTCGCCAGGGCGCCGTCGACCCGCTCTGGACCGTAGACCTTTCCCTCGGACAGTCGGCGGCGCAGCGACTGCGGCTCGATGTCGACCAATTCGATCTGGTCGGCTCGGCGCACCACGTCGTCGGGCACCGTCTCCCGCTGGGTCACCCCGGTGATGTCGGCGACGACGTCGTTCAGGCTCTCCAGGTGCTGGATATTCACCGTGGACAGGACGTCGATACCGGCGTCGAGGATCGTGTCGATGTCCTGCCAGCGCTTCGCGTGCGCCATTCCCGGCGCGTTGCTGTGGGCCAACTCGTCCACCAGCACCACACGGGGCGCGCGGGCGAGCACCGCGTCGAGGTCCATCTCGTCCAGCACCGCGCCGCGGTATTCCACCCGCTTCCGCGGGATCGTCTCCAGGCCGGCGGCCTTGGCAGCGGTGTCCTCGCGGCCGTGCGATTCGACGATCCCGATGACCACGTCGACGCCGTCGGCGGCCAACCGCTGGGCGCGGTCGAGCATTTCGAAGGTCTTGCCGACGCCGGGCGCGCAGCCGAGGAACACCTCGAGTTGCCCCCTCGGGCGGGCCGCCGGGTCCATAGGGGAATCCTAGTGTCCCGGCGGGCCCGGACAGGTGGCGACGGTGTGGCCCAATGCGAGGTTGACGCGCAGCACGTCGACGCGCGGCTCGCCGAGGAAGCCCCACTGCCGACCGCGGGTGTTGGCGCGGATGATCGCCGCGACCCGCTCGGTTCCGATTCCGGTCGCGCGGGAGATCCGCGGGATCTGGAGCCGCGCGTAATCCGGCGAGATGTCCGGGTCGAGGCCCGAGGCCGATCCGTTCACCGCATCGTCGGGCACCTGCGCCGGTGGCACCCCTTCGCGGGCGGCGATCGCCGCGCGCCGCGCCGCGACGGCCCGGGCCAGGACCGGGTTGTTGGGGCCGAGGTTCGACGACGAGGAGGAGGCCGGACTGCCGGGTGCGAGTGGGTCGTCGGCGGTGCCGACGACTCTCGAGTGCAGATACCCGTCGGGGCGTCCGGGTGCGGGACGCAGGTCCACGCCAATGAGGGCGGACCCCGCCGGGCAGCCGCGGGCATCGGTCAGGACCGAACCCTCGGCCTTCGACGCCGTGATCCGAGAGATCCCCCACGTGATCGCGGGGTAGGCGAGCCCGAGGACCACCGTCGCGGAGACGAGGACCACCACCGCGACGACGAGTTGGCGCAGAAATCCGCCGATTAGTGCTTTCACCGGTTCACCCCATTCCGGGTAGCAGTCGGATGACGAGGTCGATCAGCGCGATGCCGACGAAGGGTGTGACGAGCCCGCCGAGTCCGTAGATCAGCAGGTTGCGCCCCAACAGGCGCGACGCGGAGTCGGGCCGATATTTCACCCCGCGCAGCGAGACCGGGATCAAGGCGATGATGATCAGCGCGTTGAACACGACGGCCGAGACGATCGCCGACTGCGCCGAGTGCAGCCGCATGATGTTCAGCGACTCCAGCTGCGGGTAGGTGGCGACGAACAGCGCCGGAAGGATGGCGAAGTACTTCGCCAGGTCGTTGGCCAGCGAGAAGGTCGTGAGCGCGCCGCGCGTGATGAGCAGTTGTTTCCCGATCGCCACGACCTCGATCAGCTTCGTCGGGTCGGAGTCGAGGTCGACCATGTTCCCGGCTTCCTTCGCCGCGGCGGTGCCGGTGTTCATCGCGACCCCGACGTCGGCCTGGGCCAGGGCCGGGGCGTCGTTGGTGCCGTCCCCGGTCATCGCGACGAGCCGCCCGTCGGCCTGCTCGCGGCGGATCAGGGCGAGTTTGTCCTCCGGGGTGGCCTCGGCGATGAAGTCGTCGACACCGGCCGCTGCGGCGATCGCCCGCGCGGTGAGCGGGTTGTCGCCGGTGACCATCACCGTGCGGATGCCCATGTCGCGGAGCTGCGCGAAACGCTGCGCCATCCCCTCCTTGACGACGTCGGACAGTTCGACGACCCCGACGATCCGCACGCCGCCGACCCCCGACTCGGCCACGACCAGCGGCGTGCCGCCGCCCCGGGCGATGTCGTCGACCGTGTGCCGCACCGCTTCGTCGACGGATCCGTCGGAGTCGGCCACCCAGGCGGCGACCGCGTCGGCGGCACCCTTGCGCAGGCTGCGCCCGCCTTTCTCGTCGTCGACGTCCACCCCGCTCATCCGCGTGTTGGCGGTGAAGGCGACGAGGGCGAACCTCGGGTCGCCGCCGGCCCGGGCGAGTGCAAGCTCCCCCTCCGGGAGGGGTGTCACGCCGAAGTCGTCGCGACACAGGTCGACGATGCTGCGGCCCTCCGGGGTGTCGTCGCCGAGGCTGCAGAGGTAGGCGGTCCGCGCCAGGTCGTCGGCGGTGACGCCCGGGGCCGGGTGCAGCGCGGTGGCCCGCCGGTTGCCGTAGGTGATCGTCCCGGTCTTGTCCATCAGCAGGGTGTCGATGTCGCCGGCCGCCTCGACGGCGCGACCGCTCATCGCGAGGACGTTGCGCTGGACCAGCCGATCCATCCCGGCGATGCCGATGGAGGAGAGCAGGGCGCCGATCGTCGTCGGGATGAGGCAGACGAGCAGGGCGATCAGCTTGACCGGATCGGGTGAGTCGCCGCTGTAGCGCTGGAGCGCGCCGGTGGAGACCACGACCAGCAGGAAGATCAGGGTCAGGGCGACGAGCAGGATGTTGAGGGCGATCTCGTTGGGCGTCTTCTGCCGCGCCGAGCCCTCGACCAGGGCGATCATCCGGTCGACGAAGGTCTGGCCGGGTTCGGTGGTGATCTGCACGACGATCCGGTCCGAGAGGACGACGGTTCCGCCGGTGACGGCGCTGCGGTCGCCGCCGGATTCCCGGACCACCGGCGCCGATTCGCCGGTGATCGCGGACTCGTCGACGGTGGCGATGCCCTCGACGACGTCGCCGTCGCCGGCGATGACCTCCCCGGCCTCCACGACGATCCGGTCGCCGACGGTCAACTGGGCGCCGGGTACCTCGGTGATCGTGCCGTCGGCGTCGATCCGCCGGGCGACGGTGTCGCGCTTGACCTTCCGCAAACTGTCGGCCTGTGCGCGGCCGCGCCCCTCCGCCACCGCCTCCGCGGCGTTGGCGAACAACACGGTGAACCACAGCCACGCGACGACCGCCCACGCGAAGACCGAGGGGCGCCACAGGGCGAACCCGGTACAGATGATGGCGCCGAGATAGACGACCAGCATCACCGGGTTGCGCGCCTGCGCGCGCGGATCGAGCTTGGCCACCGCCTGCGGCAGTGCCTGCACCATCTGCCGGGCGCGAAACGCACCGCGGCCGACGATCTCGGGCTGCTGGTCCACCGGGGGGATGGTCGTGGGAGCGGTCACCGCAGTGCCTCCGCTATCGGTCCCAGCGCCAGCGCGGGGAGGAAGGTGAGTCCGGCGACCAGGACGACGGTGCCGGTCAGTAGCACCCCGTACAAGAGGCCGTGCGTGGGGAGCAGCCCGCGCTCGGGGTCGGTCGTCGCTTCGTCGCCGACGTGTTGCGCGTCGACGGCTTCGGCGGTCTCGCGGGGAGCCTGGCGGGCCAGGAGTCCGGCGAGTGCCAGGACCAGGACGATCGGCAGGAATCGGCCGACGAACATGGCCACCGCCAGGGAGACCTGGAACCAGTCACTCGTGGCCGTGAGCCCGCCGAAGGCGCTGCCGTTGTTGTTCGCCGCCGAGGCATAGGCGTAGATGATCTCGGTGAGGCCGTGGTTGGCGCCGGCACTGCCCGGCGGACCGCCGTTGAGCAGGAAGCCCGACGTCGACGACCCGACGGCACTGATCGCCACCCCGCTCAGCACCAGGGCGGGCATCGTCAGCAGATACAACGCGACGAGCATCATCTCGCGCTGGCCGATCTTCTTGCCGCCGAACTCCGGCGTCCGCCCGACCATCAGGCCACCGACGAACACCGTGGTGATCGCGACCACGAGGATTCCGTAGAGCCCGGAACCGGTGCCGCCCGGAGCGATCTCGCCGAGCAGCATGTTCCACAGCAGCACACCACCCGAGCCGGGCGCCAGGCTGTCGTGTGCGGCGTTGACCGCGCCGGTCGACGTGCCGGTCGTCGAGACGCCGAACAGGATCGACCCGGGTACGCCGAAGCGGGTCTCGATTCCTTCCAGCCCGCTCTGGCGCGACTGCAGGTACCAGGCGAGGGCCAACATCCCGGCCCACAGGGTGGTCATCACCCCCAGCAGGGTCAGGCCCTGCCTGCGGTCGCCGACCATCGTCCCGTAGGTGCGGGTCAGGCAGACCGGGATGAGCAGCATCGCTGCTATCTCGAGCACGTTCGTGAACGGCGTCGGGTTGGAGAAGGGATGCGCCGAGTTGGCCGCGAAGGTGCCGCCGCCGTTGGTGCCGAGCATCTTGATCGCTTCCTGCGATGCGAACGGCCCGATCGGGCTGTGCGCCCTGGTCCCGTCCAGCAGCGTGTAGTCGACGCCGGTCCGCCACGATTGGACCGCGCCCGCCGCGATGAGCGCGACGGCGACGACCAGGGAGATCGGCAGCAGGATGCGGACCGTGCCGCGTACGAGGTCGACCCAGAAGTTGCCCAGCTCGCCGTTGCCCGCACGGGCGGCGATGCCGCGCACGAGCGCGATCGCCACGGCCATGCCGACGGCCGCCGACACGAAGTTCTGCACCGCCAGCCCGAGCATCTGGACCAGATTGCTCATCACCAGTTCCGGCGAATAGGACTGCCAGTTGGTGTTGGTGACGAAGGAGACCGCGGTGTTGAGGGCCATCGTCGGCGACATCCCCGGCTTCCCGTCGGCCCAGGGCAGATGACCCTGGACCCGCATCAGGAGGTAGAGCCCGAGGATCGACACCGTCGAGAAGGCGAGCACGCCGGTCGCGTAGGCGCGCCAGCTCTGGCCAGCGCGCGAGTCGATACCGCCGACCCGGTAGACGAGCCGCTCGACGGCGAGATCGCGGCCGCTGCGGTACACCCTCGCCATGTAGTCGCCGAGCGGTACGTACAGCAGCGCGATTACGCCGAGGACCAGTGCCACCTGCAGCAGTCCGCTCCACAGATCCGACACGTCAGAACCTCTCGGGGTCGATCAGGGCGACGAGCAGATAGCCCGCGACCAATGCGGCCACGACGAGGAGCCCGACGGTTACCGCGCCGTCGACGGTCATCGATCCGTCTTCGCGCCGAGCGCGTACACCGCGACCATGCATACCGCCACCAAGGCCGCCACGATCGCCATCATCGCCAGATCCGCCATCAGCCCTCCATCGCCGAAACGGGCGCAATTCGCCCACCCCGACGATGCGCCGGCGGTGCCGCCGGATTCGAGCGCCTTAACGCGATTCATACGGCCCGGCACGGAGTCTTGACGCAAACATGCCGAGCCATCGAAACCCAACACAACGAGACAAACCCAGCACCGTTGAGGTGCTGGGTTCGTCCGATACCGCGGGGTTTACTGTTCGACGACCTCCGCTTCGACGCCGGCCTGCACGGTGAGCGACTCACCGTCGCCGGCCACGTCGACGAGCACGGTGTCGCCGTCGCGGATCTCCCCGGCCAGCAGCGCCTTGGCGAGCTGGTCGCCGATGGCCTGTTGCACCAGGCGTCGCAACGGCCGGGCACCGTAGAGCGGGTCGAAGCCTCGCTCGGCCAGCCATTCCTTGGCCTTGGGCGTGACGTCGAGCGTCAGGCGCCGCGCCTCCAAGCGCTTGTTCAGGCTCTTCAGCGCGATGTCGACGATCGTCACCAGTTCCTCGGGGCTCAGCGCGTGGAAGATCAGCACCGCGTCGAGGCGGTTGATGAACTCCGGCTTGAACGCCGTGCGGACCGCCGCCATCACCTGCTCCTCGTCGCCACCGGCGCCGAGGTTCGACGTCAGGATGAGGATGGTGTTGCGGAAGTCGACCGTGCGGCCCTGGCCATCGGTCAGCCGCCCCTCGTCGAGGACCTGCAACAGCACGTCGAAGACGTCCGGGTGGGCCTTCTCCACCTCGTCGAAGAGGATGACGGAGTAGGGCCGACGGCGCACCGCCTCGGTGAGCTGACCGCCGGATTCGTACCCGACGTATCCGGGGGGCGCACCGACGAGACGGGCGACGCTGTGCTTCTCGCCGTATTCGCTCATGTCGATGCGGACCATCGCCCGCTCGTCGTCGAAGAGGAATTCGGCGAGCGCCTTGGCCAGCTCGGTCTTGCCGACGCCGGTCGGGCCGAGGAAGAGGAAGGAGCCCAGCGGCCGGTTCGGGTCGGCGACGCCGGCCCGCGCGCGGCGCACCGCGTCGGAGACGGCCTGCACCGCGTCGGATTGGCCGACGACCCGCTTGCCGAGTTCGTCCTCCATGCGCAGCAGCTTGGCGGTCTCACCCTCCAACATGCGGCCGGCGGGGACGCCGGTCCACGCCGAGACGACCTCGGCGACGTCGTTGGGGCCGACCTCCTCCTGCAGCATCACGTCCTCGTCGGGGTCGGTGCCGGTCTTCTCGATCGCGGCCTCTAACTCCTTCTCCAACGCGGGGATCTGCCCGTAGCGCAGCTCGGCCGCGCGGCCCAGGTCGCCGTCGCGCTCGGCCCGGTCGGCCTCGCCGCGCAGCTGCTCCAGCTTCTCCTTGGAGTCGCGGACCGCGTCGATCGCAGACTTCTCGCTCTGCCACCGGGCGGAGAGCTCGTTGAGCTTCTCCTTCTGGTCGGCCAGCTCGGCGCGCAGCTTCTCCAGCCGTTCCTTCGACGCGGCGTCGGTCTCCTTCTGCAGGGCGACCTCCTCCACTTCGAGGCGGCGGACGGTGCGCTCCACCTCGTCGATCTCGACGGGGCGCGAGTCGATCTCCATGCGCAGTCGCGACGCGGCCTCGTCGACGAGGTCGATCGCCTTGTCCGGCAGGAACCGCGACGTGATGTAGCGATCGCTCAGCGTTGCCGCCGCGACCAGCGCGGAGTCGGTGATGCGGACACCGTGGTGTACCTCGTAGCGGTCCTTGAGGCCGCGCAGGATCCCGATCGTGTCCTCCACCGACGGCTCGCCGACGAACACCTGCTGGAAGCGGCGCTCCAGCGCGGCATCCTTCTCGATGTACTGGCGGTACTCCTCCAGTGTGGTCGCGCCGACCAGGCGCAGCTCGCCGCGGGCCAGCATGGGCTTGATCATGTTGCCCGCGTCCATCGCGGAGTCACCGGTGGCACCGGCGCCGACGATGGTGTGCAGCTCGTCGATGAAGGTGATGATCTGCCCGGCCGACGCTTTGATCTCGTCGAGCACGGCCTTGAGGCGCTCCTCGAATTCGCCGCGGTACTTCGCACCGGCGACCATCGCACCGAGGTCGAGGCTGACCAGGGTCTTGTCGCGCAGCGACTCGGGCACGTCGCCCTCGACGATGCGCTGGGCCAGGCCCTCCACGACGGCGGTCTTGCCGACGCCGGGCTCGCCGATCAGCACCGGGTTGTTCTTGGTGCGCCGGCTGAGCACCTGCACGACGCGGCGGATCTCCGAGTCGCGGCCGATCACCGGGTCGAGCTTGCCCTCGCGGGCGGCGGCGGTCAGGTCGGTGGAGTACTTCTCCAGCGCCTGATAGGTCGACTCCGGGTCCGGACTCGTGACGCGTGCGGTGCCGCGCACGTTGACGAACGCGTCACGCAGCGCATCGGGGGTCGCGCCGTTGTTCTTCAGCAGCTTGGCGGCGTCGGAGTCGCCCTCGGCGAGGCCGACGACCAGATGCTCGGTCGAGACGTACTCGTCGCCGAGTTCGGTGGCGAGTTTCTGCGCGGCGGAGACCGCGGCCACCGACTCGCGCGAGAGCGACGGGGGCGCGCTTTGGCTCGCCACCGTCGGATACCGGTCGATCAGCTCTTTGGCCTGGCGCCGGATGTGGGACGGATCGGTGCCGACCGCCTTGAGCAGTGGCGACGCGATCCCGTCGGTTTGTTCCAGAAGGGCCACCAGGATGTGCGCGGGCCGCACGTCGGAGTTGCCGGCGGCCGCCGCGTCCTGGACGGCGGCCTGCAGTGCGGCCTGGGCCTTCGTGGTCGGGTTGAAGCTGTCCACTTCGTTGCTACCTCTCGTCAGACCTGCGGATTCACACCCGCGGTAAAGTTTAGTCCTTCGGACTCAATGTGGTCCGTCGAAAGGTGCAACCTGAAGTTAGTTGAGTCTATTCCGCTCAATTCTGTCGAGTTTCCAACCCGCGGATCGCGTCACTCGTGGACGATGATCCCGCGGATGATCTTGCCGTCGCGCAGGTCCTGGTAGCCCTGATTGACCTCGTCGAGCGTGTACCGCTTGGTGATCAGCTCGTCGAGCTTGTACTTGCCCTCGTGGTACATCCGCAGGATCTTGACGATGTCGTACTGGGAGTTACTCGACCCGAACTGGGAGCCGCGGATGACCTTCTCGCTGCGGACCAGCTGGGCGCTGGGGATCTGGATGGTCAACTCGTCGGGATGCGCCTGCGAGGTGATCACCAGGGTTCCGGTCTTCCCGATGACGTCGAAGGCCTGACGGATGACCTTGTCGTCGGCGACGCTGACGGTGACCAGCGCCTGGTCGGCACCCTCTCCCCAGGTCAGCTCGTTGACCTTGGCGGCCGCCTCCTCCGCGTCGGCGAAGGCGTGGGTGGCGCCCAGGCTCAGCGCCGTCTCCCGCTTGAACTCGAGCGGGTCGACCACGACGACGTACTTGGCGCCGGCCATCGCCGCGCCCTGGACCGCATTGATGCCGATCCCGCCGACGCCGTAGATGACGACCGCGTCACCCACCCGGATGTCTCCGGTGCGCACCGCGGTGCCGAATCCGGTGGGCACGCCGCACCCGACCAGCGCGGCCGGCTCCAACGAGATCCACGGATCGACCTTCACGACCGATTCCTCGGGAACGGTGGCCCGCTCGGAGAAGGTGCCGAGCATGCAGAGCGCGCCGTAGTCCACGCCGTCGCGGTGGAAGCGGAAGGAGCCGTCGGGGAGGTTGCCCGCCATGAGATGGGCGCTCAGGTTGCAGAGGCTGGCATGCCCGGTCACACAGTAACGGCACTTCCCGCAGCTGGGGACGAAGCTGCCGACGACGTGGTCGCCCACTTCGACGCTCCGCACGGCCGAACCCACCTTCTCCACGATCGCCGCCCCCTCGTGGCCGGCGATGATCGGGAAGCGCGGAATGATGAAGCCGTCGATCAGGTGCAGGTCGGAGTGACAGAGCCCCGATGCGACGTATTTGATGTGGACCTCGTGCGGCCCCGGTTCGTCGACGTCGAGTTCGACGATCTCGAACTCCTTCGCCCCCTCGTTCAGCACGGCCGCCCTGGTCGTCATACCCATCTGCCCGGTCTCCTTCTACGTACGAAAGTTTTTACGTATTACGCATAATATACTTTCGATACTCACGGGCGGGCGGTTTTCGCAGAGCAGGTCAACGGGAGTGAGTCCGGGCGGGTTCTCCCGCCCGGACCCCGGTCGTCGCGGCTACCGGACGGAGATCACGGTCGAACAGGTCGGCGCCGGGATGGACCACAGCGCGTTGCTGTTCACCGCGGTGAGCACCAGTCGGACCGGACCACGGCCGAGCTGCCTGGTCGGGATGGTGATCTGGTGGGTTCCGGTGTACGGCGGCGAGACGTTCCGATTGGAGATCCGCATGCCGCGCTGCCCGGTGTGCAGGTTGCGGAAGTCCAGCCGCATGCGCGAGTGGTAGCCGACGCCCACCCACAGGCTGTTGAACTCGGTGGTCAGGTACGTGTTGCCCGCGTACTCGGACACGATGACGCGAGTCGGGTTGTACGGCAGATCGACGATGTTCGGGCTGGGGGCGGTGCAGTTGGTCAACGGATAGACGCGAGCCGCGTTCGCCGCACCCGACCCGACGGCGACCGCGGCCGCCGCGGTGCCGACCGCCAGCGCCGCCGCACCGATTCGTGTGCGAATACTGCGTGTATTCATGCTGAGCCTCCCTGGCTGGTTCAAATAGTGACGATTCGGACTCTACGAGGCCGTTTGTCCGATTTGAACCCCTGCCAAGGAGGGCACAGCACGTTCACAGCGCTCGTTACCCTCCGCGCGGTGGAGGACTCAGACGAAGGGGTGCGCGGAGAAACGGCCCCACATCACGAACAGCGAGAGGGCCAGCAGCAGGATGTTGACGCCGATCAGCGGCCACTCCTTGCGGCGGGCGTGGACGACGATCGCACCGAGCATCACGACCGCGAGCCCGGTCGCCGCCCAGGCGACCAACCCGGGCGCGATGTGGGTCCAGGCGGGCAGCACGAGACCGATCGCACCGAGCACTTCGACGAGTCCGATGGCCTTGATCGCGCCGGGGTCGACGTCGCGCGCCCATCCCATCCCCGAGTCCACCAGCTTCTCGCGCCGCTGGGTCAACTTGGCCGCCCCGGCACCCAGGAAGATCAGGGCGAGCACGATGGTGACGATCCACAAGACGGTATTCATGGTGATCCTCCTCTTGATGGCCGACGCGGCCCCGGACGGGACCGCGGTCCGTTTCGTTCAAGTGTGACATGCGGCACGTTTTCTTGGGAACTTCCCAGGACGCATCCGTGGTTCGACCGACCCCGCGGCGCTAGCGTCGAGTCATGTCACACTCGATTTCGCCGACTTTCCGCGTCGCCGCCACGACCCTGGCGGTGGCGATCGCGATCATCGCGCCGGTCACCGCCGTGGCATCGGCGGCCCCTCCTCAGCTGGGCCAGCCGTGTGCCGGTGCCGAGATCGGCCGCAAGGTGGTCGACGACCAGGGGCGCACCATCATGTGCAACAACTACCGCTGGCAGCTCTACACCGGGCAGCGGCCGTCGCACCCGTGGGCCGACGACCAGCGCTGAGCACGCCTACCTGGAGAACTCCGTCGCCCATTCGTCGACAACCCGCCCGTCGGCGTCGACGACGGTGATCAGCGGCCAGCGGTCGAAGGCGCCGCACGGGTGGGACACCCCGAAGTCGACGAGGTCGCCGATCGTCACGTCCCCCTCGGCGCGCAGCACCGCGTGGTGGTCGTAGAGCGCCTCCACACTCCCGCTCAGCACCTTGCCGCGGCGCCCGTGCGGATCCCAAGCACCGATCACCGACGGCAGATCCGCGTCATGCGGCATATCCCGCTTCCCCGCCCCGACGACCAGCAGCCCGGGCTCCGGCACCGAGAGCACCTCCCCACGCACCGTCACCGCCGCCGCCAATCCGGGCACCGGACAGAGCCGGCGATACATCCCGTGGTCGTGGACCACGTAGCACCCGGACCGCACGATCACCTGGGCGCCGGGCACGGCGCGCACCGGCCCGACAGCCGCGACGACCCGGTCGGGGAAGGCCGACCCGCCCGCGGTGAACACCGGGGCCCCGGTCTCGAAGCCGCTGACGAGTTCGACGAAGGCCGCGACCGCCAGCGCGCAGTGGTCGTCGACCAGGCGCAGGGTCTGATCGTCGCGACTGGCCGGCACCACCCCCTCGTAGGCGGATACCCCGATCAGCCGCAGACCGCGGGCGGAGTGGACCAATCCCGCCACCTCGGCGGCCGCCGCGAGGTCGCGGACTCCCGACCGTCCGCCCGGCCGACCGACGTCGAGCAGGATGTCGAGTACGACGCCGGTCTCCCGCGCCGCGTCGTCGGCCGCCGCCACGCCGACCGCGGAATCGACCAGCAGCATGATCTGCGCGTCGCCGGTCAATCGGCAGATGCGCCGCAGCTCGCCCGCGTCGACCACCTCGTTGGCGATCAGAATCCGCCGACATCCCCACGATGCGGCCGTCGCGGCCTGCGCGGGCGTGGCCACTGTGACACCGGTGGCCCCGGCGGCGAGCTGCCTGCTGACGATCGGCTGGCACATCGTCGTCTTGATGTGGGGCCAGTGCCCGACCCCGGCCTGACCGCTCCACGCCGCCATCGCGGCCAGATTCGACTCGAGTCGCGGAAGGCTCAGGCGCAGCTGCGGATAGCTCGTCACGCGGCCCAGTCTGTCATCCGCGCGACGAGGGCGATCCACGGTTCCCCGCAAGAGATTCACCGCCGACCTATGCATGACTCGATATATATGCAACAATGCATATGTGGCGCCGTCCAAGCGCGGACGCCACCCATCGACACGATTACCGAAAGGCGAACAACCATGACCGAGCACATCGAGCACACCGGCCACGACCACCAGCACGGCCAGGGCTGCGGCCACGTCGCCGTCCCCCACGGCGACCACGTCGACTACGCCCACGACGGCCACCTGCACCGTGAGCACGACGGCCACTTCGACGAGTGCGAGGCCGCCGACCACGTCGAGCACACCAACCACGATCACCAGCACGGCGAAGGCTGCGGCCACGTCGCCGTCCCCCACGGCGACCACGTCGACTACATCCACGACGGGCACCGCCACGCCGCGCACGCCGGGCACTACGACGACCACTGACCCGTCTCACGGGCGGTGCGTGCGCGCGGTGGAAATCCACCGCGCGCACTTTTTTGCCCTCTTCTGTGCTCTGTGCACATAACGGCCGATGAAGTTCAGCGGCGCAGACCGTAGAAACGTGCAAAACGTCGCCCTAGTGTTATGCATCACACACAGCCATTGGAGTGATGCACAGCATGTCCGACATCGGTTACTTCGCCTGGAATCTCGTCGACCGCGGCGACGCGCCCTGCGTCCGCGACGACAACACGGAGCTCGGCTACGCCGCGTACGCCGAGCGCATCGACATCCTGGCGGCCCAGTTCGCCAAACTCGGCGTCACCCGCGGCTCGGTCGTCGCCGCGTGGCTGCCCAACCGCGTCGAACTCCTGATCGCGTTGGAGGCCGCCTGGCGCCTCGGTGCGACCGCCACCCCGGTCAACCCCCAGTTCCTCCTGCCGGAGGCGAAGCGCCAGATCGACGACTGCGACGCCGTTCTGGTCGTCGCCGAGAAGGACGAGCCGGGGCTCGGCCGGCCGATCCTGCTCGTCGATGATTTCGCCACCACCCTCGACGACTCGTGGCGCCCGCCCGCCGAACCCGCCCCCGACGACATCGCACTGCTGATCTACACCTCCGGCTCCACCGGTGTCCCCAAGGGCGTCGAACTCGCCCACGCCAACCTGCAGTACATGGGCACCGCCATCGGGCAGAACGCCGACCTCTCGGCGAGCGACCACGCGCTGCTCATCCTGCCGCTGTTCCACGTGAACGCGATCGCCGTCAGTTTCATCGCACCGGTGTTGGTCGGCGGGCAGCTCACCGTCACCGGGCACTTCTCGGTCACCCGCTTCTTCGCCGACGTCGCGCGGCTGCGCCCGACGTACTTCTCGGCCGTCCCGACCATCTACGCGATGCTCGTCTCGAAGATGCCCGACGACGCCGACCTGTCGTCGCTGCGATTCGCCATCTGCGGCGCCGCGCCGATCTCCCGCGAGCTACTCGTGAAGGTCGAGGGGGCGCTGGGCATCCCCATCCTCGAGGGCTACGGCCTCACCGAGGGGACCTGCGCCTCGGCGTGCAACCCGCTCAACGGCAAGCGCAAGGTCGGCACCGTCGGGCCCGCCCTGGCCGGGCAGACGATCGCGATCGCCGACCACGACGGCAACCATCTGCCCCCGGGGGAGTCCGGCGAAGTCATCATCTCCGGGCCGAGCGTCATGCGCGGCTACCTCAACCTGCCCGACGCGACCGCGGCGACGATCAAGGACGGATGGCTCTACACCGGCGACGTCGGCAAGCTCGACGAGGACGGCTACCTGACCCTCGTCGACCGCGTCAAGGACATGATCATCCGCGGCGGCGAGAACATCTACCCCAAAGAGATCGAGAACGCGCTGGCCGAGCACCCCGCCGTCCTCGAAGCGGCCGTCGTCGGCCGCCCCGACGACGTCTACGGCGAGGTCCCCGTCGGCTACGTCGTCCCCTATCCCGACGCCGAGGTCACCGGCGAGGAATTGCTCGAGCACCTCTCGAGCCGACTGACCCGGGTCAAGCTCCCGGTCTCGGTCACCGTTGTCGACGCCTTGCCCCGCAATCCCGTGGGCAAGATCGACAAACCCACATTGCGGGTCCAGGCCAAGGCAACCCCCTGATCGGCACATCCCCCGGCCCGTCGGGCCGAAACCACCCGCACGAATCAAATCCCCCGGAGTAGAGGAGTACACCGCCATGGGATTCAAAGAGGGCGTCATGCCCGAAGTCGATCCGGCCACCTTCATGGACAAGCCATACCTGGATCGCATCAAGATCACGTCCCGATTCTGGGTCGAGAACGGCTTCGGCACGCCGAAGATGCTGCCGACGATCTACGTCGTCAAGGTCGTCGTGCTGTACCTCGTCGTCGGCATCGCGATCGCGACCCTCACCAGCGGGCTCAACCCGCTGCACCCGTCGCAGTGGTGGAACCAGCCGATCTTCTACCAGAAGGCCATCATGTGGACGGTCTTCCTGGAGACGCTGGGCCTCGCCGGATCGTGGGGGCCGCTGGCCGGCCACTTCGCCCCGATGACGGCCGGCTTCAAGACGTGGTTGCGCCCGGAGACCATCCGGCTCCCACCATGGCCGGGCAAGGTCCCCGGCACCGCGGGTGACCGGCGCACGGTCTTCGACGTGGCGGTCTACGCGCTGGTACTCGTCTCCGCTCTCGTGACGCTGTTCGCGCCCCGGGTCGACGCCACCGGATTCCCCGGCGGCCAGAAGGTCGCCGAGCATCTGGGCCAGACCAACGTGTACCTGGTCAACCCGTGGTTGTTCCTCCCGGTGCTGGTGTTCCTGGTCATCCTCGGCCTGCGCGACAAGGTCGCCTTCCTGGCCGCTCGCCCGGAGCAGTACATGCCCGCGATGGTCTTCGGACTACTCGCGCCGGCGATGGGCGTGGTCACCATGCTCGTCTGCCTCAAGCTGCTGATCACGGTGGTCTGGGTCGGTGCCGGCATCTCGAAGATCGGCAAGCACTTCGGCAAGGTCGTTCCGCCGATGATGTCGAACACCCCGATCCTGCCGGGCAAGGCCACCCGCCGGCTGTTCTACCGGAACTTCCCGGAAGACCTGCAACCGTCGGGGTTGGCGCACTTCTTCGCCCACGGCCTCGGCACCGTTGTGGAGATCGGCTTCCCGCTGATCCTGCTGCTGGTCGGCACGCCGTGGTGGCTGGTCGTCGTCGCCGTCATCATGATGATCGGTCTGCACGCCGTGATCTTCTCGACCTTCCCCCTGGCCGTTCCGCTGGAGTGGAACGTGCTGTTCGCCTTCGCCGTGGTCTTCCTGTACCTCGGCTGGCCCAACAAGGACGGCTTCGGCTTCATCGGCTCGGATTACGCGTGGACGGTCCCCGTCCTGATCGCCCTGGTGATCTTCCCGATCCTGGGCAATCTGCGGCCCGACTGGGTCTCCTTCCTGCCGTCGATGCGGCAGTACGCCGGCAACTGGGCCTCGGCCCAGTGGGCGATCAAGCCGGAGGCGGAGAAGAAGCTCGAGGAGCACATCGTGCGCTCGCAGCCGAACATCATCACCCAGTTGCAGAAGGCCGGGTATCCCGAGGATGTGGCGGAGGTCGTCCTGTCCATGACCACCGGCTGGCGCTCGTTGCACAGCCAGGGTCCCGGGCTCATGTCGATCATGCGCAACTACCTCGGCGAGGAGAAGTTCAACACCTACCGGATGCGCGAGGCCGAGTTCGCCTGTAACTCCATCATCGCGTTCAACTTCGGTGAGGGACATTTCCACAACGAGGATCTGATCCGCGCGATTCAGCGCCGATGCAACTTCGAACCCGGAGAGTTCCTGGTGGCATGGGTAGAATCCCAGCCAATCCACAAGAACTACCAGGAGTGGAAGTTGATCGACGCGGCCCTCGGTGTGGTCGAGCGCGGTACCTACAAGGTTGCGGACTCGGCTGATACCCAGCCGTGGCTGCCGAACGGGCCGATTCCGCTCGAGTACACCTGGCGAAGTGACAGCGCTACCCCCGCTGGAGCTTCTCGGTGACGACGGCAGTCGTGGTCGGCGGCGGGCCCAACGGGCTCGCCGCCGCCCTGCATCTCGCCAGGCATGGCGTCTCGGTCACCATCCTGGAGGCCGAGTCGACGGTCGGTGGCGGCGCCCGCTCGGGCGAGGCCGGATACCCGGGGTTGATCAACGACTACTGCTCGGCGGTCCACCCGCTCGGCGTCGGCTCGCCGTTCTGGAAGACGGTCGACCTCGAGCGCTACGGTCTCGGCTGGTGCTGGCCCGAGGTCGACTGCGCGCATCCCCTCGATGACGGCCGGGCCGGCGTGCTCTACCAGTCCGTCGACGAAACCGCCGCGGGCATGGGTGTCGACGGCAAGCGGTGGAAGCGCCTCGTCGGCGACCTCGCCGAACATTTCGATGATCTCGCCGCGGACCTCCTCGGCCCGGTCATCGGCATCCCGAGCCACCCGTTCCGTCTCGCGTCCTTCGGCCCGCGGGCACTGCTCTCGGCGCAGCTGGTCTCGAAGTACCTCAAGACCGACACCACCCGCGCCGTCTTCGGCGGCGCCGCCGCGCACGCCTTCACCCGGCTGGACCGCCCGCTGACGGCATCGCTCGGTCTGATGATGCTGGCCGGCGGACACCGCTACGGGTGGGTCGTCGCCCGCGGCGGGTCCGGGTCCATCACCCGGGCCCTGGTCGACGCGCTGGGCGACTACGACGTCACCATCGCGACCGACACCTTCGTGCGCAGTCGGGCCGACATCCCCGACGCCGACACCGTCATGCTCGACATCACGCCCGCGCAGGTCCTGCGCCTCTACGACGACGACCTGCCCGGACGCGTCGCCCGCGCCTACCGGAGATTCCGGGTCGGCTCGGCCGCGTTCAAGGTCGACTTCGCTATCGAGGGCGACATCCCGTGGACCAACCCCGATTGCCGGCGGGCGGGCACCGTCCACCTCGGCGGGACCTTCGAGGAGATTGCCGCGACCGAGCGCGCCCGCATCGAGGGCACCATGTCGGAGCGGCCGTTCGTCCTCGTCGGGCAGCAGTATCTGGCCGACCCGTCCCGGTCGAGCGGGAACATCAACCCGATCTGGTCGTATGCCCACGTCCCGCCCGGATACGACGGCGATGCCACCGAACTGGTCGTCAACCAGATCGAGCGGTTCGCCCCCGGATTCCGCGACACGATCGTGCACACCCAATCGCGCGGCACGGCCGCCCTGCAGGCGTACAACCCGAACTACGCCGCGGGCGACATCATCGGCGGTGCGAACGACGGATTGCAGATGGTGCTGCGGCCGAGATTCGGTATCGACCCGTACGCGACGGGAATCGACGGGGTGTACCTTTGCTCACAGTCGACCCCACCAGGCGCGGGTATCCACGGGATGTGCGGGTTCAACGCCGCACAGCGAGCCCTGCACCACCTGCGCATCCCGACGCAGTTGGACTGAATTTGCCGATCACCCCGCGCCAGCCACCGCCCGCCTCAGCCGAGGCCGTGGCGGTGATCGGCCAGATCGCGGCCCAGCTGCAGAAGCGATCCGACGAACTCACCGACGGTCTCTCGGCGGTGATGGCCCGCGACATCGAGGGCCTCGACGACGATCCCGTCCTCCTCGAGGCGCTCTGGGACAGCGTCGAGTCGAATGTCTCGACGATCCTCTACGGTCTGGCCAACAACGTGCCGATCAGTCATCTGCAGCCGCCGTCGGCCGCCGTCGAATACGCCCGGCGCCTCGCCCAGCGCGGCGTCTCGCCGAACTCTCTGGTGCGCGCCTACCACGTCGGCCAGCACGATTTCCTCAACGAGTTCTTCCCGATCGTCGACTCGATGGGCTATTCGCGCGAACTCACCCTGGAAGTCCTCCGATACAGCTCCGACCTGGTCTTCGCCTATATCGACTGGATCACGATCTACGTCTTCGACGTCTACGAGCAGGAGCGCAACCTGTGGCTGGGCGCTGCCGGCAACATCCGCTCCGCACTCATCCACGGCCTGCTGCAGGAATCCGGCAACGACGGCGCGGCATTCGAGGCCCAGACCCGGTATCGCCTCGACCAGTACCACGTGGCCGCGGTCATCTGGTCCGACGCCGAGCGTCCGCTCACGCCCGCCTCGATGGAAACGGCGGCCACCGGCCTGGCGCGCGCCATCGGGGCGTCGCGCGACATCGTCTCCACCGCCGTCGACCGCGAGACGCTCTGGGCGTGGATCCCGCTCGGCGACCATCCACCCCGACTGGAAAGCGCCGTCCTGGGCAGCACGCTCAAACTGCCCCCGTCGCTACGGATCTGCCTCGGCCTGCCCGCGCCGGGCCTGAGCGGCTTCCGCCGCACGCACGAACAGGCCATCGCGGCCTACGAGGTCGTCTCGATGCCGCACGGGCCGCGCGGCCCGGTGGTCGGATTCGGCGACCGCGGCATCGCCGTCACCTCGCTGCTGGCCGCCAACCTGGACTCCACCCGGGCCTGGGTGGGCGAGGTGCTCGGGTCGCTGGCCGACGACACCGACAACGCCGCCGTCCTGCGCGAGACCCTGCGGACCTTCTTCGCCACCGGGGAGAGCCACCTGCACACAGCCGAGCAGTTGAACCTGCACCGCAACACCGTGAAATACCGGGTCGACAAGGCCCTGGCCGGCCAGCGCAACCGTCACGACCGTCTGGACATGGCGCTGGCGTTGCAGGTCTGCGAATTCCTCGGCCCGACGGTCCTGCGCCCGGTCGCCCGGAAGTAGGCGCGGGTCAGGGCAGCCGACCCGCCTGTTTCAACGCCAGCCGCAGCGCGTATTCGAGCTGGCCGTTGATGCTGCGCAGATCGTCGGCCGCCCACTTGGCGATCGCCGCGTGGACGGCCGGGTCGAGGCGCAGCAAGACCTTCTTCGACTCCGGCTTCCCCGCTGCGCCGACCATCAGGAGTAGAGCGATCCCACGTTGACCACGGGCTGGGTGGCCCGGTCGGCGCACAGCACGGTCAACAGGTTGGACACCATCGTCGCCCGCCGCTCGCCGTCGAGATCGACGATCCCCTGTGCCGACAAGCCGTCGAGCGCCAGCCCGACCATGCCGACCGCACCCTCGACGATCTGCTGTCGGGCGGCGACGACCTGGGCGGCCTGCTGGCGCACCAGCATCGCCTGGGCGATCTCCGGGGCGTAGGCGAGGTGGGTGATCCGTGCCTCGACGACCTCCACACCGGCCAGCCCGGTGCGCTCGGCGAGCTCGGCGGTCAGCTCCTCGGCCACCAGCGCACCGTCGCGCAGGGAGGTCCGGTCGGCGTCGTGGGCGTCGTAGGGATGGGTGGTGGCGAGATGCCGGACCGCCGCCTCGGACTGGGTCTCGACGTACTCCTCGTAATCGTCGACGGCGAAGGCGGCCTGGTAGCTGTCGACCACCCGGTAGACGACGACCGCGGCGATCTCGACCGGATTGCCGTCGGCGTCGTTCACCTTCAAGCGCTGGGTCTCGAAGTTGCGGACGCGCAGCGTGATCGACCGGCGCACCGAGAGCGGGAGCACCCAGTGGAACCCGGGATCGCTCACCGATCCCGCGTACCGGCCGAAGAACTGCACCACCCGGGCCTCGTTGGGGTCGACCACCGTCAACCCGCTCAGGCAGGTGAAGGCGACGATGACGCCGAGTACGCCGACCACCGCCGCTGCGATGGCGCCGGCGCCGCTGCCGGTCAACCCGTACAGCGCGAGCACGCCGAAGCCGATGAGCAGGCCGAGGATGACCACGAGTGCGACAAAGCCGTTGGTGCGAAAAGCCCTTCTCAACATCCCAGCCTCCATATCGTAGTGATATCACCACACTAGCACTCCGTGGAGACGCCGACCATCGGCCCCGGTCGGGCGTAGTATTCGACGACCAGCCCTGGAATCCTGCGTTCGCCGAGGAGGACACCACCCGTGGCCGACGACGAGACCCGCATCGTCCTGACCCACCTGCGCACCTCCCTCAACGCCGACCCCGCGCGTTTCGCCAACAACTTCTTCGCCCGCCTGTTCAGCCTCGACCCGTCGATCCGCGACCTGTTCCCACCTTCGCTGGCACATCTGCGCAACGCCTTCCCCCGCGTCGTCGACCACGTCCTCGACGGGGCGCTGGCGCCCACCGGACACGGCGCCCTCGTCGAATTGCTCGCCCAGCTCGGGCGCGACCACCGCAAGTACGGGGTGCTGCCGCAGCACTACGAGCTGGCCGGCCGGGCGCTGGAAGCCGAATTCGCCGCCGTGCTCGGATCGTCGCGGACCCCGGCCGCGGCCGCGGCGATCGGTCAGATCGTCGCGACGATCACCGGTGTGATGAGCGGTGCCGCGGCCAAGGAGACCGGCCCGCCGGCGACCCCGGCCCGGGTGGTGCAGAAGTTCCAGATCAGCCGCGAGCACGCCGTGGTGCGCCTCGTCGCCGAGCGTCCGTTGAACTATCTCCCCGGCCAATACGTCGAGGTCTGCATCCCCCAGTGGAGCCGTTCGTGGCGGATGCTCTCGCCGGCGATTCCGGCCAGCCCGACCGGCGAGGTCGAGTTCCACCTCCGCGCCGTCCCCGGCGGGACGGTCAGCCGGTCGATCGTGCTCGAGACGGCCGTCGGCGACGTCTGGTCGATCGCACAGAACCACGGGATGCTGCGCGTCGATCCGAACACCCCGACGACCATGATCGCCGGCGGCACCGGGTTGGCCCCGTTGCGTGCCATCCTCACCGGGCTCGCCGCGAACGTCGACAATCCGCCGATCCACCTCTACTACGGCGCGCGCCATCCGGGCGAGCTCTACGAATTGGCCACCCTGCAGCCGATGTGCGCGATGAGCCCCTGGCTCTCGGTGACCGCGGTGACCGAGGAGCGCGACGACCCCTGGTGGCTCGGCTCCATCGCGTCGCCGACCGATCTGGGATTCCCGCACATGCTCGGGACCCTGGCCGACGCGGTGGTCCACGACGCGGACCGCACGCCCGGTTATTGGGACTCGCGCGACGTGCTGATCGCCGGGTCACCGGCGATGATCGAGACCACCGAGCGCAAACTGCTGATCAACGGCGCCAGCTATCGGCGCATCCACCACGACCCGGTCGGCTGAACGCTAATTCCCGCTCGGCCCCTGCGGCCCCTGCTGTCCCTGACCCTGGCCCTGCTGGGTCTCGGTCTCGGTGATCGTCTCCGTCTCGGTCTCGGTCACCGTGGTGGCCGGTTGCGTGGTCGTCTTGGTGACGGTCTTCGTGTGGGTCGGCGGCGTGACGGTCGTCGTGTGGACCGTGTTGTTGCGCTCGGTCTCGGTGTTGGTCACCGTCGTGGTCTGCGTGGTCACCGACACCGTCGTGACGCCGACGACGCGCTGGGCGGTGCCGGTCGAGAAGAGCACCGCCGCGATCGCCGCGCCAAGGATGACGAAACCGGCCAGAGTGGTGCCGCCGATCAACCACCAGCGCCGACGGGTGCGCTGATCCGACGCGGGCGCCGGGTCGCCGTCCTCGTCGAGCGATACCGTCGCGGCGTCGGTCACGCCCTCGCCGACCGCGTAGTGGTCCGATCCGTAAGGGGCGGAAGAGAATTGGGGTGCCGGCGGCGTGCCGACCGCCTGCGGTACGACCTGATGCGGCACCGCCTCCGGGACGAGCTGATGCCGACCGGTGGAGGGGGCCTGCGCCGCGAATGCACCGGACACCGGTTCATAGGCGGGCCGGGGCTGGCGGGCCAAGCCCGCGGCGGCACCGGCGATGGCGAATTGCGGGCGCGGCGCGATGACGACCGGGCGGCCGAGTGCGCGCTCGAAGGCCGCGTGGACGCCGGGGACCGCCGCACCGGCACCGGTGAAGACGACGTGGGTGATGGATTCGCTGCCCGGGATCGAGGCGATCGCCGACGCCACGGTGGCCGCGCCGGTCGGGTCCAGCACGGCGGTGTGCTGCTCGTGGTCCGGGCTCCAGGAAGCACGTCCGGTGATCGTGCCGGTCTGCGGGTCGACGGTGACGATCGGCATCCCCGACGTTGGGGCGGTGTACTCGTCGAGGTTCACCACCGCCACCGACTTGCTGGTGCCGCCGAGGCTTCCGGTCGCCGGCCCGGCGCTGCCCTCGATCGGCGTCGCATCGGTGCGGGTCAGCTCGACGAGGGCCGAGTCGACGGTGTCGACCGATACCCCGGCAAACCAGACCGGCCGGTCCGGGGCGGGCGCGAAGGCCGCCCGGAGCGCGTCCACCTGGGCCGGGGGCGCGACCAGCCCGATCCGCGACACCTCGAAGGGCGCCGAGGAGACCAGGTCGATGACGGCACCGCCGATGCTCGCGGCCGACTGGTCGTCGACGTCGACGACATGGGTGGCGACGACGGCGTCGCTGTCGTCGCGGACGACCGAAGCGACCTGCCCGTCGACGACCGCGATTCCGATCACATGCGACATTGCCCCACCTTCTACTCGGCCCCTGAGGCTATCAGGAGCGGCGGCCGCGGCGGGGTTGCCAGACCACGAGGGCGGTCGTGCGCGGCGACGGGACGACTTCGCCGCCCGGCCGCCGCTTGCCGACCGCGTCGAGTTGCGCGCGCAGATCTTCGACCTCGCGGGTCAGGTCGATGATCCGCTTGATGCCGGCGAGGTTGACGCCCTCCTCCTGGGAGAGGCGCTGGATCTCGCGCAACAACTCCACGTCGCCGCGGGAGTAGCGACGCCCGCCGCCGCTCGCGCGGGCGGGCGTCACCAATCCCAGACGGTCATAGGTGCGCAGGGTCTGCGCATGCATGCCGGCGAGTTCGGCCGCGACCGAGATGACGTAGGTCGCCCGATCCTCGGACATGTTGTTCTGACCGGCGGCCATGACTCACCTCCCCCATCCGGCCCGTGGTTCGTAGCCCGAGGCCTTCTCCGCCTCGGCGTAGGCCTTCAACTCCTCGGTGGCCTTCTCGTCCAGCGAGGTGGGCACCGCGACCTTCACCGTCACCAACAGATCGCCCGAGCCGCCGGCCCGCTTCGGCACGCCGCGACCGCGTACGCGCAGGGTCCGGCCGTCGGCCGTGTTCGGCGGGATCTTCACCCCGACCGAGCCGTCGAGCGTCGGTACCGACACCGTCGCACCCAGCACCAGCTCGGAGAAGCTGACCGGCAACTCGACCTTGAGGTCGTTGCCGCTGCGGGTGAACAGCTTGTCGCCGGTGACGTGGACCGTGACGAAGAGGTCGCCCGAGGGCGCCCCGCGCATCCCGGCCTCGCCCTGACCGGCGAGGCGGATCCGCTGGCCGTCTTCGACGCCCACCGGAATGCGCACGTTGATGTTGCGCGCCCGGACCTGGACGCCGTTGCCGCCGCAGTCCGGGCACGGGTCCTCGATGATCGAGCCGGTGCCCTGACAATCGCGGCAGGGTTCGCTGAACCCGAACGCGCCCTGGTTGCGGCTGACGAACCCAGAACCGTTGCACCGCGGACACATCCGCGGCGAGGTCCCGGGCTTCGCCCCGCTGCCGTGACACGTCGTACACGGCGACGGGCTGGTGACCCGCATGCTGACCGTCGTACCCTTCGCCGCGTCGCGGAAGGAGAGCGTCGTCTCGGCCTCGAGGTCTTGGCCCCGACGCGGCCGGGACGCGGTGCCGCGACCCGTGGATCGGCCACCGCCTCCCCCGCCGAACATCCCGCCCAGGATGTCGCCGAGGCCGCCGCCGGCGTCGGCACCGCCGCCGAACAGGTCGTCGAGGTTGAAGTCGCCGCCCGTCGTGTAGGTGGTGCCGCCACCGCCGTTGAAGCCGCCCGGGAACCCGTTACCGCCGCGGAAGCGGCCGCCGGCAAACATCGCCCGGGTCTCGTCGTACTCCTTCTTCTTCTCCGGATCCGACAGGACGCTGTTCGCCTCGGAGACGCGCTTGAAGCGCTCCTCGGCAGCCGCGTCGCCGGGATTCTTGTCCGGATGCAGCTCGTTGGCCAACTTGCGGTACGCCTTGCGAATCTCGTTGGCCGTGGCGTCGGAGGAGACGCCGAGTTCGGAGTAGAAATCCTTCTCCAGCCACTCACGTTGGGGAGCCATCGTGCGTCACCTCCTTTCTCGTTTCATTCATCGTGTCCTGTTGTCTTCCACTCACTCCTGAGTGGGAACGGTGTCGGCGTCGGCACCGTTGCCGTCGGTCACGGTGACCATCGCGGTACGGACGACGCGGTCGCCGATGCGGTAGCCGACCCGGTAGACCTCGCCCAGGACCGGGTCGTGTCCGGACCCGTCGTGTTGGACCGCCTCGTGCAGCTCGGGGTCGAACGCATCGCCGGGGGCGCCGAAGGCGGTGAGGCCATGGGCGGTCAGCGTTGCGGCCAACTTGTCCGACACGGCGCGCAGCGGACCCGACTCGAGGTCGCCGTGCTCGCGGGCACGGTCGAGGTCGTCGAGGATCGGCAGCAGCTGTTCGATGACCAGTTGCTTGCCCAGCGAGACCTTGGCCGCCATCTCCTCGTCGGAACGGCGCTTGTAGTTGGTGAACTGGGCGCGCTCGCGCTGCAGCGCGGCGGTGAGCTCGGCGACCTGGTCGTCGGCGGCCGGAGCGACACCCGGCTCGGCAGCCGGGGTACCGCCCGCTGCGGCGGGGGCATCGGCCCCCGCCGCAGCAGTCGGCGTCACGTCCGGTTCGGGCTCACCCGCGCCGTTGGTGGCGTCGAAGGGTTCGGTCACTTGTCGTCACCCTCGTCCACGACCTCTGCGTCGACGACGTCGTCGTCGCCACCGGTCGGCGCACCCTGCGCGCCGTCGGTCGACTCGGCCGAGCTGGCCGCGTAGATCGCCTGGCCGAGTTCCTGCGACACCGACGAGAGGTTCTCGATCGCGGTCTTGATGGCCGCGGTGTCGGTGCCCTCGAGCGCCTTCTTGGCCTCCTCGACGGCGCCCTCGACCTTGGCCTTGACGTCGGCCGGGACCTTGTCGTCGTTCTCGGCGAGGAACTTCTGCGTCTGGTTGACCAGCGACTCCGCCTGGTTGCGGGTCTCGGCCTCCTCGCGGCGCTTGCGGTCCTCCTCGGCGTGGGCCTCGGCGTCCTTGACCATCCGGTCGATCTCCTCCTTGGAGAGTCCCGAACCGTCCTGGATGCGGATGCTGTTCTCCTTGCCGGTGCCCTTGTCCTTCGCGGTGACGTGCACGATGCCGTTGGCGTCGATGTCGAAGGTCACCTCGATCTGCGGGACACCCTGCGGGGCAGGGGCGATGCCGCCCAGCTCGAAGCTGCCCAGCAGCTTGTTGTGCGAGGCGATCTCGCGCTCACCCTGGTAGACCTGGATCTGCACTGAGGGCTGGTTGTCCTCGGCCGTCGTGTAGGTCTCGCTCCGCTTGGTGGGGATCGTGGTGTTGCGCTCGATCAGCTTGTGCATCACGCCGCCCTTGGTCTCGATGCCAAGGCTCAGCGGGGTCACGTCGAGCAGCAGCACGTCCTTGACCTCGCCGCGCAGCACACCGGCCTGCAGGGCCGCGCCGACCGCGACGACCTCGTCGGGGTTGACGCCCTTGTTGGGCTCCTGGCCGCCGGTGAGCTCCTTGACCAGCTCGGTCACCGCGGGCATGCGGGTCGAGCCGCCGACGAGGACCACGTGGTCGATGTCCTTGACGGAGATGCCGGCGTCCTTGATGACGGCCTGGAACGGCGCCCGGGTGCGCTCCAGCAGATCGTTGGTGATCTTCTGGAATTCGCTGCGGGTGAGCTGCTCGTCGAGGAACAACGGGTTCTTGTCCGCGTCCACCGTGATGTAAGGCAGGTTGATCGAGGTGCTCTGCGAAGCGGACAGCTCGATCTTCGCCTTCTCGGCGGCCTCGCGCAGGCGCTGCATCGCCATCTTGTCCTTGGTCAGGTCGATGCCGTTGGCCGCCTTGAACTTGTCGGCGAGCCAGTCGACGATGCGCTGATCCCAGTCGTCACCGCCGAGGTTGTTGTCGCCGGAGGTCGCACGGACCTCGACGACGCCGTCGCCGATTTCGAGCAGCGAGACGTCGAAGGTGCCGCCACCGAGGTCGAAGACCAGGATGGTCTGTTCCTTCTCGCCCTTGTCCAAACCGTAGGCCAGCGCGGCCGCGGTCGGCTCGTTGACGATGCGCAGGACGTCGAGGCCGGCGATCTGGCCGGCTTCCTTGGTGGCCTGGCGCTGGGCGTCGTTGAAGTAGGCGGGCACGGTGATGACCGCTTCGGTGACGTCCTCGCCGAGGTAGGCCTCGGCGTCGCGCTTGAGCTTCATCAGCGTGCGGGCGCTGATCTCCTGCGGGGTGTACTTCTTGTCGTCGATCTCCACCGACCAGTCACCCTCGCCCATGTGGCGCTTGACCGAGCGGATGGTGCGGTCGACGTTGGTGACCGCCTGGTTCTTCGCGGGCTGGCCGACGAGGACCTCGCCGTTGCGCGCGAAGGCGACGACCGACGGGGTGGTGCGCGAACCCTCGGCGTTCGCGATGACGACGGGCTCGCCGCCTTCCAGTACGGAGACCACCGAGTTCGTGGTTCCCAAGTCGATTCCGACAGCACGGGACATAAGAGTTGTTCCTCCTGTTGATGTGATCGGCGATCAGAGATCACCGACCGTGGTTCCAAGTTCGGGTTCTTCGAAACCTCAGCGCTTCCGACTCAAGTTCTAGTCGCCGAATCCATGCCGGTCAACCTTTGTTGAGCCTTGCTCACTCAAGTTTCTCGCATGGTCCAACCTCAACCTCGGCGAATCCATTCCCGATTCGTCAGAAAAAGTTGAGTCCCGTGCGCGCAAACCCCGCAGTTTCGGACAAACCCCACACTCGAATCGTGCCGGGTTTGTCCGAAACTGCGGGGTTTGCCGGGGAGTCCCTAGAACTGCCGCGGCAAGAATCGTGGGGTCGAACGGTCGAGCCCCGCCTTGCGCGCAATCGCGGAGTTCTTACCGCGCAGGAGCCGCACCTGCAGCGCCTGCTCGACGGGGAAGGAGAGGCGCGAGCCGTTGTACCAGGTGTTCTCGAACAGCGACTTCGACGCGGCGACGGAATCGGGCGAACGCTGCTTCACCGCGTCGACCAACGCCAGCGCCGCGGCCATCGGATCGTCGTCGACCGAGCTGACCAGCCCCCAGTCCAGCGCCTGCTCCGCGTCGAACATCTCGCCGGTCATGGTCAGCCGCTTGGCGATGTCGATGCTGGTCAGCTGGGCGATACTCGCCGAGAGCGACATGTCGGGGATCAGTCCCCACTTGGCTTCGAGGATCGAGTAGTCGGCGTCGCGGGCGCTGAACCGGAAGTCGGCGCCGAGCGCGATCTGCAACCCGCCGCCGTAGCAATGACCGCCGATCACCGCGATCACCGGCACCGGCACGCCGCGCCAGGCCCAGCCGGCGGCCTGGAAGTTGTTGGCCGCCGACGAGCGCTTGGGCACGAGGTTGCGCATGATCCGCCCGCGTTCCTTGCCAGCCGACGCGAAGTCGAGGCCGGAGCAGAACGACGGCCCCTCGCCCGACAGGATGACCGCCCGCAACGAACGGTCCTTCGCGGCGCGGTCAGCCGCGCGGGCCAGGTCGTCGAGCATGTCCAGGGTCAGCCCGTTGTGCTTGTCGGGACGGTTCAGCCGCACATGGGCGACGTCGTCGCGTACGTCGTAGTCGATGTTGCTCATGGCGCAACGGTAGCCCGCCGATTCCCTCGGCCACGCCGTAGGAGTGAACGCCGCCGGGTAGGTTGGCGCCATGACCGAAGTCGACGGCCTCCTGTTCAACCCGCACACCTACGATCCTCGCCACTTCGACGAGCCGACGCGCCGGTTGCTGCGCGCGACCATCGACTGGTTCGAGGGTCAGGGCAAGGGCAAGATCGTCGCGGAGGAGCTGTCGGCCGCCTGGCCGGCGGCCTTCGTCGACTTCGTGAAACGGGAGAAGCTGTTCGCCACCTTCCTGACTCCGGCGGCCTACGGCGGCGGCGACCCGGCCAAGCGCTGGGACGGTGCCCGCAACCACGCGCTCTCGGAGATCCTGGGGTTCTACGGGATGGCCTATTGGTACACCGAACAGGTCACCATCCTCGGGCTGGGCCCCATTTGGCAGAGCGCCAACGAGCAGGCCAAGTTGCGTGCCGCCGCCGACCTCGAGGACGGTCAGCTCATGGCGTTCGGACTCTCCGAGCGCGAACACGGCGCCGACGTCTATCAGACCGACTTGATCCTGACCCCCGCGAGCGCGGCCGATCAAGCCGACGGAATCCGATACCGCGCGAACGGCGAGAAGTACTACATCGGCAACGGGAACGTCGCCAGCATGGTGTCCGTCTTCGGACGCATCGACGACGGCAAGGGCACCGCCGAGGCCGGCAGCGACTACACCTTCTTCGTCGCCGACAGCCGGCGCCCCGAGTACGAGCTCATCGACAACGTCGTCCACATGCAGTCGTATGTGTCGACGTTCCGACTCAACGACTACCCGGTTCGCGACGAAGACATCCTACACTCCGGGGTCGAGGCGTTCGCCGCCGCGTTGAACACCGTGAACGTCGGAAAATTCAACCTGTGCAGCGGGTCGATCGGGATGGCCGAGCACGCGTTCTACGAGGCGATCACCCACGCCGACAACCGGATCCTGTACGGCAACCGCGTCACCGACTTCTCCCACGTGCGGGCGAACTTCGTCGAGGCCTACGCGCGCATCATCGCGATGAAGCTGTTCAGTCAGCGGTCGGTCGACTACTTCCGCAGTGCGAGCCTCGAGGACCGCCGCTATCTGCTGTTCAACCCCCTGACCAAGTCGAAGGTGACCCTGGAAGGCGAGGCGGTGGTGCGGCTGCTGCACGACGTCATCGCCGCGAAGGGGTACGAGAAGGACACGATGTTCCGGCATTTCGCCAACATCATCGGTGCCTACCCGCGGTTGGAGGGCACGGTCCACGTCAACGTCGGCCTGGTCCTCAAGTTCATGCCCAATTACATGTTCAACCCGAAGGAGTACCCCGAGATCGGCACTCGGCTCGACGCCGACGACGACGTCTTCTTCTTCCACCAGGGCCCGACGCGTGGAGCCGGGCGGATCCAGTTCGCCGACTGGAAACCGGTGTACGAGAGGCACTCCGACCAACCGAACGTGGCGACCTTCTACCGGCAGGCGACGGCGTTCGCGGAGTTCCTGGCCACCGCCGCCCCCGACGCCGAGCAGCAAAAGGACCTCGATTTCCTTCTCACCGTCGGCCAGCTGTTCTCGCTGGTCGTCTACGGTCAGCTGATCCTCGAGCAAGCCGACCTCACCGGACTCGACGACGACACCACCGCGCAGATCTTCGACACGCTCATCCGCGACTTCTCGTCCTACGCCGTCGATCTCCTCGGCAAGCCTTCGGCCACGCCGGCACAGCAGGAGTGGGCCCGAAGTGCCATCGCCGCGCCCACCGCGGACCCCGAACGGTTCGACCGGGTGTGGCAGCGAGTGCAGTCCTACAACGGCGCGTACGAGATGAATCCCTGACGGCTAGCGACGAACCGGCTCGCGATAGAGCCGCAGGATCGGGCCGACCGTCACCGCCACCAGGAGTAGGACGAAGACGACGACCACGGGCAGCCACACGTACTGTCCGTCCGTGCCGATCGCGGTGATCACATTGATCGCGGTCAACAGCAGGATCACCACCGCCGCGACGTCGAACATCATGTTTCTGGTGAGCGCGTCGAAGGCAGGCCGCCGCCGCTCGGACAGCCAGTATTCGCGGTGCGGGGTGTTGATCATCGAGTCGGGCAGACGCGGAGCGAAGACGCCGACGGCCACCATCACGACGGTGGTCGCCACCGCCGTCAGGCCGGTCGTCACCAGGTATTCGCCGCGTCCGGCCCATCGGTCGACCTGGCCGTCGATCCCCCAGTGCATCGGCACCCGATCCGGCGCGGCCACCGCCACCCAGATCCATGTGAGCACAACGCCCACCCAGGTGAGGGCCAAGGTCCACAGACTTCGCGACACAGCGTCAAACCTACTGGGAAACGCTACTGTGCAGGAATGAGCGACGACTCCGACGTGGACGACGGCGACTACACCGTCGAGCAGTTGCAGCCCGAGGACATGCTCGCCGACGAGGAGGTCGGCGACATCCTCGACCGCGGATACTCGCCGCCCGATCACCCGCCGCATGACTACGCCCGGGGCAACGACATTCACGAGACCCTCGACGAGCGACTCGCCGAGGAGGAACCGGACACCACCTACGACCCCGATTCCGACGACGGCCTCGACGACGATTTCCCCGCCTCAGACGAGGTGGGCGGCCGCCGCGCCGGCCGACTGGTCGGCCCCGACGACGGCGTCATGTCCGACGACGACGAGCAACTCCTCGGCACCGATGTGGGGGTCGACGGTGCCGGCGCCTCCGCCGAGGAGGCTGCCGTCCATATCATCGATCCCGACTGACGATCCCGGGTCTCGATACGGTTCCTCGCCTACCACCCCGGATCGACTCGACCACCCCGGATCCACCGTATCGAGACCCACCCGACCAACACTGGTCTGACCACTTGACAGGCTGACCAATCGGCGACATGCTCGACGGGTGACCTTCCAACCCGTCGTGAAGCGCTCCGTCTCCGACGACGTCTTCGACCAGATCGCCGCCCGCGTCGTCAGCGGCGACCTGTCCGTCGGGGCGTCGCTGCCCAGCGAGCGCGACCTGGCCGCCGCGCTCGGAGTCTCCCGACCGGCGGTCCGCGAAGCGCTCAAACGCCTCGACGCCTCGGGCCTCGTCCACATCCGGCAGGGCGACGCGACGACGGTGCGCGACATCCGCCGCGACGGCGGTCTCGACCTCCTGCCGCTGCTCCTGGTCCACGACGGTCAGCTCGACTTCCGGGTGGCCCGGTCGGTGATCGAAGCACGCGCCCAGATCGCGCCCATCGTCGCCGGTCTCGCCGCGCAGCGCCTCGACGAATCCGCCGCCGCAGACCTGCGCACCCTCGTCGACGAGATCGCGGCGCAGACCGATCCGCTGCAGTTGCAGATCCTCGCGCTGCGGTTCTGGGACGGGATCGTCGACGGCGCCGATTCGCTCGTCTACCGGCTCATGTTCAACACGCTGCGGGCCGCCTACGAGCCCGCGCTGCCCGCGCTTTCCGCCGCGATGGCCGGCGAGGTCGGCCAGGTCGACGGCTACCGCGCCCTGCTCGCGGCGTTGACCGCGCACGACCCGGCGGCCGCCCGTCGCGCGGCGGATGACCTGCTGTCGCCGAGCACTTCTGCCCTCCTCGCCGTCTTCGACGCGGCGAGCACCTTCCAAGGAGACACCGATGGCCACTGATCACACTGTCGCCACGACGAACCGGACCACGCGGCCGGCCCGCCCCCGAATCACCACGCTGCGCGCCGCGACGGCCGAGTTCTGGCGGCACCCGTCGCCCTGGATGATCGCGGTACCGCTGGTCGGCGCGCTGATCGCCCGGATCCTGCTGGGCGATTGGCAGTGGACCGACGCGCTCGTCGTCGCCCTGCTGCTCGCCGTCTCACCGGTGACCGAGTGGCTCATCCACGTCGGAATCCTGCATTGGCGCCCACGCAAGGTCGGGCGGATCACCGTCGACTCGATCCTGGCTCGTGACCACCGCCGTCATCACCGCGACCCGCGCGACATCCCGTTGATCTTCATCCCGTGGCCGGTGCTCGTCGGGCTGCTCCCGGTGCTGACGGTGATCGGCGTCTTCGCCTTTCCCCGGACGGCTCTGGGCATGACCTTCCTGCTCACGGTCACCGCCTTCTTGATGTTCTACGAGTGGATCCACTTCCTGATCCACACCGACTACAAGCCGCGGCACCGCCCGTATCGGGCGGTGTATAAGAACCACCGCTACCACCACTTCAAGAACGAGCACTTCTGGTACACGGTGACCACCTCGGGGACCGCGGACCGCGTCCTCGGCACCTATCCGGACCCGGCGAGCGTCCCCACGTCGAAGACCGCCAAGAACCTACACGGCGTCTAGACGTCGGTGAAGTGCTCGGCGCGCGGCGCACCGTCGAAATAGGGGCTGATCGCGGCGATCCACTGCCCGAAGGCCTCGGTCTTGCCCGCCGCCCGGTGGGCGTCGATGGAATCCCACTCGATCAGCAGGATGAACCGGTTGGGCGACTCGATCCCCCGCGTCATGCGGATGGACCGTTGCCCCGCGACCCCGTCGATCCCGGCCTTGGCGGCCTGATGCGCCTTCTCGAAGGCGTCGGCATCGGTCACGTCGAAAATTGCCACTTCTTGAACCATGAACTCGAAGGTAGGCCCCGACGCCGACCCGCGTACGGCACTTGTTCGTTCTGGCGGCGCATGGCCGTGCGGGCTGCCGCGACGGCACAGCGGACAAACCGCCCAGCCGTGCGTGCTGCTTAGGTTCTCCAAGAGTCAACGGCTACCCTGGCACGTTGTGACTGCGAGCTCGACGACCACGGCCACCGGTGATTCGACCAAGGATCCCGGTGCCCCCTCGACGAACGCCAAGCCCATCGCCTACCGCCACGACCTCGACGGTCTGCGCGGTCTCGCCATCGCCTTGGTCGCAATCTTCCACGTCTGGTTCGGTCGGGTTTCCGGTGGCGTCGACGTCTTCCTGACGCTGTCGGGCTACTTCTTCATCGCCTCGCTCCTCAAGCACGTCACCGTCACCAACAAGCCGTCGTCGACGTGGCGCGAGGCACTCAACCCGTGGCCCCGCCTCTCGCGGCTGCTGCGCCGGCTGCTGCCCGCGCTCTACCTGGTGCTCGCCGGCATCGTCGTGCTGATCGCGGTGGTCATGCCGATCTCGCGCTTCGGGCCGCTCGGCCAAGAGGTCATCGCGTCGGCGCTGTACTACCAGAACTACCTGCTGGCACTGAACTCGCAGGACTACGCCGCGGCCTCCTCGGCGGCCAGCCCGATGCAGCACCTGTGGTCGATGTCGATGCAGGGCCAATTCTTCGTCGGCACCCTGCTGTTCGCCCTCGCCTTCGGCGGCGTCCTGAAGCTGGCCGCGCTGCGCTGGCCCAAGGTGGGCAACCCCCGCACCATCAAGTGGATCGTCGGCCTGAGCCTGCTGGCCGTCACGGTGGTCTCCTTCGCCTGGGCCAACTACCGGCATTCGGTCAACCAGCCGGTCAACTACTACGACACGATCGCCCGCCTGTGGGAGCCGCTGGCCGGTGGCCTGCTGGCCATCTGGATGCCGCGGATCGTGATGAGCCGCGCGGTCCGCAACCTGCTGACCGTGATCGCGCTGCTGATGATCATCACCTCCGGCTGGTGGATCATGGGGGTCGAGGAATACCCGGCCGCGCTGGCACTGGTCCCGGCCGGTGCCACCCTGATCATCATCTGGACCGGCTCCGCGGCCACGCGACCCGCCGACGATCCCGTCATCGACGTCGACGACAACCGGGACATGAACGCCCTGATGGCCCAGCCCGGGATGATGTGGCTGGGCAACATCGCCTACTCGCTGTACCTGATCCACTGGCCGCTGCTGATCTTCTACTTGACGTGGCGCCAGGAGGAGAAGGCGACCTTCCTGGAGGGCACCGCCATCCTCGCGGTGTCGGTGCTACTCGCGTGGGCCGTCAGCCGGTTCGTGGAGACGCCGCTGCGGGCCGGGCGCGGCACCGATTTCTCGCCGCTGTACCGGCGCGGCCTGGTCGTCTTCCTGGTGTTGGCGACCGTCGCGGCGGGCACCACGTCGGTGGCGTGGATCCGCCACCAGGCGAATATCAAGGTCGACACGATGAACCTCGACCCCACGCTCTACCCGGGCGGCATGGCCTTCTGGGCCGGAGTCCCGACGCCGCACATGCCCCCGCAGCCGCCGCCGGAGGCCGCGCTGATGGACCGCGGCGCGACGTGGGACGGCAAGCCTAACCAGCGCATGATCACCTGGTGGGACGACGACACCGTCAAGGTCGGCGTCTACGGGGACGTGACCGCCAAGCGCACGGTGGCGATCGCCGGCGGCTCGCACGCCGACATGTGGCTGCCCGCCCTCGACGTCCTCGGCAAGAAGCACCATTTCAAGGTGACCACCTACGTCAAGGTGGGCTGCGCGCTGGTCAAGTCCCACGTCTTCAAGTGGTACGGCCGCGACCGCCCCGACTGCAACCGGTGGGCGGCCAAGGTGATGAAGCGCCTGGAGCAGGACAAGCCGGATGTCATCATCACCAACAGCACGCGGCCGACCGAGGCCGAGGACCACCGTCCGGGCGACTACCTGCCGATCGACTACACCGAGGTCTTCGACGATTTCAAGGCCTGGAACCAGCGCGTCATCGCCATCCGCGATACGCCGTGGACCCACCTGAAGCCCAAGCAGACCCCGGCGGAGTGCCTGATGTCCGGCCGCAAGCCGCAGGTGTGCGGTGTCGAGCAGAAGGTCGCGCTCGCCCCCGTCGACCCGGCACTCAAGATCGCGCCCAACTACCCCAACATCACCTTCCTCGACTACACGAAGGCGTTGTGCAAAGACGGGTACTGCCCGGCCGTCGTCGGCAATATCGTCGTCTACCGTGACATACATCACTTGACGGCCACCTTCGCCCGCAGCATGGCCCCTGCGCTGGAGAAAGACATGGGCAAGGCCCTCGGCTGGTGGTAGCAAAACTTCGGCTGGCTAACTAAGTATCAGGTGGCTCCCAGGTTCGATCGTTAGACTGCCTGCATTAGCAAGCACGCCCGCGACGCCACGCGGGGGCCGATGACCGCAGCGCCGCGGCATCGAGCGCACACGTACTTGAGGGGCTTGATTCGATGACCAGCACAGTCAGCACGCGGGAACTCCCGCGCGGTGGCAGCGCCGGCGCGCCCGCCCCCACCTCGGCCACCGGCGCGGCCACCCCGGCGCCGAAGTCCGCCAAGCGCAGCTATCTGCACCACCTCGACCTGATCCGCGCGACGACCTTCGCGCTCGTCATCTTCGTGCACGTCCTCACCCAGACCGCCGACGAGGTCAACAGCATCGGTGTGACCAGCACCGGGCTGCTGCTGCACTTCACCCGCAACACCTTCTTCGCGCTGACCGGGTTCGTGCTGACCTACCAGTACTACGGTCGCGAGGACTTCACCACCTGGTCGTTCTGGCGCCGACGCATCAAGCTGGTCGCCTACCCGTACGTGATCTTCACCGCCGTCTACTTCGTCGTGAAGATCCTGATCCCGCAGGGCCGGCTGTCGCAGGGCACCAAGGACCTCGGCGGATACCTCTGGGGCGGCGTCACCGGCTCGTCGTCCTTCCGCGATTTCCCGGCGACGGTGAGCGGCGACCTGGCGGAGTTCGGCCGCAACCTCGCCTGGGGCCTCGGCGGCGGCGGCTTCCACATGTACTTCCTGTTCGTGATGGTCCAGGTCTACCTGCTGTTCCCGCTGCTCCTGTGGCTGCTGCAGGCCACCAAGGGATTCCACGCCGTCGTGCTCACGTCGTCGCTGGCGCTTCAGGTCCTGATCACGGTCACCATCACGCACTGGCTGCCCGGCTCGGACCCCTGGTGGCACCATTACGCGACCTTCATCCCCTATCAGTTCTTCCTGGTGTACGGCGCCGTCGCGGCGATCCACCGCGACGCCATCGCCCGAGCGCTCACCGGACCGAACAAGGCCTATCTGTTGAGCGGTCTGGGCGTGGCGCTGCTCGGTACCGGCGCCTACGCGATGTTCGAGTTCCTACGCCGCGTCTCGGCGAAGGCCGCGGACGCCGCACCCGGCCAGGCTCCGGCTCCCAGCACCTCGTCCGGCCCGTTCGAGCCGACGCTGCTGCCGTTCCTGATCGTCGCCATCGCCTGCCTCTACGCGGTCGCGCTGACCTGGGGCACACGCTGGCGCGCGCGGACCCCACGCTTCGCCCGTTTCGTCTCCTTCGCCTCCAACCGCTCCTTCGGCGTCTTCCTGGTCCACGTGTTGGTGCTGTTCTTCGTGCTCGGGATGAACTGGCACGGGGAGGGTTCCTGGATCATGCGGACGATCCCGCAGCCGTTCGGCACCGCGACCGTCTACGCGTTGACCCTGGTCGGATCGATCCTGCTCGTCGAACTCCTGCGTCGTCTGCCCGGCTCGGTGTACACCACCGGCCGGCCCCGGCTGCCCCTGCCGAAACTGGGCCGACGGGCTAGCGCAGCACCGTCGACAGCAGCGCCCGCGGCCTAGCCAACAGCGCCTCGCGCGCATGATTGCGCGCGATCGTCCACCGCGCACAATCCGGGCACGGCGCCTCGACGCCGATCGGGTCGGGCCCGTCGAGGCGGCACAGGGCGATCGCCCGGTCCAGGTGGAACCCCTGGGTCACCAGCACGACCTTCGACAACCCGAATTCCGAGCGCGCTCGCGAGCAACTGCGCTCGGTGTCGTATCCGGCCGGGTCGTCGCGGATCGCCGACGACGGGATCCCCGCCCGCTCCAAGTAGGCGCGCATCACGTCGGTCTCGCTGCCGTAGCGCGACGACCCGTTGCCCGAGTTGAGGATCGTCGTGACGCGGCCGGACCGGTACAGCCCGATCGCGGTGTCGAGCCGTGCGCGCACGTAGACACCGGGTTCGCCGTCGCTGACCTTCGCGCCGAGGACCAACGCCGTCGATCCGGCCGGCACGTCGGCGGGGACCACCTCCCGGGTCCGGGCGGCGAAATACACCCACGTGTTCGCCGCCGCGACGATTCCCTCGACGACCACCAGCGCGACGAGTACCAATCGGCCGAGTACCGCCGGAGGCCGCCGCCTTGGTCGAGTCGTCACCCCGCCACCGTAGGCGATGGTCACTCCCGACCACGACTGTGACGTACCTTTCCCCCGGCGACAGGCGTGAGGCTAGGCTGATCGCAAGTTTGCTGCCTGCGGAGGGGAAATCAATGCAGTACATGCCCGTCACCTCGTCCATGTTCCTGATCGCAGAGACCCGTGAGCAGCCCATGCACGTGGGCGGTTTGCAGCTGTTCATCCCGCGCGAAGGCCAGACCGCGGAGGAACTCGCCGACGAGGTGCAGGCCGCGTTCACCTCCGACATGGCGATCAGCGAGATCTTCCGCCGCCGGCCGGCCCAGCCGTTCAGCCTGGTCGGTTCGGTCGCCTGGAGTGTCGACGACGAGCTCGACATGGCCTATCACGTGCGCCGCATCGCGCTGCCGAAGCCGGGGCGCATCCGCGAGCTCTTCCACTACGTCTCGCTCAACCACTCGACGCTGCTCGACCGGTCGCGCCCGATGTGGGAATGCCACATCATCGAAGGGCTCGCCGACGGCCGGCTCGCGCTCTATACCAAGGTCCACCACTCCCTCGTCGACGGCGTCACCGCGATGCGCCTGCTCGCGCGCACGTTGTCCGACGATCCGGACAACCGCACCTGCACCGCCCCCTGGGACGATCGCCTGCGCCGGCGCAAGGCGGCCGCGCTCGACGACCCGGAGCGCGCGGTCGTCGACCCGCGGACCGTATCCGAGGTGCAGCGACCGGGCTCCGGGCTCCTCGACGGCCTGCGCAAGCAGGTCGGGGCCGCCGCCGACATCGCCGGGCAGGTCGCCGGCCTGGTCCCGGCGGCCGGGCAGGTGGCGTGGAAGGCGATCAACGACGAGGACTTCGTCGCCCCCGGGACGTTCGCGCCCCGCTCGATGTTCGACGTGCCGATCGGCGGTGCCCGACGATTCGCCGCGGATCAGTGGTCGGTGTCGCGGATGAAGGCCGTGTCCGAGGCCCTGGACGTCACCATCAACGACATCGTCCTGGCCATGTGCAGCTCGGCGTTGCGCACCTACATGATCGAGAACGACTCCCTCCCCGAGGATCCGCTGATCGCGATGGTCCCGGTGTCGATGCACGTCGGCAGCGACGACGACGGCAACGCGGTGAGCGCGGTGATGGCCAACCTCGCCACCGACGACCCGGACCCGGCCTCACGGCTGCGGACGCTGGCCGCGTCGATGCGCGCGAGCAAGAACATCATCCGCGGACTGCGGCCGATCCAGGCGCTGGCCCTGGGCGCGGCGACCCTCGCCCCGCTGGCCTTCATGTCCATCCCGGGGTTCGTCAACTTCACCCCGCCACAGTTCAACCTGATCATCTCGAACGTGCCCGGCCCCCGCGACCAGATGTATTGGAACGGCGCCCAGCTCGACGGCTGCTACCCGGTTTCGATCGCCACCTCGGGTAACGCGCTCAACATCACACTGACGTCGGCCGCCGACCAGATCGGCTTCGGCCTGATCGGCGCGCGGGCACAGTTGCCCAGCCTGCAGCGCATGCTCGACTATCTCGAAGACGGCCTGGTGGAGTTGGAGAAGGTGGTGGCACAGGCCACCGACCAGCGAAGTTAGGTAAGCCTGGGAGGCGTGACACGGGGTCGAACCTCTACCGTATTCACGACGGTATGTAGTACCTGCTCGTGTTGACGAAAGGCGAGGTGACTTCGTTGAACGCAACGACGATCACTTTGGGACTCATCGGCTTGGCGCTCAGCCTCGTCTGCTGGGGATTCTTCCTCCGGGGTGTGGCTGGAATCGCCCGCACCGTGGCGCAGGGCCAGCCCGCGCCCGGCCGGTTCTTCCCGTTCCTCCCGCGGTTGGCGACGATGCTCACGGAGTTCCTCGCCCACACGCGCATGGCGAAGTTCCGCACCGTGGGATGGGCCCACTGGCTGGTGATGATCGGCTTCCTCGGCGGCTTCCCCCTGTTCTTCGAGGCCTACGGCCAATCGATCAACCCGGAGTTCCACTGGCCCGTCTTCGGTGACACGTTCGGCTGGCATCTGTGGGACGAGCTGCTGGGTATCGGCACCGTCATCGGCATCGTCACCCTGATCGTCATCCGCCAGCTCAACCACCCGCGCGTCCCCGCTCGCCTGTCCCGTTTCTCCGGTTCCCGATTCCTGCCCGCCTACACCATCGAGGCCATCGTCCTCGTCGAGGGCTTGGGCATGATCTTCGTGAAGGCCGGCAAGATCGCCACCTTCCACCACAGCAACGCCGGTTCGGACTTCTTCACCATGCAGGTGGCCAAGCTGCTGCCGGCAAGCCCGTTGATGGTCTCGATCTTCGCGCTGATCAAGCTCCTCTCCGGCAGCCTCTTCCTGCTGCTCGTCGGCAGCAATCTCAACTGGGGTGTGGCCTGGCACCGGTTCTCGGCATTCTTCAACATCTTCTTCAAGCGCGAGGACGACGGCGGCGTCGCCCTCGGCGCCCTCAAGCCGATGATGTCGGGCGGCAAGGCGCTGACCATGGAGACCGCCGACCCGGACACCGATGCGTTCGGTGCCGGCAAGATCGAGGACTTCAGCTGGAAGGCGTTGCTGGACTTCACCACCTGCACCGAGTGCGGTCGCTGTCAGAGCCAGTGCCCGGCCTGGAACACGGGTAAGCCGCTGAGCCCCAAGCTGCTGATCATGTCGCTGCGCGACCACGCCTATGAGAAAGCCCCGTACCTGCTGGCCGGTGGCCGCACGGATATGGGCGGCGACGAGGTCGGCCTCGTCGACGCCGACGGCAAGGAATTGACAGCCAAGCTCGAGAAGATCCCCGCCGCGGCGCGGGCCGCAGCCGAGCGCCCCCTCGTCGGCGAGGCGCAGGGCGAAGGCCTCGGCGCGGTCATCGACACCGAGACGCTGTGGAGCTGCACCAACTGCGGCGCCTGCGTGGAGCAGTGCCCCGTCGACATCGAGCACGTCGACCACATCGTCGACATGCGCCGCTACCAGGTGCTCATCGAGTCGGACTTCCCGTCCGAACTCGCCGGGCTGTTCAAGAACCTGGAGAACAAGGGCAACCCGTGGGGCCAGGCACCGTCGGCGCGCACCGCGTGGATCGACGAGATGGACATCGACATCCCGGTCTACGGCCGCGACGTCGAGAGCTTCGCCGGCTTCGAGTACCTGTTCTGGGTCGGCTGTGCCGGCGCCTACGAGGACCGCGCCAAGAAGACCACGAAGGCCGTCGCCGAGCTGCTCGACACCGCTGCGGTCAACTTCCTCGTCCTCGGCGAGGGCGAGACCTGTACCGGTGACTCGGCCCGACGCGCGGGCAACGAATTCCTGTTCCAGATGCTCGCCCAGCAGAACATCGAGCAGTTCGACGAGCTGTTCGCGACCGCACCGTCGCAGCGCAAGAAGATCGTTGTGACCTGTGCGCACTGCTTCAACGCGTTGAGCAACGAGTACCCGCAGGTCGACGCGGAGCGCGGCCAATTCGAGGTCGTCCACCACACCCAGCTGCTGAACCGGCTGGTGCGCGAGAAGCGCCTCGTCCCCGTGGCACCGCCGCAGGGCGAGTCGGTGACCTACCACGACCCCTGCTTCCTCGGTCGGCACAACCAGGTCTACGACGCCCCGCGCGAGCTGGTCGAGGCTTCGGGTTCGACGCTCACCGAGATGCCCCGCCACGGCGAGCGCTCCATGTGCTGTGGCGCCGGTGGCGCGCGCATGTGGATGGAGGAGCAGCTCGGCAAGCGCATCAACATCGACCGCGTCGATGAGGCACTCGATACCCTGGCCGGCGGGCCGGTGCTGACCGGCGAGAAGCAGAAGATCGCGACCGGCTGCCCGTTCTGCCGCGTCATGCTCACCGACGGCGTGACCGCGCAGACCGCCGGCACCGAGAACGAGGACCAGATCGAGGTCGTCGACGTCGCGCAGCTGCTGCTCGAGGGCGTACGACGCGGCCGCGAGATCGAGGTCGTCCGCGAGGGCAAGGTGCGCGGTCCGGGCGACGTGGAGCAGCCGGCCCCGCCGGTCGCCCTCGTCGAGGAGAAGCCGAAGGCGGCCCCGGCACCCGCCGCTGCCCCCGCACCCGCCGCCGCGGCTGCTCCGGCCGCTGCCGCTCCTGCCGCGTCGGCTCCGGCCGGCGACGCGAAGCCGGCCGCCAAGGGCTTCGGCATGAAAGGCGGCATGAAGAAGCCGGGCGGCGGATCGCCCGCCCCCGCTGCTGCCGCTGCCCCGCCGGCTTCCGCTCCGGCCGCCGAATCGGCCGCACCTGCCGCCGAATCGAAGCCCGCCGCCAAGGGCTTCGGCATGAAGGGCGGCATGAAGAAGCCCGGCCAGGCCGCCAAACCCGCCGCAGCAGCACCGGCCGCTGAGGCCACACCGGCAACCGAGGCCGCCACCCCGGCCGCGGAGGCTCCCGCTGCCAAGCCGGCCGCCAAGGGCTTCGCGATGAAGGGTGGCATGAAGAAGCCGGGCCAAGCGGCCAAGCCGGCCGCCGCCGCGGCCGCCGCCGCGGCCGAGTCCGCACCGGCAGCGACGACGGAGGCACCCGTCGCCGAGTCGGCCCCGGCGGCCGAGTCCGCTCCCGCCGCGGCGGCGCAGGCACCGACGAGCGCGCCGGTGACCACCGAGGCGACCGAGGCCAAGTCGAAGGGCTTCGGCATGGCCGCGGGCAAGAAGCGACCGGGGGCCAAGGCAGCACCCGCTGCGGCTCCGGCCGCCGAGCCGGCCCCGGAACCGGAGGCCGTGACCGAGGCTCCTGCGACAACGGCACCCGCCGAGACGCCGGCAGAGGCGCCAGCAGCGGAGGCTCCCGCGGCCGCGCCACCGGCGGCAGCGTCGACGAGCAACGGCGCCACCACCGAGGCGACCGAGGCCAAGGCGAAGGGCTTCGGTATGGCTGCGGGCAAGAAGCGCCCCGGCCAGCACTGATCGACCGAACAGAACCGCTCCCGACGGACACCGTCGGGAGCGGTTCTCGTTTCGGCTGAACCGGGGCACGGTGAATTTGGTTTGCCGTGGCTGTCACAATTAACTGGTGAGTAGACCGCACGTTTCGCACCCGAACCTGAGCCTCAAGCCGCTCGAGCAGTCCTTCAAGCTGCAGAACGTCTGCTATGAGATCCGCGGACCGGTACACGCACACGCGGCGCGGCTGGAATCCGAGGGCCACCGCATCCTGAAGCTGAACATCGGCAACCCGGCCCTGTTCGGCTTCGAGGCGCCCGACGTCATCATGCGCGACATGATCCACGCGCTCCCCTACTCCCAGGGTTACTCCGAGTCGGCCGGCGTGCAGTCGGCCCGTCGCGCGGTGGTGACCCGCTACGAATTGATCGACGAGTTCCCCTACTTCGACGTCGATGACGTGCTGCTGGGCAACGGCGTCTCCGAACTCATCACGATGACGATGCAGGCGTTGCTCAACGACGGCGACGAGGTGCTGATCCCCTCGCCCGACTACCCGCTGTGGACGGCCATGACGACGCTGTCGGGCGGCAAGCCGGTGTACTACCGCTGCGATGAGTCGACCGGCTGGCAGCCCGATGTCGAGGACATCGAGTCGAAGATCACCGATCGCACCAAAGCGCTGCTGGTGATCAACCCGAACAACCCCACGGGCGCGGTGTACTCGCGCGAGGTGCTGACCCAGATCGCCGACGTGGCCCGTCGCCATTCGCTCCTGCTGCTGGCCGACGAGATCTACGACAAAATCCTCTACGACGACGCCGAGCACGTCTCGATCGCCTCGCTGGCGCCGGATCTGCTGACGCTGACCTTCAACGGCCTCTCCAAGGCCTACCGGGTCTGCGGTTACCGCTCGGGGTGGGTCGTGCTGACCGGCCCCAAGGAGCATGCGAGCGGCTTCATCGAGGGGTTGCACGTCCTGGCGTCGACCCGACTGTGCTCGAACGTCCCCGGCCAGCACGCGATCCAGGTCGCCCTGGGCGGCTATCAGTCGATCGACGCGCTCTGCCAGCCGGGCGGGCGCCTCTACGAGCAGCGCAACGTCACGTGGGAGAAGCTCAACGAGATCCCCGGGGTCTCCTGCGTCAAACCCAGCGGAGCGCTCTACGCCTTCCCCGGCCTCGACCCCAACGTGCACGAGATCCACGACGACGAGCAACTGGTCCAGGACCTGCTCCTACAGGAGAAGATCCTGGTGGTGCAGGGCAGCGGGTTCAACCTGTCCGACCAGCACCATTTCCGGATCGTCACCCTGCCGTGGGCGCAGGACCTCGCCGAAGCCATCGACCGGATCGGCAACTTCCTCTCGTCCTACCGGCAGTAGCGACGGGCCGCGGCACAATGTCTCACCCTTCAATGTAACAACGCGCGATGTTATATTGGCTTCCGTTGCTTTCACGGAAGAGGTGTGACGATGCCGGCCGACCACGACGCCGCCCCACAGTGGCGCAAGCGCGTCATCCGCAACGGCGAGATCGAGTTGGCCGCCTTCGAGGTCGGCGACCCAGCTAACCCCCCGGTCGTCCTGATCCACGGCTGGCCCGATTCGCACCTCCTGTGGAACGGGGTGGCCGCCGACCTCGCCGCGGACCATTTCGTCGTCGCCTACGACACCCGCGGCTACGGCGAGAGTTCCAAGCCGCGCGGTGACGCCCCGTACCGCCTCGAGCACCTCGTCGACGATCTGTTCGCCGTGATCGACGCGGTGGCCGGTGGCCGCAAGGCACACCTCGTCGCCCACGACTGGGGGTCGCTGCAGACGTGGGAGGCGGTGACCTCGCCCGGCGCACCGGAGCGCGTGGCCTCCTACACCTCGGTCTCCGGCCCCAACCTCGACTACATCTCCCAGTGGGCGCGGGACACGCTGGCCCGCCCCACCCCCGCCAACCTGCGCAACGGCCTGGCCCAGCTCGCGTCGTCGAGCTATATCGCCTTCTTCCACCTGCCGGTGCTGCCGCAGGTGCTGTTCCGCACGCTCGGCCGCCCCGCGCTCTGGCGCCGGTTCCTGTCGATCGTCGAACGCGTCGACGCCTCCGGTGCGGAGTTCTCGAAGACCTTCGGCTCCGACGCGGCCAATGGGCTGCACTACTACCGCGCCAACATCCGCGGCAAGCTGGCCCACCCGGACCCGCGCGCGATCGACATCCCGGTGCTGGAGATCGTCAACGAGCGCGACAAGTTCATCCGGCCGGCGGTCTTCGACGAGACTCCCCGCCACGCCGGCAACCTGCGGCGGCGCAGCAGCCGCACCGGCCACTGGCTGCCGATCGCCAACCCGCGGTATCTCGCCGCGACGGTGCGCGAATTCGTCGCCTCCGTGACGGGCGGCACCGACGGGGTACCGCAGTCGATGGACCGGGCCCGGCTCGCCGTCGCGCACCCCGCCGGTCCGTTGGCGGGCAAGTTGGCCGTCGTCACGGGCGGCGGAAGCGGTATCGGCCGGGAGACGGCCTACGCCCTCGCCGCCGACGGCGCGGAGATCGTCGTCGCCGACATCGATCTCGAGAATGCCGGGCAGACCGCCGCGGAACTGAAGGAGCGCGGGGCCCTGGCCCACGCCTATCTGCTGGACGTCGCCGACTCCGCGGCCTTCGCCGAGTTCGCCGACACCGTCGCCGCGACCCACGGCGTGCCCGACATCGTCGTCAACAACGCGGGCATCGCGGTCGGCGGCAGCGCGCTCGACGCGACGGATGAGCAGCTGGACCGGGTCGTCGACGTGAACCTGCGCGGCGTCATGACCGGGTGCCGCGTCTTCGGCCGACAGATGGTGGCGCGCGGCACCGGCGGGCACATCGTCAACCTCGCGTCGGCCGCGGCCTTCACCCCGCAGCGGAGCCTGGGCATCTATTCGGCGACCAAGGCCGGCGTGCTGCTGTTCAGCGAGTCGTTGCGCGCCGAGCTGGCGCCGCACCGCATCGGCGTGACCGCGATCTGCCCCGGCATCGTCGACACCAACATCGTCTCCACGACCCCGCTGGCCGGGTTCGCCGACGAGGCCGCCGAGTCCGCGCAGCGCGAACGCCTCGACCGCCTGTACCAGCGCCGCGGATACACCCCCGACCGGGTGGCCGCGCAGATCCTGAAGGCGATCCACGGCAACCGCGCCGTCGTCCCGGTCACGCCGGAGGCGGCGATCGGCTACCGCGTCTACCGCTTCTTCCCCGCGCTCTCCCGCCTCGCGGCGCGCGGGAAGGTCATGGGATAGGAGTCAGCAGTGACGAAACGCAAGAACACTCCGGTATCGGCCGTCGATCCCGGTCCGGTGGAGCTGCACGCCCGCAACGTCGAATTCGATTGGGCGGACACGCCGCTGCACTGGCTGCCCGGCCACCCCTATCCGGCGCATACGGTGACCGCGCTGAACCTGCTCCTCCCCGAGGGGGAGCGCTGGTTCGTGCGGACCTTCAACGAGACGCTGCCGCTGGTGGCCGACGAGCAGTTGGCCGCGGCCATGCGCGGGTTCATCGGCCAGGAGGCGATTCACGCCGAGTCCCATGACAAGGTGCTCTGGACCTACCTGATCGATCATGGGATCGACGCCAGGCCCTTCCAGCGACAGATGGAGTGGGTGTTCCGCAAGCTGCTGGCCCCGCACGAGAAGTCCTCGCCGAAGGCCGCCCGCAAGCATCTGATCGAGCGGTTGTGGCTGATCGCCGCGATCGAGCACTACACCGCAGAACTCGGCGACTTCGCGCTGAACTCGTCGTGGTCGGAGATCGGCGGCGACCCGCAGATGGTCGACCTGTTCTGCTGGCACGGCGCCGAGGAGGTCGAGCACCGTGCCGTCGCCTACGACGTCGCCAACTACTTCGGCAACAGCTACCTGACGCGCGCCCGCACCATGCTGTTGGCGCTGCCCGCGCTCATCTGGCTGGTCTTCCGCGGCGCGAAGGACATCACCCGGCAGGACCCGGCCACCCGTCGCATGAGCTATCTCGGACGGCGCGTCGGCTACTGGCGCGGCGTCCAGGCCAACGTGGTGCCGTCGATGCTCGGCCTCGCGTGGTCGACGGTCAAATACTTCCGGCCCGGCTTCCACCCGGACCAGGTCGGCAGCACGGCGCAGGCGGTCGCCTACCTCGCCTCCTCCCCGGCCGCTCGGCGGGCCGGATGACCCCCGCCCCGCCGACCACCACGCCGCCGAGTCTGACCGGCCGGTTCCGCCGCGATCCGCTGCTGTGGGTGGCGACCGGGATCGCGAAGCTGTGGTGGCCCGTCTGGGGCACCGTCACCCGCCTCCCCGACCAGACCGGCGTCGACGACGGGGTACTCACCGTGCGCATCGTCGACCGGGAGCGCGTCGCACTCGACGAGAACGTCGTGGCGCTCACCTTCGCCTCCGCCGACGGCGGACCGCTGCCGCGCTGGCACGCCGGCTCGCACGTCGACCTGCTCCTGCCGTCGGGCAGGGTCCGGCAATACTCGCTGTGCGGCGATCCGGCGGACCAATCCAGCTATCGGATCGCCGTGCGCCGCATCCCCGACGGGGGCGGCGGCTCGCTCGAGGTACACGAGGCATTGGCCGTCGGCGACACCCTCGAGATCAAGGGGCCGCGCAACGCCTTCCCCCTGGTCCTGCCCGGCGTCACCGACGGACGCGACCCGGCGGCCCGGCACCTGCGATTCGTCGCGGGCGGTATCGGGATCACCCCGATCCTGCCGATGCTCGCCCATGCGCAGCGCCTCGGGTTCGACTGGTCGATGATCTACACCGGGCGCAGCCGGGAATCGATTCCGTTCCTGCACGAGTTGGCGCGCTACGGCGACCGCGTCACCATCCGCACCGACGACGAGCAGGGCCTCCCCGACGCGGCCGACCTGATCGGCCCGCTCGACGGGGAGCGGCCGGTCGCGCTGTACTGCTGTGGACCGGTTCCGATGATCGACCTGCTGCGCACCCACCTCGACGGGCGCACCGACGTCGAGCTGCACTACGAACGGTTCTCGCCGCCGCCGGTCGTCGGCGGATCGGAGTTCACCGTGACCCTCGCGCGCACCGGTGTCACCACCACCGTCGACGCCGAGGAGACGCTGCTCGCCGCACTCCGGCGCTGCAACCCCGGCGTCCCGTACTCCTGCCAGCAGGGGTTCTGCGGGACCTGCCGGATCCGGGTCCTCGACGGCGATCCCGAGCACCGCGACACCCTGCTCACCGAGGCCGAGCGCGCCGACGGCGAGATCCTCACCTGTGTTTCCCGCTGTGCGGGGGATCACTTGACGGTCGACCTCTGACAGCTCTGCGCTCCGGCGTGGGAGAATTTCGGAATGACCGAGTACCGCATCGACGATCTGGCCCGTGAGGCCGGTACGACGACGCGCAACGTGCGGGGCTATCAGGACCGCGGCCTGCTGCCCCGGCCGATCCGGCGCGGCCGGATCGCCATCTACAGCGACGCACACCTGGAGCGCCTGCGGGTCATCAACAACCTGCTGCGCCGCGGGTTCACCACCCGCCACATCGCCGACTTCTTCAGCGGCATGCAGCGCGGCGACGACCTGGCCGGCGTCCTCGGACTCGAAGACATCGTCAACGCACCGTGGTCGTCGACGAAGACCTCCACCGCCACCGCGGCAGAGCTCAAAGAGCTGCTGAACACCAACAATCCGCGCCACCTGGCCCGCCTCACCGAGTACGGGCTGATCGCACAGAACGAGTCCCCGGGCCGGGGCCCGCGCAGTTACCGCATCCTCGACACCGCCACCGTGGAGGCCTACAGCCGACTGGTGAAGCTGGGGGTGCCCCTCGATGCCATCCTCGACGTCCACGGCAAAGTCACCGAGCGACTCTCCGGCGTCGCCGAGACCCTGATCTCCTCCGGCCGGCATTTCATCACCGACCAACACCACGACGGCTGGGTGCCCCACACCGACGAGGAATCGGCGTGGGCCGCGGAGATGGTGGCCGAACTCCGCTCCGCCGGCATGGTGTCGGTCCACAACATCTTGAACCGCGAACTCGACCGCACCACTTCCGAGCAGCTCGCGGAGTATCTGGGCGACCGGAAGAAGGGCGCCTGACTCAGGGCGAATTGCGCCCGCGCAACTCGATGGCGATTTGGGCGGCGTCGAGGTCGACGAGTTCTTCGGCCAGGACGTCGGCCTCGAAGGTGCCGTCGTCTCGCGCGTCGAGCAGGGCGTCGCGCTGGGCCTGCAGGGTCTCCACCCGATGCTGTTTCGCCGCCGCGAAGCGCTCCTCGCGCGGCGCATCCTCCGGCAGCTCCGTCTTGGGGATCGATTCCGCGCTCGACCGCATGAGGTCGAGCAGGCGGCGACGTTCGGATTGCTGGAACTCCGCCTGCGCCTTGTCGGCCTCCGGGTCGTCGGGGGAGAGCAGCTTCAGCAGCGCACCGATGGTCCCGCCCTGCACCAGCAGCGACAGCGCGGCGACGGTGAACGCGATCAAAACCAGTTCGGCCCGACGCGGAGTCTCGTGCAGCGGCAACGTCTGCGCCGCGGCGACGGTGATCGCACCGCGCATGCCCGCCCAGACGACGACGGTCCCCTCCCGCCAACCGAGGGGGTCGCGCAGAAAGTAGTCGATGTCGGCCAGCCCGCGCGTCAGCCGGGTGGTGAACCGATCGAAGTCCATCTCGACGCGGCTCCGCCGTTTCGTGCCGATCCGTCCCTTCTTGCGCACCCGCCGCGTTTTGCCGGCCCGGCTCGCCCTACGGGTGGCGATCTTCTCCAGCGTCTCCTGACGCCCCTCCGGAGTGCTGATCTTCTCCTGCAGCCCGGTGTACCTCGGTTGCATCCGCGCGTAACGCCGGGCCCGCGCCGCGAGCGAGGCGAGTAGCGGGGCCACGTATGCCGCCCGCGCGACGATCGTGATCAGCAGGGCTCCGACGGCGATCAGCATCGCGATCACGATCCCGCTGTGCTCCTGTTCCACCTTCTGCAGGATCGTCTTGATCTGCAGTCCCATCGTGAGGAACACGATGCCCTCGAGGACGAACTCGACGGTCCGCCAGTTCTGACCGTCGGACAAGCGGTTGCGCGGCGAGAGCATGCGCGGCGCGCGATACCCGGTGACCAGCCCGGCGCAGACGGCGGCGACGAGACCCGAGCTGTCGAGCAGCTCGGCGGGCACCGCCGCGAGGAACGGGACGGTGAAGGAGATGACCGTGTTCACCGTCGAGTCGGTCACCCGTTTGCGGATCGCCAGGTTGACCATGCCGACCGTCGCACCGATGAGGACGGCGACCACGACCGAGTACGCGAAGGTCCCGGCGGCGCCCCACAGGGAGAAGGCTCCCGCGGTGGCCGCGATCGCGGTCTTCAACAGCACCAGGGCGGTCGCGTCGTTGAGGAGGCTCTCCCCGTCGAGGATCGCGACGACCCGCTTGGAGACCGGCGTCTGCTTCACGATCGACGTGGCCACCGCGTCGGTGGGGCTGATGATCGCCCCCAGCGCCACTCCCCACCCGAACCCGACTTCCGGGACGACGAGCATGAAGAACAGTCCGAGCAGCAGCGACGTGCCGACGACGAGTAGCACCGACAGCCCGCTGATGGCGCGGAACTCGCGTCGGAAATTCATCGCCGGCATGGAGACCGCCGAGGAGTAGAGCAGTGGTGGCAGCAAGCCCTCCAGGACCAGGTCCGGATTGATCTGAAAGCCGGTGAACGCCGGGAGGAAACTGGCGCCGACGCCGAGGACGACCAGGAGCAGCGGGGCCGCCACCCCGATCTTGCTGCTGATCACGGTCGAGGCGGCAATGGTCAGCAGCGCCGCCACCAGGAGGACGAGGGTTTCAACCATGCCGTTGCGCTAGGGGAGGCGAATCGGGGGGAGTCCGCGCGGTAGCCGGATGGGTGGCAGGCCCGGGATCGGGTTGGGGAAGATGTTGCCCCGTTGAGAGGGTCGGGGGTTGCGTGCCACCGGGCGGCCGCTCTGCACCTGCGCGGGCGCGACCGGGCGGAACTCGGAGACCGGCGCGCCGATCTTGCGCCAGTCCGACATCTCGGCGGCACTCGACTGCGTGGGCTTGATCCCCGACATCGCCGCCGGTTGCGGCACCGCCCGCGGGCCATGTCGATTCGCCGACGATCCCGTGAGCACCAGGCCGCCCGCGATCACCGCGACCGCCGCCGCACCGGCAGCGATCTTGCGCCGCGGCGTGAACGGGGAGTCCTCCTGCTGAGCATTCGCGAGGTCGTCGATCTCGAAGTCGTCGGCCGGAGTCGAGTCGACCGGATCGGTCACCGGGATCGGCGCGTCCTCGCTCACCGGGATGTCGACGGTCTTCGAGTCCACCGTCCGCCGGGTCACCGACGCGGTCTCGCCCGCGACGACGCTCTTGGTCACGGCCGCACTCGTGGCGACGGCGGTCTTCGTCACCGCGGCGCTCGTGGCGACGGCGCTCCTGGTCACGGCGGGCGTCCTGGTCGGTGCGACGGTGCGGTCGCTCCCGGCGCTCTTGGTCACCGCGCTGGTGGTCGTCGCGGCGCTGCCAGCTATGGCAGCGCTCCGGGTGACGGCCGCGGCTTTGCGTGCCGCGCGCCCGTCAGACGGCTCGACCTGGGAAATCACCGCATCAAAATACCACGTCAAACCATCGATTCGCGTTCCTCGGTGGCGCTCACCACATGGGTGATGACCTGCGACGACCCCGCTCCCGCGGTACCGAGCGCTCGGTAGTCCCACCCGGCGTCGGCCCACGCTCGTCCGTCGAGACAACGACGGGCGTCGATGATCAGTCGGCGCGACACGGTGTCGGTCAACTCGGCGGGCGCCATGTGGACGAACTCGGCCCACTCGGTCGCGACGATCACGGCGTCGGCCGCCCGCGCCGCGGCCACCGCGGAGTCGGCGAAGCGCAGCGTCGGGAAGACGCGACGCGCGTTGTCCATCGCCTTGGGGTCGAAGACCGTCACGCGAGCACCACGCAAGGACAGCTGCGCGGCCACCGCGAGCGCCGGGGAGTCGCGGATGTCGTCGCTCTCCGGCTTGAAAGCAGCGCCGAGCACGGCGATGTTGCGGCCGAGGACGGAACCGTCGCAGGCCCGCTCGACCATCGCGACGAGTGCCGCCCGACGACGCATGTTGACCTCGTCGACGGCCCGCAGGAAGCTCAGCGCCGACCCGACGCCGAGCTCGTCCGCCCGGGCCGCGAAGGCCCGGATGTCCTTGGGTAGGCACCCGCCGCCGAAGCCGAGTCCGGCGTTGAGGAACCGCCGCCCGATCCGGGCGTCGTGCCCGATGGCGTCGGCCAGCGCGGTCACATCCCCGCCGGCGACCTCGCAGATCTCGCTGATCGCGTTGATGAAGGAGATCTTGGTGGCGAGGAAGGCGTTCGCCGAGACCTTCACCAGCTCCGCGGTCGCCCAATCCATCGTCAGATACGGCGTGCCGCCGTCGAGGATCTCGCGGTACACGGCGGCCAACGTCGAGGCGGCCGTCGAATCGGCCCGCCGCGGATCGGTGCCGACGACGATGCGGTCGGGCCGCAGCGTGTCGTCGACGGCGAATCCCTCGCGCAGGAATTCCGGGTTCCACGCCAGCTCGATCGATCCGTTGTTACGGGTCAGCGCGGCGATCTCGTCCGCGAGTTCCACGCAGGTGCCCACCGGCACGGTGGACTTGCCGACGATGAGATGGCGCCCGCGAAGATGGCCGACCAGTTCGCGGACGGCCGTGCGCAGCGCGGTGAGGTCGGCGGCGTCCGAGGCCGCCTGCTGCGGCGTGCCGACGCCGATGAAGTGGATCTTGCCGAAGGCGGCCGCTTCGGTGAAGTCGGTGGTGAACCGCAACCGACCGGCGGCGATGTTGCGGCGCACGACGTCGTCGAGACCGGGTTCGAAGAAGGGGACGCTGCCGGAGGCCAGCATCTCGATCTTGGCGGCGTCGACGTCGACGCCGAGAACGTCGTGGCCGAGTTCGGCCATGCAGGCGGCGTGGGTCGCGCCGAGGTATCCGCATCCGATCACAGTCATCTTCATGTCCCCATGGCTACCTGCGCCGGGAGGCCGCGCGGTGGCGACCGGCCCACGGTCTGGCTACGGGATCGTGAACATCGGACGGATCAGCCGGCGTTGACCTCGCCCAGCGCGCGGCCGGTGGTCCGCGGCCCGAGCAGGCCGACCGAGAGCGCGACCATCGCCATCGCCGCGGCGACCACGGCGAACAGCGCACCCGATCCGCCGTGGTGCAGCACGGGAACGAGGATGAACGGCATGAGCGCGCTGGACAGTCGGGACAGCGAATACGCCCAGCTCGACGCGGTACCGCGGACCCGCGTCGGGAAGACCTCGGCCTGGTACACGTGATAGGCGTTGGAGAAGATGTTGCTGACCGCGGTGTAGGCGAACCCCAGGACGAGGATCATCGCGGTGCCGTCGGCGAACCCGAACGCGACGCCGAAGACCGCCATCAGGGTGACCGACGCGACGATGAGGTATTTGCGCTCGACCCGGTCGATGATCGGCAGGGAAATGAGGGAACCGACGGGGTATCCGAGGTAGGTCACGCCCAGGAAGCCGAGGCTCGTCACCACGTCGTAGCCCTTGCCGACCAGCACGATGGGGACGAGTGTCCCGAAGCCGTAATAGCCCCAGGTCTGGAAGAACTGCATCACCACCATCATCACCGTGCGTCCGCGCAGCGCCGGGCGCAGGAGGTCGCGCAGGCCGACGCGCTCGTCGTCGGCCGCGGACGCCGTCGCGACGGGTGGCGGCAACGGCAGGCCCCGCTCCCGGGCGGCGTCCTCCATCCCGGTGACGATGGCGTCGGCCTCGTCGTGGCGCCCGACCGACGCCAGCCAGCGCGGCGACTCGGGCAGGCCGCGGCGGGCGAAGAACATGATGACCGCACCGAGGGCGCCGAAGAGGAACATCCACCGCCACCCGTCGAATCCGAATGGCGCGCGGGGCACCAGGTAGAAGCCGAGGAAGCCGGCGGCCGGGACGGCGAGGAAGGACAGCGTGTAGGCCCAGGCGGTGAACCGGCCGCGGTAGCGCGGCGGAAGCATGTCGCCGAGATAGGTGTCCGATACCGGCGGCTCCGCACCGATGCCCGTTCCGGCGAGGAAGCGCAGCGCGACGAGGGTCGCCGGGTTGGGGCTGAACGCCGCGGCGAAGGTGAACACCGAGTACACCGACATGCTGAGCAGGAATGCCGGGCGGCGCCCGAGCCGGTCGGAGATTCGGCCGATGACGATGGCCCCGAGGAACATGCCGAGGAAGGCGGAGGAGAGCAGCAGCGTCAGGCCGGTGCCGTCGAGGTTGAACTTGTGCTTCAGCGTGGCGCTGAGGGTGCCCGCCAGGAAGACCTCGTACAGGTCGAAGAACAGGCCCAGGCCGATCACGGCGGTGACCCGACGGTGCAGCGGCGTGATCGGCAGGCGATCCATCCGCGCCGCGATCGTCGCCGCGCCGTCGGGACTCGTGGCCGACGCCGCGTCGTTCATCGCGTCACTTCGCGAAGTTCAGGTACGCCTTCGACGGCGTCGGGCCGCGCTGGCCCTGGTACTTCGAGCCGACCGACGAGCTGCCGTACGGGTGCTCGGCCGGGCTGGACAGCTTGATCAGGCACAGCTGGCCGATCTTCATGCCCGGCCACAGCGTGATCGGCAGGTTCGCGACGTTGGAGAGCTCCAGGGTGATGTGGCCGGAGAAGCCGGGGTCGATGAAACCCGCCGTCGAGTGGGTGAGCAGGCCCAGGCGGCCCAGCGACGACTTGCCCTCCAGCCGCCCGGCTAGGTCGTCGGGCAGGGTGCAGACCTCCAGAGTGGAGCCGAGGACGAACTCGCCCGGGTGCAGCACGAAGGGCTCGTCTTTGGCCGGTTCGACCAGGGTGGTCAGCTCGTCCTGCCGCTGCGCCGGGTCGATGTGGGTGTAGCGGGTGTTGTTGAAGACGCGGAACAGCCCGTCGAGTCGAACGTCGACGCTCGACGGTTGGACCAGGCCCGGCTCGAAGGGGTCGATTCCCAGGCGCCCGGACTCGAGTTGGGCGCGGATGTCGCGGTCGGAGAGCAGCACGGTTCACCAGGCTATCGGTGCCGCCGTCGAACGCACCGCAAACCCCGCAGAATAGGACAGACCCCACACGTCATCGGTGTCGGGTTTGTCCGAAGGTGCAGGGTTTGCGGGTGCGGCGTGTGGCGTGCGGAGTCAGATCAGCCCGAGCGATTCGACGGCGGCCTTCTCCTCCAGCAGCTCGGCCACCGAGGCGTCGATGCGGGCGCGGGAGAAGTCGTCGATCTCCAAGCCCTCGACGATCTCCCACTGCCCGTCTACCGGCCGCACTGGGTACGAATGGACCAGTCCCTCCGGCACGCCGTACGCACCGGTCGAGACCAGCGCCGTCGACGTCCAGTCGTCCGGGTCGGCGAGACCGAAGCGGCGGTCGCGGACGTGGTCGATGATGGCGGTCGCCGTGGAGGCGACCGATGATCCGCCGCGCGCCTCGATGATCGCCCCGCCGCGCTGGGCGACGGTGTCGATGAACACCCCGTCGGCCCACTCCTGGCCGACCATCTCCAGGGCGGGACGGCCGGCGACCGTCGCATGCCGGATGTCGGGATACTGCGTGCGGGAGTGGTTGCCCCAGATGGTGATCCGCTTGATCTCACGGACGTTGACGCTGGTGCGGGCGGCGAGCTGGGCGACGGCCCGGTTGTGGTCGAGGCGGGTGAGCGCGGTGAACCGGTCGCGCGGGACGTCGGGGGCGTGGGCGGCGGCGATCATCGCGTTGGTGTTGGCCGGGTTGCCGATGACGAGCACACGCACGTCGTCGGCACCGACGTCGTTGATGGCGCGGCCTTGCGGGCCGAAGATCGCTCCGTTGCCCTCCAGCAGATCGGAGCGCTCCATGCCCGCGGTGCGCGGACGGGCGCCGACGAGGATGGCGTGGTTGGCGCCCTCGAACGCGACGCGCGGGTCCGCGGTCACCTCGATACCGGCGACCAGCGGCGACGCGGCGTCCTGCAACTCCATCGCGACGCCGGCCGCGGACCGCACCGCCTGCGGGGCTTCGAGCATCCGCAGCCGCACCGGGGTGTCCGGTCCGAACATCTCCCCCGCCACGACGCGGAACAGCAGCGCATAGCCGATCTGCCCGGCCGCCCCGGACAGCGTCAACGTGACGGGATGATGCAGCGACTGGGCTTCCATACCGCCCACTCTGCCATTTCCGTCGGGGTGGTCGAGTGGATCCGAGCCCCTGGCCGAGGAACCTTATCGAGACCTCGCGAGACGACATGCCAGGCCGATGGGCACGGAATCGTATCGCGACCCATCAGCGCCGTGGGCGCACCGCCCGTTCGGCGATCGCGGCGACCATCGCGCGCGGTGCGACGCGAGAAGCGTTGGCGCTCACGTAGTTCTGCAGACCGTCGACGACGCTCGGCTTGCCCTTTCTTAGTGCGGCGAGTGCCGTGTCGACGACCTGCTGGGGTGAGCGACGATTGCCGACGGCGGCATCGTCGCCGGCCACGTCGAAGAATCCGGTGTCGGTGGCGCCGGGGCAGAGTGCCAGGACGCGCACGTCGTGCTGCTTGCCCTCCCACCACAGTGCCTCGCTCAGCGAGAGGACGTATGCCTTGGTCGCGCCGTAGACGGCCATGTGCGGGATCGGCTGGAAGGCGGCCGTGCTCGCGACGTTGATGATGGCTCCGGATTTCGCCCGGACCATCCGCTGGTAGAAGACGGTCGTCAGGTCGGTGAGCGTGGCGACGTTGAGGGTGACCTCGTCGCGGATGCGTGCGGGGTCGGCGTCGGCGAGGTCGCCGTGAGTGCCGAATCCGGCGTTGTTGATCAGGATGTCGACGGTGAGGTTGCGCGAATCCACCTGGGCGACAAGGGAATCCGACACCCCCGGTACCGACAGATCCGCCGCGATCACCTCGGCGCGCACCCCGTGCGCGTGGTGGAGCTCATCCGCGATCGCGGTGAGCTTGTCCTCGCTGCGCGCGACGAGGATGAGGTCGGCGCCTTGGGCGGCGAGCGTGCGGGCGAATTGTTCGCCGATGCCGCCGCTGGCCCCGGTGATCAGTGCCGTCTTGTTGCGGTAGTCCATGATTGCTCCTTGTTCGAGTGGTTCTTGATTCGGGGTTATCTGGGTTCGAGGCCGTCGAGGGTTAGACGCGCCAGAGCGTCGGCCGGCGCACGCAGGCGCGCGATGCGGTCCTCCCCTTCGGGATCGTCGGCGGCTGCGGCGTCGACGAGGGCCTTGATCCCGTCGAAGGCGCCGACCAGCACGGTCGCCAGCACGGCGGCGTCGATGTCGTCGCGGAAGTCGCCGGCTTGTTGCCCGTCGACGATGATGCCGGTCAGCAGGGTGAGCCAGCCGTCCATCGGCTTCTCGACCGGAGCGTCGGTGGGCGGGTCTTCGGCAAGTTCGCGCACCAGGCGGACCACGCTCCACGCGCCCGGGTCCTGCGCCAGCAACTCGATCATCGCCGGGATCAGGTCGGCCAGTTGTTCGCGCGGGGTGGCGCGGGTCAACACCCGCTCACGCACGCGCGCGACCCACCGCCGGTCCTGCTCCCTCACCACCTCGGCGGCCAACGCCGCCTTCGACGGGAAGTAGAAGTAGAAGGCCCCCTTGGTCAGTCCCGACTCCGCGATCAGCTCGCTGAACTTGGTCGCCGCGTAGCCGCGCTCGGCGAACACGCGTGATGCGACGTCGACGAGGTGCGCGCGAGTGGCCTGCCCCTTCGGGGTCGGCGGTTCCTCGGTTCTGGCCATGCCACCAAAATAGACCGGGCGGTAGGTTTTTGCAAACCGCTCGGTATGTTTTGTGGATCGACGGCGGCGCCCGGGGCGGCGACGAGGCAAGACGCTCCGCCTGTGCGTACGCGCCCCTAGTCTCCAAGGACGACGAGACCGGGCGCTACGAGTTCACCAAGACGCAAACAACCAAGCACGAGACGCAGTACCCAAGTGGCGGTTCACCGAGTCGAAGCACGCAAGACCGCTCAGGCCGCGAAGGACACACGACCGACGACTGACAACACCCGGCTTGGAGTCCTCAGCTACTTGTTGGGCGGCCCTTAGCCTTAGTCAGTCGTCGAGCCTTACACCTCATCGTCCAAGTATCCGGGATCGGACTCGTAATAGATCGCGCGCTGTAATGCGAAGCGACGTGCCGTCGACCAAGCACTCTTAGGCTTCATCCCAGGCGCCTGACAGCGAGCTAGCGCATGGGCCTTGCCTCGCACGTCGTCGTCGGGGTCCTCGCTCTCGATGATCCCGGCACCGCCCTCTCTAAGATCACCGACGTGGAACCTGGCGATCCCATGCTCGTTCCAGTCATCAACAAGTTTTTCCGTGAGAATGTCGTGTCGCTTCATTAAGTACTCAAGGTAGCCAGACATGCCGCCCTGTGGCCCGTAGTCACCTGAGGAAAGCGAGAACGCTTTAGGGGCTAGGCAAGCTTTTTCGCTTATTCTGTCGCCTGTGAAATTCTCAGAGTCCCCGATTCTAATACGGCGATAAACGACAGCATCGTCGGGGATACCGGGATCGTCGTGGACCCAGCCGTCCTCTCCCATGGTCGCTAGAACTTCTGCGCTCGCCATGCCGGGTTGGCAGTTTCTACTTCCTTCGAGAATTGGTTGAGGCTGTGCTTAAGTCTCTCGATCTCAAGCTCGTACCCGCTGCCTTCGTAGGATTCGTGCGCCACATCAGTCACGGCCCACCAGAAACCCTCGCCAGGAAACACGTCAATCTCAATCGACATGCTCCCAGCCTTCCAATAGAAGATGAGACCGTTATCATCTTCAGCGATGGAAGCGTAAACCGTATTGGGTTTAAACAAGAATTTGGTGATCTTCATGCCATCTCGTGCCACAGCGTCCTTGATAGACCCACGCCGCTTTAGTCGGAGCACATCCGACTGAGCACGCCTTTCCGCTATCCCGAGGCTGTACACGGCGGGTATGTCAGATGGCCCGTCGTCATCTTCGGCCTGCGATTTCCGGCCGATCATCGTCACTGATAATTGGTGTTTGAGAAGCTCATCAGAGGGATGGGCTCGTTCGCGGGTCTGGCCAGGCTCTGCGTAGCAGCTTGCACTTGCCGAATTCATCGCTTCACCTTTCCCCACTCTTCTTTCATCTTCGGGCTCGCGCAAAGTTCAAAGTTCCGTATCAGTTCACGATGTGCGAGCCTCATTAGCTCGCTAGCCCGGTTAGCGCTCTGAATACCCTCCTGGCTATCCATCTGCGGAGTTGCGATCACACGAATGATCAATTCGGCCTCTTGGGATTTCAGGTCGTCGCGTAGACGAACGTACGCGATCGTGTCACCCTCATCATGGGTTGTTTCATTGCGTGTGTTGAATCCGATAAAGGCTGTCCCAGGTTGAGATTCGCGAATTGTAGATGAGTCGTTCCAACCAGTAACGTACCCGCTTACCCAGCTGGCCCCACGAACGCCTTCCAGAAGGTTCGTATAGACGCACTCACAGCCCTGCACTTCGAAGTCAGAGTCTGTTTGATCGAAGACAGCCGAGAACTGAGCCAGCCTATCGTCAAACTCAGCAGATAATGTTTCGAATCCTGGATATTGCCCCTCGGGTTTGTCGGCGTCGAAAGTCCACGACAGTGCGATCTGGTCGAACTGGTATGCGAGCGCCTTCTGTAAGGACTCGTCTGTTTGTTCGATTGATGACATCGCCCACCAGTTACCTCCCGCGAACGGAGGATCGACATCAGGAAGATTGGGAACCGATGGTCGCGGTTTAGCCGTGGACTGACGCAGGACTGGGTAGTCGCCACCCCACTCTGAGTTCAAGGAGAGCGCGAGGCCGATGTCAAAACTCTGGATGGGCTCAAAGTAGACCCTTAGCACCGTACTTCTCACTGGGGGACGGGCATACTGCACGAACTCTCCCGCGGTCATAGTGTCCATGTTGACACAGAGTGTGTGACTAGGGACGCATTGGTCGCGAATGTCATACCCGACGCGCCCCGGCTGACCGCCTTCGCATGGTCCCGCAGGAACTCGTGCAGACCGCGCTCTCGTTGCCACCTGAGCAGGGTGAACGCCTCTCGAAACTTGAAAATTACCCAACGCTTCGAGAGGTAGCCCTGGACTATCGGGCAGCCTGCATCTGTCCACACCGCCCTGTGACGCCTCGACCGTGCGTGTGGTCGTGATTGCGCGTATTGGCTGGTCTATACGCTATGCGGCGTCCGATCCCTGAGAGGCTCCATGCCTCGCTGGTTGCAGCGCGTGAGCGTCACGCTTAGGCCGCATGGCCAGCTCAGCGGATCACTCGGGTGCCTATGTGTCGTCGAACGAGACCGTGACGCGTACTCACCAGCTGTGCTCTCCCAACACTGGCGAGACATGCTGGTCAAGGTGGGTCATGTTGCGCGACGGCCAGCGCACGCCTGTGCCACGCTATGCACCCTGAAGGTGTCCTCGCACCAGTGAACGCCGCATGGATCGAACACGCTAACGCGTCCCTCACCCTGAGGCTGTATGCTCACTCGCAGGACGATGCCCTACGGGACGCCGCCAAACTTGATGCCTGCGTGACATTGACAATGAGCGTGATGCGCAGACGAGTGCAACGGGGTTGTGCGAGCGATCATCGCAGGTCAGAAATCTAATGCCGATGTAGTTTAGTGGTAGAACATCAGCTTCCCAAGCTGAGAGTGCGGGTTCGATTCCCGTCATCGGCTCCGAAACATGCTGGTCAGAGCCTCAATGTGCAATCGGATCGAGGCGTCTGCCGAAGTCAACGTCGTCGGTGCAACCGGGGCCAGATCTGCACCGCGAACCCGCCCGCCTCGACGACGATCGGCGTCAACGGGCGACCAGCGCCCAGGTGCCGTCCGTCGGTGAAGTCGCAATGGCCGTTCGGATTGATAACGACGGTCTGACCGCTGACCGGGTCGACATAGCTTAGGCGCGCCGACCCTTGCACTTCCCAGGGCTGCCGTCCGATCGCCCGGTGGAGCCAGTCGGCCAGGAACGGGTAGGCGCGATAGACGACGGTCCGCGAGCGCTTCCCGCCGCCGGTGACGATCACCGGAGGCACCTGGATCGGCGAATAGGGCGGCGTCACAGTCCGTTCTGTGCGATACCCCGGCGCCGACCGCCCGTTGGCCGGCTGGTTTGGGTCGGGTACCGGCGGCTGCGCCTGCGTCGGGCCTACTCCCGACAAGGTGCCCACAGACAAGGCGGCCACAACGGTGACGACGACTGCGGATACGTTCTTCACCCAGTGATGGTGCGCCCGTCGCGGTTAATCGTGAAGCGCTAGGCCCACGGTGACTGAATCGACGGAGATGCCTTCCAGCGGTCCCAGACTGATGCTCGCGGTTTTCAGATCTCGGGAAGCGCGCTCGGGAGCGCGTGGGCGGGAAGCGTGAACACGGCGGAGATCGGACGGTTGACGGTCTGCCTTCAGGCGGAATGCCCCACTCCGCCGCGGACACTCCGTGCGCGGCGCGGTGCGGCTACCGCCTCGTAACCCCAGAAAGTAAGGTAGGCGAGGGCGAGGAAGGCCCCCACGGCGAGCCCGACGCCGGTCGACTGGACCGACGAGAACGGATTCCGAACCCAGTCGAGGGTGGCCGCGACGACGTCGTCCGGGCGATGTACGAGATCCCAGGAGTTCCATCGCTGGAAGCGGCCGATCACGACGCCGACCGCGCACAGCGCCACCGTCGCCGCCATGACGAGCCAGCCGACGACGGCGCCCGCCTCGGCGGCGACCCGGCGGTGCACCAGCCGCATCGAAACGACGCCGAGCACGATCCCGGTCCAGGCGGCGAACCCGTATTGCAGCACGTGGCGCCACAGCTCGTATCCCTCGCGCAGATGGACCAGGTCGGTGACCAGATAGGGCGCGTTGGGCAGGAACACCAGCCAGCCCAAGCCCAGCGGGATCAGCCACCCCCGGCCCCGGACGACGGCGAAGGCGAGGGCCAAGACCACCGGGATCCAGGCGAGGAAGAGGTTCCAGATCAGGAAACGACTCGGATAGGACAGCGGCGCCCGTGGATCGGTGATACCGAGCACGACGGTGAGCACGGTCGTGCCCGCCAACGCCCCGAGCAGCACCACGATCCGCGGGTCGGTGAGTGAAAGCGGCGAACTCCGTCGCCGTGTCGCGGGCAGATCAGGCGAAACGGTCGTCATGGCCACACCGTATCCCGCCCGAAGTCGCATGACCGAGACTGGCGACCTCGCCCGGCGAGGGTGGGCGAGCCGCTACCGTCTCAAGTGTGACGCAGATTACAGATGCACCACCACTCGGCTCCGGCGCACCGGCGAAGCAACCCCTCGTCGGCAAGAACCAATGGGTCCTGTTCATCGCCCTGATCCTGTGTTTCACCGCGTGGGGGATCGCGGCCGACCTGACCACCCCGATGGTCGCCGGTTTCAAACAGATCTTCTCGATGAGCACCTTCCAGGCGTCGCTGGTGCAGTTCGCGTACTTCGGCGCGTACTTCCTGCTGGCGTTGCCCGCGGCCTTCCTCAACGAGCGGTTCGGATACAAGGTCGGGTTGCTCACCGGACTGGTGTTGGCGGCACTCGGCGCGTTCGCCTTCTACCCGGCCGCCCACATCATGACGTTCGGCGCCTTCCTCATCGCGCTTTTCATGATCGCCGCGGGCTGCTCGATCTTGGAGACGTCGGCCAACCCCTACGTCCTCTCCCTGGGCCCGGAGGCGACCGCGACGAGGCGCCTGAACTTCGCCCAGGCGTTCAACCCCGTCGGCACGAATATCGGCGTGCTGATGGCGGCGGTGTTCATCATGCCCAAGCTGAGCGAGCCGGTGAACCGCGCGAATCTGTCCGATGCGGAGGCCCGAACGGTCCGCGCCGGACAACTCGGCGCGGTGATGGGTCCCTACTTGGGCCTCGGCTTCCTGCTGATCGCGATCGCGGTGAGCATCGCGATCAATCGGGCCCCGAAGATCGTCGAAGAGTTCCCCGAAGGCGACCTCGCCGGCAAGAGCGTGCCCAAGATCCTGCTGGGCAATCGCCGCTACGTGTTCGGTGTCGTCGCACAGTTCTTCAACGTCGCGGGTCAGACCTGCACGTGGACCTTCATCATCCAGTACGTCCAACAGTCGCTGGACGGGTCGCTGAAGATGGGTGCCTACCTCCTGCAGATCAGCCTGATCATCTTCCTCGTCGGCCGCTTCGTGATGACCTGGGTGATCGGCAAGGTCCGCGCCACGAAGGTGATGGCCGTACTCGCGGCCGCCGCTGTCGGCCTGGCCTTGTTCGCCGTCGTATCGCCGAACGCCGCAGGCGTCGCCGCGGTCGTCGCCATCTCCTTCTGCCTCTCCCTGATGTTCCCGACGATCTACGGAGTCGCACTCGAAGGCCTCGGCCCTGCCACCAAGTACGGCGCGGCCGGTCTGGTCATGGCGATAGTCGGCGGCGCGATCATGCCGATGATCCAGGGCCGCATCCTCGACAACACCAGCGCGGCGATCTCGTTCATCGTCCCGGCGTTCTGCTTCTTCGTCGTGGCGATGTACGCGGTTTACGACCTACGTTCCCCCCGCCGGACAAGTCCCGGCCCCGTCACAAAGGAGGCGGTGGCGTGAGGCTCCGCAACGGATTGCGCTCCGGCCTGGCCGTCCTCGCCGGGGCAGCGCTGCTCGCCGGCTGCTCCGCCAACAACGGCGACTACACCCACTCGACCGACAAGGTAGAAGTGCTGTCCTGGTGGTCGTCGGAATCGGAGCGCCCCGCGCTCGACGTGCTCGTCGACGCGTTCAAGAAGGCCAATCCGGGCGTGACCGTCATCGACGCGGCAGTCGTCGGCGGCGCCGGGGCCAACGCACAGGTGGCCCTCTCCGAACGACTCGCGGCGAACAACCCGCCCGACCTGTGGCAGAGCCTCGCCGGTTCGGCGGTCGACAGCTGGGCCGCGGCGAACCGCATCGTCGACATCGACTCCGTCTTCGCGTCGACCAAGATCGGTCCGACGCTGAATCCGACGATCCTTCAGTCGGTCACCCGGAACGGGAAGCAGTGGGCCATGCCCACCGGGGCACACCGCGGCAACAACCTGTGGTTCAACCGGCAGGCGTTGGCCAAAGCGGGCGTCCCGACCCCCGGCCCCGGCTACACCCAGCAGCGGCTCGCACAGGACCTGGACAAGGTCGCGGCGGCGGGCGTCACCCCGCTGTGCCTGGGCGCCGCTGACACGTTCACCCTCGTCGAACTCTTCGAGAACACACTGCTCGGGATCGTCGGGGCCAGCGGATGGGCCAAGATCGCCGACGACCGCTTCAACTGGGACGGCCCGCAGGTGCACGAAGCCCTGGACACCTTCTGGAAATTCCGATCGCAGGCCGATCCGAACGCCGCGCAGACCACCTGGAGCGAAGCGGTGCGCAAGCTCGCGAAGGGCGAGTGCGCCTACCTGTCGATGAACGACTCCGTCTACGGCGAGCTGAGCGCCGACGGGGCCGTCGACGGCGAGCAGTTCGGGTACGCACCCTTCCCCGGCACCGAGCACACCTACCTCGCGATCGTCGACACTTTCGTCGCCGCCCGGCAGGCCCGCAACGGCGTCAACGCGCTCAAGTTCCTGCAGACCGTCGCCGACCCGGCAACGATGCTGGCCTTCACCAAGGTCAAGGGCTCGGTCCCGGTCCGCCGCGACGTCGACACCGCCGCGCTCTCGCCGTATCAGCGTGGTGCGTCGGCAGCACTGTGGAACGACTCGGTTCTGCTTTCGATGGCCCACGGCGAGCTGATGAACACCCAGTTCCAGCAAGCCCTCTACAGCGCCGTGAAGGATTTCGCGAAGAACAAGAACAAGCGCGCGTTCATCAACACCGTTCAGCTCGCAGGCGCCAGCGCGCCAGTCGGCGGCCGATAGTCCAATTTGTTCGTTTGATCTGTTTTATTCGCTCTATTCGCTTTCTCCCACCCTTTTCAGCGCGGTGTACGTCCTTTGTGTCAGAACCTTCCGAACGGGCCTACAGGCGGTTACCGTGTGGGCGTGAAAGTCGACCCCATAGACCTCTATCTTTCGGGATCCCGGACGAATCAACACGCCGCAGACCTCCTGGCGGCCCACACCTCGGCGAACTCGCGCGCGGCAGAGGCGCATACCGGCTGGGTCGGGGCCTCGGGTGCGGCTCTCACCGGCCTCGTCGAGTCGTGGCACGAATTCACCACCGGCATACATTCGACGATGACCCAACACGGAGACCACTTCACCTCCAGCGGCCACCACTATGCCGCTACCGACACCGCGACGGCGCGGACAATCGCCGAGGCCGGCGCCGACACGACGTCGCTGAACCTGGGCTAACCGGAGACCGGGTGACAATCACGATCGCCGACGTTGATCGCTGGGATCCGGGAGCGGTGCTGGAGGTCTTTCATGCCGCCACCAGCAGGGGCAACGCGGCACAGAACGCCAGCGACGGTCTCAACGGACTGCCCGCTTTCACGACGTGGGACGGCAAGGCCGCGGAAGCCTCGCAGGCAGCGATCGGCAAAGTCCGCGCCGACCTCGACGCTCACGGTCAGGAGTCGTTCGCGGTAGCCAAAGCGGCGCAGAACGCCGCCGACGAGATCGCCGCGGTCAAGAAGACACTCGCCGATTTGCGGGCCAACGCCCAGGCGATGAAATGTGTCATCGACGAGTCCGGCGACGTACGCCCACTCGTCACCACCGGGCCCGAGGCCGACACGTACGCCATCGACGCCGGGCTGCTGCGCCTGGCCGTCAAGGGCATGTTGGAACGGGCCGATGCCGTCGACGCGGATTTGGCAGCGGTGATCGACATGGCCAGCGGCAAGAAGCCGATCCCACCGGGCCTGCACGACTCGCGCCCGGAGATACGAGATGCCCTGTCCAAGCCCTTGCCGACCGATCCGCGACAGTTCCACGACCTCTGGGTGAAGCTGACGGCGGAAGAGAAGGACTACCTCTATTCGAAAGACCACACGATCGGCAACCGCGACGGAATGCCGTTCGTCGACCGTGATCACTACAACCGAGCACACCTCACCGAATTGCAGTCACAGGCTCAGAAACGGCTCGACGACATGGCCAAGGAGCACCCTAGTTGGGTGGGCAAGGAGTCCTTCGTCGACACTCATCCGCACAATCGCGGCAATCACAAGGAGCGATGGGATTTCGAGCACTGGAAGGATCGCTACAACGCCGAGAAGTCGAAGCTCGACGGACTCAACCAGGTGCTTTCGACGGTCAACAAGAACGACGGCAATCACCGATACCTGGGCATGGTCGACGACAAGGGGCATGCCGCCGTGTCGATCGGGAACCCGGACACGGCCCGCGACAACGTGACGTTCGTGCCCGGCACCGGCGTCGACGAGACACGGATGGACAACTACGACAACAAGATGCTGCGCATCCAGCAATCCGCCCTGAGCGCCGATCGATCGTTGCACCCCGGCGACGTTGCCGTCACCACCTGGATGGGATACGACCGGCCGATGAGCCTCGCCGACGCCGCGCACCGTTCCTATGCCACCGACAGCGCCGCGGCACTCGACAGCTTCCAAGACGGTGTGCGGATCTCGCACGAGGGGCCGCGCTCGTTCAACTCGATCATCGGTCACAGTTACGGCTCGACGATGGTCGGGGCGGCGGCCTCGGGCGACCACCATCTCGACGTCGATCGCGTCGTGGCGATCGGCAGTCCCGGGATGTTGGTGCACCACGCCGCCGATCTCCACATCGACGCCCCCGATCAGGTATATGCGTCGCGGGCCGACAATGACATCATCGAATACGCGGAGGGCACGACGCTCGGCCCCGGGCCCACCGGCAGCGCTGATTTCGGCGCGCACCGCTTCGATTCCGCACCGGGTCCGAACACCGGCTGGAGTTGGATGGGGTTGCCGTCCGTCGACGCGCACTCCAGCTACTTCGATCCGGGCAGCGCCGGCCTGCTGAACATGGGACAACTCGTGACCAACCATCAACCCGACCACCACAAATGAGCCGCCGCCTCGCGGGCGTCGCCATCTCGCTCGCAGCAGCCCTGCTCCCGCTGTCCGCGTGTGCCGGCACACCTCCCAACAGCACAGGAGAGTCGATGAACTCACCAACTCCAACGAGCCAGCACGACGTCCAAGACCACGTCGTCTCCCTGTTTCAGCGCACCGTCGACGCCTTCCCTCGGGGCACTGCGCTCGACTCCTCGCGCTACGCCCCCAACGGGACCACGGCGACGTGCGACGACAATGCCGACGGCCCCGATGCGCCCGTCGACTTCGCCCAATACGCCGACATGCGTCTCCTGCCGGGGACCGACTACAAGGCGACCGTTGCCAAACTCGGCGATATCTGGAGTTCCTGGGGGTGGAAGGTCATCGAACGCGACGACTTTCCCAAGCCCAATCGCTTCGCTTCCGCCCCGGACGGGTATCGCCTCCAGGCCGTGCTCAACGACCCTGCATATTCACCGACCGTCGTCGCCACGTCGCCCTGCTACAACGGACGCCTGGCCGACTACGCGATCCCCATGCCACGGTTGATCGAATCGACCGGAGACGGCTCGCGATAGATCACCGCGAAGGTCGTCGGGATCAGTTCGACGCGCCCGTCAGACGACGGTGCGCACCCATTTCATCCCGGTCCCGCCGGTGTTGGTGCAGCGGAGCTTGACGCCGCCCTGGTGAGCGATCCTGCCGTTCTCGCTGAGCGAGCAATGCCCGCCCAGACGCGGGGTCGAGGCATGCGCCTCGGTGGCCAGACCGGCGAAGAGGCCGCCGACGATGGAGACAGAGGCAATCAGGGTACGAGTCTTCATAGACCCGATCGTAGGCGACTCGACGCGACGGGTCGGTCGACCGTCAGCGGGCCTTGACGACCGGGCTGTCGGTCTGCGCGTCGCCCTGACCGATGTCGGTGGCGGCCACGTAGTAGTTCGCGTAGTAGCGGCCGGGCGGTAGCGAGACGCGCAGCGAACGGCCCCCGACCGGCCCCGCGACCACCCGCCCGTCGCGCGCGTGCACGATCGACAGGTAGACCATCGCGCCCGGATACTCGTCCCGCCCGTGCGCCGAGACCCCGTGCCGCGTCGCACGGATACACGCGGTGTCGCCCCGCCAGTCACTGTGGCACGCAAAGCGGTGGCCGTGCGCCGAGGCGTTCGCCGCCCCGGCCGACAGCACCGCGGCCACGATCCCGACGATGACGCCGACGAGGCTGATACGCGAAACCTGATTCACCCCGGCGAGGGTACGGAGCGAAGCTGTGTGGACGCCCCGGTCAGCCGGCCTTGATCAGGTTGGCCGCCTGCTCCCCGATCGCGACCGACGGCGCATGGGTGTGCCCGCGGATGATCTCCGGCATGACCGATGCGTCGGCGACGCGCAGCCCTTCGACGCCGCGCACCCGCAGCGCGGGATCGACCACCGACTTCTCGTCGCTACCCATCCGCGCCGTCGACGTCGGGTGATACAGCGTGTGCGAGAGCTGCTCCATCGCCGCGACGGTCAGCTCCTCCGGCGTCATGGTGGCGCCGCCGAACGGTCGGACGACCTTGCCGTTGGTGACGGCTTTGAGGCTCGGCGACTCGAAGATCTGCCGGCAGATCTCCAGCCCCGCGAGGACTGTCGCGCGGTCACGACCGTCGGCATCGGACAGATAGCGCGGATCGATGATCGGCTTGGCGAACGGATCCGCCGATGCCAACCGGATCTCGCCGTGGCTGGCCGGCTGCAGGAGGATCGGTCCCATCGTCAGGCCGTGCTCGGGGATGCCGGTGAGGCCCTCGTCCACGTAGGCCACGGGCGCGAAGATGATCTCCAGGTCGGGCAGCGCCAGCGACGGGTCGGAGCGCACGAAGCCGTACGCCTCGGCCACGTTGGACGTCAGCATTCCCTTGCGTCGCAACAGGAATCGAGCCAGCTGGCTGATTCCCTCGGCATCCATCAGGGTGCCGCTGTCGACGCCGAAGGCCAGGAGGCTGACCAGGTGGTCGCGCATGTTCGCACCGACCTCCGGCGCGGCCGCGACGACGTCGATCCCGTGCTGCTTCAGCTGTTCGGGGTCGCCGACGCCCGAGAGCATGAGCAGCTGCGGGGTGTTGATGGCGCCGCCGCAGAGGATCACCTCGCGCGCGGCATCGGCGACGACGGTGGCGCCGTCGTGTACGTACTCGACGCCGGTGGCGGTCTTACCGTCGAATCGCACGCGCGTCACATGCGCGCCGGTGCGGATCGTCAGGTTCTTGCGCTGTTTGCGGACCGGGGTCAGATAGGCCTTGGCCGCGCTGTCGCGCAGGCCGTTGTGCTGTGTCACCAGTGTCTGCGAAAACCCTTGCGGCTCATCGGCATTGGCGTCCTCCACCTGATAGCCGGCCTCCCGAACCGCGTCGAGGAACCGGGAGGTGTGCTCGCGCGGATCACGCTGCGGCGAGACGCTGATCTTCGTCGCGTCGAGGATCGGCTTCATCGCCGACCATCCCCAGTCCGCACCGGCGAGTTCGCCCCACTTCTCGTAGTCCGCGGCGAAACCGCGCACCCACATCATGGCGTTCATCGCCGACGACCCGCCCAGCACCTTGCCGCGCGGCCAGAAGACGGTGCGACCGTCGAGGCCCGGCTGCGGCGTCGTCTCGTAGTTCCAGTCCAGATCCGTCTTGAACTGTTTGGCGAACGCGGCCGGGATCGCGATGTTCGGGCTCTTCGCCTCCGGCCCCGCCTCCAGCAGCAGGACGCGGACCGAGGAATCCTCGGTCAGCCGGTTGGCCAGGGTGGCGCCGGAAGAACCGGCACCGACGATGATGTAGTCAAAGGTCTCGCTCATCGGATTCTTTCTCGAGAGATTCTGGTGTGGCGGGGGTCAGGCGCGGAAGGCCGACGCGAAGATGCCCGGCAGTTTCAGCCACGACGGCGCTGCGGCGAACGAGCTGAGCTTGCTCCCCGTGCTGCCGGCCGACCGGGAGGTCACGAACCACGGCGGCTTGGGGAACAGTGCCAGCTCCCCGCCGACGACCGACCGCGGGAACGGCCGGAACGGCCCGGATACGACGGTCCGCTCGACGTCGGGGATCAGCAGTCCGTTGTGGACCGTGCCGATTCCGCTCTGCGCGTCGTCGAGGGTGTGCCCCGGGAAGGCTCCCCACGTCGCGGTGGGCGTGAGGAAGGCCAGGCCGGTCCAGGCGTTGATGCCGATGGAGCCGTAGCGCAGGTTGGCCACGGCCTCGCCGAAGGACCGGCCCAGCTTCTTGTGCTCGGCGGGTGCGACGAGGATGTTGGCGCCGAGCGTTCCGGTCAGCTCGTTGTTCGCGTAGTCGACGGCGCGCTCGAGGAAGCCCTGCGCGTCGCCGTCCAGCGCGACGACGCCGAGTACCGGCGCGAAGTACTCGGTCCGTTCCACCGGGGCGTCCGACCCGGCCTCGACCTGGATGAGGACGCGGTTGCCGTCGGCGAAGGTCTCCGATTGTTCGTGCGCACCCGCCGCGTCGGCGAGCGCCCCGGCCAGCCGGGAGTCGCTGCCCGGGTACCACGGCGTGCGGTTGGGGATCTTGGCCATCGCCTTGCGCAGCTCCGCCAGGAACTCCTCGCGCTGCCCCCAGCCACTGCTGAGCACGACGACCTGTCCGGCGATGCAGTTGTGCCCGGCGTTGTGCAGCCGCATCGTGGCGACGTTCTCGGCCTGGAAGCGCAGGTCGGCGGCGGACCACTTTCCGGGCACGATGATGATCGGCGAGACCCCGCCCAACTCGCTGGTGATCGGTTTGGTCAACAGCGGCTCGCCGGCCTTGCGTCGACGGTCGGCATCGGCGCCGCGGCCCCACACGATGGCGTCATGCGTCACGATGCTGCCGGTGATGTGGACGTGGGAGATGCCGTCGTGGTTGCAGAGGTATTCGCCCTCCGCGGCGCCGCCCTGCACGACGCGGACCAGATCCGCTTCGATCAGCGGCGCGAGTGCGCCTCGATACGCGCTGAGCAGGTTGGCGAACGTCGGGTTGATCTTCAGGATCGTCGATCGGTTGTGCGCCACCAACTCCGACAGCACGTCGAGCGGGCCGATCGAGGTGATGTTTCCGGCGCCCAGCACCAGGCCGACCCCGTTGGACTCACCGGGTCGCAGCGCACCCAGACCCACGCCCTCGCGGACCTCTGCCTCGCTGACCCCGGGCAGGGTCCAGACCTGGGCGGAGAACCCGTTGAACAGCAGGGATTCCCGGATACCGAGGGGCAGCACCGGCCACGCGAGCCGATTGCCCGCCACCGCCTTCGGCTTCACCCCGGCCAGCGGCGAACCGCCATCGGCCAACGTGGCGAGGGAATGCGCGACGGTGCCGAAACCGGCGAGCGTCGCGTAGGGACCGGACAGCCATTCCTCGCCGACGAGCGGCGAGGACGGGGCGATGCCCTTGATGTCGGTGGCGGTGCGGGTCCAGCGCTGCGCGACCCGGCCGATCGCCTCGTGGGTGGCGCCGACCAAGGCGGCGCGCTCGGCGAGCGACATGCCCGCCCACTTCTCGATACCGGTGCGCAGCGATGTGATCGCGGCGTCGAGCCGGTCGGTGTCGACGCCGGTCGGCGCCGGGGCGGTGCTCGTCATGGGAATCTCCTGCCATTCACGACGATGGGACCTTCTTCGGTCTCCATTGTGTTCCCGATCACTCCCGAAGGGTATGGGCGAGTGCTCAGATCTACGACGCCGGGACTGTGCAGCGGCACAATTGAGGTCTACAGTCATGCCATGACCAGCGAAAGCCTGCCCACCGCGCCGAGCATCTTCGCCTCTCTCGACCCCGACGCCATGACGCGCCAAATCACCGACGAGATCCTGGCCGCCGACGAGACCTACGCGGAACGGACCGTTCCGCGGGATCTGTTGGACGCGGTCACCAAGGACAATGTCGTCGCCCTGTTGGTCGCCCTCGACGGGTGCCCGCTGGACCTGACACCCGCGCGACGGGTCGGCGCACTCAAGGCGGAACTCGGCATCTCGCTCGCCGGGGTGCTGCATGCCTACCGGATCGCGGGGCTGACACTCTGGCACGAGGTCGGGAACCTGCGCGTCCAGGACGCCGACGGCGACTACTTCGACGTCGGTCTCAAGGTCTGGTCCTTCCTCGACCAGCTTTCGACGGCAGCGGCCGAGGCGCACCGCGAGGTCACCGAATCACGCGGTCGGTGGGCGGCGCAGGCGCGCATCTCCGCGGCGTTGGAGCTTCTCGACGGTGTCGCCGACGCGCCGAGCCGCGAGTACGCCGCGGGCGTCCTGGGCTTGTCGGAACCCGCGCGGTTCGTCGTCGTCGCCACCGACCGGCAGTCCGACGAGCGGCCCCACAACCACGGCAGGCGCCTCGACCACGACGACGAGCTGGTGCAATGGGTGGACCGCGGCGGTCTGCGAATGGGTATCGCCGACCTGTCCGGCCAGCGGAAACCGGAGGCTTGGGTCCCGAACGGAGCTGGGCGATTCGGCCTGAGCGCGGAGTTCGCCTTCCTCTCCGACGCACCCGCCGCCGCCCGCCAGGCCACGGTGGCGCTGCGCAGCGCGGGACGCGACGGGGCCGGTGTGGTGCGCTACGGCGAGCGCCCGGTCGAAACCCTCCTCGTGTCGACGCCGGGCGCGTCGACGGAGGCAGCCGACCAGATTCTCGCCGGCCTCGACGGCCTGCCCGCCGACGATCGTGAAGTCCTCCTCGACACGGTGGCCGCGTGGATCGACGTCGACGGCTCCACCGCCGCGGCGGCGCAGCGGCTGCACTGTCACCGCAACACGGTCCTCTACCGACTGCGTCGTGTCGAGACGCTCACGGGTCGTTCGGTGGCCCGACCATCCGATGTGGTCGCCCTGGGAATCGCCGTCCTGGTCCGCAGCCACGTGAGCCCGGCCGAGATCTCGGCGTAGACGCCGAGCTGTCCGGCGGTGGTCGAGTAGGCCCGATGATGGGTGGTCGAGTGCCGACGAGGCGCTAGCCGAGTCGGTGTATCGAGACCAACGCAATCCGAGCAGTCAGCGGCGGTCGAGCCGTCCCACGGTGGTCGAGTGCCGACGAGGCGCTAGCCGAGTCGGTGTATCGAGACCAACGCAATCCGACGGTGGTCGGGGTCGGGTCTCGATACGGTTCCTCGCCTAGCGGCTCGGATCCACTCGACCACCCATCAGATCGCCTGACCACCCATCAGATCGCCAGACCACCCATCAGATCGCCAGACCACCCACCAGATCGCCAGACCACCCACCAGAGCGCCTGACCACCAGCAGAGACGGACGTATCGAGTCAGTGTCAGCGGCAGTTGCTCGGCGGCGGCTTGCCGTCGAAGCGGTCCTGCAGGAAGGCGAAGGCCGGCAGGATGCCGATCACCGCGGCGCTCATGTGATCCGGCGACGGGGTGAGCAGCGAGACGAGTGGGGTGCCCGCGCGGCAGTACCGGTGGTTGGTCGCGTCGATCGACGCCACCGGGATCAGCACGTCGGTCGGGCTGTGCCACTCGAACACCGGCGTCTTCGGCACCCCGCGGTAGTACACGAGGCTGTTCTCCTCGACGACCCGGCGCCCGGCCTTGTCGTCGAACAGTTGGCGTCCGCCCGTGGCGACCTGCTTGGCGTCGTGCATGGCGCCGATCCGCAGGATGTCATTGGTGCAGGCGTTGCGCATCTCGCGGTACATCGTGTGGCCCAGCCCGGTGAGATGGGCGCGCATGGGCAGGGTTGCGGGGTATTCGCGCGACAGCCCGATGGCCGCGGCGAACGCGAGCCCGAACGCCGGGTGCGGCCGGTCGTACCCCAGCCCCTCGGCCATCTTGATCAGGTCCATCGGCACCCCGCCGTACGCGACGCCGGCCAGCTTCAGATCCTTGGCGTAGGTCGGCTGCAGCGCCGCGGCCCACGCGGTGGCCATCCCACCGCCCGAGTAGCCGGCGAGACCGATGCGGCTGTGTGCGACGCCGGCGGGCTTGAAGTGCCGCACGGCGCGAATGCCGTCGAGCGTGATCTGACCGCCCAGCTTCGCCGCGCCGTAGGCGCTGCGGGGACCTAGGTGATCGGGGATCGCGACCGTCCACCCGCGCTGCAACGCGACGTTGAGGCCCGGTGCCTCGCGGATCTGCAGGTTGGGGTCGGAGGTCCACAACGCCTGCGACGGGGCGCACTCGAGCCCGGTGGCGTTGATGACGTGTTGGAAGGAGAGAAGCGGGCCGTTCAGCGCGTGCCGATTGGGCACCATCACGGTGGTGATCGCCGCGATCGGATTGCCCAAAGAATCCGAACTGCGGAATTTGATCTGATACGTGCGGATGTCAAAAAATCCCGCCGGAGTGGGGCGGCCGCGCACGGCGAGAATATCGCCATTGTGCGTCTTGTCCAGGTTCGCCGGTTTGGCGTAGAACGGGTCGGGCAACGGCGTCGGGAGGGCGGCCGGGTCGGGCGCCACGATGCCGCGACCGGGAGCCGCGAGTGCCGGTGATACCCCCCAGACCCCGGCTACCAGCGATGATGCCGTCACGCCTACCAGCGCCGCTCGGATGAGCGCTGCCGTGCGCGAAGTCTTGACCGACATGATTCCCCTTGACTCGAGTAGCCGTCTGCAATGCAGAACAATGATTCGGGGAATCCGCAATTAATGCAATATTTCTAATCGTGACCAGCCCAAGTGGAACCACCCGCGAACGGCCTCGAAAATCCGCTCTGAACTGCTGCCTTATTCATCGTGAACACTCCATTGGGAAACTCGGATTATCAAACGTTATCGAATTGTAATAACTTGCCTCATCTGCCTTAAAGCACCGGAAACACGGCGGTCACACACCAGCAGCGGTTCCGCGCAGCCTGAGGGAAAGGGCGCGGCGGCCCGACGGCGGCTGGCACACTGCATCGCATGCGTCGGACTGTCGTCGCGGGCTACGCGCTGGGGAGCGTCGGGACGGGCGGCTTCGGAGTCCTTCCCGGCCTGGTGCTCGCCTACTACCTGACCGATTCGCTCGGCGTCCCGGCGGTGGCCGCCGCCGGAGTGGTTCTGATCCCCAAACTGCTCGACGTCGCGGTCAACCCGGCGATCGGCGCCCGCAGCGATCGGCAGCTGAGTCGCACCGGTTCCCGACGGCGAGACATGCTCGTCGGCTCGCTGGCATTCGCCCCGCTGTTCGTCCTCACCTTCGCCGCGCCGACAGGGATCGGCTGGCCGCCGGCCGCGGTCTGGGTGCTCGCAGCCTTCTCGTCGACGGCGATCGCCTACGCCTTCTTCCAGGTGCCCTACGTCGCACTGCCCGCCGAGCTGACCGACAGCTACGACGAGCGGACGCGCCTCGTCGCCGTTCGCATCGCGGTGCTCGCCGCCGCCATTCTGCTGTTCGGCGCCGGCGGACCGGCGCTGCGCGACAGCGTGGGCGGGTCTCGCGGATACCTCGTCATGGCGCTCGGCTCCGGGCTGCTCATCAGCGCCGGGATGGTCCTCGCGAGTCGCACGGCTCCCCGGCGCGGCATCGACGGTCCGGCGGATGCCGCAACCGAGTCGTCCGCGTCATTCCGCGACGCCTTCACCGCGCTGCGGATCGACTCCGGCTATCGCCGGTTGGTGGCGGTCTACGTGGTGCAGGCACTGGCGAGCGCTGTCATGCTGGCCGGCGCGCAATACCTGGCGACCCACGTACTCGGCCGCAGCTCGGCATTGCAGTGGCTGTTCGTCTCCCTCGTCGCACCCGCGCTGGTGGTGATGCCGCTCTGGTACCGCTTCGGCGCCCGACGCGGCAAACTCGCCGGTCTGCGGGTGGCGGCCGCACTCTTCGCGGTGGCGTCGGCCGCCCTGCTCGGGACCATCTGGTGGAGCGGGCCGTGGGTCTACGCCGCCGTCGCCGTCGCCGGCGTCGGCTACGCGGGGATGCAGACCTTCCCGCTGGCGATGCTGCCCGACGTCCTTAACGCACACGACCGTCGGACGGACACGTCGTCGGGCGGATCGCTGTCCGGGCTGTGGACGGCGGCGGAAACGATCGCCCTGGCACTCGGCCCCGCCGTCTTCCTGATCGTCCTCGCCGCCACCGGCTATGTCTCGACACCGGCGGGCGCCACGACGACGAGCGTCCAACCCCACTCCGCGGTCCTCGGTATCTCGGTAGGCTTCGCCGCAGTGCCGGCGCTCCTCGTTGCCGGCAGCCTGATCCTGTTGCGGCGCTACGCCGAGCCGATCCCGGAAGGCGGCCCCGATGAGCAGTGAGCCACCGCTCGCCGGCGACGCCGACGCGGTCATCGCCCGACTGCGCGAGCTGCGGGCCGGCGACGCCCCGTCGCACGGCGGCACGATTCTGTCCTACGTCTACGACTCCGGGCGGGCCGAACTCGACGAATTGGCGGCGGCCGCGATTCGCGAGGTGCAGCCGGTCAACGGGCTCGACCCCACCGTGTTCACCTCGGTGGCGACGATGGAGCGCGACGTCATTACCTTCGCGCGCAACGCCTTTCACGGCCCCGGCGCCGTCGGGTCGGTGACCTCGGGCGGCACCGAGAGCTGTCTGCTCGCGGTGCTGTCGGCCCGCGAGTATTCGCACGCCGATCGCGGATCCATCGTCGTGCCCACCACCGCGCACGCGGCGTTCACCAAGGCCGCCCACGTGTTGGGCGTCGAGGAGATCCGGGTCCCGGTCGACCCGGTGACGACGGCCGTCGACCCGGCGGTCGTCGCCGACGCCCTGCGCGAGGACACCTTCCTCGTCGTGGCCTCCGCCCCCGGCTACCCGACCGGCGCACTCGATCCGATCGAGTCACTCGGACAACTGGCCCGGGAACGCCAGATCGCGTTGCACGTCGACGCCTGCCTCGGCGGATTCGCCCTCGCCTGGTGGCCGGACCCGTTGCCGCCGTGGGATTTTCGCGTGCCGGGCGTGACCAGCCTGTCCGCCGACCTGCACAAGTACGGCTACAGCCCCAAGGGCGCCTCGGTGTTGCTGCACGCCGATCGCGACCGTCACCGGGCCCAGTATTTCGCGACGACGGACTGGCCCGGCTATCCCGTCGTCAACCCGACGCTGCTCGGGTCTCGCTCGGCCGCCGGGCTCGCCGCCTCCTGGGCGATCATCAGCTTCCTCGGCACCGACGGCTTCACCGATCTCGTCGCCGCGACGGCCCGCGCGACCGCCGCGTTGCGCGACGTCGTCGCGGGTATCGACGGACTGCGGGTCTTCGGCGACCCGGTGGGCCCGGTCTTCGCCGTCGCGACCGACCCGGCGTCGGCCTCCCCGGTCGACCCGCACCGGTGGGCGCGCGCGGTCGCCGACGAGGGCTTCGCCCTGCAACTGCAGCCCGGCTACGTCCAGCCCGACGGCTCGTCGCTGCCCGCGACCACCCACCTGACCGTCACCCCGGTGACCGAGCGGGTCGTCGACGACCTCGCCCGCGCCCTGGTGCGCGGGGCCGAGGCGGCGCGCGGCCTACCGCCGTCGCCCGCGCCGGAGGCGTTGGCCGATCTCGCCGCGGCCATCACGACCGGAGCGGTCTCGCTCGACGACCTGCTGTCCCTCCCCAGCGAGACGACCGCGGAATTCCTTCGCGCCGCCGGGATCGACCCGCACGGCGACGGCGAGCTGGACATGCCGGCCGTGGTCGCGGCGGTCGCGGCCCTGCCCCGATCGGTCACGGCGAAGATGTTGACCGAGTTCCTCGCGCTGTACACGAATCCTCTCTGACCCCCCGTTGTACATTCCCCTCGTGCAGTGGTCGGGGCAGGCGTGGCTGGGAAGCGGGGCCATCGTCTTCTGGGGCGAGGTCGGCGACACCTCGATGCACGCGCACGCCGCCCATCAACTGTTCATCGGCGCGGAGGAATCGTCGACGATCGCCGTCACCCTCGCCGACGGACGATCCCTGGGGCCCACCCGACTCCTCGCGATCCCCAGCGGCGTGACGCATCGGACGAGCCCGGTCGGCGCGGGTGCACGCGGCGCGTCGGTGTACCTCGACGTGGATTCGGCTGCCGGCCGGGGACTCGGGGCCGCGATCGCCGACGGCCCGTCGACGGCGGTGCCACCGATCGACGACTGGCCCATAGACCCGCGCAGCATAGTCGACGAGGAGTCCGCCGCCCGCCTGGCCGGGCACCTCGTCGGGTTGGGCCGCGGCGCCCACATCCACCCCTACGTCACCGCGGCGCAGCGCAGCACCGTCGTCGCGCTGGCACAATCCCCGACGCTCGCCGGCATCGCCGCCGAGACGGGGGTCTCCGCGTCGCACCTGAGCCGACTGTGGCGCCGCGATCTGGGCATGTCCTTCAACACCTGGCTGCGCTGGGAACGGTTGCGCGAGGCCGCGCGGCTGATCGGCGCCGGAGCGAACATCACCGACGCCGCCCACGGCGCCGGATTCGCCGACGGCGCGCATGCGAGCCGCGTGTGCAGCGCCATGTTCGGCCTGTCGCCACTCGCGCTGACCGCCGGCCTCACGCTGATCTGATCGATCCGTTCAAGCCTTCGCCGCCCGACGGGCACAGACTTGGGCGCATGCTTCGCTACGGATACCCCCTGTTCATGCTGGTCGGCGTCAACGGCACCGCGATCTGGCTCGCCGCGTCGGGCGCCCCCAAGGCGCTCCTGCTGCTGCCCGTCGCCGTCGCGATCGTCGCCTCGTTCTCCGTGGAACGGTTGATCCCCTACCGCGACGAGTGGAACCACTCGCAGGACGACTCGCTGCGCGACGCCATCCACGTCTTCGTCAACGAGTCTATGATCCTGATCAGCGTGGCCGCCATCCCGGTCTTGGCCGCACTGCGCGGTCCGCATACCTGGTGGCCCGGCGGATTGCCGTTCGTGGTGCAGGTACTGATCGCGATACTCGTCGCCGATCTCGGCATCACGCTGGTACACATGGCGAGCCACCGCTACGGATGGTTGTGGCGGCTGCACGCCGTACACCACAGCGTGACCCGGTGCTACGGACTCAACGGGCTGATGAAGCATCCGCTGCACCAGACCCTGGAGATGCTGGGCGGGGTGGCACCGCTGCTCGTCGTCGGGATGCCGGTGTCGGTGGCCTCGGCCCTGTCGGTCTGCGTGGCCGTGCAGCTGTTGATGCAGCACTCCAACGCCGACTACCGCGTCGGCCCGGCGCGCCGGATCCTCGCCCTGAACTCCGGCCACCGCTTCCACCACCTGCGCGACGCCGGCGAGGGCGACGTGAACTTCGGCCTCTTCACGCTGCTGTGGGATCACCTCGCGGGCACCTACGTCTACGACCCGGATCGTCGTTTCGCCACCGCGGACCTGGGGATGGCCGCCAAGCCGGACTACCCGACCGCATACGGCGAGCAGCTCGTCGTGCCGTTCACCGCGGCCGGCGCGTGCGGCCCGATGCAGCCGCTGCCCCGCCGGTCGCTGCGCGAGCGACTCGCTACTCCGGCGTATGCGTGTGGATCCGGTCGCCGGCGTCGTTGAAGATGCTCAACACCTCGGCGCGACGTTTGCCCACCGCGCACATCGCATGCGGAATCCGGGTGTCGAACTCGGCGGCCTCGCCGCGGGTCAGCACCAGATCCTGATCGCCGAGGATGAGGCGCAACCGCCCCGACATCACGTACAGCCACTCGTATCCGTCGTGGACGCGTGGTTCGGGAGGCCCGCCCTCGGTCGGCAGGTAGTGGATCTTGTAGGTCTTCACCGGCGAGGACTCCGAGGCGAGCGGGTGCAGGATCATCCCGTGCCGCCGGATCGGTTCGCGGTGCACGCGCGGATCGGCGACGGTGGGCGACACCAGGTCGTCCAACCCGATTCCGAGCTGCCTGGTCAGCGGCAACAGCAGATCGAGACTGGGTGCGCGCTTGCCCGCCTCCAACCGCGACAGCGTGCTGGGCGACATCCCGACCCGCCCGGCCAGGTCGTCGAGGGTCCACCCGCGACCGTTGCGCAGCGCCCGCAGCCGCGCGCCGACCTGTTTGATCTCGTCGCCCATCGTCACCCCTTCGGATCAGTCTTGCCAATTCCGCAATACTACTTGCGATATTGGCCTCCCGCCGGTCCACTGGGAGGCATGAGTGAAACATGGGATGCGATCGTCGTCGGCGGCAGTGCCGCCGGTTTGTCGGCGGCACTGCTCTTGGGCCGGGCACTGCGGCGGGTGCTCGTGATCGACGACGGGCAGCCGCGCAACCGGTTCGCCGCGCATATGCACGGCGTCCTCGGCTGGGAGGGCGAGAGCCCCGCCGACCTGTTGCGGCGGGCCCGCGAGGACGTCGCGCACTACGACGTGACGATCCGCACGGGCCGGGTGACGACGGTCGCCGCCGACGAGCAGAGCGTCACCGTCACACTCGACGACGGCGAGACCGCCACCGGTCGAGCACTCGTGGTCGCCACGGGCCTGACCGACGTGATGCCCGACCTCCCCGGCTTCGCACCGCGCTGGGGCACCGGCGTGCTGCACTGCCCGTACTGCCACGGATGGGAGGTCCGCGGCAAACGGCTGGGCGTGCTCGCAATGTCGCCGATGTCGCTGCACCAGTCGCAGTTGATCCGCCAGTGGAGCAGCGACCTGACCGTCTTCGCCGGCGGGATCGGCGGCGACGCGGGCATCGACATCGATCCGGCGACTCGCGCGCGACTGCGCTCGCGCGGCGTGCGGATCGTCGAGGAGCCGGTCGTCGAGATCCTGGGCGACGGCGACGCGATTTCGGGTGTTCGCCTGGCCGACGGCCAAGTCGTCGAAGTCGACGCATTGTTCGCCGGGCCGCGGGCCCGGCCCAACGACGAGTTCCTGGCCGCCCTCGATCTGGACCGTGCGGACAACCCGGTGGGCAGCTTCATCGCCGTCGACGAATTCGGGAAGACGAGCCACCCGCTGGTGTACGCCGTCGGCAACGTCATCAACCCGGCACTGACGGTCCCGATGTCGATCGGCTCCGCGGCGATGACCGGGGGCATGGTCAACATGTCCCTGGTCACCCGCGAATTCGACTCCGCCGCGGCCGATCCTCAGTAGGTGACCACCACCCGCCCGCGGCGGCCACCGGCCGAGAGGTCCGCCAATGCGGCGGGCACCTCGTCGAGACCGATCGTCTCGGCAATGCGCGGAGCGAGCACCCCGTCGGCGGCCAGGCCGAGCAACGTCGCGAGTTCGACCCCGTCGGGGGCGACCATCACCGCGTCGACGGCGATGTCGCGCTCGGACTCCGGGGTCTGCGGCGGGATCACGCCGACGTAGCGTCCGCCGTCGCGAACGGCCGAGAGGTCGCCCAACACGGCGGCGTCGAGTACCGCGTCGTAGTGCCCGTCGGCGCGGTCGGCGAAGGCGGCCCCGGTGGATTCGACGAACTCCCGATCGGTCTCGCGAGCCAACCCGGTGACGTCGAATCCGAGGGCGACGGCGAGCGGCAGCGCATACCCGCCGACGCCTCCGGCGGCACCGGTGACGAGCAACGATCCGCGCCCCTCCCCCAGCAGTGCCAGGGCCTGCCGCGCGGTCTGCGCGTTGAGGCCGACGGTGGCCGCGGCCACCGGGTCGAGCGAGGCGGGGACCGGGGCGGTCGCGTCGGCCGGCACCACGACCTGCTCGGCATGGGTCCCGACCGCCTTGTCGACCCCGCCGAACAGCGCCGCGACCACGTCACCGACCTCGATGCCGTCGACCCCTTCACCGACCTCCACGACCTTCCCGGTGACATCCCAGCCGACCCCGACCGTCGGGCGCTGGACCCAGCCGAGGTCGTGGTAGACCCCGGCCGCGGCCTGCGCGTCGACCGGGTTGAGCGCCGATGCGATGGTCTGCAGCCGGATTTCTCCCCGACGAGGTCGAGGTGCCTCGACGTCGGCGACGACGGCCGGGGCGGGCGGGGTGGCGACGATGGCGCGCATGGTGATGGGTTTCCTTTCGATCAGCGGTTCCGAAGACTCTCCGGGTTGACAGCACTACGATCGGGCAGGAACTCTCTATTGGGAAGTAGGCACCTGAAAGTGCGTAACTAGCAGAGAGGTGTGAGCCATGCCGACCATGACCGCCGCACAGCGCCGCGCGGAAGAGAAGGTGCGATTCGACGCCTACCTGGCCAACTGCAAGAGCCGCGTGGTCCTGCAGCGCATCGCCGACAAGTGGGTGATGCTCATCGTCTGCGCACTGGGCGAAAGGGATATGCGCTACGCGGAATTGAGCAGGCAGATCGCCGGGGTCAGTCAGAAGATGCTCACCCAGACGCTGCGCAACCTGGAGCGCGACGGAATCGTCAACCGCTCGGTGGAGCCGACGGTGCCGGTCTCGGTCACCTACTCGCTGACCGACTTGGGCCGCGGGCTGCACTCGTTGATCGTCGACGTGAAGACATGGTCCGAATCCTGCGCCCGGGAGATCCTCGCCGCACGCGAACGCTACGACGACGAGCATTCCGCTCCGGCCGATTCCAAGTAGGTTCCGCGCGCCCCCGTCGTGACACCGTGAGCGGTATCGGATTTCACCCCGATCCGTCCATATCGGACGCCATCGGATCTAGGGTGTAGTCAGATCACGGGCCGGTCACGGTCGCGACGACGAGCGGGGCATATTCCAGATGCGGGTTCACCACCGATGGGTGCTTGGCGTGTGCGCGGCGCTGTGCCTGACCGTGGGCATCTCGACCGCGGGCGGGCAGGCGCCCCTGGCGCTCGCCGCGCCGACGACGGCACCGTCGCCCGCCTTCCCGCGCCACCTGAGTCCGGCGGCGAAAACCGAGTGCGTGGGCTCGCGCTTCGCCACTCTCGGCGTCATCTTCGACTCGATCTTCGACTCCTTCGTGCCGATCCTGCCCGCGTCGATCAAACGGGACGCGCCGGCCATCAAGGCCCGCGCCCGTGCCGACATGCGCAAGCTCAAGGTGTCGACGCTCTGGGTCTCGAATCATCCGTATGACCTGGGTGCCTATGACGAGGACCCGATGATGCGCTACCGCGATCCGATCTCGCAGATGATCGTCACGCAGCTGGTGCACATCCGCAACGGCGAGACCAGTCACGGCATCGCGGTCGACGACCTGTCGCTGGCGCAGGCGGTGGAGACCGCCTACCTCTATCTGTACGTGACCGTGCTGGTCCCGGCGACCATCTTCCGCAAGAGCGTGCCCAAGCTGCTCGACATCGGGCCGATCGGGTTGGGCACCCTCCTGTCCATCCCGATCATGCTGGGCGTCGTCGGCATCAGTCAGCTCTACAAGCGGATGTCGGTGAACCTCACGCTCGCCTGCATCGCCTCGGTGACCAAGGACGAGAAGGCGCGCGCGGGCAAACTCCAGAAGGATCTGCGCTTCGCGTGGGCCGTACCGCCCATGCTGCGCGACGTCGCCGACGAGGTGTCGGTGGCCGACGCGCAGAACTGCCGTCACATCGGCACCCTGCCGCTGTCGCGGATCGTGAGCCGCACCTCGACCTTCCTGCAGGCGACCAATCCGCCGATGGCGCCGCAGATCCGCAACGTCGTCGGGCAGGTCGACCTGTTCATGCGCAACACCCGGCTCAAGCACAACTGGATACCCACCGACCCGGCCGATTTCAACACGGCCGAGTGGGTGATCTCGCAGGTCTCCTACATGATCCCGTATGTGGGCGGTGCGCCGATCGAGGCCTTGATCGGCCTGAACCGCAACCACCTCGACGGCCTCGACTTCAACGAGACGGTGCCGTTGTCCGAGCTCACCGTGTCCGAGTCGTTGACCGCCGCCTACTACGCGTATTCGCTCACCGCCCACGTCGTCGAGGCCGTCTGGAGCCTGGGTGCCGCCGACCAGTCGGCCGGTCTGCTCAGTCAGCTCATCAACGTCGACGTGCCCGGCGGGTTGATCCCCCGCAGCACCGGTATCCTGACCGCGCCCAACTTCTACGGCCTCGTCGTCTTCCACAACGTGCTGCGTTCGGTGTGCCTCAACGAGGACCGCACCGGTCCCAACGTGCAGCGCCCGAACCGCAAACGCAAAGGCATCGTGCACTGGTGAGTGAAGGAATCGTCGTCGTGACCGTCAAGCCCAACAGCCGTCGGGGACCGCGGATCGAGACCGACGACGACGGTGCGCTGACCGTCTACGTGCGCGAACCCGCCACCGAGGGCAAGGCCACCAAGGCCGTCGGCGAACTCCTCGCCAAACACTTCGGCGTACCGAAGAGCCGCGTCGTGCTCGTCGGCGGTGCGACGAGCCGGATCAAGCGCTTCCGGGTGGGGTGAACGCGCGGCGTGCCTCGTCGACGTCGGCGCGCGTCGTGCATTCGCGCTGGTGATCGTTGATCAATCCCATCGACTGGATGAAGGCGAAGGCGGTGGTCGGCCCGACGAATCGCCAGCCGCGCTTCTTCAAGTCCTTCGACAGCGCCGTCGAGGTCGCCGACGTGGTCTTCGACTGCGGCACCCCGACCTCGCCGGGCGCGGGTTCGAACCGCCAGATGTAGGCGGCCAGCGAGCCCTCGGCCGCCTCGAGTTCCACGGCACGGCGGGCGTTGTTGATCACGGCCTCGATCTTGCCGCGATGCCGCACGATGCCGGCGTCGGTCAGCAGGCGCGCCACATCCTCCTCGTCGAACTCCGCCACCCGGTGGAAATCGAAACCCGCGAACGCGCTTCGGAAGTTGTCGCGCTTGTTGAGGATGGTCCGCCAGCTCAGCCCGGACTGGAATCCCTCGAGGCAGATCTTTTCGAACAGCCGAACGTCGTCGCCGACCGGGAACCCCCACTCGGCGTCGTGATAGGCCAGCAACTCCGGCGCGCCGCCCGCCCACGCGCAGCGCGGATCGCCGTCGGGTGCGACGAATGGCTCCATGCCGAAGATTCTATGCAGGAGCTATGACACCTCGCTGCGCGAGCAGCTCGACGATGCGACCGGCCAACTCCTCGACGTCGGCGTCGGTGGTGTCGAAGCGCAGGTCCGGATCCGCCGGCTTCTCGTAGGGGGCGTCGACGCCGGTCAACCCCCGCAACGACCCCTCGCGCGCGCGGCGGTAGAGCCCCTTCGGATCGCGGCGCTCGCATTCGGTGACCGGCGTCGACACGTGGACCTCGATGAAGTCGAGATCGGCCGCGTCGTGCAACTCCCGGGCGATGGCGCGATCCGATCGCAGCGGCGACACCATCGACGCGACCGCCACCACCCCGGCGTCGGCGAACAACCGGGCCAGGTGCCCGACGCGGCGGATGTTCTCGGCCCGGTCCCCCGGCGAGAAACCGAGGTCGTCGGAGATGCCGTGGCGGATGTTGTCGCCGTCGATCAAATAGGCGACCCGGCCGCGCGAGACGAGCAGCCGCTCCAGCACGACGGCCACCGTGGACTTGCCCGACGCGGGCAGTCCGGTCAGCCACACCGTCGCCCCCCGCTGCCCGGTCTTGCCCCACCGCTCGTCGCGGCCAAGGGAACTCGGATGCCACTTGATGTCGTTGCGGGTGGCCTTCCCGGGGATCACCTCGCGCGCGGCGTTGACGGTGCCGGCGGCCACCGTGTCGTTGGACGCCTCGTCGATCAGGATGAAGGCGCCGCCGTCGCGGTTGTCCGCGTAACGGTCGGCCAGCACTACCGACGCCGTGCGCAGCGTGACGGTGCCGATGTCGTTGAGCAGCAGCTCGCCGGGACCCACCTGCTCGATGAGGCTGTCCGGGTCGAGCCTGCGGTCCAGCGATTGGATCGTCGCGCGCACCGTGGTCGTGCCGTGTTTGAGCGCCACCCGGTCGCCGGCGCGCAGCGGCTTGTCGGCCAGCCAGCACAGCGTGGCCTCCAACTCCCGTGCGACGGTCGGCAGATGCGCATCCGGCGCCGCGCTCACGATCACGTCGCCGCGCGCCACGTCGATCTCGTCGGCCAGTCGCACCGACACCGACAGTCCCGCGACCCCGACCGCACGCCCGTCGTCGAGCGTGTCCAGCGCGGTGACGGTGCTGCGGCTGCCCGACGGCAGTACCGCGATCTCGTCGCCCACCGCGACGGTTCCGGCCACGATCCGCCCGCTGTAGCTGCGTCCGTGCGACGAATTGGGCCGCGAGGCGTACTGCACCGGCAACCGCAGTTGCGACGCCTGCGGCGACGGCGCGGAGAGTTCGATCCCCTCCAGGTATTCCAGCAGTGTGGGACCGGTGTACCAGGGCGTCGAGGCCGAGCGCCGCACGACGTTGTCGCCGGCCTTCGCGGCGACCGGGATGGCGGCGATCGACCCGATGCCGACCTGCAACGCCAGCTCGTCGAGATCGGCGCGCAGCTCGTCGAATCGTTCCTGGGAGTAGTCGACGAGGTCGATCTTGTTCACCGCCGCCACCACGTGCGGCACGCCGACCAGCGCGGCGATCCGCGCGTGCCGTCGCGTCTGGCGCTGCACGCCGTGCCGGGCGTCGACGAGGACGACGGCGACGTGGGCGTTCGACGCTCCGGTGAACGTGTTGCGCGTGTAGCGCTCGTGGCCCGGGGTGTCGGCGAGGACATAACTGCGGCGGTCCGTCGAGAAGAAGCGGTAGGCCACGTCGATCGTGATGCCCTGCTCGCGCTCGCTGCGCAGGCCGTCCGACAGCGCGGCGAGATCGAGCTGGCCGTCGTGCCCGGTGACCGACTCGATGTGGTCGTCGGGCAGGCTGCCGGTGTCGTGCAGGATCCGCCCGATCAGGGTCGACTTGCCGTCGTCCACACTGCCGACCGTCGCGAGGCGGAGGAATTGCCGATCCGGTGCGCTCGTCGCGGTCATCAGAAGTAGCCCTCTCGTTTGCGGTCCTCCATCGCGGCGCTCGACGTCCGGTCGTCGGCGCGGGTCTCCCCCCGCTCCGAGACGGTCGCCTCCTCCACCTCGGCGATGACCTCGGCCAGCGTCGTCGCCGTCGACCGGACGGCGCCGGTGATCGTCAGGTCGCCGACGGTGCGGTAGCGCACCCATTCGGTGGCCACCGCCTCGTCGGGGCGCGGATGGGTGAACGGCGAGACGGTGAGCAGGATGCCGTCGCGGGTGAACACCTCGCGCTGGGACGCGAAGTAGATCGGCGGCAACTCGATGTCCTCCAGCTCGATGTAGCGCCAGATGTCGAGTTCGGTCCAGTTGGACAGCGGGAAGATGCGCACCGACTCGCCGCGGCGGATGCGGCCGTTGTAGATCGACCACGGCTCGGCGCGCTGCGCCCGCGGATCCCATTGGCCGAACTCGTCGCGGAAGCTGAACACCCGCTCCTTGGCACGCGCCCGGTCCTCGTCGCGGCGGGCGCCGCCGAAGGCCGCGTCGAAACCGTAGTGCTCCAGCGCGTCGAGCAGTGTGCGCGTCTGCAACCGGTTGCGCGAACCGGAGGGATCGGTGGTCTCCTCCACCCGGCCGGTGTCGATGGATTCCTGCACCGACGCGACGATGAGCCGGATGCCGTCGGGTCGCTGCGCCGTCGGGGTGACCCGCTTGTCGCGGAAGGCGATCACCTCGCTGAAGTTGTGCCCGGTGTCGACGTGCAGGATCGGGAACGGCAGCGGATGCGGGCGGAACGCCTTCTCCGCCAGATGCAGCAGGACGATCGAGTCCTTGCCGCCGGAGAACAGCAGCACCGGGTTCTCCAACTCGGCGACCACCTCGCGGATGATGTGGACGGCCTCGGACTCCAGGATCCGCAGCGCTTGGACGTGGTCGACGGCGGCACTCGGGGCAGTCATCGCGGGTATCCCTTCTGCTGCGCGTCGGCGCGATAGCGCTGCGCCCACTCCTTGGAGCGGGTATTCGACTGCGGTTTGAGCGGCGGCGGCGGGGCCAGCGCCGGGTTCTGTCCGAGCGCGGTGAGCACCCGCGCCGTCGTGCCGGTGGGGTCGCGGGCGAGGTCGGCGAACGCGACGTCGACCGGCTCGATCCCCTCGCGCGCGAACCAGTCCTGCCACCGTCGCTGCTGTTCGGCGAGGATTCCGGCGAGGTGGGCGATGCCCTCGGCGCTGTAGAAGGTCTCCTCGTCGGGGACGGCGGAGACGTCGCCGTCGCGCCAGGCGCGGGTCTGCACCGCGCGCCACATGGAGACGGCCTGGGCGACCAGGTCGTCGCGGTGGACGTGGACGAATAGCGGGTCGGCGCCCAGCAGCCAACGCAACGCGGCCCGCAGGTCACCGGCGGCGACGCGGGTCCGCGCGATCAGCAACGGCGTCTGATTCCACATGAGCTTGCCGCCCCACACCCCGTTCCCGGTGGCACCGGCGGCGCGGATGTCGGCGCGCCACTGATCGGCGGTGCGCTCGTCGACATGCCCCGGCTCCGATACCGCGAGCCGCCCGACGATCGACTCGTCGTCGACCCCGGCGAACCACTCGCGCGGCTGCGGGGCGAGCGAGGACGAGCTGAAGTATTGGAAGAACTCGGCCGGCCGCCCCGCGACACCGGTCGCGGCCAGCGACTCCACCAGCAGGGTGGAGCCGCTGCGCTGGGTCGCGCACACGACATACGGCTTGGGGGTGCTCACGCCGGGAACGATACGGGCGCCCGGGGCCCCGGCAACCGCCCCGGAATTGCGCGCACCGCGGAGCCAACCCTTGCCCCGCCGACAGGTTCCGCGGCGGGATTCGGTTCCGGCCTACGTGTCGGAATCCCCGCCCGGGACCACGGCCCGGCGCGCGACGGTCACACCGCCGTCGAGTTCGCGGCGGGAACCTTGCGGACGGCGAGACGGCAAAGCCTCCTCACCTGGGTCGATGTCGCGGGACCTGGCCGCCCAGGCGCGCATGAACCCCTCGGCGACGGCCGTCCCGGTGGCGTCCTCCGGCAGCTCGTCGCCGGTCTCCACCCGCCACTGCGCCAGCTTCCCGGCAAGTCGCGCCGCGGTCTCGCGATAGGCCGGATCACCGGCCAGATTGTTTCGCTCAAGCGGATCGAAACGCAGGTCGTAGAGCTCGTGACGGGCCCGCGGGACGATCGTCGACTGGGGATCGAGCGATCGAGCCGAACTCGAATCGGCGATGTCGAGGGGCAGCACCAACTCCGGGCGCGGGGCGTAGTTCTCGATGTAGCTGAAATCCTTCGTGCGCACGGCCCGGATGGGGTCGTAGGCGTCGTGATAGGTCTTCTCGGTGAACACGGCATCGCGGACCTGATCCGCCGGCCCCCCGCCGCGAACCGCGTCGGCATGCGACACCCCGTCGACGTCGTCGGGGATCGGGCGGCCGAGCAGGTCCAGCACCGTCGGCGCGAGGTCGACGCCGGAGAACAGCCCGCCGTAGCGGCGACCGCCGGACTGTCCCCGTGGCGGGCGCATGATCAACGCGATCCCGGTGCCCTCGGAGTACAGCGTCGATTTCGCGCGCGGGAAGGCCAGACCGTGGTCGGTGGCGAACACGATCCAGGTGTTGGCGGCTAGCCCGGCGCGCTCGACCACGTCCAGGAGGCGTCCGACCGCCGCGTCGGCCTTGGTGATGCTGCCGTGGAGCCCGGCGAGGTCGGTCCGCACGTCGGCGGTGTCGGGCAGGAAGTCCGGGACGCCGATCGAGTTCGGATCGGCGTGGTCGTATTCGTCGGCCGGATAGGGCCGATGGGTCTCGAAGAATCCGGCGGTGAGGAAGAAGGGCTGGTCGGTGACGCCGTCTGTGGTCAACCAGTCCACCGCCTGATCGGTGACGTAGTCGCACCGCGAATCGGAGACGTCGACGGTGTCGAAGCCCAGGGTCGTCGGATCGGTGCTCTCGTGCTGCATGCCGAACAGCACCGTGCGGTAGCCGGCGTCGGCGAGCAACGACGGGAGGGTGCGCACGCCGGGGTGGTAGGCGAAACCGTGGTGGGCCAGCCCGATCAGACCGTTGCGGTGCGGGTATTGGCCGGTGAACATCGATCCGCGCGCCGGTGAGCACAGCGGTGCGGTCGCGTGCGCGTCGGTGAACACGATCCCGTCGGCAGCCAGGCGGTCCAGCGTCGGGCTCACCACCCCGCGCGCCCCGTAACACGGCAGGTGCCGCCCGAGATCGTGCCAGTGGATGAAGATCACGTTCGCGACGTCGGCCATGGCCCCATCATGCACCGAGTAGCGTGGCAGGACGATGGCCGACAAGTCTTCTGGCGCTACCAAGCCCCGCCGGCGCGGCCGCCCGCCCGGTCCTCCCGTCGACCCCCAGGTCCGACGGGAGCAGCTGCTCGACGCCGCCGAGTCCGCGATGCGCGAGTCCGGGCCCGACGTCGGGCTCGCCGAGGTGGCCGCGGCGGCCGGGCTGACCCGCTCGGCGGTGTACGCCGCCTTCGTCGACCGCGGCGCCCTGCTCGACGCCCTCGCCGGCCGCCACGCGCGCATCATCGTCGAACGGCTCACCCAGATCGCCGGCGGGATGACCGATCCGGCGGAGCAGACGCGCGCGGCGATCGACGTGCTGGCGGCCTGGTTCGAGGACGAGCCGCAGTTGGCGCAGGCGCTGTCCGAGCAGATGCTGCCGACCGACCCGGGCCGCGACGGATTCGTCATCCGCAGCCTCACCGAGATCCTGGCGACCGGCTTCGCCAGCCGCGGTCGCGGTGATGCGCCCGCCCGCACCTGGGCGCACGCCCTGGTCGGCGCCGTCTCGTCGACGATCACCTGGTGGTCGTCCACGCGCGAGATCAGCAGGGACGAAGTCGTCGACCATTTGTTCTTGCTGGTGTGGTCGGGGTTCTCGGGGGTCGGGCGCGTCGATTCTTGACGTCCACCGATGTAAAAGACACACTGTCTTTATGACTCGACGGGTGTCTCGCAAGACCGCCGCCGCCATTACCGGCGCACAGAACTGGGACGAGGTGCGCGCTCGCTACCCGGAGCACGTCGACGCCATGGCCGACGGACTGCTCGTCGGGGATCCGTTGGCCGACAAGGTGATCGCCGAACTCTTCGCCGGTGCCGGGCACCGCTGGAACGACATCGTCTCCGCACTCGACGACCCCTCCCTCGTCGACCAGGGTCTGCTGTCGAGGGCTCCCGCCTTCCGCGCCTTCCTCGAGCGGACCAGCACGCCGCCGCCGTGGTTCGACCCGGCACTGGCCCGCGCCGGCGGCGACGCCTGGTGGCGGTTCGGGTCGTTGCAGTCCAGCACCCTGTACCAGTCGCTCATCTACGGCTACCAGGCCCGCGGATTCACCCGACCGCTCGCCGCGACCGGCCGCCTCACCGAGGGCACCTTCGACCGCGTGCAGGCCACGGCCCGCTGGGTCACCCTCGCCTCGGCGCCCGGCCTGATGGAGGTCGGCGCCGGCGGTTGGGTGGAGACGCTGCGCATCCGGCTGGTCCACGCGATGGTCCGCCACCATCTGCACGCCAGCGGCGAATGGGCCGACGAGGTCTGGGGCGTGCCGATCAACCAGACGTATTCACAGCTCACCATCACCGCCGGCTTCCTGGCCCTGCCGCTGCGAATCGCCAAAGACTTCGGCATCCACTACTCGCGCGCCGACCTGGAGGCCATCACCCACCTGTGGCGGTGGATCGGCTGGGTGACCGGCGTCGACGACAAGCTGCTGCCCACCAACTACGACGACGCGCTGCGCATCTGGCGGATCTCCCAGGAGTTCGCGCTGCAACCCCACGACGACGCCAAAACTCTCGTCCGCGCGCTGCTCGACGACGGCTTCCGCACCGACCTGGGCCTACCCGGCCCGCTCAACGGCGCCGTACACGCGGTGTCGCGGCCCTTCCTGCGCACCCTGTTCGCCGCCGTGTCCACCCGGTGGGTCGACGACGACATCGCCGCCGCGATGGGCCTGCGCCCGACTCCGCTGCACCACGTCGTCGACCTCGCGCGACCGGTGGTCCGCTCCCGCGAGATCGCGCGCGCCATGGGCCTGCTCGGTTCGGAACGCGCCGTCGCACGGCGGGAGTTGCGCCTGGTGACCTGGCAGTTGGGCATCGACCTCACCGACCCGAAGATCGTCGGTGCCCGCTATCGCGCCGCCGACGAGAACCGGATGGACCCCGTCGCATGACCGCCCAGTTCAACCTCACCCGCATCCTGAACTGCCCGCCGGAGACGGCGTGGCGCTGGGTCACCGATCCCGAGCTGATGCGACGGTGGTCCACCGCCCGCGTCGATCTCGCCGACCCGGGCCCCGGCGAGAAACCCGACACCGCCGGTGCGCTGCGCGTCGTCACCCTCCCCGACGGGAAGCGCAAGCTGCGGGAGGTCGTCGAATACGCCGAGCCGCCGCACGAGTTCCGCTATCGGGTGTACGACGGCGGACCCCTGCTCCTGGACCATCGGGGCGTGCAGACTTTTGCGCCGCTGCCCGGGCGGCGGACCGAGCTGCGCTGGGAAGTCTCGATGCGGCTGGCGCTGCCCGGGGCCGCTCACCTGCTGAGCCGAATCATCCGCGGGCAAGTCGGCGAATCGCTGGATCAGCTGGCCGGACTGGTCGAACAGGTGCCGCTCGACGAGTCCGCGCCAGCGACGCCCCAGGTCGGGTCGATGACGCCGCCGGACATGGCCGCGCTGTTCGAGGATGCCGACGAGTCGTTGGCCACCCAGCGGTCGATCGCCGACCACTTGGCCGGGACCGACGACCCAAAGCAGTGGTTCGCCCGGGTCTACCAATACGTCACCGAGGAGATGATCGCGGCTGCCCGCAACCCCGCGACCCTGGGCCTGGCGCACCCGGATTGGGTGCTGTCGCTGATCCCGACCTTCCACGACTACTACGAGTTCAACCTCACCGCCTACCGCACCGGCGGAGCCGTCGAGGACGCGTGGGCCAAGGCGTGGTCGACGGCGGAGTCGACCGATCCCGAGCACCCGCACGTTCCGGTGATGAAGGGGCTGCTCTACGGGGTCTCCGCGCATATCGACGCCGACCTGCCGCGCGCGCTCGCCGAAACCCACCGCGCGCGCTACGCCGACCGCGACCTGCGCGAGTTCCGACCCGACTACCTGCGCCTGGCACCGGTGTTCACCGCCGCCTCCGACCGACTGCTCGCCGATCTGCCGCGCTCCCACAAGCCGTGGTGGACCGGCCTCGCGTCGAAGATCAACCCGCAGTTGCGCGACGCGATGCTCGCGAAAAACGGCTACGACGTCGGCCGCCACCGGGTGAAGAGTTTCGCCGCGGCCGTGGAGCTGGTGCGTCAGGAATCGGCATGCGCGTAGTCCGCCGCGTCGGTGCGGAAATCCGGGTCGCCGTATGACGCGAGCCGCTTGCGGACCAGCCCGGTCAGATAGCGGTCGACCATCGGGGCGAGCCTATTCCGCCGGCCAGCGGCAGTGATCGCGACGACCCGCCCGCCGATGAACGGCGCCGTGACCGCGACGCGCAGATAGTCGGCCACCCCCAGCGATACGCCCATCCGCTCCCCGGCCCGCCGGTTCCCCTCGCAGAAGGCCTGCACGAACGCGACCTTGCTGTAACTGCGCTCGACGGCATCGGCCGCCCGGTCGAACCGGGAGTCGTCGGCCCGCAGATAGGCGGCCATCGTCGAGGAGACCAGCGCGCGGCACCGGTCGTCGAATCCCGCCCTGAGCAGGGCGCCGCGCGCGTGGAACATCGTGACGATCTCGCGCGGGGTACTGGGAACGAGTTCGACGGGCAGGCCCAGCAGGAAACAGCGGTAGCGGGCGAACTCGACGAGGGCGCGCTCGCCGGTGCCGAACTCGGTGCGCCCGGACCGCAGTGCGGCGCGCGAGATCAGGTACAGGTTGATCATCCCGGCGGGCATCTGGTCGACCTGCGGGATCGGCACGCCGTAGACGTGGCTGTCCCAGTCACCGGTCTTCGTCATGGCGTTGACCCGGACCATCGAGTGCATCAGCCGCACCATCGCGGCGGCCTCGAAGCCCTTGCCGTCGCGGCGCATCGCGCCCGGCAGCGTCGTGACGGCGAAGAAGGCCGACGTCTCGTTGACCCGGTGCGCGGCACGACGGCCCGAGAGTGCCCCGGTGATGACCATCGGCAGGGCGGCGTAGGAGTTGGTGAAGGTGGCGATGAACGCGCCGCGCGTCACGAAGGGCGCGATCAGCGCGGCGCTCATGCGCGCCCGCGCGGCACCCTTCTCCACCAGGTCCATGTCGATCCAATCCGGCGTCGCCTCCATCGCCGCGATGAACCGGCGCAGCTCGGGCGGCGCGTCGGGCACGGCGCCGATCCCGTTTCGGCAGGCGCGGCGGAGCATCGCGATCAGCTCCGTGACGCTGCGGCTGGCGGTCAGCGCGGCGTAGGGATCGGCGTCGACGTCGCCGAGCATCGTCGCGGTGCCGATCAGCTCGACGAGTTTCTCGTCGGCGAGGATTTCCTCGCGGTCGCCGACGCCGTTCGGCAGGGCGGTACTCGCATCGGGTTCGGTGGCGAACCGGTACGGCAGCTCGTCGAAGTCGATGTCGCCGTAGACGGCGGGCAGCGATTCGCGCTGGTGGCGCACGCGGGCGCGCAGCTCCGGGTAGTACAGCGTCATGGCGACTCCTACTCACGTTTTGTGAGTAATACTCACAGAGCGTGAGTTAAGCTGTCAACCATGACCCGTGAGCCCCGCCGACGACTCAGTGCCGACGAGCGGCGCGAACAACTGCTCGACGTCGCGCACGCGATCGTCGACGGGGAGGGTTTCGCCGCCGCGACGGTGGGCCGCATCGCCGCCGACGCGGGCGTCGACCGGTCGCTGGTCTACCAGCAGTTCGGCGACCGGGCCGGGCTGCTCGACGCCCTGATCGCACGCGAGCAGAGCCGGGCCGCCAGCCATTTCGACGAGGCGGTCGCGGCCCCCCGTCCCTCCGGCGCGACCCGGCTGACCGCGACCTTCGACGGGGTGCTGCGGGCCGTCGAGGCCCACCCGGCGACGTGGCGGCTGTTTCTCTTCCCGCCGCAGGGCGCCCCCGTCGAGCTGTACGCGCGGCTGGCCGCATCCCAGCAGTCGGTGACCGACTATCTGGTGGAGCGCCTCGTCGCCCTCGACCCCGCGCCCGACGATCCGGAACTGACCGCGCAGATGATCCAGGCCGCCGGTCGCGAACTGTTGCAGCTACACCTGCGCGATCCGCAGACCTACCCGGCACAACGCGTGCGCGACCAGCTGCAGCGCATGGCCCAGCAATGGTTCGATCGGCTCGGCACGCTGACTCAGTACCCGTAGGTGTTCGCCGGCGCCGCCTCCTGCGTGGCCCGCTCCGCCTGGAGCCGCGGCACGTTCCCGGTGGCCGGCGTCGCACTCCCGTCGACGACGGTGCCGACCACCCGCCACCACGTCCGCGGCGGCGCTGCGGCCAATTGCGCGGCGGCCGGACCGGCCACCGCCATGCGGTAGGTGCGCGCGTCGGCGGCACAGCAGATGATCACCACCTGCGCGATCTCCGTGTGCCCGTCGTGCGGACTCGCATAGCCGTCGACGGTGATCGTGCGCCCGCTCAGCCCGCCGCCGTCGGGCTGGGTGGCCCGTTGGGCGACCTCGTAGACCGACAGTTGCGGCGCGGCTCCCGCAGGCAGCGGCGGGAACCGCACCGACTCCGCTGCCGCGATGTTGGAACTCGGCCCGCTGCTCGACGGCAGCAGGGCGGGCGGGGCAAGGAAGAAGACGACGAGGATCGGCACCGTCAACAGCCACAGCACCCGCGACGGCCGGTGGTCGTGCCCGGCACCGTCCTCAGCCGTCGCACCGCCGGTCCGGATGTCGCGCGCCATCGCGACGAGCGCCAGCGCGACGAGCACGACCGCGGAGACGACGAGATAGGGCTGCAGCCCGGGTTTGACGTAGCGCTCGAAGGTCCCGTCGAGCGCCGTCTTGCCGACCGTCAGGCCGAGGAACAGCAGGACGAGGTTCTGCGCTTCCCGCCCCATGTCAGCGCCACCCCAGGATCAGCGCGCCGGTCGCCGTGGCGACGACGACGGCCACCGCGAGCGTCGCGGTGGAGAAGCGGGTGGCGAACCGGGCACCGAAGGCACCGGTCTGCATGGCGATGAGTTTGAGGTCGACGACGGGCCCGACGACCAGGAACACCAGCCGCGGCACCAGCGGCAGCATCGAGAGGCTGGCGGCGACGAAGGCGTCGGCCTCCGAGCACACGGCGAGGATCACGGCCAGCGCCGCCATCAGCAGGATCCCCAGGAGGATCTGCCCGGAGAGTCGCTCGAACATCCACGCCGGGACCAACACGTGCATCAGGGCGACGGCGAGTGCGCCCATCGCGAGATAGCCGGCCGACTCCAGGAAGTCGTGGCGCATCGCCTCGGCGAAGCCGGACCAACCGCGCGGGGAGCCGTGTACCTCGTCGTGGGCGATCGCCCGGCGGACGATGATCGACGGGTCGCCGAATCGTGCCCACAGACCGCCCATCACCAGCGCGGTCAGCAGCGAGGCGGTGAAGCGGGCCAGCACCATCCGCGGCTCACCGGGGAAGGCGACCGCGGTGGAGATCAGCACGACGGGGTTGATGGCGGGTGCCGAGAGCAGGAAGGCCAAGGCGGCGGCCTGGGGTACCCCGCGATCCATCATCCGCGCCGAGATCGGGACCGACGCGCATTCGCAGCCGGGCAGCAGGGCACCCGCGACGCCGCCGACCCCGATCGCCGCGGCGGTGTTGCGGGGCAGCACGCGCGCCACCATCGACGGGGTCACCCAGGTCGCTATCGCGCCGCTGACCAGCGTGCCCAGCACGAGGAAGGGGACCGCCTGCAAAAAGACGCCGGCGAATACCGTGCCGGCAGTCGCCACCTTCTGATCGGCGTTGAGACGGGCGTTGAAGGGCAGTGCGACGAGCAGGGCCACGGCGAGGAGGAGCACGAGGATCACCGGGCCGCGCGTGCCGGGGCGCGGCTGCGGCGAGGCATGCCGACGATGCCGGCCGCCCGCGTCGACCCGCTCAGGTGTATTCCTCGACAACGCCTCGCACCCCTCTTCCCTCGTGATCGTAGGTCACCAAGAGGGGGTCGGCTCGCACATCCTTATTGATAATGGTTATCATTAAGCAATGACAGCCCCCGATACCAAGCGCATTCCCGTCACCGTCCTGTCCGGCTTCCTCGGCGCGGGCAAGACGACCGTCCTCAACCACCTCCTCGCCAACCGCGGCGGCCTGCGCGTCGCGGTGATCGTCAACGACATGAGCGAGGTGAACATCGACGCCAAACTCGTGGCCGAAGGCGAGGCCCATCTCGACCGGACCGAGGAGAAGCTCGTCGAGCTCACCAACGGATGCATCTGTTGCACCCTGCGGGAGGACCTGATCGAGTCCGTCGTGAAGCTGGCCCGGGAGGGGCGCTTCGACTACATCGTCATCGAGTCCACCGGGATCTCCGAGCCGATGCCGGTCGCCGCGACCTTCGACTGGGAGTTCGAGGACGGCTTCTCGCTCTCCTCGGTGACCCGACTCGACACCATGGTCACCGTCGTCGACGCGTCGACCTTCCTGCCCGAACTGTCGCGCGGTGAACAACTCGCCGAGCGCGACCTGCAAGCCGCCGCCGGCGATTCGCGCAGCATCTCCGATCTCCTCGTCGACCAGGTCGAGTTCGCCGACGTCCATCCTGCTCACCAAGACGGACCTGGCCAGCGAGACAGCCGCCGGCGCCACCGAGGCGGCCATCCGTCGGCTCAACCCGCACGCGGAATTGATCCGCGTGGTCAAGGGCAATGTCGACGTCGAGAAGCTGCTGGGCACCGGTCTCTACGACGTCAACGCCGCCCGCCAACTGTCCGGATGGGCCGAGGAGATGGCCGGCGGGCACACCCCGGAGACCGAGGAATACGGCATCGGCAGCGTCGTCTTCCGCTCCGACCGCCCGTTCCACCCGGCACGTCTCGCCCAGGCCATCGAGGCCCTGCACGGCATCGTGCGCAGCAAGGGGTTCTGCTGGATCGCCAGCCGCTGCGAGATGGCCGCGATCTGGTCGCAGGCGGGCCCGAACCTCTTCATCGAGGGTGCCGGGCCGTGGACCGGCACCGACGAGAAGCCGGGCCAGGAACTCGTGTTCATCGGCGTGCACCTGGACAAGACCGCACCGCAGCGGCTGCTCTCGGCGGCCCTGCTCACCGACGAGGAGTTGGCCGCGGGGCCGCGCGCCTGGGTCGACTTCCCCGACCCGCTGCCCCGTTGGGCGATGCCGCACGCGCACGCCTGACACCGGGCTACGGTCGGTGGATGAAGCGCCGCCACCCCAGTCATACCGTCTTCACCGACGGGTTCTACGCCGACGAAGGACGCGACTTCGCCGTGCGGCTCCTGCTGGGCTACTGCTCGTCGGGTGGAGCCGACGCCGGCGAGGTCCTCGCGACGATCGCCGGGTGCCGCGACGACCACGACCGGCAGTGGTCGGACGCGTGGCTGGCCCTGGGCCGCCGCCTCGTCGCCCAGGCCGACGCCAGCGCCGCCGCGGGGCACCGGATCAGCGCCGGATCGGCCTACCTGCGCGCGGCGAACTATCTCTCGCAGGCATTCGACGGACTCGACGGGCTGGCCGACGAGGGCGATCGGCTCCCGATCTTCTCCGAACACCGCGCGGCCTGGGAGGGATTCGTCGACCACGGCCCGTTCACGGCCCGCCGACTCCAGATCCCCTACGAACAGGCGACGCTGCCCGGCTGGCATCTGCGCCCGCAGACGGGCCCCGAGACCGGCCCGACCCTCGTCGTGGTCAACGGCAGCGACGGTTCCGTGTCCGCGTTGTGGTCGGCCGCCGCGCACGGCGCACTCGCGCGCGGATACGGGGTGGTGCTCTTCGACGGGCCGGGCCAGCAGTCGATGCTGTTCGAACGAGGTGTCGGGTTCCGGCCGGACTGGGAGAAGGTCCTCACCCCGGTCACCGATCACGTGCTGACGCTGCCCGGCGTCGACGCCGATCGGCTCGCGCTCTACGGCATCAGCCAGGCCGGGTATTGGGTGCCGCGATCGCTCGCCTTCGAGCATCGCTACGTTGCGGCGATCGCCGACCCGGGCGTCGTCGACGTCCGCGCCTCGTGGCTGCGGAATCTGCCGAAACATCTGCGGGAACTGTTCGCGGACGGGAAAAGCAAGGCGTTCGACGCGGAGTTGGGCGCCGGGTTGCGGATGTCGCCGCAGACCCGTCGACTCTGGGACTTCCGCGCGCGACCGTACCTCCCCGCCGACCCCGAGGCGGGCTACTACGACACGCTCCAAACCGTCGGGCAGTACGCCGTCGACGACGCCACGGCCGCGCGGATCAGCACGCCGCTGCTCATCACCGATCCCGACGACGAGCAGTTCTGGCCCGGCCAATCCGACGCCCTGGCAACGATGTGCCCGCCGGGTGTCGCCACCGTCGCACGCTTCACCGCGGCCGACGGGGCAAGCTGGCATTGCCAGCCGATGGCGCGGGCCCTGACCGATGAGGTCATGTTCGATTGGCTCGACGAACGGCTCAGTGCCCGCCGCGGATGAGCGCGGCGATCTCGGCGCGGTCGGCCACGTCGAGTTTGGTGCACGCCCGGTAGACGTGGCCTTCGACGGTGCGCACGGAGACGAAGAGGCGCTCGGCGATCTCCTTGTTCGAGAGCCCGGCCGCGACGAGGTTCGCGATCTCCCGCTCGCGCGCGGTGAGCGGCAACGGTTGCGCGGCCTCCACCAAGGCGGGGGTGCGCGCGCCACCGCACTGCGCGGCCAGCCGGTTGGCCAACGAGGCGGCGGCGACCGAGGCGGACCGGGCACCCGCCTCGGCGTGACGGATGCTCGCCTGGGCCGAGGCGTCGGCCGCGGCCAGGGTGAAACCGAGCCGGTACAGCTCGTCGGAGGAGGCGTCGAGGCCGGCGGCGTCTGAGTCGGCCAACGCGCGGGCATGCTTCGCGTAGGCGTCGATCAGCGGACCGTCGAGCACCTCGGTGAGTTCGGCGAGGCGGTCGGCACCCACCGGGTTGCCGAACCGCGCGGCCAGATGCCAGGCCTCCCCCTCGATGGCGAATTGGCCGCTGTCCGCGGCATTGCCGGCCGCCGCCACGGCGAGTTCGGCGGCCCGGTTGAACATGCCGGCCCCGGCGGCCTGCCACGCGACCGCGACGTCCAAGCTCGGCCCGAACACGGCGACGTGGCCGTCGAATCGGTCGCGCGCAACGGCGAGCGCTCCCTCGGCGGCGTCGCTCAGCCCCAATCCGGACAGCGCCATGACCTGCAGAATGAAGGCCGGATAGCTCCACGACGCCGCCGCACCCTCCTCGCCGAGGGCGGCCAGTGTCTGCTCGAGTCGGGTGACGGCGCTCTGCAGGTCGCCGCGCATCACGGTGACCTCCGCCGCGTGGATGCCGGACAGCGCCCACCCCAGGTAGTGCCCGGCCGAGGAGAAGTCGAGGTAGTTCTGCGCGGCCTTCTCCGCGTCGTCGAGATGTCCGGGCAACACCAGCGCCAGGATCTCGCCGAAACCCGCGGGGAAGCGCAGCAGTCCGTCGGTGACCCGTTCCGCTTCGCGGGCCTTCTCCGCGAGTGCGGCGACCTCGTCGCCGCGTCCGGACAGGGCGCGCGACAAGCTCCCGCCGAATACCGCCCATTCCACCGCCCACGGCGACGCGAGCGGGGAGCCCATCACCTCGTCGGACAGCGCTATCGCCTCGTCGAGACGGTTGGTGAACAGTGCGATCGCCGACGAGACGCCGGTGACGATGAGGGCCAGCGCGGGCTCTTTGACGCGTTCGGCGACCAAGTCCAACACCGCCTGGGCACTCTCGGCGTCGCCGACCGCCCAGAACAGGTTGCCGATGCGCAGCAATCCCCAGCGGACCAGTTCGACCTCGTCGAACCGGTCCGGATCGAAACCGGCGAGTGCCTTCTCCGCCTCGTCGGCCCGGCCCTGCCACATCAACGCGCGCGCCAGCGGCTCGGTCGCCGCCAATCCGCCGCCCGCGTCGACGGCGGCCTGGGCGAACCGCTGTGCCATCGGGATATTCGCCAGGGTGAGCGCCTCGTTCGCCGCGACGGCGAGATCGCCGCTGGGGATCGTGACGTCGCTGTCGAGGCCGAGATCGGCGATGAGGATTCGGTCAGCCGCCGTCCCGGAGTTCTGCGCCTGTAGCACCGAGACGAGCTTGCCGCGCAGCCGACGGGCCGTAAGGGAGCCCATCTTGCGGCGGATCACCTCGCCGAACAGCGGGTGGGTGAAGTGCACCCGCAGCACCGCCCCTTCCCGCACGATCCGGACCAGTTCCAGCACCTCGGCGCGTTCCACCGCCGATTCGCCGACCAATTCGACCAGAACGTCCAGCGCGGCCGGCTCGCAGAGACTGAGGTACTGCAGGACGGTGAGCACGTCGGTGTCGAGACGGTCGATCCTCCCCTCCAGCAGCGACGCCAGCTCGGAGGTGATCGCGGTACGCCCGCGCAGCTGCCAGACGCCGTTCGACTCGCGCAGCGTGCCGGCCTCCAGCGCTCCGTCGACGAGGTGGCGCAGGAACAGGGCGTTGCCGCCCGACGCATCCCACATGAGATCGGCGGACAGCCCCTCGAGGCGCCCGCCCAACACCGACTCCACCAGCTCGACGCTCTGTTGTTTGCTGAACGGGTCGACGGTGAGCCGCAGCAGATGCCGGTCCTTCCACAGCGATGTCACCGCGTCGGGGACCGCCTCCCCGCTGCGGACGGTCGCGACGATGTGTACCGCGCGGTCGATCGCGAGTTGGTGCAGCAGCGTCGCCGAGAGCTCGTCGAGCAGATGGGCGTCGTCGACGCCGATGATCGTGCTGCCCTCGGCGAGCAGCGACTGCCGCGCCGCGGACAGATAGGCGACCGGGTCGCTACTGGCCGACGGGCCGACGAGGTGGGCGAAGACGCCGAGCGGGATACCGCGCGCCGACTCGGTGCCCGCGACCCAGCGCGCGCCGCCGAGTTCGGCCGTGACCAAGCGGGCCAGTGTCGTCTTGCCGACGCCGGACTCTCCGGTCAGGATCACTCCGCAGCCGCCCGATTCGCCCTGCAACGCGTCGCGAATCACCTCGAATTCGCCGGTGCGCTCGACGATCGGCCAGTCCGCATGCATGGAAAAATGATAGGTCCGCGACATCCCTCCCGACGCCCTAACGAGGACTTTCCGGACATATGTCCCAGATGCGCGGAGCGGCTGCTCAGGGGGACTGTCGCTACTTCTCCCAGCCGATGTCTTCGACCGGTCCGACGTAGAACATCCCGGCGCCGTAGTTGGCCAACCCGTGCTTGACCGCGACCATCGTCGGCCCGTTGAACAGCGGCAGGTTGGAGTACTGCCGGAAGGCCTGCTCCTCCACGTCGTTCCCGGCCCGGATCTGCTCCATCGGATCGGCGACCTGCTGCACGCGGCGGATCTGTGCGTCGATCTCCGGCGTGCCGGCGCCGGACCGGTTCAGTTGCGAATTCGCGCACCACATCTGGCACAGGTAGGCCATGCCGAAGGGATCCGTCGCGCTGAATCCCATCATGAACAGGTCGAATTCCCTGCCGACGATCACTTTGGAGAAATCGGAGGTGGGTCGGACGCCGATCGTCACCGTCACCCCGATCTGACGGAGCATGGCCTGCATGGCGCGCGCCAGATTCGTCGTCGTCGCGTCGTCGCCGAGGATCGGCAGGGACAGCGTCAACTGCTGTCCGTCGCGGCGTCGCACTCCCGACGAGTCGGCCCGCCAGCCCGCCTCGTCGAGGAGGGTCCGTGCGCGCTCCTGGTCGTATCGACCGGTCTCGCCGAGGTTGTCGCGGTACCCGGGTTGGAAGGGATAGATCAGCAGCGATCCGGGCAGATCCTCCGTGTACCCGAGCCCGGTGAAGCGGATGCGTGCCAACGTCGCACGGTCGAGGCCGCGGAACACCGCCTCGCGCACCCGGACGTCGCGCAGCGCGGGGGTGGCCAGGTTGAGCACGAGCAGCGAGTTCGCCGGGGTCGCCGACACCCGGACATCGATCCCCGACATCGTGACCACCTGGGCCCGGAAGTCCTTGCTACCGACCCCGGTCGCGTCGAGTTCGCCGTTGCGGAAGGCGTTGATCGACGCCTGCGGCTCCATCTGCCGGAAGATCCGCCGATCGAGCTTGCCCGGCTTGCCCCACCACTTGGGGTTGCGCTTGAACACGACGATCCCGGCGTTCCGGTCGTAGGAATCGATGGTGTACGGCCCGGCGCCCAATTCCGGGTGGGGGTTCTGCAGGTAGGAGCGGTTGAAGTCGTCGGCGGTGACGATCTTGGGATGCTGCAGGGTGTTGAAGAGCCCGTCCGGCCAGGCCCAGATCCCGCGGAACCGCACCACGGCCTGCTTGTCGTCGACCCCGCGCGTTACCGACTGGATCTGGTCGTAGCCGTCGGTGCTGTTGGCGGCGATGTGCGGATCGACACCGCTGTTGAGCCGCCACGTGTTCTCGAATGCCCGCCAGTCGATGGGTGTTCCGTCGTTGTAGGTCGCCCGCGGGTTGATCGTGTAGGTGACGACGGTCTGCCCGTCGACGACCTGCTTGCGCACATCGGTCAGGTAGTCGCGGTTGAAGGAGTAGCGCCCGTCGGGCGAGAAGTAGGCCAGATTCGGGTTGTACCAGCGCCACATCGAGAGCGTGTAGATCGTGCTGTCGGCCTGGAAGGCATTCCACTGCGGGGTCACCTCGGTGGTGGCCGTCGTCAGGGTGCCGCCCTGGCGCAGCTTCTCGCGCGGCTGCGGATTGATCTGTGCCTGGCCCGGTTCGAAATTGCTACCCGCCGAGAGGTCGACACCGCACGCACCGGCCGTCGCGACGACGACGGCCAGCGCGACGACGGTGCGCAGGAGACGCCGCGGCGCCGTCGGGGCCCTCATGCCGGCGCCCCGATTCGGGCCCGACGCGGATCCAGCGGCGGCACCGCCGCGATCAACTCGCGCGTGTACGGATGCTGCGGATGGTCGAAAATGTCTGCGGTGGAACCGATTTCGACGATCTCCCCGGATTTCATCACCGCGACGCGATGGGCGACGGCACGGACGACGGCGAGGTCGTGGGCGACGATCACGTAGGCGACCCCCGTCTTCTCCTGGATGTCGACGAGCAGCGCCAAGACGTCGGCCTGGATGGAGACGTCGAGGGCGGAGAGCGGCTCGTCGAGCGCGATGACCGCCGGCGACGTGGCCAGCGCCCGTGCGATCGCAAGCCGCTGGCGCTGCCCGCCGGAGAAGGCCCGGGGGAAGCGCTGACCGTCGCCGGGGTCGAGGCCGACCTGCGTCATCAGTTCCGCGACGCGCGCGTAGGCCTCGTCGCGCGATTGGCCGGCGACGCGCACCGGCTCTGCCACGACGTCGCGCGCGGTCAACCGCGGGTCGAGCGCGCCGGCCGGGTCCTGGAACACCATCGAGATCTGCTGGCGCAGCGCGCGTGCGGCCCGCCCGCGCAGCGCCGACGGATCGACGAGGTCCCCGTCGGCGTTCGCGAGCCGCACGACGCCGGGCAGTTGGGAAAAGCTCATGATCTCGTGCAGCGTCGTCGACTTGCCGCTGCCGGATTCGCCGACGATTGCCAGTGTCTCGCCCGCCGCGACGTCGAAGGACACGTCCTTGACGGCCTGCACCTCGCCGGTCCGTCGACGCAGGAACCGCGACGTGACGGCGAAGGTCTTGGTCAGGTTCTGGACCGACAGCACCGGGTGCGCCGAGCCACGGTGGTCGAGTGCCGACGAAGCTGGGTGGTCGAGTGCCGACGAAGCAGGACGGTCGAGTGCCGACGAAGCACGGTGGTCGAGTGCCGACGAGGCGCTAGCCGAGTCGGTGTATCGAGACCCCGAGTCGGTGTATCGAGACTCACGCACCGGTCCGTCGATGCGCGGCACGGCGTCGAGGAGTCGCACGGTGTACGGGTCGCAGGGCGCGTCGAAGACCTCGAGGACCGGGGCCTGCTCGACCGCCTGCCCGTCGTGCATGACGATGACGTCGTCGGCGACGCGCGCGACGACACCGAAATCGTGCGTGATGAGGACCAGTCCGGCGTCGGTCTCGCGCTGCAGCGTGCTGAGCAGGGCGAGCACCTGCCCGGCGACGGTGACGTCGAGGGCGGTGGTCGGCTCGTCGGCGATGATCAGGTCGGGTTCGTTGGCGATCGCCATCGCGATCATGACGCGCTGGCGCTGCCCGCCGGAGAGCTGGTGCGGGTAGGACTGTGCGCGGGTCGCCGGATCTGGAATCCCGACCGCGTCGAGCAGTTCGACGGCGCGGGCGCGCGCGGCGGCAGCGCTCATCGAGCGGTGGACCTGCAAGGCCTCGACGATCTGCGCCCCGACGGTGAACACCGGCGTCAACGACGAGAGCGGGTCCTGGAAGATCATCGCGATCTCGTTGCCGCGGATGTCGGAGAGCTCGTCGTCGTCGAGGCCGATCAGTTCGCGGCCGTTCAGTTTCACCGATCCGGTGACCCGCGCCGCGTCGGGCAGCAGTCCCATCACGGCCAGCGCCGACGCCGACTTCCCCGATCCCGATTCCCCGACGATCGCCAACGTGCGGCCGCGCTCGACGGTGTAGCCCAGGCCGCGCACCGCGTCGACGCGACCGGTCTCGGAGCCGAAGGCGACGCGCAGATCGTCGACCCGCAACAACGGTTCGCTCATCGTCCGCCTCCCGCCTCGGCGCCGCCGACCTCGACCGGTTCGGTGACGGTCGGGTTGGCGGCATTGGGGTCCAGGGCGTCGCGCAGACCGTCGGCCATCAGTGTCATCGACACGGTCAGCAGGGTCAGCACGCCGGCCGGGAAGTAGAACAGCCACGGCGACGCGACGATCGTCCCGACGCCCGACTGCAACAGCGAGCCGAGCGAGACGTCGGGGATCTTCACGCCCAACCCGAGGAAGGAGAGCCCGGTCTCGGTGAGCACCGTGCCGACGACGGCGAGCGCGAAATTGATGACCAGCAGCGATGACAGGTTCGGGATGATGTGGCGGGCGATGATCCGCCACGGCCGCTCACCCATGTACCGCGCGGCGACGACGAATTCGCGTTCCCGCAAGGAGACGGCCATCGAGTGCACGACGCGGGCGAGCATCATCCAGCCGAAGACGATGAGCGCCACGATGATCCAGCGCCAGTCGCCGCCGGTCTTGTTCGCCGTCATCGCCAGGATGAGGAAGCTGGGCACGACGAGCAACAGGTAGACGACGCCGAGCGTCACCTTCTCCACCCAGCCCCCAAAGAAGGCGGCGAGTGATCCGGCGACCGCCGCGATCAACGTCGTGCCGAAGGCGACGGCGAGCGCGATGATCAGCGAGCGCTGCAGACCATGCACCACCTGGGCGTAGAGGTCGTTGCCCGCGTCATTGGTGCCGAACCAGTGGCCGCGGCCGGGCGGGAAGCCGATCGCGAGGAAGTCGGTGTCGGTGTAGGAATAGCGGGTCGCCACGCCGCCGAGCACCGCGAAGGCGACCAGCAGCCCGAACAGGATCAGCCCGACGACGGCGGAGCGTCGGCGGATGAACCGCTGCCACATCAATGATCTCAACGCTGACTCCTGACTCGCGGGTCGAGCAGCACGACGGCGACGTCGGCGAGGATCGCGCCGATCGCGGTCGCCAGGGCCCCGAACGCGGCCACCGCGACGGCGCCGTGGATATCGTTGTTGCCGATCGACGTGACGAAGTAGCGGCCCATCCCCTCCCAGCCGAAGATCGTCTCGGTGATCACCGCGCCGGTGAAGATCGCCGGGATGGCGAAGGCGACGCCGACGGCGACCGGGATGATCGCGGTGCGCAGCGCGTGCTTGCGCACGGCCTGCCCGCGGGTCAAACCCTTGGCGCGCGCGGTCCGCACATAGTCGGCGTCGATGGTGTCGAGCAGGAGTGAGCGCTGCAGGAAGTGCAGCCCGGCGTACTGCGCGACGACGAGCGTGATCGTCGGGAGGACGAGATGTTTGGCGCGGTCGAGCAGGGTCGACCAGAATCCGGTGACGTCGATGCTGCGCGCGCCGGAGACCAGCACCACCGAGTGACCGGTCTTCTGGTTCACGGTGATGCCGATGAGCACGACGGCGAGTCCGATGACCGCGACGGGGATGTTGATCAGGAACACCGAGACGGCTTGGAAGAAGCGGTCGGCCGCTTGGTATTGGCGCATGGCGGTGTACACGCCGAGGCCGACGCCGATCACCGTCGAAAGCACTGTCGCGCCGAAGACGAGCTGCGCGGAAACCCCTGCGCGATAGGCGATCTCGCCGTTGACGCTGACGCCGGACGGACTCGACCCCCAGTTCCAGTGGCAGAGGATCCCGGTCAGCCAGGTCCACCAGCGGTCCAGCAGCGGCGTCTTGTCGTTGAGGTTGTAGCTGCTCAGTTGGGCGTCGACGACCTCGGGCGGCAGCGGCGGCTTGCGCGCCGCATAGTTCGACCGCGGGTCCAGGAAGGCGGTGGCGACGAAGTACGTGAGGTTGACCGCGACGAACACCAGCACGGCCCACGTGGCGATGCGGCGCGCGATGAACCCGATCACCGACCCAGCCTAGCCCGACCGCCGACTGGGCACCCCAACCCCGCTGAGCGCCGGGTCGAGTGACCGCGACGAAGGAGCGGTTGTATCGAGACCTGGGCACCCCAACCCCGCCGACTGGGCGCCTCGAGTCCGCCGACTGGGCACCCCAACCTCGTCGACTGGGCACCTCAAGCCTGCCGACTGGGCACCGTCGTCAACCGCCAGTTGACGATTCTTTGCCGTCAACCTAGAGTTGACGCATGAGCGAAAATCCAGCGTCCTTGTCCAACGTCCGACTCGACGACCTCATCAGCGCGGTGCGTACCGCGTCCGACGATCCGCTGACCCAGCTTTCGACGGCGATGACCGTTTCCGAGCACCTCGGCGACGTCGGCGACTCGTTGATCGGCCACTTCGTCGATCAGGCCAGACGTGCCGGACAGCCGTGGAGCGCGATCGGAGCGAGCATGGGCGTGACGAAGCAGGCCGCGCAGAAAAGGTTCACCCCGAAGCCCACCGACGGCGATCCGTTCGCACGTTTCACCCCGCGCGCCCGCAACGTGCTCGTGCACGCCCACGACGACGCGGTGCGCGCGCAGGCCGAGAGCATCACCCCGTCGCTCCTGGCCCGACACCTGCTCCCCGACGATCAATCGCTCGCCGTCGTCGCCCTCCGACAGACGGGGGCCGACGTCGACGGACTGCGCACGACCCTCGGCGACCCCAGCCCGGTCGAGACCACACTGTCGGCCGACGCGCGCACGATGATCCCCTACTCCGACGAATCCAAGACGGTCCTCGAGAAGACCCTCGCCATCGCACTCGAGAACGGCCACAACTACGTCGGCACCGAGCACCTCCTGCTCGCCCTTTTCGACGACGAACAGGCGGCTTCGACGCTGATCGCGCACGGAGCCGACCACGACAAGATCGACAGCGCGATAACCGAGCTTCTGAAGTCGATCTCGAATCAGTAGTCGCGCGTCAGGTGCCCAGTCGACGGGATTGAGGTGCCCAGTCGACGAGGTTTGGGTGCCCACTCGACGGGGTTGGGGTGCCCAGTCGACGGGGTTGGGGTGCCCAGTCGGCGGGTCAGCGACGCCAGGACTCGTACGAGCGGGGGTCTTCGATCGGCTCGAGATGCACGGTGATGATCAGGTCGTCGACCGCCTCGCGCAGGCGTTCCTCGACGTCCTCCACCAGGTCGTGGCCGCGCTGCACCGACCACTCCCCCGGCACCAGCATGTGCAACTGGAGGAAACGGAGATGTCCGCCGACGCGGGTGCGCACGTCGTGGAACTCGACCTCCGGCGAACGGAAGCCGTCGAGCACTCGTCCGATCGACCCGACCTCCTCGTCGGGCATCGCGATGTCCATCAGCCCGGAGGTGGACTCCTTGATCAGCCGGTATCCGACGAACAGGATGTTGATCGCGACGGCGATGGCGATGATCGGGTCGAGCCAATACCAATGGGTGATGCCGACGAGGATGATGCCCGCGACGACGCCGGCGGTGGTGACGACGTCGGTCATCAAATGCCTGCCGTCGGCGGTCAGGGTGATCGACCGGTACCGGCGGCCCGCGCGCAACAGCACGACGGCGACCACGCCGTTCAACACGGAGGCGAGCACCGAGATCCCGACACCCAGCCCGAGCGATTCCAGGTCGCGGGGATGGATGATCCGCTCGACCGCCGCATAGATGATGACCACCGCGGCGACGAAGATCATCGCCCCTTCGACACCGGCGGAGAAGTACTCCGCCTTGGCGTGACCGAAGTTGTGGTCGTCGTCGGCCGGACGGGCCGCGACACGTAGCGCGAAGAGGGCCACGACGGCGGCCACCAGGTTGACGACCGATTCGGCGGCATCCGACAGGAGCCCGACCGACCCGGTGAGCCACCACGCGCCCACCTTGAGGGCAATGGTTGCGAGAGCCGTGACGATCGACAGCCATGCGAACATCTGCAGACGGTTCCGACTCACCCAACCATTGTGGCGCATATGACCCAGATCACATCGGCATGGGCCACACTGGAGACATGCTCGACGAGATGGAGGCCGAGGCAACGGCCCTGTATGCCGACGGCGATTTCACCTCCGCCCTCGCGGAGTACTCGGTGTTGGCCGAGATCCGCGCCCGCCGCGAGGGGCCGTACTCCCCGCGGTACCTGCTGAACCTGCACGGATGCGTGCGCTGCTCCTACGAGCTGAGCCGTTGGCTGGAATGCGCCGGGCTGTGCACGGAACTGCACGGGAAGTACGTCCGCACCCACGGTCGCGCCGAGACCGACACGGTCGACGTCGCCAAGCGCTGGGCGTGGTCGTTACTGAATCTGAGCGACTACCCGGGAGCGGTGGCGATCTATTTGCAGACGGCCGACGCCCTGTGGGACTCCGACCCGATCACGGCCCGGCGACTCCTCGGCGCCCCCGCCGCCCACCTGCGCGACGTCGACGTCGCCGCTTTGACCTCATCGCTGCGCCACGGCCCCGACCTGATCTCGACGGTGCGCGAGTTGAGCGACGAAAAGACCGACGCCAACCCGTCGCTGACAGTGGACGGATTGGCGTCGGCCTCGTAGTTGTTCGTGGGGCGCCGACGAGCGGCACCGCCGGATTAGACCTTCTTCGGCAGCGTGAGCAGCGAGACGACGCTCACGATGATCAGCAGGATGCCCGCGACCCACACGAAGGTGGAGAGAGCCAGCGCCGGCCAGACGATCATGATGATGCCGGCGGCGATGGCGACGACGCCCGAGAAGATGGCCAGCCACACCGAGGTGTGACGCGACCCGGTGGTGGCGCCGAACAGGTCGCCGATGCCCTGGAAGATCCAGCCGATGCCGATGAACACGGCGAGGAACCATGCGCGGTAGTTCTCATCCCAGGCATCCATGTGCGGGTGCCACAGGACGACGATGCCGGCCCACAGGATCATCAGACCGATCAGGCCCAGCGCGAAGCGCATGCCGCCGGAGAGGAAGGTCGCGGCGAACGCCTGGTAGAGACGGAAGAGACCTGCCGCGAGCAGGGCGATTCCGAGCAGGATTCCGAGCACGTTGATGGTCGCACTCGGCCACACCAGGCACGCGATGCCGACGGCGATGCCGACGATCGCAGAGAAAACAATGGTCCCCCGGACTGCACCGACAGCAGTTTCCGGGATCTGGCGTTCGATATCAGCAATTGTCATGGCCTGAGATTAACCCAAGAACGCGCCGTTGTCTGGGCGAACTCCGTTTACTCCGCAACGATTTGGCACATACCCCCAACGCCCTTACCGCTCCCCGCCGTGGGTGTAACAAGGAACAATGGCTAATCCGAGCTTCTTCACCGAATCCGACGGCCGTCTGCACGCCACTCGCTACTCGATGAGCTTGTGGGCCAAGGGAACCCTGCACGGCCCGGCGGTCTGCGCACTGGGCGCCCGCGCCGCCGAGTCGGCCGGGGCGCGCGACGGCTTCCGGCCTGCTCGATTCACCGTCGACATGTTTCGCGCGGCCCGCTCGATACCCACGACGACCGAGGCGACGATCGTGCGCGACGGCGGCCGGGTCCGCGTCGTCCAGGTCGACATCCTGCAGCATCGGGACGACGACGATCCGGTCTGCGTCGCCCGGTCGACGACGGTGTTCCTCAAGGAGTCGGCGAATCCACACGGCGAGCGCTGGACCCCGCCGTCGACCTTCGACCCGCCACCGGCCGCCGCCGACGACTACTACCCCTTCTTCGCCGCCGATGCGACGACCACCGCCGACGGGACCCCCGTCGACACCGTGGCGTGGACCCACGACTTCAGCGCCATGCAGGGTCCGGGGCGCAAACGCAACTGGGCGCAGACGCTGCCCGTCGTGCCCGGCGAGGAGCCGTCGCCGTTCGTACTCGCCGTGACGGCAGCCGAATCGACCAGCGCCGTCGGCAATTGGGGCACCACCGGCATCGCCCTGATCAACTGCGATCTCACCGTCGCCCTCTCGCGCCTCCCGATCGGGCGCCGCGTCGGCGTCCAGGCGCAATTCCACTCCGAGGACGACGGGATCTCGGTCAGCACCACGACCATCTACGACGAAGCCGGGGCCATCGGCACCGGCGTAGCGACCGCCGTCAACAACTCCGCCGCCGAAATAAACGCCACCAATGTGACGGCCGGGGAACGTTTCCAACCGGAGTGAAGCTGGTTACGGCTCCGTCTCGAATAACGATTCGGCAACGTCGGCTGGTAACCTGCGACACATGCTTTTCCGTTCCAGCCGCGCCAAAGCCGTAGCCCTGACCGTTGCCGCCGCCACGGCGGCCGGCTTGGCGTCGGCCGTCAATGCCACCGACGCCAACGCCGTCGTCAACGGTCGCGGGACCATCGTCGCCCGCCTGACCGGCCCCGGCGCGATCAACGACACCGTCGGCAAATACGACATCATCGGCACCGACCTCGGCATCCTGTGGGACAACGGCAAGGGCGAGGTGCTGGCCGCCTTCGGCGACACGCAGTCCTTCGACGGCTGGTCGCTGCTGCGCGGACAGCTGTTCCAGCTCCGCTCCAACGCGCTGCTGCGCAGCCGTGACCGCAATCTGTCCAACGGCATGACCTTCACCGGCCACTCCGGTCCGCCCGGATACGCCAAGCGCGTCGTCAAGGCGAGCCGCCGCGAGATCACGATCGTCCCGACCGGCGGCGTCGCGGTCAACGGCAAGCAGTACATGGGCATCCAGGCCGTCAACGTGTGGGGCGACGCGGGTCGCTGGATGACCCGCTACGGCGCCCTGGCCGTCTCCGGCAACAACGGCCGCACCTTCAAGCGCGTGGTCGCGTACCGCCCGAACTACCGCGGCAACCGCAAGTTCCAGCAGGTCGCGATGATGAAGGACGGCGGCTACGTCTACGTCTACGGCACGCCGAGCGGCCGTTACGGCGCGGTCTACCTCGGCCGCGTGCCGGAGGGGAAGATCGAGAACCTCGGCGCCTACGAGTACTGGTCGGTGAACCACTGGCACAAGGGCAGCCCGACGGCCGCGACGCCGATCATGTCCGCGCCCACCGGCGAGCTGTCGGTGGCCTACAACCGCTACCTCGGCCGCTACGTCTCCCTGGCGACCCGCGACGGCGCCGTCCTGCGCACCGCGCCGCGCCCGGAGGGCCCGTGGACGCCGGGGCAGAACATCGTGCCGGCGAGCGATCCGCTCGGCGGCTACGCCCCGTTCATCCATCCGTGGTCCCTCGACGGCCCGACGATGTACTTCACCTACTCCATCTGGCACGGCTACCAGGTCTATCTCATGCGGGTGAACCTCCGCCGCTGACCGGGGCCGTACCCGGCAAGCCGGCAGACCCACAGACGAGTCCCGCACCCCAGGTGCGGGACTCGTCGCATCTGACGGTCGATCTCCACTACCCTGGTGACCCAGGTCACAAACATAGGGAGGTGCCGTGCCGAATCGGTTCCTGCACTACGGCGGCAGCAAATACATCTTGAATCGCGAGGGCGAGGCACGCCTGCAGCGCGTCCTAGAGTCGGTCTACGGCGCCGGGACCAACCACCAGTGGTTCACCCTCTACCCGGACAGTCCGACGCCGTGCAGCCTGTTGATCGCCCCCGGGGTGCCGATGTCGGTGGAGACCGAGTACGAGGTCGGCGACGACGTCGGTTCGACGCGAAGCTGACGTATCGCGCGGGTGACGCGAATGCTCGGCGCGCGGAGACTCAGCGCGGCCACATAATGACCACGACCCCGACGAGGCAGACGGCGGCACCGACGAGGTCGTACCGATCGGGGCGGAAGCCGTCGACGATCATCCCCCAGGCCAGCGACCCGACGATGAAGACGCCGCCGTAGGCGGCCAACACCCGCCCGAAATTGGCGTCCGGTTGCGCCGCCGCCACCGCGCCGTAGAGGCCGAGCGCCACCGCGCCGATCCCCACCCACAGCCAACCGCGGTGTTCGCGCAGGCCCTGCCACACCATCCAGGCGCCGCCGATCTCGAGCAGGGCGGCGACGGCGAAGAGGAGCAGTGATCGCGCCAGGGTCATGGCGCCTATCGTAGAGCCATGCGAATCGGAGCCCACCTGCGCGAAGACGAGAGTCCACTCGAGACCGCCGAGGAACTCGGCATCGACCTCTTCCAGATGTTCGTCACCGACCCCCAGGGGTGGAAGAAGCCGGAGAAGCGCGCCGACGCCGAGGCGATCGCCGCGTCGGAGATCGACGTCGTGGTGCATTCCAGCTACCAGATCAACGTCGCCTCCCTCAACAACCGCCTGCGGATGCCCTCGCGCAAAGCCGTCGAGCAGCAGGCCGCCGCCGCCGCGGAGTTGGGCGCCTTCGGCCTCGTCGTCCACGGCGGTCACCTGCGCGACGGGGAGGATGCGGCGCTCGGCTACGAGAATTGGCGCAAGTTGTTCGAGCGCCAGGCCGACAAGGGGGGCTTCGGCGTGCCGATCCTCATCGAGAACACCGCGGGCGGCGACCACGCGATGGCGCGCACCCTGGAGATGATCGAGCGGCTGTGGGAGGCCGTGGGCGATTTCGAGCAGGCCGGGTTCTGTCTGGACACCTGTCACGCCTGGGCCGGCGGCGAAGACCTCGTCGGCATGGTCGAGCGGATCCGGGCGATCACCGGCCGGATCGACCTGGTGCATTTGAACAACTCGCGCGACGAGTTCGACTCCGGCCGCGACCGCCACGCGAATCTGGCCTCCGGACAGATCGACCCCACCGTCCTCGTCGGCGTGATCGAGGCCGCCGATGCCCCCGTCGTGTTGGAGACGCCCGCCGACGGAATCCCCGACGACCTGGCCTTTCTCCGCGAAAACGCGTGACTGGAGGGATTCCTGGGGCGATTGATTGAGGTCACACAACTCTCAGTTGTCCAGGTTTGAACCGAGGGGTATTCTGAGATGGTTACCGGCGAGTAACATAGCTCTCCGCGTCACCCCCTCAGTCCCCTGGGCCGTGGCCGACACAGCCCGAGAAAAAAGGAATGCACCACCATGGGCCATTACAAGTCCAACCTGCGTGACCTCCAGTTCAACATCTTCGAGGTCCTCGGCCTCGAGAAGGTTCTCGGCGAAGGCGAGTTCGCCGACCTCGACCGTGAGACGGTCGCCGACATGTTCCGCGAGGTCGCGGCGCTGGCCGAAGGCCCGATCGCCGAGCCGTTCGCCGACACCGACCGCAACCCGCCGGTCTTCGACCCGGAGACCCACACCGTCGCCATCCCCGAGGGCTTCAAGAAGGCCGTCGCGACCTTCCAGGAGTCGGGCTGGCAGTTCAGCGGCCTGCGCGAGGAGCTCGGCGGCGTGCCGGTCCCGTCGGCCGTCAAGTGGGGCATCGCCGAGCTGCTCCTCGGCGCCCAGCCGGCCGCCTTTATGTACATGGCCGGCCCGTCCTTCGCCCAGGTCTTCTACAACAACGGCACCGACGAGCAGAAGAAGTGGGCCGAGATCATCGCCGAGCGCGGCTGGGGCGCCACCATGGTCCTCACCGAGCCCGACGCCGGTTCCGACGTCGGCGCCGGTCGCACCAAGGCCACCCAGCAGGAAGACGGCAGCTGGCACATCGACGGCGTGAAGCGCTTCATCACCTCGGCCGACTCCGACGACATGTTCGAGAATGTCTTCCACCTCGTTCTCGCCCGCCCCGAGGGTGCCGGCCCCGGCACCAAGGGCCTGTCGCTGTTCTACGTCCCGAAGGTCCACTTCGACTTCGAGACCCAGGAGTTCGGCGAGCGCAACGGTGTCTTCGTCACCAACGTCGAGCACAAGATGGGCCTGAAGGCCTCGGCCACCTGCGAGCTGACCTTCGGCCAGCACGGCGTTCCGGCCAAGGGCTGGCTCGTCGGCGAGGTCCACAACGGCATCGCCCAGATGTTCGACGTCATCGAGCACGCCCGCATGATGGTCGGCACCAAGGCCATCTCGACGCTCTCGACCGGCTACCTCAACGCCCTCGAGTACGCCAAGCAGCGCGTCCAGGGCGCCGACCTGACGCAGATGACCGACAAGGCCGCGCCGCGCGTGACCATCACGCATCACCCCGACGTGCGCCGTTCGCTCATGACGCAGAAGGCCTACGCCGAGGGCCTGCGCGCGGTCTACCTGTTCACCGCCGCCCACCAGGACGAGGTCACCGCGAATCTCGTCTCCGGTGCCGACAAGGACATGGCGTTCAAGGTCAACGACCTGCTGCTGCCGATCGTCAAGGGCGTCGGCTCCGAGCGCGCCTACGAGAAGCTGACCGAGTCGCTGCAGACGCTGGGCGGTTCGGGCTTCCTGCAGGACTACCCGCTGGAGCAGTACATCCGCGACTCGAAGATCGACTCGCTGTACGAGGGCACCACGGCCATCCAGGCGCAGGACTTCTTCTTCCGCAAGATCATCCGCGACAAGGGCCAGGCTCTCGGCCACGTCGCCGGGCAGGTCTCGGAGTTCATCTCCTCCGACGCGGTCGACGGTCGCCTCAAGGGTGAGCGCGCGCTGCTGCAGACCGCCCTGGAGGACGTGCAGGGCATGGCCGCCACGCTCACCGGCTTCCTCATGTCGGCGCAGGAGGACCCGAAGCAGCTGTACAAGGTCGGCACCGGCTCGGTGCGCTTCCTGATGTCGGTCGGCGACCTGCTGATCGGCTGGCTGCTGCTGCGCCAGGCCGAGGTCGCCCTCGCCGCCCTGGACAACGGCGCCGACGGTGCGGACAAGGCGTTCTACGAGGGCAAGGTCGCCGTCGCGACCTTCTTCGCGAAGAACATGCTCCCGCAGCTCACGTCGACCCGGGCCATCCTGGAGAACATCGACAACGACATCATGGAACTCGACGAAGCCGCGTTCTGATCGTCGTATCAACCCGAATCGGGCCCGACACCGTCACGGTGTCGGGCCCGATTTCGTACGGGGGTAGCCGCTACCGCTGATTCGCGGCGGTCAGTACTGAGGCCAGCAGACCCGGGTAGGCGGCGTCGACGTCGTCGGTGCGCAGCGCGTACCGCGCGCATCGCCCGTCGGGAAAGCGCTGTACGACACCGGCCTCCCGCAGGATCTTGAGGTGGTGGCTGGCGGTCGCCTTGGTGACGGTGTCGTAGAGGTCGACGCAGGCCTGCGGCTCGTCGGCGTTGAACAATCGCCGGGCCATCTCCAGGCGCACCGGGTCGGCCAGCGCGTTCAGGATCGCGTGGAGATCGGCGACGGCGGTGTCCGGCACGTCGATCTGTGCGTTCGTCACGGTCTCACACTCCGATAATCGTTTGATGTGCGTCGAACAATGAGCTAGTCTCGACATCACTGTTCGATCATTGTCAAACATACCCGAGGATCGTGATGAGCACCGCCGTCCGCACCGAAACCGACCGGACCGACCGCACCACCCACCCGCAGTGGTGGGCGTACCCGTTCCTGCTCTCCCTGCTCGCACTGGCTCTCGGTTGCTCCGGATTGCCCTCTCCGCTGTACCCGCGCTACGCCCAGGAATGGCATCTGAGCCCGCTGACGATCACGATGATCTTCGCCGTCTACGCGATCGGTGCGCTCATCGCGGCACTGACCGTCGGACCGATCTCCGATTCCCTCGGCCGCAAACCCGTCCTCGTCGCCGCCCTGGTGTCCATCCTCGTCGGCCTCGTCCTGTTCCTCGTCGCCGACGAGCACACCTATTGGCTGCTGCTCGTCGCGCGCTTCCTGCACGGCGCCGCGATCGGCGCGATCACCGTCGTCTCCGGTGCGGCCCTCCTCGACGTCGCGCCCGACGACGGCGCGCGCAACGGCATGCGCAGCGGGGTCGCGCTGAACGTCGGGATGGCCGTCACCATCATCGGCGCCGCGGCCGCCGCCCAGTGGGCGCCCAACCCGCTGCGGCTGCCGTATCTCATCGTGGCGATCATCGTCTCGCTGATGCTGGTGGCGCTGCTGCTCCTCGTCGAACCGCATATCGGGCGCACCGGTGAGCCGATCAGGATCGCCGCGCCTTCCGTCCCGACACAGATCCGCGCCGACTTCACCTTCTCCGCGATCGGCATCTTCACGTCCTGGTCGGTGCTGGGCGTCTTCCTCAGCCTCTACCCGGCGCTGACCGAGCACGCCACCGGCCATCGGTCGATCCTCTTCGCCGGTGTGGTCATCGCCGCGATGGCCGCCGCCTCAGCCCTGTCGCAACGGCTCAGCGCCCGGTTCAACCCGCGCAAGACCGCGGTCGTCGGCAGCATCGGGCTGATCGTCACGCTCATATGCGCGGTGTGGGCGCTGCACCTGGGGTCCACGGTCTTCGTCGTCGCCGACTCCTTCGCCCTGGGCGCGGCCTTCGGGTTGGTGTTCGGCGGTTCGCTGCGCCACCTCAACGAGGTCACCCCGGCCGACGCGCGCGGGCGGGTGATGAGCGCCTACTACCTGCTCGGATACCTGGCGATGGCGGTCCCGACGATCACCGCGGGCGCCTTGGCGTCGACATTCGGTACGGCCGCGATCTTCCCGTGGTTCGTCGCCGTCGTGGCGACGATGAGCCTCGTCGCCGCGGCCCTGGGGATGCGCGGCGTGCGCGACCGGCCCGTCGTCGTCACCGACATCGCCGCGGCGTAGGTTGGGCGCCCGCCGACGTCAGTGTGTGAACTGCGGCGTGGTCGGCGCGACGCGCGGCATCGGGCCGTCGAGATCCTCCAGGAAGGCGACCGCCTTCTTGACGTCCTCGAGCAGCCGCGTCGCCAGGTCGTGGCTCAGCCCGTTGCGGACGACGATCCGCTGGACGGTGAGGTCGGCCAGGTCGTTCGGCATCGGATAGGCCGGGACCAGCCAGCCGGCCAGCCGCAGCCGGTCCGCGAGGTCGTAGAGCGACCAGTTCTTCGTGACCCCCGGCTTGAGATACCACGCGAACACGGGGATGTCCGAGCCGTCGTTCCACAACTCGAACTGCTCCATCTTGCCGATCTCGCCGGCCAGGAACATCGCGACGTCGCGGGAATTCGACTGCACGCGGGTATAGCCGTCGACGCCGAGCCGCAGAAACAAGTAGTACTGCAGCAGCACCTGCGCCCCGGGACGCGAGAAATTCAGCGCCAAGGTGGCCTCCGAACCGCCGAGATAGCTGACGTAGAAGATCAGGTCGTCGGGGCAGGACTGCTTGTCGCGCCACACAACCCAGCCCAACCCCGGGTAGACCAGCCCGTATTTGTGGCCGGAGGTGTTGATCGACACGACCCGTTCGACGCGGAAATCCCATTCCAGATCGGGTTGACAGAAGGGGGCGATAAAGCCGCCGGAAGCGGCGTCGACGTGGATCGGGATGTCCAGGCCGGTGTCCTTCTGGATCTCGTCGAGCTTGGCGGAGATCTCCTTCACCGGCTCGTACATGCCGGTGTAGGTCACGCCCATGATGGCGACGACGCCGATGGTGTTCTCGTCGACGTAGCGCTCCAGCTCGTGGCCGTCGAGCACCTTGTGCTTGTGGCTGATCGGGACGAACCGCGGCTCCACCTCGAAGTAGTTGCAGAACTTCTCCCAGCAGACCTGCACCGCGCTCGACATCACCAGGTTCGGCTTGTCGGTCGGCTTGCCGGCCGCCTGGCGGGCGTTGCGCCACTTGCGTTTCATCGCCAGGCCGCCGAGCATCGCCGCCTCCGACGAGCCGATGGCCGACGTGCCGACGGTGTCGTCGGGATCCGCGGCATTCCACATCGCCGCGATCATCTTCACGCAGCGGGTCTCCACCGCCGCGGTCGCCGGGTACTCGTCCTTGTCGACCATGTTCTTGTCGAAGGCCTCGACGTACAGGTCCTTCGCCTGCACATCCATCCAGGTGCTGACGAAGGTGGCGAGGTTCAGCCGCGCGTTCCCGTCCAGCATGGCCTGGTCGTGAACGACCTGGTAGGCGGTCTCCGGCAGGCTCTCGCCCTGGGGGATGCGGTTGGCCGGATAGGCCGTCGCCTCGCCGCCGCGGGCGAAGACCGGGTTGATCTCGACATCGGGGACCTGATCGTTCTTCTCGTCTGCCATGCTTCCTCCCGACCGCTGGTGACCGTCTCGCTGCGTGCGACTCTCGCCGATCGCCTCACGCTAACACCGCCGTCGCCCCTCCCCCGGACGGCGACGCGGCCTCCGGCCTTCCGTGGGCTCGGACAAAGCAAAGAGTTCCCGCGCCGTTCGACGCGGGAACTCCTCGGTTGAATCGTGGCCGGACTACTTCGGTGGCATCCGGATGCCGCCGTCGACGCGGATCACCTCGGCGTTCATGTACGAGTTGGTGATCAGTTCCTCGACCATCGACGCGAGTTCGTCGGGCACGCCGAGGCGCTTGGGGAACAGGACGGACTCGCCCAGCTTCGCCTTGAATGCCTCCGACTCCGGGCCCTCGCCGTAGATCGGGGTGTCGATGAGGCCGGGGGCGATGCAGTTGACGCGGACGCCGATGGCCGACAGGTCGCGCGCGACCGGCAGCGTCATCCCGACCACGCCGCCCTTCGACGACGAGTAGGCGGCCTGCCCGATCTGTCCGTCGAAAGCGGCGACGCTGGCGAGGTTCACGATCGCGCCGCGCTCCCCGTTCTCGTTCGGCTCGTTGCGGCTCATCGCGGTCGCGGCCAGGCGCACGACGTCGAAGGTGCCGACGAGGTTGATCGCGATGACCTTCTTGTACAGGTCCAGGTTGTGCGCCGAGGCGAACTCGCCGTCCTTGCCGACGGTGCGCTGGGCCCAGCCGATGCCGGCCGAGTTGACGACGGCCCGCAGCGGGCCGAGTTCGGTCGCCGCGTTGACCGCGGCCTCGATCTGCTCGGTGTTGGTGACGTCGACGGCGACGAACTTGCCGCCGATCTCCTCGGCGATCTTCTCGCCGTCCTCGGCCTTGAGGTCGGCGATGATGACCTTGGCGCCCTGAGCGGCGAGACGACGGGCAGAGGCCGCGCCGATGCCGGAGGCACCACCGGTGACGATTGCACTTGCTCCCTTGATATCCATACCGCCGAGAATACGGATACCTGTGACCTGGCTTACGGTCGGGGCCGACCTACTTGCACGTGACGTTCGGCTCGGGGTCGTACTTCACGGTGCGGGTGTGCCGCGAGATCTCCTTGCCCGTCTTGGCGTCGGTGATCACCCGGGTGTTCGACGTGGTGAATCCGCGACTCCCGTTCGACGCGACGCACTCGTCGCCCTTGGGCAAGACGAGTTTCGGCGGATCGGTGTAGGCCGAGCGGGAGCCGGTGATCGACTCCACGTTCACCGTCTTCGTGCTCCAGAAGCGCACCGTCACCGCCGACGGCGTCCACTGCGTCTCGATGTAGATCCCGTACGGGGTGTTGTTGCGGAACACCAGGTCGATGGCACCTTCGAACACCGTCGCCTCGCGCGCCTCCGGGTAGCGCGAGATGTAGTAGCTGTGCTCGGTGTGGTCGATGTCCTCGAGTCCGGCGAAGTACGCGGCGTTGTAGAGGGTCGTCGCGAACTGGGAGATGCCGCCGCCGACGGCCTTCGCCGCGTGGCCGTGGTCGATGATCGTCGACGAGACGTAGCCCTGGTGCTCGCCGCGCGGACCGGTGAAGTTGTTGAGCGAGAACTTGTTGCCCGGGCGGATGATCGCGCCGTCGACCTTGTTGGCGACGATGCGGATGTTCTCGCCGGACTTCTCGGCGAACCCACCCGTGGAGAACTCGCTGACGACCTCCCGGACGCCGAGCTTACGGGCCTGCTCGGTGCTCAATCCCGGCTTGATCTCCTTGTAGGCGACGGCTGCGGTGCGGTGCTCGCCGAGGGCGCCGGCGATCGCGGCCGAGGTCGCGGGCCAGTCGACGACATATCCCGACCGCCCCGGGACCACCGTCGGGTGGCCCGTCTTCAACGTGAAGCCCGCGTTCTGCGGCTTCGACTGGGTCGCCTTCAGCTCGGCGACGTCGGTCTTGAGCTTGTCCTTGTCGATCGTCGGCGCCAGGCCGCCCTTGCCGTCGGGGGCGAAGACCAGCATCCCGGCCAATTCCTTCGGGGCGATCGTGACGTTGCGACCGCGGCCCTTGACGGTGACCGGCGATGCCGCCGCGACGAGGGCCGGACCCCGCATGGTCGCGTCGACCGTCGCCGCCGAGACGGTCGGCGAGAACTGCTCCATGGGCAGCACGATCTCTTCGCCGTTCAGCCACTGCTCCGCCGCCACGCGCGCGGCGACGTCCCGGTTGATCCGCAGACCGCTCGACGGCATATCCGCCTTCGGGACGGCTTTGTCGCCCTCGACCTCGAAGTGGACGCCGCCCTCGACGGCGGCCTTCTCCAGCGTCGCGCGCTGCGCGTCGATCGCCTTGTCGAACTTCTCGCGGTCGACGATGACGACGGGGTCGACGTGGCGTTTGAATCCGAAGATCGAGAGGAACCGGGTGAACGGGTTGGCCGGTTGTTCCATCGCCCGGGCAACGGTCCGCTTCTCGTCGAAGACCAATCCGAGCTGGTCAGCGGTGAATTCCGCGCCGCCAGACGAGGTTCGCAGCCGGACCGGCTTGGTGATGATCGGCAGCAGTTTGTCCAACTGCGCCTCGACGTCGGCGGGCACCCGGTTGCCCAACGAGAGATGCGCCACCGAGGTGCCCCGCGCGGTCCGGCCATGCGTCGCCAGCGCGTCACCGGCGGTGACCGCGCTGAACACGAGGACGGCGGCCGCGGCGATCCGGCCGATAACGGCCAGACGTCGGGGCACGGGGATCGATCTCATCGCATCAAATCTACTTGGCGAGCTGGAAGTTCACGCGTTCGGATGTACCGGGAGCAGGTGAAATGAATGGCCCGATCGAACTGCCGGGTCGGGGGATCGGACAGTTCAATCGGGCCATTGGTCATATCGAGGACGGTCCGCCGGGCGTTACAGGGCCCGGGGGTCCGCCGCGGCGTCAGCCCTCGATGATGGCGGTGACGCCCTGGCCACCCGCCGCACAGATCGAGATCAGTGCGCGACCGCCGCCGTTCTCCTTGATCTGCTTGGCCGCCTGGGCGACGATGCGCCCACCGGTGGCCGCGAAGGGGTGCCCGGCCGCCAGCGACGAGCCGTTGACGTTGAGCTTGCTGCGGTCGATCTTGCCCAGGGCCTTGGACAGGCCGAGGCGCTCGCGGCAGTACTCCTCGGACTCCCAGGCGGCCAGCGTCGCCAGGACCACCGAGGCGAAGGCCTCGTGGATCTCGTAGAAGTCGAAGTCCTGCAGGGTAAGGCCGTTGCGCTCGAGCAGGCGCGGCACCGCGTAGGTGGGCGCCATCAGCAGACCGTCGGGACCGTTGACGTAGTCGACGGCGGCGGTCTCGCTGTCGACGAAGTAGGCCAGGACCGGCAGGCCCTTCTCCGCGGCCCACTCGTCGGTCGAGAGCAGCACCGTCGAGGCACCGTCGGTGAGCGGCGTCGAGTTGCCCGCCGTCATCGTCGCGTCGCCGAGGGAGACGCCGAAGACCGGCTTGAGGGTCGACAGCTTGTCCACCGACGAGTTCGGGCGCAGGTTCTCGTCGCGGGTCAGCCCGCGGTACGGGGTGATCAGGTCGTCGAAGAATCCGCGGTCGTAGGCCTTGCCCATGTTCTGGTGGCTCGCGGCGGCCAGGGCGTCCTGGTCCTCGCGCTTGACGCCGAACTCCTTGGCGGTGATCGCCGCGTGCTCGCCCATCGAGAGGCCGGTGCGGGGCTCGCCGTTGCGCGGGATCTCGATGCCGAGCTTGGTGGCCAGCGCCAGGGCGGCCTTGATGCGGTCGGCCGTCGACTTCGCCCGGTTCACCTCGAGCATCTGGCGGCGCATGGCCTCCGAGACGCCGATCGGGGCGTCGGAAGTGGTGTCCACGCCGCCGCCGATCGCGACGTCGTAGCGGCCCGACGCGATGCCGTCGGAGACCGCGGTGATGGCCTGCAGTCCGGTGCCGCACGCCTGCTGCACGTCGAAGGCGGGGGTGTAGGGGGACAGCTCGGAGCCCAGCACCGATTCGCGGATCAGGTTGAAGTCACGCGAGTGCTTGAGGACGGCACCGCCGGCGACCATGCCGAGGCGCTCACCCTGCAGGTTGAAGCGGCTGACCAGGCCGGACAGCGCGGCGGTGAACATCTCCTGGTTGCTGGCCGACGCGTAGGCCTTGTCCTGGCGGGCGAACGGGATGCGGTTGCCGCCGAGGATCGCGACCTTGCGCTTGGGCGCGGTGGCGAAGGCGCTGATCGCGCCGGACTTGGCGGCCGGGGCGGCCTTCGCCGGAGCCTTCTTGGCGGGGGCCTTTTTGGCGGGGGCTTTCTTCGCGGCGGTCTTCTTCGCCGGCGTGCTGGGGGTGGTGGCCATTGGCTTCCTACTCCTGAAAGTTGAACGTGCTTCTCGTAGAGTATTCTTACTCCCGAGTAAGTTGCTTGTCGACTCGGGTCGAGTCGACTCGCGGCGCCACACCGTGAAATCACCTCGTACTGCAAGGAGTTCGTCTCGTGTCCGGTAAAGCAAACAAGGACCTGTACTCGACGTTCGTCACGTCCGGCCCCGGCTCGTTCATCGCCAGCCGCGTCGGCCTGCCCCAACCCCCGACCCTGCGCCGCTACTCGCCGTCGCAGGCACCCCTCTCCGGTCCGGTGCTGCTGGGCGGGCAGGGCCGCCTCGTCGAGCCGCTGCGCGAAATCCTCGCGGCCGCCGACGGCTATGACCTGATCAGCAACAACACCACCGGCCGCGGCGCGGACAAGCTCGGCGCCGCCGTCTTCGACGCCACCGGCATCACCGATCCCGCCGGCCTGGAGGCCCTGTTCGAGTTCTTCGGACCGACCATGCGCTCCACCGGCAACTCGGCGCGCTTCGTCGTCTTCGGCACCCACCCGGAGCTGTGCCGCAAGCCCGAGGAGCAGGTCGCGCAGCGCGCCCTGGAGGGCTTCACCCGTTCGCTGGGCAAGGAACTGCGCAACGGCGCCACCGCCCAGCTCGTCTACGTGCACCCCAAGGCCAAGACCGGCCTGTCCGGTGTCGAGTCGACGCTGCGCTTCCTCCTGTCGGGCAAGTCGGCCTACGTCGACGCGCAGGTCATCCGCATCGGCGAGGCCGACGCGAAGGCCCCCGCGGACTGGGACAAGCCGCTGGCCGGTCGCGTCGCCCTGGTGACCGGCGCCGCCCGCGGCATCGGCGCGACGATCGCCGAGGTCCTGGCCCGCGACGGCGCCCACGTCATCGCCGCCGACATCCCGGCCGCCGGTGAGGCGCTGAGCGAGACCGCGAACCGCGTCAAGGGCACCGCCCTGCCGCTCGACGTCACCTCGCCCGACGCGGGCAAGACCATCGCCGAGCACGTGCTCGAGCGCCACGGCGGCCTCGACATCATCGTCAACAACGCCGGTATCACCCGCGACAAGCTGCTCGCCAACATGGACGACGCCCGCTGGAACGCGGTCATCGGCGTCAACCTGATCGCCCCCCAGCGCCTCGTCGATGATCTCGTCAAGGCCAAGGCACTGCGCGAGGGCGGCGCCGTCATCGACGTCTCGTCGATCGCCGGTATCGCGGGCAACCGCGGGCAGACCAACTACGGCACCTCCAAGGCCGGCGTCATCGGCCTGGTCGACGCGTACGCGCCGATCCTCGCCAAGAACGGCGTCACCATCAACGCCGTCGCCCCCGGGTTCATCGAGACCGCGATGACCGCGGCCATCCCGCTGGCCACCCGCGAGGTCGGCCGTCGGATGAACTCGCTGCAGCAGGGCGGGCAGACCGTCGACGTCGCCGAGACCGTCGCCTGGTACGCCAACCCCGCGTCGAGTTCGGTGACCGGTAACGTCGTCCGCGTCTGCGGCCAGAGCCTGCTGGGCGCCTGATGGGACGGGTAATCACGCTCGACGACATCCCGTCGACGCTCGACGTCTACTCACGCGCCGTCGCCGCGATGCTGCCCGGGATCGGCAAGTCCGGGCCGGTGCGCCCGGACGCGGCCGTGCCCGACACGGTGTACCGCTACACGACGCAGGGCACCGACCTCAACCGCCTGGCGGAGTACTGCCGGACCACCGGGATTCAGCTGGGCAACAACCTGCCGCTGACCTACCCGTTCGTCCTGCAGTTCCCGCTGGTCATGAAGCTGATGACGTCGAGTGAGTTCCCGTTCGGCGCGGTCGGGTCGGTGCACGTGGAGAACCGGATCCGGCGCTTCCGCCAGATCCCGGTGACCGACCGCCTCACCATCAGCACGTCGGCGGGCAACCTGCGCGAGCACCGCAAGGGGATGCTGATCGACGTCACCTCGACGTTCGAGGTCGGCGGCGAGCTGGTCTGCGAGCAGGTCGGCACCTTCCTCTCGCAGCAGCGGACGAGCCTGTCCGACGAGGAGCGCGGCCCGGCCCCCAAGGAGGGCACTCCCCCGCCGCCGGACGCGGTGCTCTCGGTGAACCTCGGCGAGATCCGCAACTACGCGGCCGCGTCGGGCGATCGCAATCCCATCCACATGGGCAACCTGCCGGCGAAGGCGTTCGGCTTCCCGCGCGCCATCGCCCACGGCATGTGGAGCGCGGCCGCCGCCACCGCCAACATCGGGAGCCAGCTGCCCGACGCGGTGGAGTACCAGGTGCGCTTCGGCCGGCCGATCCTGCTGCCCGCGAAGGTGAACCTCTACACCAAGCGGGCCGGCGGACCGGGTGAGTACGACATCTCCATCCTGGATCGCAAGAAGGGCTTCCCGCACCTGACCGCGACCACCCGCGCCATCAAGTAGGCGTATCGGATAGAGCGCGAATCGGGGCTCGCTCGGCATAGCCGAGCGGGCCCTGTTTTCGCGAGTGGGCACCCCAATCGCGTCGAGTGGGCACCCCAACCGTGCCGAGTGGGCACCCCAACCGTGCCGACTGGGCACCTTCTGCACGCCGACTGGGCACCCCAACCCCGCCGAGCGCCGGGTCGAGTGACCGCGACGAAGGAGCGGTCGTATCGAGACCTGGGCACCCCAAGGCGCGCCGAGCACCTATCGAGACCTAGGACCTCAGGCTTCGGCCGACGCCTCGTCGTGAATCCCGACGCCCTTGAGACCGCGCCACGTGATGCCGACGAGGAGGTCCGTTGCCTTCTCCAGCGAGATGTCGCCCTCGCTGATGCGGTCGCCGACGGCCTCGCCCGCGCCGACGAGGGCGACGGCGGTGAGTTCGAAATCGACGTCGGTGGTGCCTTCGACGGTGGTGCCCTGCTTGATCAGTGCGGCGACCATCTCGATGACTCGTCGCCGGCTTTGTGAGACCAGGTTGGCGAAGCTCGCGGTCCCGACGGCGACGCGGTACAGCACCCGCCACGATTCTGCGTTCTCGTGGACGAAGCGGAGGAACTCACGGGCGATGGTTCGCGTTTGCTCACGTTGGCTCAACGCCGGGTTGAATCCCGTCGACATTGCGTCGATGAACTTGGCCGACTCTCGCGCGATGCACGCGCTGAACAGTTCCTCTTTCGAGCCGTAGTAGAGGTAGAGCATCGGTTTGCTGATCTTCGCCTCGGCGGCGATCGCATCCATCGACGTCTCGGCGAAGCCGTTGGCGGCGAACACCTTCACCGCGGCGTCGAGCATCTGCTGCTCGCGTACCGCGCGCGGCAACCGCTTCGTCCCACCGGCCACGTCGTCGACTCCCTGTCTGTAGAGAACCGACTCTACCGCACTTATTACCCGCGAGTAAGTTTACCGAGCTTTACTGGCGGTGCCCACTCGACGGGGCTGGGGTGCCCACTCGGCGGGCTTGGGGTGCCCACTCGACGGGGTTGGGGTGCCCAGGTCTCGATACGACCGCTCCTTCGTCGCGGTCACTCGACCCGACGCTCGGCGGGTTTGGGTGCCTGCTCGGCGGGATCAGCAGTGCTTGAGATGCTTCGCGCGCAGGATCCGGGCGACCGAGGCGTCGACGTGGTCCATCGACAACTTGTGGCTCGCGACGGCCTTCTCCAACGCGTCCAGGACGGCGGTCAGCTTGTCGGTGGTGATCCACAGCGCGATGTCGGCACCGGCGGCCAGCGCCATCGGGACCGCCCGGTCGATCGGGTACTTCTCGGTGATCGCGGCCATGCCCGACAGGTCGTCGGTGAAGATCACGCCGTTGAACGCCGGGCCGTTGTAGCCACGGCCGGTGCGCAACATTCCGATCGCCTTCGGGCTGATGCTCGCCGGGGTGTCGGGGCCGGTCAGTCCGGGCACGATGAGGTGTCCGACCATCGCGCCGACGCCCTTCATCGGCAGCAGCACGCGGAAGGGTTCGAGGTCGTTGGTCACCAGGTCCGACAGCGGCGGCGTCTTCACCGTTCCGGTGTGCGAGTCACCCGATCCGTGGCCGTGCCCGGGGAAGTGCTTGAACACCGGGAGGACCCCGGCGTCGCGCAGACCGGCCGCGAACACCCGACCGTACTGCGCCACCGTCGCCGGATCGTCGGAGAACGACCGGTCGCCGATCACCGAGTCGGCGGGCTGGTCGCTGACGTCGATATCCGGCGCGAAGTCGACGGTGATGCCCATCGCCTTCATCCGCTTGCCGGCCTCGAAGGCCATCTGCCGCACGGCCGACGGCGACTTGGTCTTCGCCAGTTCGCGCGCAGGCGGGAAGTCGATGCCGAGCGTCTTGAGCCGCGACACCCGCCCGCCCTCCTGGTCGACGGAGACCATCGTCGGCACCCGCCCCGACGACAGGGTCTTCGCCGCTCCCGACGTCAGGATGGACTTGTCGGTCCAGCTGCCGACGAAAATGCCGCCAACGTGCTCCCGGTTGACGGCGGCCCGCGCGTCGGCAGTGTCCTTCACCCCGACCATCAGCATCTGCGCTAGCTTGCGCCGCGTGCTCATCCGCGACAGCTCGGTGCTGACGCATCCCGCGGCCATCGGGACCGCCGACGACGGGGCCGACGACGACGTCTCGTAAGCCGGCGATGACGAGTAGCCGGGTGTTTTGGGGGTTTCCGACGTGGAACACGCCGCCACCCCCACCACACCGACGGTGAGAATCGATACGAAACCGAACGTCGCGCGCATATGCATAAGGTCGAGTGTCACACGTCGAATGGTAGTTTCGAGGCCATGCTCAACAACCGCCTGGTCGCCGGTGCTGTCGCCGCAGTCATCGGCATCCTCGTCGGAGTCCTCGGCATTTTCGCCGCGGGATGGATCGCCACCACCTCCAGCCCGTCGTCCGATGCCAACAAGGTCAACCCCAGCGACGGTTTCGTGCCGGGCAGCGTCGACTACGGGTCGCGCGGTCAGGGCGGGGACAACAACTGACCGCCGCTGGTCCCGACCACCCGCTGACCAGGCGCGGCATCGCGGCGATCACCGTCGCGGCACTGGTCCTCGCCTTCGCGCAATCCCCCGGCCGCATCGCCGCGGACACCAAGCTCGACCTGACCGCCAACCCGTGGGGCTTCCTGTCCCGCGCGGCGCACCTGTGGTCACCCGACGCGCCACTGGGCCAGGTCCAGAACCAGGCGTACGGATACTTCTTCCCGCACGGCGCCTTCTTCGCCCTCGGTCACCTGATGCACATCCCCCCGTGGGTCACCCAACGCCTGTGGTGGGCGCTGCTGCTGGTCATCGGGGTGGTCGGGATCGTGAAGCTGGCCCAAGCCCTGCGCATCGGCTCGCCCGGGTCGCGGTTGCTCGCCGCCGCCGTATTCGCGCTCAGCCCGCGCGTGCTCACGACAATCGGGGTCATCTCCTCGGAGACGTTGCCGATGATGTTGGCGCCGTGGGTCGTTCTCGGCGTCGTGCGCGGGCTCGGCGCGACCGACGAGGTGCCGCTGTGGCGCGCCGGGTTGCGCGCCGCGGTCCCGATCGCGCTGATGGGCGCGGTCAACGCGGTCGCGACGATCGCCGCGGCGGCCGTCGGCGTCGTGTGGTGGCTACTGCAATACCGGTCGGTCGATCGTCGACGATGGGCCGGCTTCGGCGCCTGGTGGGCCGCGGCGTCGGTGGCGGTCTGCGCCTGGTGGATCGTCCCGCTCGTCCTGCTCTCGCGGGTGAGCCCACCATTCCTCGACTTCATCGAATCGTCGCGGGTGACGACGCAGTGGTCGTCGCTCACCGAGGTCCTGCGCGGCACCAGCGCGTGGACGCCGTTCGTCTCCCCGGAGCGGGTGGCGGGCGCCATTCTGGTCACCCAACCCGCGGCCGTCCTCGCGACCGGAGTCCTCGCTGCGGCCGGGCTGGCCGGGCTGACCATGTCGGCGCTGCCGTATCGCCGCACCCTCGTCGCGATCCTCTGCCTCGGGTTGCTCGTCCTGTGCCTCGGCTACGACGGTGCCTGGGGATCGCCGATCGCCGAACCGGTCCGCGTCTTCCTCGACGGTCCGGGTGCGCCGCTGCGCAACCTGCACAAGTTCGACCCCTTCCTGCGGATTCCGCTGGTCCTGGGTCTCGCCCACCTCGTCGGCCGGGTGCCGCTGCCGCCCGCCGTCTCGGTGCGCGAGACGCTCGGCGCCTTCGCCCATCCGCAGCGCTCCCGCCCCGTGGCGGCGGCGATCGTGCTCCTCGTCGCCCTCCTCGGTGCCGGCACGGTCGCGTGGACCGGCGGGCTCGCCGGCGACTCGACCTACCGTTCCCTGCCGACGCATTGGCGCGACGCGGCGGCGTGGCTCGACGCGCATGCGCGCTCCGGTGGACCGCCCTCCCGGGCGTTGATCGTGCCCGGATCGCCGTTCGCCCAACAACTGTGGGGGACGACGCGCGACGAGCCGATGCAGGCCCTCGCGCAGACGCCGTGGGCGGTGCGCGACGCCATTCCGCTGGTGCCGCCGACCGCCATCCGTGCCCTTGACGCGGTACAGCGCGACATCGCCGCCGGTCGCGCCGGACCCGATCTCGCCCCCCGACTCGCGCAGCTCGGCGTCGGATACGTGGTGCTGCGCGCCGACCTCGACCCGCGCGACTCCCGCTCGGCCCGACCGCTCTCGGCCCAGCAGGCATTGATCGGGTCGCCCGGGCTGCGCAAGGTGGCGCAGTTCGGCGACCAGGTGGCGCCCACGGTGGTGCGCGGCGTCGTCGTCGACGACGGTCTGCGGCCACCGCTGCCTGCCATCCAGATCTTCGCCGTGCAACCCCGACTCTTCCCCGGCACCGGCCCCGTCCTCGCCCCTCTCGACGCCATGCCGCGCGTCGTCGGCGGACCGGAGGGGTTGCCGCCTGGGACGCTCTCGATTCTCGACGCGGACGCGCGGGCGACCGGTCTGCCGAAGGCCCCGGTGTGGGTCACCGACTCGCCCACCGATCGGGAGACCGACTTCGGCCGCGTCGATGACAACCGATCGGCCATCCGCTCCCCCGACGATCCGCGGCGCACCCAGAACGCGGCCCCCGACTACCCCGTCGAAAACCCCGGCGGCACCGGGAGCGGACCTGGCCTCGTCACCGGTCAGTGGCTGCTCGACGAGCAGCCGAACGCGGTAGAAATGCGCGTCTCGTCGTCGGCGGGTGATGCGACGCAGCCGGGGCAGAGCGCTCCCGGCAGCTCGGCGGCGGCCGCATTCGACGGGGACGGCTCGACGGCGTGGGTGAGCGCCGGACTCGACCGGGCCGTCGGGCAGTGGCTCGAGGTGGACTTCACCCGGCCGCGCGGCGACCTGGCCGTCACGCTGACAACCGCGAAGGCCCTCGGCCCCGACGTGACCGCCATCCTGCTGACCACCGACACCGGAACCACCGTCGCGCAGAACGTGAAGCCGGGTGAACCGGTGACCGTGGCGCTGCCGCCCGGTGCGACCACCCGCATCCAGATCCGGGCGATCGCCACCAAGGACGGGAGTGCCGGCAACCAGTTCGCGCTGTCCGGGGTCGGACTGACCGACCTGGCGACCGACCGACCCGTGTCCATCCGCCACCGCGTCGTCCTCCCCCCGCTGCCCGTCCGCATGGACGTCGCCGGCTGGTCGTTGCGCCAAGAGCAGCCGGGGCGCGCGGAGTGCGTCGATGACGGGCAGCGCACGCGGTGCTCGCCCGGCCTCGGGCTGGAGCCGGAGACGGCGGGGCAGTTCTCCCGCGTCCTCTCCGTTCCGGCAGCGGGACCGGTCGACGCGACGGTCACCGTGCGCACCCGACCCGGCGACATGCTCAACGGGCTGCTCGCCCAGCCGGGAACGGTGATCGCGCAGGGTGAGTCCGCCGTCGCCGATCCGCGCGGCTCGGCTGCAGCCGCGGTCGACGGGGACCCGGGTACGACGTGGATCGCGCCGGAGGCCAGTGCCGAGACGACCGCGACGCCACCCAAGAATGCCAAGCCGCGCAAACCGTCGAAGAACGCCAAACAGGCCCGGCTGACGCTGCGCCTGCCCGCGCCGCAACGGGTGGAGAAGCTGGTGCTGGGTTTGCCGCACGGCTATCCGGCGGCGCCGACCGAGGTCGCCGTCGATCTCGGCACCGGCGAGCAGATCCGCCGCGTCGGGCCTGACGGGGTGGTCGCCCTCGATCCGGCCGTCACCGATCGGATCGTGCTGACCGTGCGCCGCGCCAGTGACCTCATCGACGTCAACAACCTCGGCTTTGCCCGCCCGGCACCGGTGGGCATCACCAACATCGCGGTTCTCCCGTCGGCCCCGATGCCGGTGCGCGACGACAACCGACCGGTCCACCTCGGCTGCGATGCCGGCCTGTCCATGAGCGTGTCCGGCCAGGTCGTCGGGCTACGTGCCGACACCACCGTCGGGGCATTGCGCTCCGGTACGCCGATCACCGCCGTTCCCTGCGGCCCGGTCTCCCTCGGTGCCGGCGAACAAGAACTGACCGTCAGCCCCGGTGGCGGCTTCACGGTCGACGGGGTGGAGCTACGGAACCCTCGGTGGTCGAGTGCCGCACAACGGTGGTCAAGTAGATCCGATGGTGGTCGAGTGGATCCGAGCCCCTGGGCGAGGAACCGTATCGAGACCCCGCAAGCCGAGGAACCGTATCGAGATCCCACGACACCGCGCTGGGACACGACCGATCGCGAAGTCCGCGTCGACGCCGCACCGAGTCAGCGAGTTCTGGTCGTCCCGGAGAGCACGAATCCCGGCTGGAAAGCACGACTGGGCGGCGCCGCCCTGACGCCGCTGACCGTCAACGGGTGGCAGCAGGGCTGGATCATCCCCGCGAATACCGCCGGAACGGTCAGCCTGACCTATCCCCTGGACGGACCGTATCGGTGGGCGCTGGGACTCGGTCTCGCGCTGATGGTCGCGCTGCTCGCTCTGGCGGCCTTCGGCTCGCGGGGTCTCGATACGGTTCCTCGCCCAGGGGCTCGGATCCACTCGACCACCGAAAGACGGTGGTCGAGTGCCGGGCGAGGCGCTAGCCGAGACCGGCGTATCGAGACCCCACTAGGCCAGTCGGTACATCGAGACCGGCGCATACTCGTGGCCGCGACAGGATGGCTCGGCGCCTCCTGGCTCCTGACCGGCTGGTTCGGACTGCTGCTCTCAGGCGTCATCGGAACGACGATCTGGTGGTGGAGCAGGCAAGACCGATGCGGTGGAGTGCCCGTCGTCGCGGCATTCGCGTTGTTCTTCGCGGCCACCTGCGGCCTGGCTGCCGGCCCGTGGAAATCGCCCACCGGCTACACCGGTTTCGACTGGTGGGTGCAGGGCTTGGCGCTTGCCGCGATCTCGGTCACCGTGTGGCGCTCGATCATTGACCAAAATCGTCCGAAATAGCAGCCTGGGACGGCAATATGCCCTCGGCGGGTGCTGTTTTGGACGATCTTGGTCACATCTCGACGGGCACCCGGTCGGCACGGGTGGCCCAGCGTCGCACCGGATCCTCGATGAACGCGTAGCTCGCGGCGGCGACGCCGACCGACAGCGCCGCAGTGATCGCCCACACCAGTAGGAACGACCCGCTGAACGGGATGATCCCGAACAAGCCGAACACCACCGAGAGCACCGCGACGTGCCAGATGAAGATGCCGTACGACCACCGGCCCAGCGTCGTCATCACCGGCGACGCCAAGAACCGGAACGGCCCCTCCGACAGTGCCAGCGGCGCCAGCACCGCGTAGGCCCCGATCGCGCCCAGCGCGATCTTCGTCGCAAACCCGACCGGGCTCAACTCACCCATTCCGACCGGCCCGGCCAACGGTGTGCACGCCGACCCGTAGGCAACGACGAAGACCACCAGCATCACCCGACGGTCCGCGCTCACCGCGCATAGGCGGTGCAGCGCCGCGGGCATCGCTTCCCCCGATGCGCGCCAGGCGACGAGTTCGGCGAGGAACAGCCCGGCGACGAACCACGGCAGATGCCCGATCAGCCAGTTCTGCGGCTCCACCCCGCCCGGCGCGGGAATCCTCGACGCGGCCTCCCCCCACAGCAGCGCCACCACCCCCAGCGCCAGTACCGCGACCAGGCGCCACCGGGCCCGGTTCCCGCGCAGCGACGCCAACCCCCACGCGATGACGGGCAGCAGCGCGTAGAAGAGCACCTCCACCGAAAGGCTCCACATCTGGGTCAGCCCCGCGGTCAACGACAGCGGCACGAAGACCTGGGTCAGGCTCAGGTTCGCCAGCCACACCACCGGATCAGCGGTCCGCGCCTCCGGCAGCAACGTCAACACCACGACGACCACCACGGCATACGCCGGCCAGATCCGCCAGAATCGGTGCCGGGCGTAGCGGACCAACCCCGGCTCCGGAGCCAGGCCCCGCGCCGCGGCGGCATGCGGTTGCCACAGCAGGAAACCCGAAAGGGAGAAGAACAGTGCGACGGCGAGATCGAGCCGTCCGAGCACCGGGCCGACCACCGACCATCGCACCGCGCCGGTCTGAAACGCGACGTGGGTGGTGAGCACCCCCAGCGCCGCGACCGCGCGCATCCCCTCCATCTGGGGGTAGTAGCGGCGGGCGGCAACGGTTGCGGTCATGACGCGGGCCAATGTACATCTCGATACACCGACTCGCCTATCGGCTCTTCGGCACTCGATGACCACCGGTACGCTCGCCACCGTGTCCGACGACCAGGCCAGCCGCTTCACGACCCGCCAACTGCTGCCGCCGACGCTGGTCTTCCTCGCCGCGCTGTTCGCGACGGTCGCGATCACCGCACCCACGCTGCTCGCCCCCCAACTCGCCCGCGTCTCCCTGGACACGAACCTGGTGGCGATCGCCCCGTCGACCGAACCCGCCGTCACCCTCGACCGCTGCTCCCTCGACGGCCCCCGGGCGGTATTGACTCCCCCGACGACGCTGATCCGCAACCAGCGCATCGTCGTCGTCCGCCCCGCCGACCGCCGCATCGCCACCGTGCAGGCCGGGACCGCTATCCGTCGCGACGACAAGGCCCCCGGCTGCAGCGATCCGGTCCTGTTCGCCACCCTCGACCGCGTCACCGTCGACCGCACCACGGCGGCGCCGACGGGCGAGTCCAGCGTGCAGACCGATTCGCGGCGCCCGGCGTGGGTCCTCCCCGACCGTTCCGGTTTCACCTACCTGTTCGCGCCACGGTTCACGCCGGACAGTGCCCAGCGGTTCTTCGACCCGGTCACCCGACAGCACGCGCCCCTGACCGTCCTGGGCCGCGACATCCGGGACGGCCGTGCCGTCACGCGGATGCGGGCGGAGATCCCCGACACCGACCTCGCCGCGCTCCCCGGCGCCGACCCACGCATGCGCCTGACAAGACCGGCGGCCTGGTTCGGCCGCCCGGGCGCTGACATGACCGCCGACGTGTGGCAGGGCGGCCGCTACACGCTGTGGGTCGACGAGGCATCGGGGCTCGTCGTCGACGCCGAGATCGTGGTGCGACGGGACTACCGCGCCGGTGACCTGCGCCTGCCCGACGTTGAGGCGACGTTCCGCTACGACGAGCAGACCCGCAAATCCCTCGTCGACGCGGCGCGGACCCAGTCGCGGCCGGCGTGGCTGGCCGGGCGCATCGTCCCGATCGTCGCGGTCATCGCGGCGCTGGCCGCTGCCGGGGGTGCGTGGACACTGCGACGCAGGTCCCGCGACGCCGCCTAGGTGTATCATTGGTGTATGGCGCGCACAAACATCGATATCGACGAGACCGCCTGCCGGGCGGTGATGTACCGCTATCGCTTGGCCACCAAACGCGACGCGGTGAACTTCGCATTGCGCTCACTTGCCGATGAACCGCTCGATCTCGACGAGGCCCTGCGCCTGCGCGGATCCGGCTGGGACGGCGACCTCGACGAAATGCGCGAGAGCCGGGTCTGATGATTCTCGTCGACTCGTCGGCGTGGATCGAGTTCCTGCGGGGCACGCAGAGTCGGGCGGGTGATCGGGTCGCCGCACTCCTGTCCACCGACATCGCGATCTGCGATGCCATTCGGATGGAAGTGCTGGCAGGCGCCCGCGACGATGCCCATCTCGTCAGCCTCCGACGCCTCCTCGCGCGTGCCGTCGTCCTGCCCACCACGCCCACCCACTACGACGACGCGGCGATGCTGTTCCGCACCTGCCGACGCCAGGGCGAGACGGTGCGCAAGCTCATGGACTGTCTTATCGCGGCGCACGCGATTCGGGAGGGGATTCCGATCCTCCACGCCGACAAGGACTTCGACGCGATAGCGCGTCACTCCCCACTCGTCGTCGAGTCGCCGTGACTGCCGCCGACTAGAAACGCCCGCCGACGCCGATGCGACCGGAGCTGCTCGACCCGCCGAAGGAGCCGGGCGAGCGACCCTCGTAGGTGTAGCCGTCGTGATCGCCGGTGCGGTTGCCTGCCCCGCCGAGAGCTCCGCCGAGTCCGCCGCGCAGGAAGCTGTCCACGAGGACGCCGCCGAGCACGGCACCGATGGCCGAGGCGTCACCCCCTTGCACCGCCGGGTTCTCCTCCTGCTGCCAGGAGACGACGTCTCCCTGTGCGCTCATCAGCGCCTCGTCGGCCAGCGCACCGGCGCGCCGGGCGTCGCCGGTGGCCTCGTCGGCCTCGGTGGCCGGGCGCTGCCGCGCCGAGGCCAGCAGACCCTCCGCCGACGCGAGGCGGGTGCGGGCGTCGGCCTGCACGGCTCCGCGTCGGGTGGCGATGAAGTCACGGGCCGCGGAAACCTTCGCCTCCGCCGCGGCGGTGGCCTGCTCGCGCAGTTCGACGCGACGCTGGCGTGCGCCCGTCTGCGCCCTAGCGGCCTCCAGTTCCCGGTCCAACACGGCGTCGGTCTCGACGAGGGTGGTGAAGGAGCCGAGCGGGTCGCCCGCAGTGTTCGCCGCCGCGTAGTCGAGCGCGGCCTGGGCCTGCGCGACGGCATCGGCGAGGGCGGGCGACGCATCGAGACCGGCGGCCTCCGCGATCTCCGCGATCACCTCGTCGACGAGGGCGGGCAGCCGGGTGGACGCCTGCGCGATGGCCACGTCGGCGTTGGTGATCGCGTCGAGCAGCTTCACCCCCTGGGCGACAGCGCCCTCGGCCGCGCGGATCGACGCGACCGCCGCTCCCTGCTTACCGGCCGGGAGGGCGACCGCCGCCCGACCCTCGTTGACGTTCTCCTGCGCGAATTCGATCTGCTTCTCCGCCAGCTCGACGTTGTGCGAGACCGCCTTGACCCGGTCCTCGCCGTGCTTGGCGATGAGCAGCGCGAGCATCCCCTCGGCCGCATTGGCCCGCGTCTGCAGGTCGACGATTCCGCGCGTCAGGTTGTCGAGACGTTCGGGCGCGTTGAGCAGCAGGTTCCGCATGTCGTCGAAGGCGCGGACCTGCTCGTCGAGCTGCGCGTCGACGTCGTGGCAGGTCGTGATGATCTGCACCAGCATGGACCGCTGCTCGTCGGCCGTCTCCTCGATCCCGTCGTCGAGCCGCTGCCGCAGCGCGAAGGATTGCGCCATCCCCTTCTTCGCCGCGGCGACCGCCGTGCGGAACGGCGCGGTCTCCTGCTCGCCGAACTCGTCGACGGCCAGCTGCAGCTCTTCGGAACTGGTGCGCACCGCGTTGTCGGTGTCGGTGAGGATCTCCTTGGACCAGTCGTCGAGCACGTCGAGCGACTGTGTCGCCAGCTGGTCGACGGTGAGTTCGTCGGACGCGGTGCGCAGCGAGGCGAGCCGTTCCTGCGCCTGCTGCGTGCGCCGCCGGCGCGAGTACGCGTACGCACCGGCACCACCGACCACCGCGACGCCGCCCACACCGGCCGCCGCGTAGGCGAGGGTGTGCGACGGGGCCAGGGCGTCGGTGATCCCGTGTGCCGCGCCGATCGCGGCCTCGGCCCACTCGCCCTTCTTCAGCCGGGGCTCGACGTCCTTGCCCGCGATCGCATTGATCTGTCCCTGCGTCAGCAGCTCCGGCGTCGAGAGGTAGTACCGCCGACCCTCGGTGGCGACGACGAGCAGGACGTCACGGTCGGTGAGTTCGCTCATGTCGTGGACTTGCTTCGCCCAATCCTGCGCCGAGAGATTGTCGAAATTCTTCACGTAGACGACCCACAGGCTCAGGCCCCGCTCGGCGTAGAGCTTGTCGATCGCCGACTGCAACTGCGCGTGCTCAGCCTTGCTGATCGCGGACGCGGGATCGTAGATCTGCAATTGTTCGGGCAGGGCGATGGGCGGCTCGGCTCTGGCCGTCGTCGCGGCGATCAGGCCGAGGGAGAGCGACGCGAAGAGCACGATCGCAGCGGCCAGTTGACGAAGGATCAGGCGCGCGTTGGGCATGGATCCAATCTAGCCTCACGCCGTGCAATATTGAGGTGATGGATCATCCGGGAGCGACAAATGTCGCATGGGACGCCGTGGTCGTCGGGTCGGGTCCCAACGGCCTCACGGCGGCGGCCATGCTCGCGCGGGCCGGGCGCCGGGTTCTGGTCGTCGAAGCGGCGTCCACCGTCGGCGGCGGGATGCGCAGCGCCGAACTCTTCGAACCCGGCGTGGTCCACGATCTGTGTTCGGCGGTCCATCCGCTCGGACGGGTGTCCCCGGCGTTCGCCGAACTCGGGTTGGCCGACCACGGACTGCGGTGGCTCACCCCCGAGGTCTCACTCACCCACGTCTTCGACGCGCGCTCATCCGTCGCCCTGCACCGCGACGGGGCGGCCGGCGCCGAGGAATTGGGGATCGACGCGGCGGCCTGGCGGCGGCTCGTCGCGGTCGACGAGAAGCACCTGACCACCCTGATCAGCCAGGTGTTGCGCCCGCTGGGACTCCCGAGGCATCCGTGGCCGATGGCCCGGTTCGGGGCGCGGGCGCTTCGGTCCGTCGACCGCTTCACCCGCGCCTTCGACGACCACCGGACGCGCACCCTGTTCGCCGGGGCCGCCGCGCACGCGATGGTGGAGATGTCGGCGGCGGGGTCGGCCGGTCCGGGCCTGCTGCTGCTCGCCCCCTCGTCGACGACGGGCTGGCCGATCGCCCGCGGCGGGTCGCAGGCCATCGCCGACGCGCTGGTCTCCTGTCTGCGCGAGGCCGGCGGTGAGATCGAGACCGGCCGGCGCATAACTGCTTTCGACGAGCTGCCGCCCGCGCACCAGTACTACTTCGACACCTCGGTGACGAGCCTGCTCGACGTCCTGGGCGCACGCCTGCCGTCGCGGGTGGCCCGCGCCTACCGCCGTTGGCGCTACGGTCCGGGCGTCTGCAAGATCGACTTCCTGCTCTCCGAGCCGATCCCGTGGCGCAGCGAATCCGCGACGCGGACCGCGACCGTCCACGTCGCCCAGGATTACCGACAGATCGCCGACGCGGAGACCGCCGTCGCCCACGGCGAACACCCACGGCGTCCGTGGCTGCTGTGCGGCGAGCCGACGCGCCTGGACCCCTTGCGCGCCGAGGGGAGCGCGGGTGGCGAGACCACGAGCGCCGGGGGCGGGCGGGCCCATTCGACCCGCCACGTCGCGTGGGCGTATTGCCACGTGCCGAACGGCTCGTCGCGCGACATGGGCGAGGCGATGATCGACGAACTGGAGCGCTGCGCCCCCGGCTTCCGCGACGTCGTCGTCGCCTCGCGGGTGCAGACCGCGGCACAACTGGGCGAGCATGACGCGAACTTCGTCGGCGGCGACATCGGGTGCGGCGCGACGTCGCTGCGGCAGATCCTCGGCCGCCCCCGCTTCTCCCCGAACCCGGTGCGACCCAATCCCTACGCGACGGGCGTTCCGGGCGTCTACCTCTGCTCGTCAGCCACTGCTCCGGGTGGCGGCGTCCACGGGATGAGCGGGTATTGGGCGGCGAAATTCGGGCTGGCCGAGTAGTCGAGCGGACGAACGCTACCGAATCTCACAGATACTCCCGTTGCAACGGTAGGGACTGCGAAATTCGGTAGCGTTTGCTGGCTCACGGACTCGGCTCGGCCGATTCCTTCTTCCGGAACCGCACACTCCACGCGAATGCGGCGGCGATGAAGACCATGCCGGCCAGGCCGGTGACGAGTTCGTCGACGTGGTGGCCGATCGACACCAGCAGCAGCCCGGCCAGCGCGCCGATCGCCCAGTGTGCGCCGTGCTCAAGGTAGACGTACTGGTCGAGTGTGCCCCGCCGGACCATGTAGACGGTCAACGACCGGACGAACATCGCGCCGATCAATCCCAGTCCCAAGGCGATGATGATCGGGTCGGAGGTGATCGCAAAGGCGCCGATCACGCCGTCGAAGGAGAACGACGCATCGAGGATTTCCAGGTAGAGGAACAGCATGAACGCGGCGCGACCGGTCGCCACCACCACCGCCGCACCCCCCGGCGCGGCATCGTCGCCCGACTCGTCGATGTGGAAGAACGACGAGAGCCCGTTGACGATCAGGTAGGTCAACAGCCCCAACACTCCGGAGAGCAGCACGGTGCCGGCCTTGGCGTCGGGGGCGACGGCCGTCGCCACGTAGACCAGGACACCGAGGGAGACGATCACCGAGATCCGGCCGATCTGCCCCACCCGTTCCAGCGGACGCTCGATCAGGGTGATCCAGGTCCGGTCCTTCTCGGTGAAGAAATAGTCGAGGAACAGCATCAGCAGGAACATCCCGCCGAAGGCGGCGATCTGCGGATGGGCGTCGCGGATGATCGACTCGTAGGTGGGCCGGCCGTCGGTCGGCGGGTTCAAGGCCAGTCGGAGCGCGGCGATCGGGCCCAAGCGCGGGCTCGTCGTCGCCCACACCAGCAGCAGCGGGAAGGCCAGGCGCATCCCGAATACCGCCACGACGATGCCGACGGTGAGGAACATCCGCTGCCAAAACGCGCTCATCCGACGCAGCACCGACGCGTTGATCACGGCGTTGTCGAAGGACAGCGAGACCTCGAGGACACCTAGGATGACGACCAAGAACAGGGCTTGGAGGCCGCCCAGCTCGGTCGTGCCGCCGTACAGATAGGCCGCCACCATCGCGATGAGGGTGACTACGACGGACACCCCGAAGATCCGGATCACGCGACCATTCTCTCAGGAGCCGTTCGCCCATCTTCGTCGGGAACCGCGAACCACGCACAGGAACCGCACAGCTGGTTCCCTGGTTTACCCGGACAAAACAGATCATCCTGGTAGGAGTCCATGTAACCGGCGAACCGGAGGAGATCGGTCGTGAGAAGGATTACTGTCGCGGCAATCGCGGCGGCAACGACGGGACTTGCCCTGACTTCGACGGTCGTCCCGACCGCTTCGGCGACGGTCCGCTCGTCGGTGTCGCTGGTTTCGCCCGGATCGTTGGCCAGCTACACCGTGGGCTGTCGCTACGAGGCGCGGGTCAAGGTCGACGACGCCGCGACGATGGTCGCCCTCGTCGAGAACGCCGCCGGCTCGAACGTCACCACGACCGTCGCCAAGACCATTCCCGCGGCCGCGACCGCGATATTCGTCTGGGTGCCCACCCGTCCCGGCCGTCGCACGCTGCGCGCGGTCCAGGCGACGAACGGCAAACGGGTCTACAGTCGCCCGATCACCGTGAACGTCGGCAACGGAATCGTCGCCGGCCCGTTCTGCTACTCGATGTCCTGACCGGCGTTCGGGCCAATCCGAGCTTCTCCGGGTACCACCTGCTCCGCGGGCATCACCCTCCCCTCTGCGACTCCTCCTCGGGTCAGCCGCGTACCGCGACTGCTCGCGCACAGCGTCGCACCTGCTCGGCAATCGCATAGGTCCGCAGCACCTGTACGGCGGTTTCGTCGGCGAGCCGTTCAGGGAACACGGTGAATCCGGCGTCTCGCAATACCTGATGACGGGACTCCAACTCGCTCCGAGTCGGCCCAGTACGCGCGGGACCGACGCCGCGCTCGATCACACGCTCGCACCACGCCAGCAGATCGTCGACGGGCGTGGCTGCCCGCTCCCGGGTCCGAACCGGAGGTTCGCCGCGTCTCCGCCGCGGCACACGTAGGCCCCGCGCCTCGTGCGGTGCCTCGTCGAAAAACAGCACGTCGACGGGGTGATCGGCACACGAGAGGTGGGGTCGGATGACACTGATCGGCATGAGGGATACACCGTCCACGTCACGGTCGAGTCGTCCGACGACGAGCGACTCGGGCTCCCAAACAGCGCCGCGCAACCGCGCGACGGCATGCGCGCTGATCTCCGAGAATCGCAGGCGCACACGCAGAACCGCGCCATCCTCGTCGACTATGGGCCACTCGACGCGCTGCTCCACTTCGTCGAAGCGGCTCTCCCCGGCATCGACCGGCGCGAGGACCACCCAGTCAGCGTTCTCGTCGCGCGGCTCCAACAATTCGTAGGGTTCGCCGACATGGCCGAAGTCGGCCCATCGTCGAATCGGTCGCAAGACCGCGTTCAACTCCGCCGAACTCAGCGGCTCGTGTTGCGCCAGCGTGTCGTCACCACCGGACAGCCGCCCGGCCACGTTGCGACGGACACGTGCCACGTCGATCGCGGCACCGGTCGCCCGCTCAGGCGCGGCCAACCCGGGCCACACGACGCCGCGGGGATACGCCGCCACCGGGTCGAATCCGCGTGACGAGGCCACCGGTCGTGCCGTCGTCGACGAATAGAACCGCTGCATGTCACGGTCGAGGAACATCGTCGTCAGCCCGCGATACCCCGAGGACGTCTCCCACGGATAACTCCCCAGCCCGACAAGGTGCAGCATCGGCACCTTCGCATAGGCGGTGCGCGCGCTGCCCAGCAGACGCTCCGGCAGCTCTTCCCCGGCAGGTGTGGCGTCTAGCGAGCAGATGAGGGCCAGCGTCGACGCGAGATCGGCCACCACGTGCGATTCGCCTGCGCCGGCGGTTCGTTCGACGATCCGCCGGAGGTGATCGCCGATCCGGCGCAGTTGCGATGCGAGCCGGTAGTGGTCGGCGACCTGCGCGGAGATCGCCGCGGCCCTGCATCGTTCCACCATCGACGGTGAGGCGTGTGCCGTCCCCGTCCGCACGATGTCGGCCAGCAAACCTGCTGCGTCAGCACGCATCGCCGCCTGATCCGCAGACCGCTTGAGAACCGCTTTCGACGGTGCGGCCGGCTCCCCGACCGGCGGCACCGCGGGCCCAACGACCTCGTCCGCGGTCGCCTCTGCCTGCCGCCCGAGCCATAAACAGACCATGATGACGTGACGGCAGATGCCGAACGCCGCACACCCACAGCGCGCGGAATCCGGGCCGTCGAGGCGGACCGTCTCGCCATCTGCTTCGACGGTCAGTTCCACGTCGGACTCGTCGACGATCCTCGGTTCGGCCACGGCCAGGTCCTTGTCGGCCCGGCGCACGAGTCCGATGCTGGCCTGGCCGCCCACGCCTCGTCGTCCAGCCGGGCGCACCGTGAGGCGACCGTCGCCCGAGTGCTCACGACATCACCCCGACGAGCCAATCGGCCAAGCCCTTGGGGTCGAGTGCCGCGATCTGCATCCCCGCGTCGGCCATTTGCTCGGCCATCGCCCGGTTGTAAAAGGGTTGTGTCGCACCGGATTTCAGAGTCAACGACGCAAGTCCCAGGAGCTGCACACCGGCCTCGGCGAGTTCCCGGGTCTCGCGGACCAACTGTCGCGGCGAGCCTCCCTCGCAGAAGTCGGTGAGCAACACGAGGACGGTGTTGGCGGGGTTGGCGATGATCGTCGAGCAGTACGCCAGCGCGCCGCCGATGTCGGTGCCCCCGCCCAGCTGCGTGGTCATGAGGACTTCGACGGGGTCGTCGGCGATCGGCGTGAGGTCGACAACGGCAGTGTCGAAGACGACTAGTTTGCATCTCACGGTGCCCAGGCCGGCGAAGATGCCCGCCATCACCGCGCTGTGGATGACCGAGTCGGCCATGCTCCCGCTCTGGTCGACGCAGAGGATGACGTCCCACTCGATGTGTCGGGTGTTGCGGTCGAAGAACTTCAGCTGGTCGACGATGAGTTGGCGGCGGGTCGGGTCATAGTTCTTCAGATTCGCCGCGATGGTCCCGGCAACGTCGAAGTTGGCGGCGATCGGGATCGGCGAATGCGCGAAACGCCGTCGGGTACCTCCCAGGACACGGCGCACGTCGGCCTCTAGGCGCTTGCGGAGATCGTCGACGACAGCCCTGATGAGCCGACGCAGACTCCCCTCGAGGCCGACCGGCATCGCACGGCGCAACCCGAGAACGGTGGCCAGGAGTTCCGTGCTCGGTGAGAGCGAGTCGAGGACATCCGGGTCGGTCATGAGGTCGGTCAGCCCGAACTTCTCCAACGCATGCGCGGTCACGACCTCGGTGACCGACTCCGGGAACAGTTCGCGGACCTCGCCCAGCCAAACGACGGCATGCGGCGCGGACCTCTCCAGCGATCCGGGGCCGATCTCCGTCCCATCCTCGTCATCGCCGCCGTCATCGCCGTTGGAATCGCCGGGCGCGACGTCGCGCCCCACGTATGCGCGCCGGTACAGGTAGTCCAAGGCTTCGGCCCGACGTGCCTCCTCGGAACCCTCGTCGGCCTCCCCCAACTCGTCTCGGGAGAACGAACCCAGCACCAGGCGCCAGCGGTCCAGCTCGCTCATGGCTCCCCCAACCATTCGGAAAGTCCTTGGGCGACAAGAAGTTCCGAGGCCTGTGCGTTCAGCTGCTGGTGGTCGGGGTCTCGATACGGTTCCTCGCCTATCGGCTCGGATCCACTCGACCACCGAGGGTCACCACACTGGTCGAGTTCCGACGAGGCGCGATCGATCCCCAACCTCCGGCCCACCACGGCGGCCACCAGATCCGTTTCGCCAGGGGTGAGCTCGGAGAGCGCCAATCGGAGCAGTGGCAGCGCCTCGCCGAACTGATCATCGGTCCACGAGCCCAGGAGATCACCCAGCACATCGACGAGATCGGTTTCCTGCCAAGCGAATTCACGTGCCGTGCGCATCAACCCGGTGAGGAACGGCAGGGCATCTGCTGGTCCGAGCGTCCCGGATAGCGCACCCCGCAACCGTCCCGCGGTCTCCGCCGCGCTCAACTCGCCGTCGGAATACCGCAGCCCGACCGCGGCGCCGCGGACGGCAGGCGCGCCATGGTCGTCGGCGAGTCTGCGCACTATTCCGGCCAACGCCGCGCGATCCTCGTCGGCATCGAGCAGCGCCGTCTCCCCCACGGCCTCGCGTAGTGCGAGGACGGCGGTGATCATCTGGTCCGGGTCTTCGGCGGGCAGGAGCCGGGCCAGATAGTCCGCGCGTCGCAACGCGGAGCGAGCCAGATCGGGCAACGCCGGGAAATCGGCGGCGGCGAGCGGTTCCCGCGCTCGGAACAACATGGTCAACAAGTTGCACGCCGTCGCCGCACCGCAGAACGACGGCTCGTCGGCGACGGCTTCCGCCGCGGCTGCGGCCAACGCGTCGTCGCGTTCACGGCTACCGACGACACAACTGCGCGCGATCAACGCCGCGGCCGCTTCTGCGGACGACCGGTCCGCACCGCCCAGGAAGTCGTCGACGACTTCGGCGAACCGCGTGGCGACGGCCGCGGGCAACGTGCTGCCGTATCGGGACGCTTCGACCAGCCCGGCCTCGGTGGCCGGCGACCACCGGTAGCGCCACCGTTCGGTGATCAGGTGGAGGTCGGTGCCGCCGGTGAAGTCGGGACCGCGGACGAGTTCGCCAAACGGCACGTCGAGCAGCACCAACCCGTGCAGGATGCGGCTGGTCTGTCGGGCCGCGGGCCGTCGATAGATCTGCAGCGTGGTCTCCCGCGACACCGGATCGTCGACGGTGAGCCGTGCCGCCTCCACGCGGGCCAGCGCATCCGCGACTAGCGGCGGGGTCGCCGTCCCGGGCGGCACCTGGCCGATGAGGTCACCGGTGAGGATCTCCTCGGTGACCTCCAGCGGCACCTGGCCTTCCACGGCGACGTCGCCTTTGACGAAGGTCGCCGCCACCGCGTCGCGCAGGTCCCTGGTGGTCGGCGCGCTCCGCCCCCGAAGTCGCGCCAGTCGTCGGACGTGGGCGTCGGCATCGGTGACGGTCGGCAGTGCGACGGGGTACCCCAGTTCGCGCAGCCGACCGGCGATCGCCAACAGGGATTCCGTCGCCGCCCGCGTCCGGTAATCGCCCCGGCCTGCCGTCATGTGCTCCCACGACCGCCGATGCCACCCTGGCGAACGGATGCCCGCGGCGTAACCGTTGACCGAGTCGACCCGCGGCTCGCTGAATCGGATCAGCGCAGCCCTACTCGCCGGCGCCTTGATCAGCGGTCGCGGCGGCGGGTCGTCGAGGAGGTCCGGAAGCACGACGGCGTGGTACCCGCCGACGACTACCAGCACCGGGCCGTCCGCGGCGGCCATCGCCTCGGTGACGTGCCAAGTCATCTCAGCTTCCCGGGCCGTCGTCCCATCGCGGTCGTGTTCGCGCGGTGACGTATCGGCGCGGGCCAGTGCGCAGTAGGCGACGAGCCGCGCAGCGTGTTCGGCCGGGTCCTCCGTCAAGGCGGCCGACTCGAAGTACTGCTCCCACAGCTCGTCGGCGTCACGGCACCCGAGTTGTTCGGCGACGGCCCGCAGCGTTTCACTGAACACCAGCCGCCGCTCGTCCCATTGCAGCGACGACGCGTCGTCGGCCTTCGAGGTGGCGTGCTGCTCGGCGATGTCGAGGTCGATGAACGACGACGGGATGCCCGCGGCCGCCGCGTCGCGCACTGCGACGAGTTCGGGAGAGAAGTCACAGAACGGGTAGTAGGCGCCCAACCCGGGCGCCCCCTTCGCCCCGCGTTTGGCCTCGGTGTAAGCGTAGATGGCGAGCGGCGTGCGGGCGCGCTCATCGGCGAGCGACTCGACCAGCGGCGTGAACGACCGCGGTCCTTCGACGAGGACCCTTGCCGGACGGTACTTCTCGATGGCCTGGCGGACCGCCCTGGCACTGGACGGCGAGTGATGGCGCACCCCGATGATGACGCGCTCGGGAGTTACCAGTCGCCTGGCCAGGGCACGGATCTGTTCCGCCGTCGGGGCGGCATTTGGGACCATGGCGGCGGACGGCGACGCGCTCACCCCCGCGTGGCACGGTGCGCGTCGAGCGCCGCCGCCCACTGCGACCCCCGTTTCGCCCGGCCGCGGACCACCACGTCGAAGTACTGGTCGAGTTTCGGCCCGTCGTCGGCATTGTCTTTGCACACGGTGCCGATGAGCTGGCGGGCGATGTGCGCACCGGTCGCGGTGCCGCCGTCGAAATAGTGGGCGTCGAGCGCGGCCGAGTATCCGACTGCGACGGCCTCGGCGGCCGACATGACCGCAGTCGGCGCGGCCACCGCTGTGCCATCGGAGGTCCGCCCGGTGCGCAAGTCCGCGAAGACGTCGACGAGGAGTTCGACGACATCGGGCGCAAGCCGATCGTCGACCCCGGCCTCGTCGAGCAGGTCGGCGGTTTGCTCGGCTATGAGGACGGCCTGCATCTTGCGGTCGGTGAGCGGCTGCACCGTCTCGAAGTTGAAACGTCGTTTCAGTGCGCTGGACAGCTCGTTGACGCCGCGGTCGCGCAGGTTGGCGGTCGCGATGACGTTGAACCCGGGCCGAGCGGCGAGCACCGCGTCGGACGTGGCGCCGAGTTCCGGGATGTGCAATGCCTTGTCGGACAACACGCCAATCAACGAGTCGGAGATCTCCGGCTGAATACGCGTGATCTCCTCGATGCGGCAGATCCCGCCCGCCTCCATCGCCTGGAACAGCGGCGCCCGGACCAGCGCTCGCTCACTCGGACCCTCGGCGATGAGCAGCGCATAGTTCCAGGTGTAGGCGATCTTGTCGTCGGTCGTGCCGACGCTCCCCTGCACGACCCGTTGCGACGATCCGCTGATCGCCGCTGAAAGCAGTTCGGACAGCATCGATTTCGCGGTGCCCGGCTCTCCGACGAGCAGTAGTCCGCGCTGGCTCATCAGCGTCACGATGCTCCGCTCGACCAGAGCGTCGTCACCGTAGAACTTGCGCGTGACCCCGGCAGATTTGTCGCCGACGACGAAGCTGCGCACCGCACGCGGGCTCAGCTTCCAACCCGGCGGCTTCCGCTCGCCCGCATCTGCGGTGACGAGCCGCACGAGTTCGTCGGCATAAGCCTCCTCGGCGGGCGCGCGCAAGACGGGGGCTGCGGTCACGGATGCACTCCGGTCATGAGATCAACGTAGGCCAGAACACCGACATCAGTAGGTCACCTGGCTCTCCCAGTCCTGGGCATACTCGCCGAGCGCAGCCAGGGCGCGCATGTCGGCGACCGTCGCGAAGACCAGCCCTGCCGGCACCTGCGCCAGCGGCAGCGCACCGCGCGGACCACTGAACGTGATCTTCCCGAGCGCGACGGTGACGTCCTCCACGGGTTGCGCGACGCCGGAGAAGTGCAGGCTCGCGGTGACACCGAGCGTCGGGTACCGGCGTTCGTAGTCGAAGAAGAAGCCGCCGTCGCCGGTCTCGCCCTTCTCGTAGCCGCGCTTGGTCGCCGCCGAGCGCAACGAGAACATGCCGAGCAGATACCCGACGAAATCATCGACCGACTTGGCTTGCGGATCGCCCGGCACGTACGCGTGCGGGAACTGCTCGAACAGCGGGTCGACGCGGTAGTCGTCGAAGTGGGCGCGCCACCGACCGACCTCCTCGTCGTCGACGAGTCCGGTTCCGGCCAAGCTGATCATTCCCGACGGGAGGGATACCTCCTCGTCGAAAGCATCGGTCAGCGTCCCGTCTCCCAGTGGGCGGAACACCCTCCCGTCGTCGCTCTGCCAGATGAGTCGCTGTGCGAGGATCCCGACAATCGGGTGGCTGCGCAGGTAGCGCTCCCAATCGTCGGGCGACCATTCGCGTTCCGCGCACCACGCCTCGTAGAGCCGGTCCGTGGCCTGTTTGACGACGGTCTTGACCGTCTTGCGCGCCGCCGACAACTCCTTCTTGGCGGCGGCAGCCAGTTCCTCGTCGTCGGAGACGCGCGGAGCGGGCAGCGACTTGAGCGCCTTGCGATCGCCGTCGAAAAGGGCGATCGTCCCCGACGGTGTGAGGTGCGCGTGGAACTGCCGCGGCCCGAAGTCGAGGGTCAGCTCACCGTCGACGAATCCAGCGTCAGGCACGGTTCGGTCGGCCAGTTCAGCCGGCGACCAACCTTTGCGCTCGGCCAGTTCGGCGACCCGCTCACCCGCTTCCTTCTTGATTCCCGGGGTGCGGAAGCGGGTGCTGATGGCCAGGAGTAGTTGAACGGCGGGCGCATCGTCGACCCAACCCAGCATCGCCACCAGAGCCTTGCACTGCGCCGCGCGCCAGCCGTAGTAGGTGCGAATGTAGTGCTCGGCGACCGGCGCGGCGTTGCCCTTGCAAGCGACGGCGCAGATCGCCAACAGGCCCTTGGCAGCGATGCCGTTCTCCTCGGCACACCACGCGTTTAGGAGCCAATCGCCGAAACGCTCCGCGTCGTGTGGGTCGAAGAGTCCGACGTAGTACCGCAACGAGACCGACGGTTCCGGCGACTTCGCCTTCACCGCTGTCGCGACGAGCCAGCGCAGGACATCCAGATCGACGCTGTCACCGGACTCGACCCAGCGCACCGGCGGTGCCTGATCCCAGTCGAGCCACGCCGGCGGCGCGGCTTTCCCTTTCGCGACGAGCTTCTCCAACGCCTCTCGGTTCAAGTAGTGGTCAGGTGAACGGCCAAGCGCGGCCAGGGCGGTGAGCAGCGCGTCGCGCACACGCTCGGTCTTCTCGGCACGGTATCGCTCGTCGAGGAGGTCGATTTCGGCTTCCGTTCCGATTTCGGCAAGCCACCGCGCCGCAATCATCCGGGTGTCCGCGGAGGAATCGCGCAGCGCGGCGACGATGCGAGAACTCCGACGCGGGTCGTCGCGTACGACTTCCTGCGCCGCCCGACGCCGATGTCCGCGAGGCCCCAGCGCCATCCGGTACATCGCGTCGGCGGCCCGGTCGGGCAGTGGTCGCAGTCGTTTGAGGACTTCGAACGCTCCCATTCTGTCGTCAAATCCCCGGTTGCCCTCCTCGGCAATGCTGACGAATCTGTCGACCCACTCCAGGACGTAGGGTCCGATCTCGTCGTCCGACGCCGACTCTATAAACCCAACCGAGTTCAGCAGCCCACCGGCCACCATCGCCGACCCGTTGGTATCCAGACCGTCGAGCAGCGCGGCGAGCAGGGTCAGCGACGGCTCCCCACTCTGCTGACGCAGCAACGAGATCGCCTCGCCCGCGAGGGGCCGGAGCATCTCGTTCCTGTAGGTGAACAGATCGCCGGTGCGCATGAGCACCGTGACCAGATTCGACGCCGTGACGCCCGGGATCGCGGCATAAGCCATGATCGCGTCTTCGTAGTGGTACGAGAAGCGGATGTCGGCATCGGTGTCGGCAGGCCGAGGTGGTTGCGGGTCCCGCGCATCGGCGCGAAGCCGCCGCAGGAGCCCATCGGCTAGACCTACTTTCCCATCTCGGCGGTACCGCGAGTACTCCTTGTCGATCCGCGTCACCAACCTGACGAGTGCGGCGTCGATCTCCGGGGTGAGCGGGAACGTCCAGTCAACGCGGACGGGCCTGGGCTTGACGAGTGCCCGCGCCTCAACGATCGGCGCTGAATCCCAAGAGGCGATCAGATCCGCGGCCTCCGCGGTGCCGAGCGCCTCGGCACGTTCTCTCGCCCACGGACGGTCGACGGGGGTCGGCGCCAGTCGCCACAAGGCGTCGAGAGCGCGCAGCTGGCGTCCCCGTTTCGCGTTGCCCGCGAGTTCGCGCAGCGCGACAGACGTCCCCAAGCATCGTCGGGCCAATCGCTCCGTATCGGTCGCGATCGTGGCCGAACCGTCCACAAGATAGAGCGCGAGCGTCGACCCAAAGGGGGCGAGACCGCGGGCGTCGAGGGGCCGCAGGTTGTCGATGATGATGGGGCGCAGCGCTCCCGGCGCGGCCACGGCCAGCCCGGCCAGGACGCTGCCGTCCTCGATCACCCGTTCCCGATACCCGGGCAGGGACCGCATGACACCGCGCGGCCCGCCTTCGCCGGTGAAGTCGTGACGGCCTGAGCGGAAGAGCGCCTCAAGTAGTTCGCCCGGCCGGCCGCCGGCCTCGGTGACAATGTCCTCGATCGTGCCGAACCGCACCGGCACCGCCTCTCGATTCGATATGGCCGCGTGGTGGAAACTACGGCCGATGTCGTCGATCAGCCACTCGATCACGTCTCCGTCGGCGATCGGGGCAAGACGCATGTACGGGTAGTGGTCGAACTCGGCCACCACCCGCGCCCAGCGCAGACCTCGCTCGGGGCCGGCGGCGTCGAGCAAGGCGTAGAGCTCTTGCCGTCGTTCCCGCTCGGGCCCCGACCACGCCGACTCCCACCAGTTCGGTTGCGCCGCGGCCACTGCCTTGAGTGCGGCGGCTTCCCCGTCGCCGCTCTGGATGTAAGCGACGACCCGCTTGGGCAGTGTCGGGTCGATCTCGCTGACCTGACTGGCCTCGATGACCTTGGCCACGGCCGCGCTGAACGGCTCAGACCGCCGGAAGAATCCCATGCGACCAACCTAGGGCAACGCCCCAACGGCTGAATAGCGACGACGGGTCGACCGGTGCCAGCTGTGTCATTTAGTGTCATAAAATGTCATTTGATGTAACTTTGTGTCATGACAATGTCCAAGTCCGACCTGGGCGAGCTAATAGCTGATCTCCATCACCAAGGTGGCGACACCACAGCGTGCGAGGTGAAGCGGGGACGGGGAGGGGTGCCTCAGATCGGCGAGACGCTCAGCGCCTTCGGCAATATGCCGGAGGGCGGAACGATCGTCGTCGGACTGGATGAGGCGAGCGGATTCACCGCAACCGGAATCAGCGACGTGGCCGCGGTCAAACAGGGCATCGCCAACCAGGCGAGGGTCGCCGTAACACCGCCGGTGTCGGTGGACTTCGAGGACTTCGCCGTCGACGGCAACGACGTCCTCGTTTGCCACGTCTCGGGTCTGCCACTCCCCGCGCGTCCGTGTCTGTACCAGGGACGGCCGTATCTGCGACATGCTGATGGCGACTATCCAATGTCTGACGTCGAGATCCAAATGATCGAGGATCGGAAACGGCAAGCTGCCCTGGATGACTCGTCGTTGTGGGTGCGGGACGACATGCGCGAGGTTCCCGACTCCGGCGTCGACGACCTCAACGACACATTGGTGGAGGCCCTCCTGCGCAATGCGCGGAACAGATCAGTGTTCCATCGGGCCAAGACCGACGAGGTGGTGCTCCGGAACCTCGGTGTCGTCGCCAAGAGTGGTCGGCTCACCGTCGCCGGAGCCTACGTACTCGGCGAATATCCGCAGCAGTTCGTTCCCTCGTGGTCAGCCACGGCCGCGGTACAACTGCAGAGCGGCGTCGGCGCGCGCACTCGTGATCTCGTCCACTTCGAGGGACCAGTGCCAGAGTTGCTCGCCGAGATCAATGCGTGGGTAAGCCGGAACCTGCACACGACAATCGGATATCGGTCAGACGGGAACGCGTTCGACGAAGCGGAACTGCCCGCCGTGGCGGTGCGGGAGTTGGTGGCCAACGCGCTGGTCCACCGGGATCTAAGTCCTCTCTCATACGGCAAACGGGTAGAGATCCGGTTGAGCGGCGATCGGCTCGTCATTGCCAATCCTGGTGGGTTGCGGGGTATCACGACCGCTCAACTCGGGCACCGCGGTGGCAAGCATGCGGTGAACGAAACCGTCTACTCGCTGTGCGAAAAACTGACACTGCCCGACGGCTCGCGCGTAATCGAAGCCGAAGGCGGAGGTATCCGTGAAGCTCGCGAACGGATGCGCGCTGCCGGCCTGAAGCCGATCAAGTTCTACGACACAGGGGTGTCGTTTGTCGCAGTCGTGTCCCGACGCAGATTGCTGTCGGAGGCGGATCTGGAATGGCTTAGCACCGCAGCTGCAGGACACCGACTCAGCCAGGAACAGCGGATCATTCTGGCCTCAATGCACCACGGAGAAGCCTGGACCAACAAGCTCGTGCGCAAAGAGTTCGACCAGATCGATTCACGTGAGGCGACCTCGCTTCTCCAAGACCTGGTCAGCAGGAATCTTGCCGTCGTCACCGGATCGAGGGGAGGTGCTCGTTACCGTTTGGCCGATCGATTCCCACTCTCGTCAGATGACGTCTTGCACGTCGAGTCGCGTCCGCCCTCGACGGCCCTGAGCGAACCGGCGGTACCGAGGCCAAGCGTGTCCAACGAAGAACTGATCAGGAACGCTCTCGACTCCAGTGGAGGACAGGCGACAATCGCCGACCTGGCCGACCGCACCGGTTTGACCGAACGTCAATTGCGCTACGCCTTGCACTCGATGGGCACACGGGGTGCAGTCGTCGACCTGGGGGGAAGACCCAAACGGTGGACACTCGCTCCCCGTAGCGACTGAGTACAACGCAGCAGGGTCCCCACCCGGAGGTGGGGACCCTGCTGCGTTGTGGCGTGACTACTCGGCGTCGATGATGAACGCCTCGAGCTGAGCGCGCGCCTTGTCGTCGGCGATCTGCTCGGGCGGGCTCTTCATCAGGTAGGCCGAGGCCGGCAGGATCGGGCCGCCGAGGCCGCGGTCCTTGGCGATCTTCGCGGCGCGCACGGCGTCGATGATGATGCCGGCCGAGTTGGGCGAGTCCCAGACCTCGAGCTTGTACTCCAGGTTCAGCGGCACGTCACCGAAGGCGCGGCCCTCGAGGCGGACGTAGGCCCACTTGCGGTCGTCGAGCCACTGCACGTAGTCCGACGGGCCGATGTGGACGTTCTTGTCGTACACCTTGCCGCTCAGCGGGCCGTCCAGGATCGACGTGACGGCCTGCGTCTTCGACACCTTCTTGGACTCCAGGCGCTCGCGCTCGAGCATGTTCTTGAAGTCCATGTTGCCGCCGACGTTGAGCTGGTAGGTGCGGTCGAGGGCGACGCCGCGGTCCTCGAACAGCTTGGCCATCACGCGGTGGGTGATGGTCGCGCCGACCTGGCTCTTGATGTCGTCGCCGACGATGGGCACGCCCGCGTCGGTGAACTTCTTGGCCCACTCGGGGTCGGAGGCGATGAACACCGGCAGGGCGTTGACGAAGGCGACGCCCGCGTCGATGGCGCACTGCGCGTAGAACTTGTCGGCCTCTTCCGAACCGACGGGCAGGTAGGAGACGAGGACGTCCACCTGCGCGTCCTTGAGCGCCTTCACGACGTCGACCCCGGTGCCGTCGGCCTCGGTGATGGTCTCCTTGTAGTACTTGCCCAGACCGTCGAGGGTGTGGCCGCGCTGGACGGTCACGTTCAGCGGCGGGACGTCGCAGATCTTGATGGTGTTGTTCTCGCTGGCGTTGATCGCCTCGGAGAGGTCGAAGCCGACCTTCTTCGCGTCGACGTCGAACGCGGCGACGAAGTCGACGTCGCGGACGTGGTACGGACCGAACTTGACGTGCATCAGACCGGGGACGGTCGAGTTCTCGTCAGCGTCCTTGTAGTACTCGACTCCCTGGACCAGGGATGAAGCGCAGTTTCCCACGCCAACAATGGCCACACGCACCTTATTGGGCTCACCCATGGTCGGGCTCTCCTTTTCTTCTCGACGACGCTCCAGTGTCCGCCGTCGTTTTGTTACCTGTTGTGTCATCGGCGCCAGAGGCTTCTGCCGCGATGAGTTCATTGAGCCAGCGCACTTCGCGTTCGCTTGATTCCAAGCTCAGCTCGTGGAGCTGGCGGCTGTAGCGGTCGTCGCTGCGGGAGGACCCGCCGATCAGCTCGCGCAACCGCTCGCGACGCTCCTCGACCTGACGCCGACGACCTTCCAGGATGCGCATCCGCGCCATCGCCGGGGTGCGGCTGAAGAACGCGAGGTGCACACCGAAACCGTCATCGGTGTAGTTCTGCGGACCGGTGTCGGCGACGAGTTCGCTGAAGCGGACCCGCCCGGCCTCGGTCATCACATAGACCCGACGCCCGCGACGCACCTTGGTGCCCTCGGGACTCGTGTCCTCGGTGATCAATCCGTCGGCCTGCATCCGGCGCAGCGTGGGATAAAGCGAACCGTACGAGAACGCGCGGAACGCACCCAACAGACCGGTGAGCCGCTTGCGCAGCTCGTAGCCGTGCATCGGCGCTTCGAGCAGGAGTCCGAGGATTGCCAGTTCAAGCAAGACCGTCACCCTCCTTCTCGTCGGCCACGCTTCTCGTCGGCCACGCGGAACCGCGTGGTCTGGCCTATCACGATTAGCCATCAGATCGATGCTGTCATCTAATGTATCGCACCGATATATACGTTCGCCAATCCGGTGGGCCACGTCACTGACCTCCCCGACGCGGAAACGGGCACGAGTAGTCTCTTCGACATGGCCGTGCCGCACCCGGACCCGCAGGCGTGGGAGGAGTCCGCGCCCCGACAGGTGGTGGACTACGCCCTGCAGCGCCGCGCACGGCTGGCCGAGGTCAACTCCGGTCGCGTCGCCGTCGGCGAGGTGTGCGACGCCAATCCGTATCTGCTGACCGCCGCCGCCTTCCACGGCACGCCGTCGGACACCACCTGCCCGATCTGCCGCAAAGAGCCGCTGACGCTGGTGTCCTGGGTGTTCGGGGACCGACTCGGCCAGGTGTCCGGCTCAGCACGATCGGCCGCCGAGATCGAGCAGCTCGCCGGCAGCAGCGCCGAGTTCTCGGTCCACGTCGTCGAGGTGTGTCGCACCTGTCACTGGAACCATTTGGTGCGTTCCTACGTTTCCGGTCTGAAATCTCCGCCGTCGCGTAAACGTAGAATGGCGAAGTGATTCATGCGCCGACCGCATACTGTCGGGCAACTGGCAGCGCGCGGCGCGGCACACGGAAAGGCAACACATGAGCAGCGCTAACGGTTCATCCAAGGGTGATTCCGCCAGCTCAAACGGTAAATCGGGCTCCGCGTCGAGCAAATCGCTCGCGGCCGCCCGACGCCAGCAGCAGGCCACCAAGCAGAAGCGGATCGCGTGGGGCGTCGGAGCGATCGGCGCCTTCGTCCCCGTCGTCGCGGTGGTTGGAATCCTGGCATTCCTGCTCACCTACATCTTCGCGCACGTCCCCGCGTCGGGTGAGATCAAGCACAACCAGGTCGCCAACATCCTCTACAGCGACGGCAGCGTCGCGGTGAAGGTGATCCCGCCGGAGGGCAACCGCACCGACGTCAAGATCACCGAGATCCCCAAGTCGCTGCAGGATGCCGTCATCGCCGCCGAGGACCGCGAGTTCCGCAGCAACTCCGGCTTCTCCGTCCGCGGCCTGGGCCGTGCCGTCGTCGGCCGCGTCGTCAACCGCGAAGACGCCGGCGGTGGCTCGACGATCACCCAGCAGTACGTCAAGAACGCCCTCGTCGGCGACGAGCACTCCTACCGTCGCAAGTTCAAAGAGTTGGCCATCGCCACCAAGATGAGCAACGAGTGGTCCAAAGACGACATCATGGCCGCCTATCTGAACACCATCTACTTCGGCCGCGGCGCCTACGGCGTCTCCGCTGCTGCACAGGCCTACTTCCACAAGGATGTCTCCAAGCTGACGACGGCCGAGTCGGCGGTTCTCGCCGCGTCGATCCGGTCGCCATCCAACTACGACCCCGCCACCAACCGCGAGGCCGCCGAGGCCCGCTGGAACTACGTGCTCGACGGCATGGTGTCCATCAAGGCGCTCAGCCCCACCGACCGCGCCGAGATGAAGTACCCGAAGGTCGCCAAGTACGTCGAAGGCGGGAACCAGAAGGACGACGGCCCGATGGGGCTGGTCAAGCGCCAGGTCGTCGCCGAACTCGGCGAACTCAACATCACCGAGTCCCAGGTCCGCACCGAGGGGCTCCGGATCACCACCACGATCGACAAGCAGACCCAGAAGTCGCTGACCGACGCCGCGACGTCGAAGCTGGCGGACTATCCGAAGTCGACCCGTACCGGCATCGTCTCGATCGATCCCAAGACCGGCGGCGTCCGCGGCTACTACGGCGGCCCGGACGGACAGGGCTGGGACTACGCCGCGGCCGGTCTGCAGACCGGCTCGTCGTTCAAGGTGTTCGCGCTGATCGCGGCCCTGCAGCAGGACATCCCGCTGTCGAAGATCTACAGCTCGTCCCCCTACGAGGGCACCGGCGGCCTGAAGGTCACCAACTCCGACGGTGAGTCGTGCGGCTCGTGCAACCTGGCGACGGCGATGAAGATGTCGCTGAACACGGTCTACTACCGGCTGATGATGGACCTCAACGGGCAGGCGCAGGCCGTCGCCGACGCCGCGCACAAGGCGGGTGTCGCGGAGAGCTTCGGCGACATCCCGCACACGCTGCAGGAGCGCAACGGCGGCACCGAGGGCGGCGTCGTCCTCGGCCAGTACCCGTCGCGCGTCATCGACATGGCCTCGGCATACGCGACGCTCGCCGCGTCGGGCATCTACCGCGCGCCGCATTTCGTGACGAAGGTCGAGAACAACGACGGCGTCGTGCTCTTCCAGCGCAAGCCGGACCAGGGCAAGCGCGTCTTCGAGGCAAAGGTCGCCGACAACGTGACCGCCGCACTCGAGCCGATCGCCGCCTACTCGAACGGCAACGGCCTCTACGACTCGACGTACGGCACCCGCCCGTCGGCCGCGAAGACCGGTACCGCCCAGCTCGGCGACACCGGCCAGAACAAGGACGCGTGGATGGTCGGGTACACCCCGCAGCTGTCGACGGCGGTCTGGGTCGGCACCGACAAGGGCACCGCGCTCAAGACCCCGTGGGGCGGTCCAATGTACGGCTCCGGTCTGCCCGCGCAGATCTGGAAGGCGGCCATGGACGGCGCGCTGGAGGGCAAGGAGATCGAGAAGTTCCCCGAGCCCGAGGCGGTCGGCGGCCAGGCGGGCATCCCGTACGAGGCGCCGCCGCCCCCGAAGTACACCCCGCCCAAGCGCACCCGCGGACCGCGGCTGCCTGGTGAGGGCGACGACGGCAACTTCACGTTGGCCCCCGGCGTCACCATCCCGGCGCCCGGCGGTGGCGAACCGGACCGGCCGCGTCGACCGCACCGGCAGGCACCACCTCCCCCGCCGCGCTGGCCCTGGGGCTGATCCCCCGCTGATCCTGCGAGCCAATCGGAGTCGACATCTCTGACGTGATGGAGTCGCCGGTGCCGTTGGCACCCGACCATGCCCGGACGGTGCGACGATGGGCGCCCTCGCATGAGGACCCGCTGGTCGCGTCGGGGACGGCGCGCATCGGCGGCCCGCTCGGCGCACATGCCGCCGTCGGCCGGGCCCGGTTCTCCGCGCTGCGGGTGCTGTTCGCGCTCGCCCTGGTCGGGCTGGCCATCGGCTGGTCCGGTAAGACCGCGTGCGTCCAGCAGACGCCCGTCTCGCCGTCGAATGCCGATGGGTCCGGTTCGACGGCCCCGAAGGCCGAGGCACGCCAGTCCCCCGACGCGACGATGCGCCTCAACTGGGACCGGCAGCGCGACCTGTACTCGCTCTGCTACACCGACCTGCCGCCGGTCTTGACGCGCCAACACCTCGGTGAGGGAATCCCGTTCTGGACGACCTGGACGACGAAGTCCGATGACGGCAAGTCGCACGTCGGGCGGTTGCCTGCGCCGGTCGGAGCCGGATTCCTCGCCTACTCGGCGGCACGGGCGACCGCGGCCTGGCAGTGGATGCACGTCCACTGGGGTGTTCCGTCGGCGATCAGCCCGGCGGTGTTCTTCAACATTCTCGCCGTGGTGTTGGCCCTGTGCTGGCTGGTGACGATCTGGGCGCTGGTCAAGATCGCCGACGAGCGACGATGGGCCGTATGGGTCGCCGCGCTGTCCCCGGTGATCTTCGTGCATGCGTTCACCTCGATCGACCTGTTCACCGTCGCCTTCGTGATGACCGGCCTCCTCGCCTGGTCGCGGCGCCGACCGATCCTGGCCGGGGTGCTGCTGGGCCTCGGTGTCTCCACGGGCTACTGGGTCCTGTTCGTCCTGCTTGCCCTCGCGGTGCAGCAGATCGCGTCAATGCGGGGTGACCGTGCTCAAGTGTCGGCCGAGGCACTAGCCGACGCGGTCGGGGCGCCAGCCGACGGTGGTCGAGTGCCGGTCGACGGTGGTCGAGTGCCCGCCGACGGTGGTCGAGTGCCGATCGAGGCGCTAGCCGAGAGCGGTGTATCGAGACCAGGCGTGTCGAGACCAGGCGCGTCGAGACGTCTGCTCTCCGGCTACGCCAACCTGATCCGCGTCCTCGTCGCGGCTGTCGCGATCTGGCTCGTGGTGAATCTGCCGGTGATGATCGGAACCTTCTCCGGCTGGATCCACTACTTCCGCTTCCTCGGGGCCCGCCCGCCGGAGCCCGACAGCGTGTACGGAGCCATCGCGAATCTGGGCAACCTCTCCCTCAACATCACCGCGGTGAACGTCATCTCGCTGGTGTTGACCGTCGTGATGGTGGTGGCGGTGATCGTCGTCGTGCTGCGCTCCCCGCGCGCGTTCGACGTGTACTCGATCGCGTTCTTGCTGGTGGCGGGCGTACTGATCGCGTCGAAGGTCTGGAGCCCGCAGAGCACGCTGTGGCTGGTCCCGCTGGCCGTCCTGGCGGTGAAGTCGAGTCGCATCCTGATGGCGTGGATGCTCGTCGAGGCGCTCGCCTGGGTGCCGCGGATGGGTGTCTACCTCGATCCGGAACATCACTGGTTGCCGCCACAGTGGTACACGCTGGCGGTGGTGGTGCGCTTGATCGCGGTGTTGGGTGTGGCCCTGCACATCGTCTGGCAGCACTACGACGTCGAGCCCGAGCCTGCCCCGTTGCCCGGGAACTTGGACCGCTCACCCGCCCCGACTGGCTAGACCTCCTTTCGTCAACTCAGCCGTGCGAGCAGCCGTGCCTTGGCCTCGGGCCAGTCGTCATCGGTCATCGCGAACTGCGCGGTGGTGCGCCAGCCATCGCCGAAGCGCTTCTGCTTGCGCAGCAGACCCTCGAACCGCGCGCCGAGCTTGGCGATCGCGGCGCGCGAGACCACGTTGTTCTCATGCGTGTGCCACACGACGCGGACTGCGCCGCACGTCTCGAAGGCATGGGTGAGCAGCAGGAGTTTGGCGGACGGGTTGACCTCGGTGCCCTGTGCCGACTCGGTGTAGAAGGTGTGCCCGACGGCGACGTTGCGATCGGTCGGGTTGATCTCGTAGTAGCTGGTCGACCCGACGATCTGCCCGTCGCGCAACACCGTGAATGCCGTCCGGGTCCCCGCCTCGCGGGCATCCAGCGCGGTCGCGACGAAGCTGCGGGCATCCTCGACGTCGAGCGGCACTCCGGGCGACCACTGGAAGACCGCCGGGTCCCCCACCAGTCCGCCCAGCGATTCGGCGTCGCCAGACTCCAACGGCCGCAAGAGGATTCGTCCACGTTCGAGGGTCGGCGCCCCCAGCCATTCGTCGCTCACCGGGCCAGGCTAAGTCCTGCCGGCGCGGCTGCCCAACCGAATTAGGTGGCGCACCCGATCACCAGCACGATGACCGCGATCAGCGGCAGCGCACCCTGTTTCACCGCGGCACCACGGTGCGCCGGCGACGAGAGGCCCAGGACGAGGGCGGCCGCGAGCATCGCCCCGGTGCCGGCGAGCACCAGCGCCAATCCGACTCCGCGATGATCCGACAACCCGATCACGAGCGCGCCGACCACCACCATCACCGCGAGGAACAGGTTGTAGAAGCCCTGGTTGTAGGCGAGTTCGCGGGTGTCTTCGGCCTGCTGTTCGGTGGTGCCGAACACCGCGCGGGCGCGCTTCGACGTCCAGGCGAGCGACTCGAGATAGAAGATGAACACGTGCAGCGCCGCGGCCAGCAGCGCGACGACCAATCCGGCAATGATCATCGGCCCAGTATGCGCGCTGGTGGACCGAACGAACCAGGCTTAGTACCATTTTGGTATGGCCATGACAGTGCGCATCCCCCCGGAACTCGACGCGCGACTCGACGCGCTCGCCTCCGCTCGCCACGTGTCGAAGCATGCTCTCGTCCTGCAGGCCATCGAATCACTCACCGCGCGCAACGAGCGCCGCGACGACATCCTCGCCGCGGTCGACTTCGTCCGCACCCACGATGCGGAGCTCCTCGAGCGACTCGCCGACGCATGACGGACTACCTCACGCTCGACGACGCGCTGCTCGTCGCGCGCGAGTTCGGGTTTGTCGTCGGCGATCCAGGCCTGCTGGCTTCGGCGCTCGCCCGCCCCGCGACCACGGTGTTCGGCGACGATGCCTACCGCACGCTGCCGCGCAAGGCCGCCGCACTCCTGGAGAGCCTGGTTCGCAATCACCCCTTCATCGACGGCAACAAGCGAACCGGGTGGACGTTGATGGTGACGTTCTGTTACCTCAACGGCTACATCCACGACTTCACCACCGACGAGGGGTTCGACCTCGTCATCGGCATCGCCGAGGGAGTGATCGACCTCGATTCAGTCGAGCAGCAGATCGCGCGGCACCTTATCGACCGCTAGGCCGTCGCCGGAACCGCCTGCTTCGCCACATACGGCTGTGGGACGCGCAGTCCCATCGACGCCAACGGCTGGCGCGGCTGAGCTTTGACGAACGCGAAGATCAAGTAGACCAGCAGGACCGCGTGGACCCAGACGCCGAAGTTGACGCCACCGATGACCCACCACTTCATCGGCGGATGCGACGGGTCGTTGATGATGCCGAAGAGCCGGAAGATGGTGAGATCCAGCGACAGGTCGGCGACGAGGTAGAGCGCGATCACCTGCCACCGGATGTTCAGCAGCACGAAGAACGGGAGGATCCACAGCGTGTACTGCGGCGAGTGCACCTTGTGGAACACCATGAATCCGGCGAGCATCGCGCCGCTCACACCGATCCACGGGTACACGCCCAACGTCACCTTGTCCGGCGAATAGACCCGCCAGCCCAGGTACAGGGCGAGGACGAAGGACGCGGCGATGAGCAGCGGCGACGCGACGCCGACGATCGAGTTCAGCGTGTCACTGGGCGCGTAGGAGCCGGGCTTGCCACCGGTCAGGATTCGCCAGCCCCAGTACCAGATGGAGTTGGTGTCGACGTCGGCCTTGCGCTTGCCCTGGAAGGAGAGCGACGCCCGCCACCCCGCCCAGCCGAAGATCATGAACGGCCCCTGGGTGAGCGCGACGGTGGCCGCGGCCGCGCCGATCGTCGTCCAGAATCCACGCCAGTCCAGACCGGCCGCGACCTCGCGCGGCGTCCGGAACCGGGCGATGAAGCCGCCGTCGCGGGTCAGCACGTAGAGGGCCAGCGGCAACACGAAGAATCCCGGGTACAGCTTGAGGCTGAATCCGATGCCGAAGAGGACCGCCGCCCAGGCCGCCGCGGTCCGCGGTTTCAGGCGCGGCTCGCCGTCGGGTTTGCGCGACGCACCCCAGGCGACGACGGCGATGCCGCCGACGGCGGTCGCGACGACGGGCAGCTCCCAGTTGTGGAAGGCGTAGAGGACCAGCGGCGGGGTCGCCGCCCACAGCAACGCCCACCAGCGCACCAGATAGACCAGCAGCAGGGTGACGAGGATGCCGAAGGGCGCGAGGATCAACACCGAGTGCTCGAAGAAGGCTTTGTCGGTGTGGGCGCCGATGGCGCCGAGCCACATCAGCATCCCGGAGAGCACCGGGTATTCGACGGTGCCGCCGTAGATGTGGCCGGCGTCGGTGATCCCGCCGTGGATGTAGGGGAACACGTGGTGGTTGATGTCGCGCCCCACCCAGAGGTTCATCATGTCCGAGTAGCAGGGGATCACCGCGTGCGGATCGCCGATCGGCCAGCGCCGCGAGCGCCCCTCGGCGTTGAACGGCGCACCGCCGCACTTCGCCTTGGCGTGGAAGCTCCACGCCATCGCGAGGACGGTGAACAGCAGGGCGACGACGGTCGCGAGTACCGAATCTCCTGCCCGGGTCCGATCGAAAGGGCCGAAGGCGCGGTCCTTGCCGCCGTTAGACATGCGGTACACGTTAGCCCGTACCCCGGTGGTCGAGTGGGTTCGACGGTGGTCGGGCACCCCAAGACGACGGTGGTCGGGCACCGAAGATGGCGGTCGAGTGGGTCCGACGATGGTCGAGTAGGTCCCGACGATGGTCGAGTGGATCCGAGCCCCTGGGCGAGGAACCGTATCGAGACCTCGCAACCCGCGACGGTGGACGCAACCGACGATTTCGCAGGTCAACCGCTCGTCGTGTATCTTTGAGCGGTTGCCGACGCAGGCGACCCTCCTGCCGCGGAACGTCCGCGGCCGATTAGCCCATAGGAGGTGATGTGGTCTTATGCGTCACTACGAATTGATGGTGATCCTCGATCCGAGTCTGGACGAGCGCACCGTCGCACCCTCACTGGATACCTTCCTCAATGTCGTCCGCAAGGATGGCGGCTCGGTGGATGGTGTCGACATTTGGGGCAAGCGCCGTCTTGCCTACGAAATCGACAAGAACAGCGAAGGCATCTACGCGGTCATCGACCTGAACGCGGAGCCCGCGACTGTCAGCGAGCTCGACCGTCAGCTGAAGCTGAACGAGTCGGTCATGCGGACCAAGGTCCTGCGCAAGTGAGCTGAGGGCGCGAGTTCTGCACGAACACTCGCGCCTGTCGGTGCCGGTCCATAGGCTGGGAGGAAATCCCGGCTGGAACGGCACGTCGAGCACCTGCCCACCATCGGAACACCACGATCCTCGAGGGGAAAGCACATGGCTGGAGAAACGGTTATCACCGTCATCGGGAATCTGACGGCCGACCCGGAATTGCGGTTCACGCCGTCCGGCGCCGCGGTCGCCAACTTCACGGTGGCGTCGACGCCGCGCACTTTCGATCGTCAGACCAATGAATGGAAAGACGGCGAAGCGCTCTTCCTGCGGTGCAACATCTGGCGCGAGGCCGCCGAGAACGTGACCGAATCCCTGCAGAAGGGGATGCGCGTCATCGTTTCCGGTCGCCTCAAGCAGCGCTCCTTCGAGACTCGCGAAGGTGAGAAGCGAACGGTGTATGAGCTCGACGTCGACGAGATCGGCCCGTCGTTGCGGTATGCCACGGCCAAGGTCACGCGCGCTTCGCGTGGTGGCGGCGGTGGCGGTTTCGGTGGCGGAGGCGGCGCAAGCCGTCCCGCGTCGAGCCAGCCCGCGGCGAACGAGGATCCGTGGGGCTCTGCCCCCGCGGCCTCGGGCGGTGCCTCGGACGAACCACCATTCTGAGATCTATCTGGAGTAATACATGCCAAAGCAAAAGGGTCGGAAGCCCCGCGTCGAAAAGGTCATCAAGGCCAAAGCGTGCAGCTTCTGCAAGGAAAAGGGCCAGGTCATCGACTACAAGGACACCGCGCTGCTGCGTCGGTTCCTGTCGGACCGCGGCAAGATCCGTTCGCGTCGAGTGACTGGTAACTGCGTGCAGCACCAGCGCGACATCGCGATCGCCGTCAAGAACTCGCGCGAGGTGGCGCTGTTGCCGTTCACCTCGACGGGCCGCTGAGCGGGAAGGGATCAGATATGAAACTCATCCTGACTGCCGCTGTCGAGAACCTCGGTGTCGCCGGCGACATCGTCGAGGTCAAGGACGGCTACGGCCGCAACTACCTGCTGCCGCGCGGCCTGGCGATCGTCGCCACCAAGGGCGCCGAGAAGCAGGTCGAGGGCATCAAGCGGGCGCGCGACGCCCGTGAGGTGCGCGACGTGGAGCACGCCAACGAGCTGAAGCAGGCCCTCGAGGGCCTCGCCTCGGTGCAGTTGGGCGTCAAGACGCATGACTCGGGCAAGCTGTTCGGCTCGGTCACCGTCACCGACGTGGTCGGCGCTATCAAGAGCGCCGGCGGCCCCGCCGTCGACAAGCGCAACGTGGAGCTGCCGAAGGGCCACATCAAGGCCACCGGCACCTACCCGGTTGTCGTGAAGCTGCACCCGAACGTCGCCGCCAACGTCGAGTTGGCCGTCGTCGCCGCGGAGTAGACACGCACTAAACGAGAGCCGCCGCCTGGGATTCCAGGCGGCGGCTTTCGTTTTGTCGGTGATCGAGTGGTCTCGTCGGCGGTCGAGTAGTCCCGTCGGTGGTCGAGTGCCGAAAGACAGCGGTCGAGTACCGAAAGACGGTGGTCGAGTGCCGAAAGACAGTGGTCGAGTACCGAAAGACGGTGGTCGAGTGGTCCCCATCGGTGGTCGAGTGGATCCGAGCCGCAAGGCGAGGAACCGTATCGAGACCCCGCACGCCCGACCTCGCTACCGCTACCAGCGCAGGCTCTTGGGCAGCTTGTACTTCGGCGGGTTCGGGCTGTGCACGTCGGCGGGACCGATGAACTTGTGCCACTTGGGGCTGATGACGAATCCGCGGCCGGCGCTCCACATGCAGGAGACGACGGCCGGGCGCGGGCGGGCACAGGTGACGTCGTAGATCGAGATGCTGCGCCCCACGGGCAGCACGGGCGCCCGGAAGTGGGCCTGGGGCACCAAGTTGACCGTCGGTGCGGCAAGGCCCTCCGGGGTGATCCACCAGGGGCCCTGATGGGCCGCCAGGAGCACGCCCTGCATCCCGGCGGGCGCGGTGGCCGGATGGCCCTTGCACGCGACGTAGCCGGGCGCCTGCCCGATGGAGCAGTAGAACGGGGGGCTCTGGAAGAAGGCGCGGCCGTTGTTGTCGTAGTTGTACGAGACGTAGCGCGAGGAGTCGACGGCCGGATACTTGGCGAAGTCGAGTTCGGGCGGCGTTGCGGCTGACGCCACGCCAGGGGCGAGCGCCAGGACGGAGCCGGCCGCGACGATCGCGGTCAGTGCGCGCAGCAGTGCAGTTTTCATTCGGGCATTCCCCCTAAGTTTGCTGTCTCACATTTCACCACGGCGAAGGCCGCTGCGGGTCGGCTGGGGATAAATCTGATCAATCCCGTTGCCCGGATCGACACAGGCCCCGAAAGTTGTGACGCCGTTCACATTGTGTATGCGCGAACAGGGTTGAGGGTTTCCTTGAGACTTGTTCCGGCGCGTTGCGCACGACACGCCGTAACAACCCCAACTCACCCCCTGTGGATTGCGTCTACGCATGCTGATCAGCGGAAACCATCTGCGATACGCGGTTACCGGAAAGTTTTCCCCGGATCTATACACAGCCCGACGCCCACGACGCGAAACAATCCACAGTTTCTCCACAGGCTCCTACACAGCCAGCGTTTGAGGTCGTTTGCGATCACCAATAATCTCTGTCCCGGTAGATCGCCACTGCCCTTCACGACAGCGGCGGCGGGACGGCACCGGGGGACTCCCCGGGAACCTCCCCCGTCGTTGTCAGAGGGTGGGCGTATCAAAGACGTAGGCGGGCCGACGCGGCCCAGAGACCGGGGCTGTCGAGTTCCGAAAGGGGGTGGGCGTGTGTCTGTGACCGAAGACCAGGGTCACGAACCGTTGCCCGAGGATTTGCCGAACGAAGACTTCGGCAGACAGCCCCCGCAAGACCAGGCAGCAGAGCAGTCCGTGCTCGGCGGCATGATGCTCTCCAAGGACGCCATCGCCGACGTGCTGGAGAAGATCCGGCCCGGCGACTTCTATCTCCCGTCGCACCAGGCGGTGTACGACGCGATCCTCGACCTGTACGGCAAGGGCGAGCCGGCCGACGCCGTCACCGTCGCGGCCGAGTTGGAGCGGCGCGGCAACCTCAAGCGCGTCGGCGGCGCCCCGTACCTGCACACGCTGATCTCGACCGTGCCGACGGCCGCGAACGCCGGGTTCTATGCGGAGATCGTCGCGGAGAAGGCGATTCTGCGCCGTCTCGTCGAGGCCGGTACGCGCATCGTGCAGTACGGCTACGCCGGCGGCGAAGGCCAGGACGTGGCCGAGGTCGTCGACCGCGCGCAGGCCGAGGTGTACGACGTCACCGAGCGCCGTACCGCCGAAGACTACGTCCCGTTGGAGCAGTTGCTGCAGCCGACGATGGACGAGCTCGACTCGATCGCGTCGCGCGGCGGCATTTCCCTCGGCGTCCCAACGGGTTTCGCCGATCTCGACAAGCTGACCAACGGGCTGCACCCCGGGCAGATGATCATCGTCGCGGCACGCCCCGGCGTCGGGAAGGCACTGGCCCTCGACACTCCCCTGCCGACGCCCGACGGCTGGACGACGATGGGCAACGTCTCCGTCGGCGACATGCTCCTCGACGCCGACGGGAAGCCGACGCGGGTGGTCGCGAGCACCGACGTGCTGACCGACCGGCCGTGCTACGCCGTGCGGTTCAACGACGGCGGCGTGCTCGTCGCCGACGCGCAGCACCAGTGGGAGGCGCAGCTGGGCGAACACACCGTCGTCGCGACGACCGAGCAGCTGCGCTCGCATATCGGGTGCGCGTCCGTGCGCAATGCCTCGCCGCTCGAGTTGCCGAAGCGACGTTTCGCGTACGGGCCGTACACGGTGGGCGCCCTGGCCGGGATGGCGTTCGACGACCCGGAGATCGGGATGCGCATCGACGCCGAGGGCGAAGTCGACGTGATGACGCTGATGTCGGATCTGGGCGGGCAGGTGCCCGTCGAGTACCTGCGCGGCTCGATCGCACAGCGACGCGCGCTGCTGGCGGGCATTCTCGACGCCCGCGCGGTGGTGGAGGACGACGGGCGGATCACCGTCGCCGCCGCAACCCGGCACATGACGTTCATCGTCGCCGATCTGGTTGCCGGCCTGGGGTATTCGTACCGACGGCTGGCGTCGGGGTGGCTGAGCGTCGACGCCGACGACGACGTGTTCACCGTTCACCACAAGGCGATCCGCCACAAGGAGCTGCGGCAGCCGTCGCGGTCGCGGCGGATCGTGGCGATCACACCCGTGCCGACGGTGCCGGTGCGCTGCGTGCAGGTGGACAACGCCGATCACCTGTACCTGGCCGGCGAGGCGATGGTGCCGACGCACAACTCGACGCTGGCGATGGACTTCCTGCGGTCGTGCTCGGTCCACCACGGGCTAACCAGCGCCATGTTCTCGTTGGAAATGAGTAAGAACGAGATCGTCATGCGCCTGCTCTCGGCCGAGGCGAAGGTGAAGCTGGCCGACATGCGCGCCGGCTCGATGAGCGACGACGACTGGACGCGCCTGGCGCGCCGGATGGGTGAGATCTCCGAGGCGCCGCTGTTCATCGACGATTCGCCGAACCTGACGATGATGGAGATCCGCGCGAAGGCGCGCCGCTTGAAGCAACGGCACGACCTGAAGATGGTCGTGGTGGACTACATGCAGCTGATGACGTCGGGCAAGAAGGTCGAGTCGCGTCAGCAAGAGGTCTCGGAGTTCTCGAGGTCGTTGAAGCTGTTGGCGAAGGAACTCGAAGTTCCGGTGATCGCCATCTCCCAGCTGAACCGTGGTCCGGAGCAGCGTACCGACAAACGTCCCCAGGTCTCTGACCTGCGTGAGTCGGGATCGCTAGAGCAGGATGCCGATATGGTGATCCTGCTCCACCGCCCCGATTCGATCGAGCGCGACGACCCACGAGCCGGCGAGGCCGACATCATCGTGGGTAAGCACCGTAACGGGCCCACCGCGACCATCACCGTGGCCCACCAACTCCACCTCAGCCGCTTTGTGGACATGGCGCGGGGTTAGGGTATCCCCTTGTCGAGATGCAGCGAAGATTAGCAAGGTGGTCCCGCTTGTTTAACAAGCCTGATCACGGCGTAAGAATCGCCCTGACTAGGGCAAACATGGTCAGGCGAGCGTTGCCCGTAGCCCGCGTTTCGGTATGATTTCCTGCTAATTTTGCCGGGGAATCTATTCCTGGAAATCGCCGAGTGCGCGGGTGAAACCGGGCGACGAAGGGGCTGAAGTGACCGGCGGCTGGCGGCAGGCTATCGGCGATTGGCTTGTGGGATGAGCTCGTCTAATTCGCAGATGACGTTGGTGCTGGTTTTGGGGATGTGCTCGGCGGATTCGACGCTTGCTCGGTGACTCCGTGACCGGGCTTGGTCAGCGGAAGGGTTGCGAGGTGCTTCTGGAGCCGCTTCGACATCGGCATGAACGTGACGAAGGTCAGGCTTCCCGAGACAACCGCGCCTACCAGCGGCACGACCTTGGCTGCGCTCTTGGCGAAGACCTGCTTGGTCATCTGAATGCCCAGGAGCCCTGCAACCTTCTTGACCACCGGATATATCGCACCCTTGGTGAGAGCCTTCTGCGGCAGCTTCCTGGCCACTTCACTTGCGATCAACTTCGAGACTTGCGCCACGCCGGCCTGGGCCGCGTTCACGCCAAACATCACGCCGATGAACAGCGTGAGCATGCTTTCGGTCGCGGAGTCCATTCCGTCGGCGCTGTCGTCGAAGAGCTCCGGCCAGCTGTAGATGTAGGCGAGCTTCTGGACGACGCGAAGAAGGTGCCCATAGTACTGCGCGATATCAGCCGGGACCGTGCCGATCGCTGCGAGGCCTCCAGGGATGCCGGCTGCCGTGGAAAGTGTCGTCACCTTGCCGGTCTCGAACTTGATCACGCTGTTGGCGATCTTGTCGATCACTTGAGGTGTTACGCCTGCTTCGGCCGGTGTTGTGGCGATAGCGAGTTTGATCTGCTCGTCGGTGCAGTATCGCTTCAGCTCTCTGCGGAGGAAGGCCTCCCGGTTGATCTGCACACCCGGCAGCTGAGCCGATGCCTGCAGCGTCTGCTCGAACTTCGTCGACGGAGCGACCTGATTGCCTTTGGCCATGGGAGCAACCTATCGCAGCCTTCCGACACGGACCGCTGATGGGGCGAAGGAGACGTCGGCCTATCACCCGAAATGCCTCGCTGACCGATTGTCGACTTGCTCCCTTAGTAGCCCTTCGACCTCGATTTCTTGCTAGATTTGGTGCTAATTCCTGCGGAAGCGGAGGTGTCACTTGACCGAGAGTTCCCGCGCGGCGGTGACGTGGCGGTTCCGATTCGCTGGCGACAAGGTGTCCCGCGTGTTGAACTGGCGGTCCGACGGTCCGCCGGATCTCGCACGTGTAGTTCCGATTCGCAAGCCTCGATCCTCGGAACGTCACCGGCACATACCTGTCACTGCGTATTCACTGACCATGCGCGACCACCTAGAACTCGAGTCGGGCCTCGAGCATGACCTCTTGCGACGCCTGGACCGGCTCAACGATATCGTCGCGCTGATACCGCAACCGTGTCAGCTGAAGCGGGGCGGATCGTCCTCGGCGAAAAACACGCCCGACTTACTCAGCCTTGACGACACCGGGGCGGTAACGCTCTGGAATGCACGCCTGCCGCACAAGATGGACGACAAATTCAAGCTTCAGGTCGCAATGGTCGAGGCCGCCTGCGCGAATGTGGGATGGCGTCACGAGGTATTCAACGGACTCGACCGCGTAGAACGCCTAAACCTTCTGTGGCTGCACGGCTACCGCCGAAGGCCTTCCTGGTATGACCAGGTGGCTGGCGAGATCGGGAAGGAAGCAAGTAACGACGCCGCGACTCTGGGCTCCCTATTTCGTCTGGATACCGGAAACGGGGAGGCCATCGCCGTGGTCTGGCACATGGTCTGGTCCGGTGAGCTGGATACCAACCTCTCGAAGCGATTGACGATGGAAACGCCAGTGCGCGCGGGACTGGTGGCGTAGTGGACACAAGTCGCACAGTGGTTGAGGTCGGTGGCCGACTTCTGACTGAGTGGGGAACCGGTCTGGTGACAGCGGTATCAGCGGCCGGCGTAGACCTCCGCACCAGCGTCGGCGATTCCTTGCACGTCGATTGGCCCGAACTCGCAGAGGTGCGAGTCGTGGTCGATGGCGATGTAGCGCCAATCAGACCGGCGCTCCGCCCGTACTGGGATGGCCTGTCTGAGGAAACGCGCCGAGCCGCCCTCGACAAACTTGAAATCGTGCATGAGATACTGACCGGCTACCGGGACGGTCACGCCGAACTCGCGCGCGATGGCGAACCGCGCCCACCCTTCGGCGAAGGCTTCGGCGTCTCCGAGGCGGCGCGCTGTCGCGCGATGGCGGTCGCGTTGCAGCAAGAAGCTGTGGGAGATCGTGCCCTACAACGCCGCATCGCGAACGGTGAGATCAAGCGATCGGCTCCGGTCGACAGCACCATCCGCAACTGGGTGCGTGCATGGAAACGCGACGGACTACTCGGGCTCCTCGATGCCAGATCCCTGCGTCGCGAACAGACGTGGGAGCGAATCGATGAGCGCTATCGGACTGTTGCTGAGTTGGTCTTCGCCACCCTGGACGGAGATCGGGCGGACGCCAACATCAGCGAGCTTGATCGGCGGATCAAGGTTGAGCTCAAGCGTGCAGGGCACGTGGATGTCTCCACGCCGCAGCGTCTGACGGCAGAGTATCTCGCGCACCTCAAACGGGGCGCGGGCGCAACAACCCGCACCCAGAGAAGCCGGTCGCTACAGCGCGTGTCGGGCAAAGAGCACTTCCCCGCAATCAGGCCTGGGCAAATAGTCGCCATCGACGCCACGAGGGCGGACAACCTCGTATACGACCCGCTTCTCGGGCGACCCTTCAGCGTCGAAATCCTCACTGCAATCGACGTCGCCACCAGAGTGGTCCTCGCACTGCGCGTGGTGCCGAAGAGCGCCGATGGAATCGATGCCGGGCTACTTCTCTACGACATCTGCCGCCCGTTCTCGATGATGGTGGAGGGCACCACCATCAGTCACTGGCGCTGGGCCGGTTTGCCCCAAGTCGTCGACGCTTCTGATGTCGCGGTCAACGTTGGGCGCAGAAGTGTTGCACCCGATTTCACTACGCTTCAAGGAGAGCACCACATCCCTGGCGTCATGCCGGACGCGATCCGCGCCGACCACGGTTCGATCTTCGTGTCCGATCACTTCCGCGCGATTCTGCGCGACTTCGGGATTGACTTGTTGCTCAGTCGCGGGAAGAAGCCAACGGACAACCCCCACGTTGAACGCTGGCACGAGACGCTACAACGGGCCGTTCAACAGCTCCCCGGCTACAAAGGTCGCAATACCTCGGAGCGCGGTCGATTGGTCGCCGAGGAGGCATTGGTCACGGCCGCCGAACTGGAAGAACACCTTCGGCGATTCGTCGCCTTGGACTACCACCGGTCGTGGCACACAGGCTTGGTTATCGGTGGTGAGCCCACCGCTCGCACCAGTCCTTTGGAGCTCTGGGACATCATGCTCGACGTCACCGGCCGTATCGACGTACCGCAGCGTGCAGACATGATCTATCAGATGCTTCCGGTCAAGTGGGGCACAGTCGGAGTCGCAGGTGTCGAGTTTGCTGAGATGGTCTACGACGGCAAGCTGCTCGATGATTTTCGGAATGTCGCACGGGGCCAGTTCAGGGACGACGACAACAAGGTTCCCTTTCTTGTCGACCCGCACGACTTGTCGAGCATCTGGTTCCCGCACCCCGAGACCGGCCGTGTACGCCCCGTTGCGTGGCGAGGATCTTTCTTCACTGACGCGCCGATGACCGATACGATCGTTCAGGCTGTTAGGCGGCGCGTCCGCGAACGCGGCGGCAACCACATTCTGAGTCGGGGCTCAGCGCAGCGGCAGATCCTCGACGAGCTCACGGAACTCACCTCTGGGCCCGTTCCAACTGACTGGACTGCCAAACTGTCAGCCGCGCACCGCAGAGTTGAACAATCGCGCAAAGACCACGAAGAAGCTCAGGCAGCCCAAGGTGCAACCCGCGACGAAGCCACTCAGTCGGGCGGCAACGAAGCACGCACCAAGACGCCCCATACCGATTCACCCCAGGACGACGTTCCCTTGGACATCCTCGACGTCCCGTGGCCGACGATGCGGGCCGACTCCTGATGGACTCTCTCGCTTGGCATTTGGCTTGCACCAAAACGGAGTTGCCAGAACCACCTCTGTACACGTCGGCTGGTTGGGACAGGATGACATCCGAGGACCGCTCGCGGGCGGTCGATGCGCTGCGTCAATGGATGAATGGACTCTACGTCGAAACGGCCGAGACCCGCGCAGTCGCAGACCGACTCACTGAGATCGTGCAGGAGAATTCTGAAACGGGCCCCGGTGCGAAGGCAATAGCGTCGGTCACAGGCGCAAGCACGCTCGGGAAGAGCACGGCGGTCCGCCGCTGGGCCACAAGGAAATACGTGGAATGGATCGTAGGCGCACCGAAAGGCCCTGCAGAACTGCCCACGTGGAACCCTCAGCCAACGATCGACGCAGACCTATGCCCCGTCGTTTGGGTCAACCTGCAATCTGGCTCGATGGTCAAAGGATTCAACTCCCAAGTCCTTGACTTCTTCCGCTTATCCGCCAGCGGCGCCGCCCACCAGACGTCAACCGCCGCGGTCAGGGCATTGGCACGCCACGGCGTGCGCACCCTTCTCATCGACGACTTCCATCTACTGCGTACCAACTGGAAGGGCGGCCGGGAGGTCCTCGATCACGTGAAGTACATGAACACCGAGCTCGGCGAATTCAACGCCAGCTTAATTCTGGTTGGGACAGACCTCGAATCCAGTGAAGCCATGAGCGATGCCCAGCTTATCGGCCGCCTCCAGCCAATGAGCTTCAGTCCTTACGGAATCGAGACTTCGGAGGAGCAACACGCGTGGCAGCAACTGCTCTACGGGCTGGAAGGTTATCTCCTTCCGCATCTCCCTCGGGCAAGCGAAGGGCTTCTCACTTCACAGCTCGCGGGGCCCATCTGGAAGCGATCTCAGGGCTACGTCGGTGACGCGACACGCCTCCTCCGCATTGCGACACTTGCAGCGATCGCCGACGGCACGCACACGATCAACCCAGAACACCTGAAGGAAGTCCGCCTCAGTAAACGAGCGCACGCAGCAGAGGCGGAAATCGATCTTCGGCGCCGCAGCAAGCAGAGCAGGGTGTGATGTCACCGGCAGACAACGGAAGGGGGCTATCCATGCGAGAGCCTCGTATCGGCTATCTGCCTGCTCGACCGATTCCAGCCGACGATGAATCGCTGGAGTCCTTCGTATTGCGCGCGGCGACGGCGAATTGCACCACCGTCACCAAGATCCTTGGTCGAAGTCAGTTATCGCGATCAGCGTCTGACTACGAGCCGATTCTGCGGCACCTGGCCACGCTGACGCGCCAGCCATTCTCGCGCATTTCGGCGATGACCCTTGATGACTGCCATAGTCGAGTGCTCGCGAAGGAAGGCTGGCTGGCAAGTGAGTGGGGTCAGCATTGCCGTTGCGCCCCAAACGGAGTGGCACGGCGAGAGTGGGCTTTGGCTCTGTCTCCGGTCTGCTTCTACTGCGGGCACCTCATCGGGATGCCCGGTAGTGGCACTGCGCAGTTGACCAGAGTTCCCAATCGGATTCTGTCGGTCTGCAAGGAGGTCTCGTCCGCTGCACACAGATCTACGACTGACTTCGATGCACTCGACCGACTTGAGTGTCTCCGTGCGGAACTACCCTCGGTGGCTCGTCGGCTCAGTCGAGGATCTGCACACTGGATCCCAGCTGATGCTCAGTTGGTGACCACTGCGACGGCAGATCTTGCGACGAGTCACGAGTCCGAGGAAGAGCTACCGCGATCTCCTGCCGTTCGTGCACTGGCCATCGCAATGGCCTGGGAAGAACAGCGAACGTGGCTGACACCACGAGTATCTCCACATCCACGTCCCACTCCTGTCCGACCAGAGAATTCTGAAATACCCGATTCGCAGGTCTTCACTCGACGGGTACTCCGCACAGGCGCGAAGACTGTCAAGACCATGCGGTTACCGAAGAGCTCAGTCCGCCATCCACGCGGCGAAGATCTGATGCGGCTGGCGCTTGGCCATACGCAATTGACGCTTGACCACATCCCAGGGATCTACCGGCAAGAAGGCGAACCGTTCGTGCTCGACCCCGCCCAGTGGTTGTGGCGTTCCAGAGTCGCGCTACTTCTCAGTCAATGTGTTCGGTTGCGCGATCATTGGAGCCTTGCCGACGAGCCGACCTACCGTCTGACGAAAGCTGGTAGCTACTCGATTTGCATAGGGGCGTGGCCGAAATGGACTCCGATCTTCCACCGCGAGAGCGACATTGCCCATGCGATGAATCTGGCGCGAGCTCTATGCCTCGACGAGCTCGTCAACTACCGTGAGCGCCGCGACGCGTTAAGACGGATTGAAGCCGCCCCGCCGGACCTGGTCGGCACCCTGCCCGCAGCCGCCCGGAACTTCGATGGCTGCGCCCGGCTCGCCGCATCTTGGATGTGGTTCGATGCAACCTGTGATAGCCCGCGTACATGGCCAGACGCCGAACACCTGAAAGCATTTGACGCTGCGCTCAACCCCGAAGGCCGTCTCATCCTCCGCAGTGCCGCCGAAGCGATCTGCGTCGCCGACGAAGATCTTGTGCGTCAGGTTGGGAGTGGAGACTTCGGTGTGGTGGATTCGGACCGAGTCTCAGAAGAGGACCGGACTCGTGTGGGCGCGTGACTTCCAGTCGCTCGCCCACTGCGGGCGCTACCAAACCGCGACGGCGATGGAGCCTCTGAGCTAATGCTCCCCGCTCGAGTTGCAATCGATCCACGCGAGTCGCTTGATTCGTACCTCGAGCGGATTGCACTTGTGAACGATCTGACGACCAAGAGTCTTGTCCGCATGCTCAAGGAGAACCGGGACGGATCGTCGGTCTCGACGGCTTTCATGCTGGTCCGGCCTAGCGATGAGCTCGTCGGCCGAATAGTGGATCTCACTGGGCTGGGGGCATCGGCCGTCGAGAATTCGACCTTGTTGCGTTACGACGGAGGCGCGCCACTCAACCTCGACGGCTTCGACCCGCTCGATCGGGCGAGCTACCGCGCCATCGTTTGCCAGGGGTGGTTCCCGCAGCATGGGACGCAACTATGCCCACTCTGCCTATCGCACGACGGAATCTGGCAGCTGTCGTGGAAGCTACCGGTGTCGACAGTGTGTCCCGACCACGGCGTCTACCTGGTCGCTGAGTGTTCAAGATGTAGCCGGCGCTTTCGAACGCGACACCACAGTCCGCTGCGTCCTCGGCTCGATGAACACCAGCCGTGCGGGAATCCGCTCGGATTCTCGGCTCCCTGCCGACACTCCATCCTGAGAGAGAAACCGACGGCTGCATCCGAAGGTGCAATTCGGACCGCAACACGGGTTACGGCCGCTATCCAAGGCGAAGAAACGAGCGTTCTCGATGGCGCTCTCGCGCCCCCCGCGTACCTCGCAGAAGTCCGAAACTTAACCACTCTTCTACTTCACCTCGCATCCCGGTCTCGCGCAAGGGGTTTCGTCGAATGGGCCGGAGATCTCCAAGCCGAAGCCGCTGGTCGCACAACTGAGCTTCGAGGGCCTCGGTGGGGTATTCAGCCGCCGACAAGTGCAGTCACCCGCGGTGAAGCACTGGCGGAGGCGGATGGGATTCTGTCCAGTCCGGAGAGTGCGGACGCCGTCGCACGGTTGGCCGAGTGGTTCGATCTGATCCCGGACGTCCCGGGCGGCCCGAGAGGATGGATCGTCAATCGCGCGGCAAAGAGTCCGGTGTTGAGCTGGCTGGTGGTCCAGGTGCTTTCAGCCCGCCGCCATGTCGGCCTGCAGATCGATCATCACGACGCGTTGATCGATCTGCCGCTGTCTGCGATCCCTCAACTCCTCGATGAGCACACCTACCGTCGTCATTTCGCTGGGATGCTGACAACGCAGGAAAGCACGGGGCGGCTGTACGCCTCCCTGTGTATTGCGCGCGCACAACGGCCAGGGTCGACGTGGTCCACTGCTGCAGCGAGTATCGAACTCGACCCGGACATTGGCAGACGGACATCGCGAGCGGCGAGCACGCGACTGGCCGCGAGTCCTTCAGAGATCGCGGCAGCCGCCAGCGCGGCAGCGAGGGAACTATCGCGTCGACGGGATTTTCGGGCGCTCGAGCGACGAGTCATCGAGCTCGCGAGTACGCCCGACACGTGGTTCACCGATTGGGCGCGGTCGGCGAGTCCGAGGAGGCGCGCGGCCGCACTCCCGTACGCGGTGACATGGATGTGGTGCGAGGTTGCTCAGGGGGGGTTGGACACCAGCCCGGCGTGGCCGCCGCCGGTGACCCGACAATCGAAGGCGGCTTATCGGGTGTTTCGTGACACGCTTCCGGAGGAGTTGGGGCGAGCATTGCGCGAACTCGCCGATGGGAACTCGAGGTGACGGGCGTCGGGCGGCACCTCAGCGAAGTCTTCGACAGCTTCTCAGCAAGCGTTCGAAGGCCTGGCAATGCCACTCGGCTTGGTCTCGTTGAATTCCTGGCGATGGCGAACCTGTCAGTATCGGCGGGTAGCGTTCGAGGGCTGGCAATGAGGAGGTCCACGCGTGCAGCTTGAAGAGTTGAAGCCCGGTCTGCGAGTCGAGGGTCTCATTCCCGCAGAGGTGATCACTGTCATCGCTGCTCAATGGCATGGCACGGACGCACTCGCACTCACTTACCAGAACGGCTCAGGTGGACTTGGCCAACAGGTTGTGTTCCGCAAGGACCAGGACAACCTCAGCGTCGCCACCAGCGGTAGCCGCGCGTTTGACGCCACCGCCAGCGACTTCAAGCTCGTCGCCGAGGCCCAACGTATCTCGCTGGCCGGCCTTTTCGATCCAATGCTGGCCGTCGCCACGAGCGACGTGCAGCCGCTGCCGCACCAGATTCGCGCGGTGTACGGCGAACTCCTACCGCGGACCCCGCTTCGGTTCCTTCTCGCCGACGACCCCGGTGCCGGCAAGACGATCATGGCCGGCCTCTACATCAAGGAGCTGCTGCTCCGCGACGACGTCAAGCAGTGCCTGATCATCGCTCCCGGTGGACTGGTCGAGCAGTGGCAGGACGAACTGTTCTTCAAGTTTGGGCTGCGGTTCGACCTGCTGACCAACCAGCTCATCGATGCCAACATCAACCTCAACGTCTTCGAAACGAACCCACTCGTGATCGCACGCATGGATCAGCTCTCCCGCAACGAGGCACTCCAGGCCCAACTGAAGGAGACGGAGTGGGATCTGATCATCGTCGACGAGGCACACAGAATGGGAGCGCACTACTTCGGCGGGAAGCTGGAGAAGACCAAACGCTTCCTGCTGGGGGAGCTGCTCGGCCAAATTACCCGCCACCTCCTGCTGATGACCGCGACTCCACACTCGGGCAAGGAAGAGGACTTTCAGCTCTTCCTCACTTTGCTCGACCGCGATCGGTTCGAGGGCAAGCAGAAGAAGTCTGTCGACGTCACCGGAATCATGCGGCGCATGGTCAAGGAAGACCTGCTGACGTTCGAAGGTAAGAAGCTCTTCCCTGAACGCATCGCCGAAACTGTGCCCTACGAGTTGACCGAGCGGGAGAAGGGCCTCTACGAGGACGTCACTCGCTACGTCCGCGAGGGCATGAACCGTGCCGACAGGCTTGGCGGCAAGCGTAAGAACACTGTCGGATTCGCCCTGACTGTCCTTCAGCGCAGACTCGCCTCCAGCCCTGAGGCGATCTACAAGAGCCTCGTCCGCCGCACCGAACGGCTGGAGCGCAAGAAGACCGAGATCCTCAACGGCACCTACAAGGAACCCGACGACGTCATCGGCTCGGGCGACTTCGACGAAGATGAATACAACGCCGAAGAACTGGAGCAGCTTGAGGAAGACGTGATGGACGCGGCCACCGCCGCCCAGACCGTCGAGGAGCTCAACGCAGAACTTGTCGAACTCGCCGATCTGATTGCGACCGCCAAGAAGGTCCGCGAGGCTGGCACCGACCGCAAGTGGACCGAACTCTCCACGATCCTCCAGGACAATGCGCTGGTCACCGATTCGAACGGTTGGCCACGGAAGTTCATCATCTTCACCGAGCACCGCGACACCCTTGACTATCTCCAGTCCAAGATCGGCTCTTTGCTCGGCAAGCCCGACTCGGTCAAGGCGATCCACGGTGGCGTCCGCAGAGGTGAGCGGCGCGTGATCACCGAGGAGTTCACCAAGAACCGCGACGTCCAAATCCTCATCGCAACCGACGCCGCTGGAGAGGGGCTTAACCTTCAGGCCGCGCACCTGATGGTCAACTACGACCTGCCGTGGAACCCCAACCGCATCGAGCAACGCTTCGGCCGCATCCACCGCATCGGCCAAGAAGAGGTCTGCCGACTCTGGAACCTCGTAGCCTCCAACACCCGCGAGGGTGAAGTCTTCACCCGCCTGCTGGAGAAGCTCGACCAGATGCGTCAGACATACGGTGGCAAAGTCTTCGACGTCCTCGGCGAGGCGTTCACCGAGACCCCGCTGCGCAACCTCCTGCTCGATGCCATCCAGCACGGCGAGCGCCCCGACGTCAAGGCTAAAATGCATGAGGTCATCGACGCGTCGGTCGGGGATGGACTCAAGGATCTCCTCGACGAACGGGCATTGGCGTCGGAGAACCTGGCCGAGGCCGACCTGCATGCACTGCGCGCGGCAATGGACGAAGCACGCGCCCGCCGCCTTCAACCGCACTACATCGAGATGGCATTCAAGGCCGCCTTCGCCCGCCTCGGCGGCCGCATCGTGAGGCGCGAACAGGGTCGCTACGAGATCGCGAACGTGCCCCAGCAAATACGCGCCGCAGGCACAGGGCCGATCGCAACCAAGTACGACCGAGTCACGTTCGATCTTGGCAAGGTCCACGCCGACGAACTCAGCCGCGCCGACCTTCTCGCCCCGGATCATCCGCTGCACGACGCGGTCATGGACGAGTCCGTGCGACAGTTCGGTGGTTCCCTCAACCGAGGCACGATCTTGGTTTCCTCGACGCTGGAGGAGACACACCTGCTCGTCGGCGTGATCGAAGAGGTCGCCGACGCGACCGGAGAGTCCGTCGCACGCCGCTTCGGCTACGCATACGTCGACAGCTTCGGCACCGTGACGCCTGCCGGCCCCGCGCCCTACCTGGACTGCGTGGCGGCACCCGAGAACGCTGTCACCGATACAGCCCGCACCCTCCCGTGGCTGGCAGGTGCTGAAGACAAAACCACGAGCTGGATTATCGCCAACCAACTCCCCGACTACCTCGACGACGTTCAGCCGAGGCGCCTCGCGGAGTTGAGTAAGGCACGTGACCTGGTCATCAAGCGGCTCGAAGGTGAACGCGACCGCCTCATCCTCGATGCCGCCGTCGCGGCGGAAAAGGAACGCGCCGGTGAGAAACCGAAAGAATCATCGGAGAGCCTGAATCGTAAAGCCGTCGAACTCGACGCCCGTCTACGCAAGAGGCTCGCACTGCTTGACCACCAGCAGCTTATGTCGACCAAGCCACCACGCATCGTCACCGCAGCACTGGTGCTCCCCGTCGGGATACTGGAGACCGACCTACCCGCGACCGCGCCCATCCACGCGAAGGAGACCAAAGAGGTCGAACGCCGCGGTGTCGACTTGGTGATGGCCCGTGAACGTGAACTCGGACGCAAGCCCGTCGAGCAGGCCTTCAACAATCCCGGTTTCGACATCCTCTCCACAGACGCCAAAGGCGACACCTACCGCATCGAGGTCAAAGCGCGTATCGAAGGAGCGACCGACTTCTTCGTCACCCACAACGAGGTGATGGTTGGTAAGAACGCCGCCCCGCGTTACCGCCTCGCTCTCGTCCGCGTCGACCCGCGTGGCGCCCAGCACGACGAGGTCCGCTACCTCGACAACCCATTCGCCACCACCGACCTCGGTGACTTCAACGCCACCGGCATCCGAGGCGATTGGTCCAAGCAGTGGGCAAAAGGGAAGGCGCCGTTTTGATGGCATCCAAGTCCTCCCGAAAACGGCGGAACAAGAAGCGCCGCCAGGACGCTACTAAAGCCGGGCACGCCGACCAACACGTTCAGGTAGTGCTGGAGCGCGCCTTCGATACTGCTGGGTTGCTTTCAGACGTCTCGAAAGCGACCGACCCTGCAGCGGAGGTTGAGCGGCGCATCGATGATGCGGCGACGCAGTTCGTCGAGGGGTTCGCTGGCTACGACCCTCTGGGAACGCTTGAGGCCATTCGCATGATGACGTTGCCGTTCGCCCCGGCGGGCGTCTCGCCGCCCGCCAGCGCGCAGAGCGGCCCCGCTGTCGCAGAGGTCTTGGCCGTTGTGCTCCGGTGTGCGGAGTCAGAGATGGATTCCGGTGTCGAACCCAAGCGGGTCGATCAAGACTGAATCGCCCCGGGTTTGTCAGAGGCTCGCAAGTGCCGCGTCGGCGGGTACCGGTGCGGGGTGGTTGTGATGATAGGTGTCCTCGAGCTCGATGGGCGGGATCATGCCGATCTCGCCGTGCAATCGCCGGTGATTGAACCAGTCGATGTATTCCGCGGTCGCGATCTCGAGGTCGTCGATATTCTTCCAGGGCCCGCGGTTGCGGACCAGCTCGGCCTTGAACAGCGAGTTGAAGGCCTCGGCCAGGGCATTGTCGTATGAGTCGCCGGTGGAACCGACCGAGGCGGCCGCGCCAGCCTCGGCAAGACGCTCGGTGTAGCGGATGGCGACGTATTGAACGCCCTTGTCGCTGTGGTGCGTGAGCCCGGTGACCGACTGGCCTGCGCGATCGCGGGTCCAGATGCCCATCTCCAACGCGTCCAGCGCAAGGTCGGTCCGTAGCGACTTCGAGAGCTGCCAGCCGACCACGCGGCGAGAGAACACGTCGATGACGAACGCGGCATACACCCAGCCGACGAAGGTGCGGCAGTAGGTGATGTCCGCGACCCACAACTGGTTCGGAGCGGTTGCAGTGAAGTCGCGATCGACCAGGTCAGGCCGACTATCCGGGCCGCGACCGGAGATCGTGGTGCGCGGGCCCTTGGCTCGGCTAATCCCTCGTAACCCCGCAACGCGCATGAGCCGCTCGACCGTGCAGCGCGCGACGACGACGCCCTCGCGACGCAGTTGGGCGTGGACCTTCTTCGCCCCGTAGACGCCAAAGTTCGCCGAGTGGACGCGGTGGATCTCGATCAGCAGTTCCTCGTCGCGCAGTGCTCGCTTCGAGGGTGGTCGGGTCTTGAACGCGTAGTACGTGCTCGGCGCGATCTGCGTGCCCGCTGCGGTCAGCGTCCGACAGATCGGCTCGACGCCGAACTCATGCTTGTACTGGTCGATGTATTCCACGATCAACGCTGTGGGCGGTCGAGCTCCGCCGCGAAAAAAGCCGAGGCCGACCTCAGGATCGAGTTCGCCCTGCGCAGCTCACGCACTTCCTTCTCCAGCTCGACCAGGCGCTGGGACTCGCTGGTCGTGGTCCCGGGACGGTGCCCCTCGTCGACCTCGGCCTGCACAACCCAGTTCCTCAAAGTCTCGGGATTGATCCCCAGTTGCTCGCCCACACGGCGGAACGTGCCCGACCTCGTCGATGGATCGCGCCGTGACTGAACAGCCATCCTCGTGACTCTCTCCCGAAGCTCGTCGGGGTACTTCCTCGGTGCTGCCATGCTCCTCATCCTCCCGTGGATTCAGAGCCTCCACCAGACCCGGGGCGATTCACCCTTCAGCAGTACCCACCCCAGCCCTGCCGCCAAGCCCCGAATTGATCTACCAACCCTTCGCCGAAGGTACCCCGGAGGCGGGCACCGTGGCGCCGACCTTCCTGCCGGGTCGGGGTGTCGAACAGGTGAATTGCACGACTAGCCCGGCGGACACTCCTCGACTTTCGCTATTATCAGTAGCACTTCGTGCGAACCAAGATCGCCAGGCGCCCGAGAGCAGTCTCGGGGATGGGAGTGTGGGTGCGGTGATGGCGGCCAGGCGCGACGCGGGTCCTCGGTCCAAGGACGTGATGGATGACAAAGACCCGCGTTTGGTTCGTTCACGCAACCGGTTGGTTGATGCGGCATCTGCCCTGTTGAAGACCGGCGGGGTTGATGCAGTCGCGGTCGGGGCGGTCTCCCGGATGTCGCGGGTGGCTCGAACGACGTTTTACCGGCATTTCGACGGCACCACCGATTTGTTGGCTGCGGCGTTCGAACGATTGTTGCCCCACGCCGACGTCCCTGACGCGCACGGACCAATCCGCGACAGTTTGGTGCGGTTGGTCCGTGCTCAGGCTGCGTTGATCGAGCAGGCGCCACTGCAATTGACCGCCTTGGCGTGGCTGGCGATGGTGCCGGAGGAGCCCGGGGAGCAGCAGAACACCCTCGCGCCGCTGCGCGCTCGTGTCATCGCGCAGTACCGGGAACCGTTCGATCAGGTGTTGCAGAGCGCCGCCGCCCAGAAGGAACTCGACGAGTTCGATCCCGGCGTGGCCATCACCCAGCTCGTGGGCCCGCTGGTCTTCGCGCGGCTGTCCGGCCTTCGCTCGATGAGTGGCGCGGACTGCGAACAGCTTGTCGACGACTTTCTCGCCGCCCACCGCCGCTGATCCGATAGTCCCGCGTCGCCGAACAATCCATTCCTTTCGCTACATGCTGTAGCGTAGTGATACCGATTGATTCATTTGTCGAAGGGTGTGCGATGCCAACGCAGCGATGGATGCGTGAGCAGTGGTGAAGCTTCGGCGATCGACCGGTCGCGGTGAGTACAGCCGGTCGCTGGGGCAGGTGGGACGCTTCGTCTTGTCGCACAAAGCGCTGGTAGCGGGCGTCTGGGTGGCTGTTGCCGTGGTGTTGGCTGTGCTGTTTCCCCAGTTGGAAACAGTTGTGCGCCAGCAATCGGTGGACCCAATTCCTAAGGGCGTGCCGTCGTTTCAGGCGCTCGATCGCATGGGCGAGGCGTTCGACGAAAAGGGCGCGAAGACCACGGTGTTCGTGGCAATGGAAGATCCGGCCGGACTCACCGAGCCCGCCCGCCAACGCTATGACGACCTCGTGGTCCGGCTCCGCGCCGACCGCGATGATGTGCAGGCCGTACGCGACCTGCTCGCCGACCCGATCACTGCCCGACAAGCGCTCAGCGAAGACGGCAAAGCCTGGTACTTGCCCGTCGGGGTCAGCGGCAGCCTCGGCGGGCCGACGGCGGCCCACGCTGTGGAATCGATCCGCGAGACCGCAGCAGAGGTCTTTACCGGCACCAGCACGACAGTCCACGTGACCGGACCAACAGCGACCTTCAGCGACCAAATCGTCACCGCTGAAAAGGATCTGGTGGTCATCACCATCGCCACCGTCGTGCTGATCGCCATAATCTTGCTGATCGTCTATCGGTCGGTGTTCACTGCGTTGCTACCGCTTCTGGTCATCGGTATCAGTCTCGCCGTAGCCCGCGGAGTCATGTCTGCGTTAGGCGAACTGGGCATGCCAGTCTCGCAATTCACCGTTGCGTTCATGACCGTCATCTTGCTCGGCGCCGGTGTGGACTATTCGGTCTTTGTGATCAGCAGATACCACGAAAGGCTGCGCCAAGGCGCCGCCGCGTCCGACGCTCTCATCGATGCCACCGCCACCATCGGACGGGTGATCCTTGCGTCGGCAAGCACTGTTGCTCTCGCGTTCTTAGCCATGGTCTTCGGGCAGCTCAGCGTCTTCGCCACCCTCGGCCCCGCCTGCGCAGTGGCGATCCTCATCGGATTCCTCGCCACCGTCACGTTGTTGCCGCCAGTGCTGCTGTGGGCTGCGCGATGGGGGTGGGGTGCCCCGCGCAAAGACCTCACGCGGCGCTACTGGAACCGCATCGCGGTCCTCGTCGTACGCCGCCCGGCGCCGTTGCTGGCCGTCAGCCTCGTCGGATTGACGATCCTGAGCGTCACCGCGCTGGGCATTCAGATCACCTACGACGACCGAGACGGTCAACCCACAACCACCGACAGCAACGAAGGTTACGCACTGCTCAACCGGCACTTCCCGCAAGACATCACCATCGCGGAATTTGTCGTCGTGGATTCGCCCACCGATCTGAGAACAACCAACGGACTTGCCGACCTTGATCAGATGGCAGCTCGGATTGCGCAGATCCCCGGCGTCACCCGTGTGGTCGGTGTCACTCGCCCGACCGGAGCCAAACTCGAACAAGCCCAACTCTCCTGGCAGAACGGGCAGATCGGCGATCGGGTGGCCGGCTCAGTGGGTGAGGGCCAAGCCCGCAAAGGTGACCTCGAACAATTGCGTTCTGGTGCAGACCAACTCGCCGACGGCCTCGAACAACTCGACATACAGATCCGCACCAATCTCACCCCACTGGCTGGCATTCTTAACCAAGTCACCACCATCGGGGCCGAAATAGGTCAATACCAACCACTTCTACAAACACTGACCGCCGCCGCACCCCAACTCGACCAAGCCGCGCAGAACGCCCCTCAGCTAGCAGCCCTGGCCGAACAGTCATCAGCCGCCATAGCCACAATCACCTCAGTGCTCCCGTTACTGGATAACTCAGCGCTGTGCACTCAACTACCCCAATGCAGCACCCTGCGCCAACAAGCCCGCGATCTCGCCGCACTCCGCGACAGCGGGTTCTTCACCCAGATCACGACACTGTCCACCCAGCTCGCGCAGATGGACACCCCCCTCACCGCGGTCACCAACCAACTCAACGCCACCGTCGCCACCCTCGAGACCACGCTGGGAACCATCGGGGCCCAAGACCTGCCAACCAAACTCGCCCAACTGCAGACCGGGGTCTCCCAACTCGCCGCCGGCTCGCGAACACTCGCCGAAGGCGTATCTGCACTCGTCGACAGCAACCTTCAACAACTCGCCGGCATGGCCACGCTCGCCGCCCAACTACAGACCACCGCGCGCGAAACCCGCGGCTCGGACTCGGCCACCGGCTTCTACTTACCCAAAGATGCTTTCGCTGACCAGCAATTCGCCGACGTTGCGCGCCAATTCATCTCCCCGGACGGACACACCGTGCGCTACGCCGTCCAGACAAGCTTCGACCCCTACAGCGCGGACGCCATGCGCCTGGCCAGCACCATCGCCACCGTCGCCAACGACGCAAAACCCAACACCACCCTGACCGACTCCACCGTCTCCGTCGCCGGCTTCCCCGCTATCAACGCCGACCTGCAACGACTGCTCACCAACGACTTCCGCCTCCTGGCCCTGGCCACCCTGGCCATCGTCGGCATCATCCTGATCATCCTGCTGCGCTCACTGGTCGCACCCATCTACCTACTCGGCACCGTCGTACTCAACTACACCGCAGCATTGGGCATAGGCGTCCTGATCTTTCAGCACATACTCCACACCGACATCGCTTGGCCTGTGCCCCTATTAGCGTTCATCGTCCTGGTAGCCGTCGGCGCCGACTACAACATGCTGCTGGTCTCACGATTGCGCGAAGAATCACATCACAACGTCCGAGTCGGAGTGCTCCGCACCGTCACCAACACCGGCTCAGTTATCACCTCAGCAGGCCTCATCTTCGCCGCCAGCATGTTCGGCCTCATCGCCGGTTCCATCGGCATCATGACCCAAGTCGGACTCATCATCGGCGTAGGCCTTCTCATCGACACCTTCATCGTCCGCACCATCGTGGTACCAGCCATCGCCACACTCCTCGGCAACGCAAGCTGGTGGCCCCAAAAGCCAACGACCCCTCCCACCCAACGCCGCCACCGACCCCACCCCGCAAAGCAAACATAAAGCCGGGGGACTGCTGCACGACCAGGTGACAGTTTCGGTGTCATGCCGCTGAGGCGGCTGTGTTGATGATCGTCTCGTATTCGATCGGGGTCAACCGGCCGAGGCGGGCCTGACGACGGCGTCGGTGGTAGGTCCGTTCGATCCAGGTGACGATCGCGATCCGCAACTGCTCGCGGGTGCTCCAGCGGTGCCGGTCCAGGACGTCCTTCTGGAGGAGCGCGAAGAACGATTCCATCGCTGCGTTGTCGCCGGCGGCACCGACTCTGCCCATGGACCCAACCAGGCCGTGTCGGTTGAGCGCGGACACGAACTTCCGCGACCGGAATTGAGAGCCCCTGTCCGAATGGACAATACAACCCGAAACATCGTCCTCTCGGCGGGCAACAGCGTTGTCCAGAGCGGTCACGGCGAGACGGGACTTCATCCTGGAGTCGATGCTGTAGCCGACGATCCGCCCCGAGCAGGCGTCTTTGATCGCGCAGAGGTAGAGCTTGCCCTCGTCGGTCCAATGCTCGGTGATATCAGTGAGCCACACTTGGTCCGGTGTGTCGGCGGTGAAGTCGCGTTCGACCAGGTCGTCGTGCACAGGCGGGCCCGGCTTCTTACCGTTCTTCCCACGTTTCTTGCCGAAGCTCGACCACCACTGGTTGGCCGAGCAGATCCGCCATGCCGTCCGCCCGCTCATCGGCTGACCAGCAGCTTCGGCTTCATCGGCGAGGAAGCGGTACCCGAATTCCGGGTCATCACGATGCGCGTCGAACAGGGCGTTCGCCCGCTCCGCTTCGACCCAGTCTGCCGCGGTGACCGCGTCCCTGAGCCACCGGTAGTAGGGCTGTCTGGAGAGCTTGAGTACCCGGCACGTCACCGTGACGGGGATTCCGTCGGCGGCGAGCTCTTTCACGAGCGGGTAGAGCCTTTTCCCGGAAGGTTCGCCTGCGACAGATATGCCGCAGCCCGTCGCAGGACCTCGTTCTCCTGCTCCAACAACCGATTCCGCTTCCGAAGCTCTCTCAGTTCGGCAGATTCGGTCGACGTTGTTCCAGGCTTGTGTCCGTCGTCGATGGCGACGCGGCGCATCCACTTGGCCAGGGTCATCTCATGGATCCCGAAGTCTTTCGCGACCTGCGCGAGTGTCACGCCAGGTTCACGGTCTCGGGCTACCCGGACCACATCGTCGCGGAACTCCTGCGGATAAGGCTTAGGCACGATAGTCATCCTTCCAGGCCCACCCTCGGGCAAGCCAGATCAGATGTCACCTATACGTGCAGCAGTCCCGTTAGCCCGCTTCAATTCAGTGTTCTCGCGTCTGAGTCGCTTGAGTTCGGCCGATTCCTCAGTCGTTGTTCCCGGCCGCTGGCCAGCATCGACCTCGGCCCGACGACACCACTTGCGGACCGTTTCTGGCGTACCTATCCCGAGTAGCTCAGCGACCTTGCCCATCGCTGCCCACTCCGAGTCATCCTCAGCCCGAATCTCAGCGACCATCCGGATCGCCCGCTCACGCATCTCGGCCGGGTACCTCTTCGTCCCACTTCCTGACATGACTCCATCCTTCCCAACGAACAGAGTCTCCGGACACGCCGGGGCGATTCACGATGAGGATGGGCGCCGGCTGGTGGTGCGTAACGGCTACCACAACCCGCGGGAGGTGATGACCGCCGCCGGTGCGGTTCCGGTGCGGGCACCAAGGGTCAACGACAAACGGGTCGACCCTGAAACTGGTGAACGCCAACGGTTCTCGTCGGGGATCATCCCGGCCTGGGCACGTAAAAGCCCCGAGGTCAGCGCGGTGTTGCCGCTGCTGTACCTGCACGGGTTGTCGTCGGGAGATTTTGGGCCGGCGCTGGAGCAGTTTCTTGGCTCGGGTGCGGGGTTATCGGCGGCCACGATCACTCGACTGGCCAGCCAGTGGCAGAAGGAAGCGGCCGCCTTCGACGACCGCGACATCACCAGCGATTATGTCTACCTCTGGGTCGACGGCATCCACCTCAAAGTCCGGCTCGAGCAGGAGAAGCTGTGTCTGCTGGTGATGTCAACGGCGGGTGAAATCTGACCCCCTATCGACGTCTGAAACCTGACCCCCTTTGATGGTTGGTTACTGCTGTTCGCCCGGTTCGGGCGAAGTTGTGAGGAGCTCCCGTCGGGAGCGGGTCCGGTACGAGTCACCGCTGAGGGTGAGGACTTCGGCGTGGTGCACGAGCCGGTCGATCATCGCTGCGGCGACGATGTCGTCGCCGAACACTTCGCCCCACCGGCCGAACGGCATGTTCGAGGTCACCAGGATCGAGCCCTGCTCGTAACGGTGCGCGATCAACTGAAAGAACAGGTTCGCCTGATCGGCGTCGAACGGTAGGTAGCCGACCTCGTCGATGATCAACAACTTGTAGCGGCGCAGCCGCTTCAACTCGTGCTCGAGGCGGCCGTCGGTGTGCGCGGCCTGCAGGCGAGCGGCCCACCCGGTCGCGGTGTCGAACGCGACCGGATATCCGGCATGGCACGCCTTGATGCCCAGCCCGATCCCCAGATGCGTCTTGCCGACTCCGGGCGGCCCGAGGAGCACGACGTTCTCGGCCTTGGCCACGAACGACATCGTCGTCAGATGCGCCAACACGTCTCGTCGCAGCGATGGCTGGTGATCGAGGTTGAAGTCCTCCAACGACTTGACCGCCGGGAAATGGGCGCCGGCGATCCGCAACCTGGTGCCGGAGGCTTCACGGTCTGCGACCTGCCGTTGCAGGACCGCGGCCAGGTACTCCTCGTGCGACCAGCCCTCCTCGCGGGCTGTGTCGGCCAGTTGTTCCCACACCCGGCCGATCGTCGGGGTCTTGAGGACCCGAGCCAGATACGCCAACGTCGAGGCCGTCGACGAACCGGCCGCAGATGCCGTCATGGTCATGATGCGATCACCTCGCGATGACCGGTCGTCGGGTTCGGGTCGAAGTCCACCCCGAACAGTTCGTCGTAGGAGGCGGTATCGCGCACCAGCGCGGGCTCGACCGGCACCAGCTTTCCCCGACGAGCCGCCTGGTACCTGGCCTTCTGGGCTTGCGCATAGTCATGACGCAGGACCTTCGCCGCGGCCACGTGCTCGTCGTCGGTGATCGTGCGCGCAGTGTCCCAACACCGCGAATGAGCACCGATGACCTGCCCCTGGCAGGAGATCACGACCTCGTCCATGCTCGCCGCGACGTCGACGAACCGGCCGATCGCTGACGGATGCGCCGAGTAATCGTTACCGTCGACCCGCACGTAGTAGTCACGACTCAAACGGACTCGCGAGGACAAGCCGACGTGCGGCGCCACCGGCGGCAACCCGGTCATCGCGGCCAGGTCCTCGTCGAGGAAGTCGATCGGTCGACCATGCAACGACCGCACCGTCCGCGCGTTCGCCTTCGGCAACCACAACCCAAGTTGGGAGTTGAAGTCCGCGGGTGAGGCGAATTCCCGACCCGGCAGGAACGAGGTCTCGAAATAGCCGTTGTTGCGTTCGGTCATCCCCTTGAACTCCGGGTCTCGGGGCGGCGCGAGCACGATCCTGGTGCCCAGAGTTCCGGCGAACATCTGCGCCGGCTCGGTGACTTTCCCGGTGCCGCCGATCGCTGATTCGCGGTCCCACACCAGCGTTTTCGAGACCTTCCCGATCGCCGATATCAACGCCCACATCCCGGCCAGGATGTCTCCGGCCTGCCGTGACGGGATCATCATCGCCGACAGAACCTTCGAAAACGTCAACGTCATCACCAGCACCGGGAGGATCTCGGCGTTGCCGAACCCGGTCGGGATCCGCGTCTCGGGGAACCACAAGTCCATCTGCGCCGACTCGCCGGGCTTGTGGACGATCCGATCGGCCGGGTCGATCCCGACGTACTCCGGGCGGATCTGCCGGATCCGGTCCTTCAAGATCGTCAACGAGTTCGTCCACTCGATCCGTTCGGCGATCACCGTTGCCGGCATCTTCGGATCCAATGTGAGTTGCTGACGGATCTGTGGCTCGACGGCGTCGACCAACGAGCCCTTCGACGGCCGCGTGTACTTCGGCGCCGCGTCCGACCGCAGCGCCGCGCGCACCGTGTTCCGCGAGTGCCCGGTCACCCGGACGATGGCCTTGATCGACAACCCCTCCGCCTTGTGCAGCCGACGGATCTCGGCCCAGTCTTCCACTGAAATCATCCCTCCAGAATGACGAGGGGGGTCAACTTTCACCCGTCGTCTGGGGGTCAGTATTCACGCGTCGTCGACAGGTGATGATCGGCGTGCGTGCCGACGGCCGTAAAGAGCTCGTCGCCCTGGCCGATGGGTACCGCGAATCCACCGAATCATGGGCCGATCTATTGCGGTCGTGCCGACGCCGCGGCATGGCGGCCCCGAACCTGGCCGTCGGGGACGGGGCGCTGGGGTTCTGGGCTGCGCTGCGCGAGGTGTTCCCGGACACCCGAGAGCAGCGGTGCTGGTTTCATAAACAGGGCAATGTGCTTGCCGCACTGCCCAAGTCGGCCCATCCGAATGCGATCAAAGCGATGCAGGAGATCTACAACGCCGAGGACATCGGCTACGCCCGTAAGGCCATCGCCGCCTTCGAGAAGACCTACGGGGCGAAGTATCCCAAAGCGGTCGCCAAGATCGTCGACGACGCTGATGTGCTGCTGGAGTTCTACCACTACCCGGCCGAGCACTGGACCCACCTGCGCACGACCAACCCGATCGAGTTGACCTTCGCCACCGTGCGGTTACGGACCAAGGTGACCAAGGGACCCGGCTCCCGAGCCGCGGGACTGGCGATGGCCTACAAGCTCATCGAAGCCGCACAAGTGAAATGGCGAGCCGTCAACGTGAAGCGCCCTGGGTTCCGTTCCGAGTCTCAGCAAGGAGAATCGGAGTATGCCCAAGAAGTTCAGTCCAGAGCTGCGTGAGCGTGCCGTGCGCATGGTCTACGACCGCCAAGCCCGCGAGGGCGGCCCTCGCGCAGCATCGATCCGTGCCGTCGCGCCGCAGCTCGGTGTCGGCACAGAGACGCTGCGGATCTGGTGCAATCGCTACGGCGCCACCGAGCCGGTCGGACCGGGAGAGCCGCTCGAGGAGGAGAATCGCCGTCTCCGGCGGGAGCTCGCCGAGGCGCGACGTGCGAACGAGATCCTGAAGGCCGCCTCAGCGTTTTTCGCAGCGGAACTCGACCGCCCCACGACGAAATGATCGCGTTCGTCGACATGCATCGCGAGAAGTTCGGGGTCGAGGCCATCTGCCGCATCCTCAGTGCGACAGAATGTGGGTTCATCACCTCCCGCGGATACCGCGCTGCCAAGAACAGGCCGGCCTCCGCTCGCAGCGTTCGGGACGAGATGCTGGCGGAGGAGGTGCAGCGGATTCATCAGGCGAACTACAGCGTCTATGGGGTCCGGAAGATGTGGCACGCAATGCGCCACGCAGGATGGAACGTCGGTCGCGACCAGATCGCGAGGCTGATGAAGATCGCCGGCCTGCAGGGCGTTCGCCGAGGTCGAAAGCCCGTCACCACCTGCTCCGCAGACGGAGATGACCAGCGCCCGGACCTCGTTGAACGGCGGTTCGTCGCGGATCGACCGCAGCAGCTTTGGGTCGCCGACATCACCTACGTCCGGATGCTCTCCGGGTTCTGCTACGTCGCATTCGTTACCGATGTCTTCAGTCGCAGAATTGTCGGCTGGGCGGTCGCGCCCACGCTCCACACGGAGTCTCTGCCATTGCTCGCACTGGAGCATGCACTGCAGTCCACCGGGGTGAGCAGGAACGAAAGCGGATTGATCCACCATTCCGACAGGGGTAGTCAATACGTTTCGCTCGCCTATTCGGACGCTCTGCTCGCCGCGGGAGTTACGGCTTCAGTAGGTACCGTCGGCGATAGCTACGATAACGCGCTGGCCGAGACAGTGAACGGCCTATACAAGGCGGAGTTGATCTACTCCAAGCGGATCTGGGAGTCAGTCAGCGAGGTTGAGCTCGCCACGATGGGCTGGGTCCACTGGTGGAACACCTCCCGGCTCCACGAAGCTCTCGGCTACCGCACCCCGGCGAACGTCGAAGCGACCTACACTCACACCACGACGACCGCGCCCGCGACCGTGTAACCACGGAACGAAACCCAGGGCGCTTCAGGCTGGGGATCGCCGCAGTGCACGCCGGGCACAAAGTGCGGTACTTCACCGCCGCCGACCTCGTGGAGACCCTGTATCGCGGACTGGCTGACAACACCGTCGGCAAAACCATCGACACCCTGCTACGCCAAGACCTGCTCATCCTCGACGAGATCGGATTCGCCCCGCTCGACGACACCGGCACCCAACTGCTGTTCCGGCTCGTCGCCGGCGCCTACGAACGCCGCTCCCTCGCGATCGCCAGTCACTGGCCCTTCGAACAATGGGGACGATTCCTGCCCGAACACACCACCGCCGCCAGCATCCTCGACCGGCTCCTACACCACGCCACCATCGTCATCACCGACGGCGATTCCTACCGCATGACACACCGAACGGAGGTACCACCCACCTAGAACATCCCGCACAGGGTGGGGACTTTTACCTGGCCACCAGCGGGGACATCAAACTGGCCGTTGACAGAGGCCCAGGGCTACCGCTCGTGCCAGAACATCCTCGCCCTGGGGAAGAGCGACAAACAACTCCTCGAGCGGGCTTGCGGGCAACTTGTCTCCGAACAGACCCGACGGGCGATCTCCTACACCGCGGTCAAGCAACGCCTGGCGGCGCTGCGGGCCCAGGCCGCCGCACGACCGACCACCGCGGCGGAACCAGCGACTGCTGCGTCGGTAGCGCCACCGGCGGGACAGCGCGACACCACCGGGGCGCATCTGGCCGGGCCCGAGCAGTTCAGCCTTTCTGCCTTGACCGGAGCCACCGGAGCCGACTTGACGGATGAGGGAGGGGCCAAGTGATCGATCGTCACCTCACCGACGCGGACATGCCGTTGTTCACGCAGCTGCGTATGACCGCGTTCGGGCAGACCGTCATCGAGCTGGCCAACGATCCCGCCTGCGACGAGTGGACCTTCTCCCAGAAGATCTCCCACGCGCTGGATAAGGAGATCACGGCCAGACAGGAACGTCGGACCCAGAAACTACTCAAGGCCTCCAGAACGCCAAACCCTGATGCCTGCGTAGAAGAGATCCGTTATCTGGCTGACCGCAACCTCAATCGGGAGCTAATCGCACGGCTTTCCAGCTGTCAATGGATCGAGTCGACCCGCAATCTTGTCGTGCTCGGTCAGTCCAGCGTGGGCAAGACCTATGTGGCTCTGGCACTGCTCAATGCCGCGTGCCGAAAGTACTACAGCGCGAGGTTCTTCCGGCTCGACGATCTGGCCAACCGGCTCGCCGTGTTGGAACCGACCTCGCAGCGGCGGTTGGATTTCCTGACGGATCTGCACAACTGTGACCTGCTGGTCCTGGATGACTTCCTGACGACGCCGGTGGCTGCGCACACCGCGGCCGAGTTGCTCAACATCCTGGCCGCTCGTGAAGGTCGAGGTTCGACTCTGGTGACCTCGCAGTTCGATCCGCCGGACTGGTACAAGTCGCTCCAGGACGCGGTCATCGCCGAATCGATCCTCAACCGGATCGTCGCCGGCGCCGAGATCATCGCCCTGGACGGGCCGAACATGCGCCGACATCTGGCGGACAGCCGATAGTTGGGCGCCGCGGTCGGGCAAGCTAGTATTCTCAATATGACTCGCTGATCACTGTGCATGTTCGAGGCTGATCCGAAGTCCACCACTTCGCGCAGCCTTTTTTATACCAGCGGCGGGACGGGTAGGTTATTCGTGCCGAAATTCGCGTGGAGAGCGACCAGTCCACCGCTTGAAGGCGTGAGAGAAGTTGGCGAGGTCGCTGTATCCGAGATCCGCAGCGATCTCACTCACCGACATCGATCGGTCGAGCAGCCGCAGCATCGCACGATCACGCAGGAATGATTCGCGCAACTCGCGAAAGGTGGTCCCCTCCTCGGACAGGCGCCGCTTGAGTGTGCTACGGGATATCGAGAGCTCGTGTGCGACCCAGTCGTTACTTCGTTTGCCGGGATCCTCCTCCAGGAGCCGTCGCACCTTCTCCGAGAAAGACGTGGTTCTGCTTCGCTGTTCGAGGGTTTGCTGCAGATCAACGATGGCGAGGCGATAGGCGACGGGATCGGAGAACCTACATACCTCGTTGAGGGTATCCGCGGGGACACGAAGGAATGACGTCGGAGCGTCGAAGTACAGGCGCCCAGCTAGGGCGTCCTCATGATTGGCCAGAAAGTTCGGCGCCGACCAGCTCAGATGGAGGGTGACGGTCGGCACATCGCCAGCGAGCATGTCAAGCAGGCGCAGGAGCGCCGACCCGCTGTACGCGACGACCAGGCAGTTCAGGGCCGGATCGCCTGTATGTGCGCTGAGCCCCACAGTAAGCCCCTCGTCTCTTGGGTGGAACTGTGGGCTGAGGGCCGTCGAGATCAAAGGCAGATAGGTGAGCAGCTCGACGATCTCGGCTACCGAACCTGCACTGACCAGAGGAAAGCTCAACGGGCCAAAGGACGTCAACTGAGCCTGCTCGGCGAACGCGAAGCCGAGCGTAGTTGCCTGGTCGACATCGAGTGCGGGGTACACCTCGCGAAACCACCGTATCGGGGCCTGGATGTTCCGCTGGATCAACGTCGTCTCGTCGATTCCTTCGCGAGCCATGATGTTGCGAAGCCGCGCGACAGCGTCTGAGTCGAGTGCTTGGCTCTCGAGCAATTGCGCGAACATGAGTGGAGGCACACCCTCCTCGTTGAGGTTCACCCTGGTCCCCTTTGAGCCGAATTCACAAGTTTCTGACTCTGCCGAACATAGCCGCCGCGCTCGTCTTCGACAACACTTTGACCAAGTTCACATTGAAGACGACGTATCCAGGAGTTGGCTATGGCAGTTGTCACCTTTGTCTCCCACGATGGCCAGAAGCACGAGGCGCCCATCGAGGAAGGGCAGTCGCTGATGCAGGTCGCGACCAACAACGCGGTGCCCGGCATCGACGGCGACTGCGGAGGCGAAGCCGCGTGCGGTACCTGTCATGTGATCGTCGATCCGCAATGGTCCGAGCAGGTCGGCCTCTCGGGTCCCGAGGAGGAGGAGATGCTCGCGATGAACCCCGAGCGCCAGCCGACCTCCCGGCTGTCCTGCCAGATGGCGGCGTCGGCGGCGTGGGACGGCTTGATCGTCGAACTACCCGAATTCCAGATGTGACGGCGAGAAACGGTTAAGACCTGATGAAGATTCCTGAAGCAATCACCGCCAAGGTTCAGTCGACCATCCCGATGGATCTGCAGATCCAGGGCGCGCATCTGTATGACAAGACCCGGCGATGGGTGACCGGGACGAACGGAGAGAAGCTCTTCGTCGAGAGTCCTATCCCGCCGGTCGAGGACGTCGAGCTCGCCGACATCGACCTCAGCAACCCTTTTCTCTATCGCCAGGGGCGCTGGCAGTCCTACTTCGAGCGCTTGCGCAACGAGGCGCCGGTCCACTACCAGCCCAACAGTGCGTTCGGTCCGTTCTGGTCTGTCACGCGGCATGCCGACATCGTGGCCGTGGACAAGAACCACGAGCTCTTCTCCGCCGAGCCGTTCATTGTCATCGGGGCCCCGCCTCGTTTCCTTGATATCGCGATGTTCATCGCGATGGATCCGCCACGCCACGACGCGCAGCGGGCCGCTGTCCAAGGCGTTGTTGCGCCGAAGAACCTGCGTGAGATGGAGGGGCTGATTCGATCGCGTGTGCAGGAGGTGCTGGACGACCTGCCCGTGGATCAGCCGTTCGACTGGGTGCAGAACGTCTCGATCGAGTTGACCGCTCGGATGCTTGCCACCCTTCTGGACTTCCCGTACGAGCAGCGTCGCAAGCTCGTCTACTGGTCAGATCTCGCGACGTCGCTGGAGCAAGCCAACGGCGGGCCCTCGGACAACGACGAGGTGTTCCCCGGCATGCGCGACATGGCGCGAGGTCTCAGCGCTCTCTGGCACGACAAGGCAGCGCGGATGGCTGCCGGGGAGGAACCCGGCTTCGATCTGATCACCATGTTGCAGAGCAACGAGAACACCAAGGACCTGATCGACCGCCCGATGGAATTCTTGGGCAACCTCGTGCTGCTGATCGTCGGAGGCAACGACACGACCCGCAACTCGATGAGCGGCGGTGTTCTTGCGCTGAACCGCTTCCCCGATCAGTTCGAGAAGCTGAAGGCAAACCCCGACCTGATCCCCAACATGGGCTCGGAGATCATCCGGTGGCAAACCCCGCTGGCTTATATGCGCCGGGTCGCCAAGGCCGACACCATTCTGAACGGGCAGTTCATCCGCAAGGGCGACAAAGTAGTGATGTGGTACGCCTCGGGCAACCGCGACGAGCGCGTGTTCGAACGGCCCGATGAGTTCATCATCGACCGGGCCAACGCCCGCAACCACATCTCCTTCGGCTTCGGCGTCCATCGTTGTATGGGCAACCGGCTGGCCGAGCTCCAGCTGCGGATCCTGTGGGAGGAGTTGCTTCCCCGTTTCGACAATATCGAGGTCGTCGGCGAGCCAGAGTACGTGCAGTCCAATTTCGTGAGGGGCATCAGCAAGATGATGGTCCGCCTCACCCCGAAATCCAGCGCATGACCTCGCAGCGGGCCCTCATCGTCGGGGCCGGCCATGCCGGGGCCCAACTCGCGGCCAGTCTGCGCCAGGAAGGGTGGACCGGTGAGATCGTCCTCATCGGCGAGGAGTCGGCGCTGCCCTATCAACGCCCGCCGCTGTCGAAGGGTTACCTGGCGGGGAAGAGCACGCTCGACGAACTCGCGATCCGCAGCGCCAAATTCTACACCGAGCAGGGGATCCAACTCCTGAATGCGAAGGTGGAGGCGATCGACCGCTCGGCTGGTCATCTCGTGTTGAGCACCGGCGACGCGCTGCCCTACGACAAGCTCGCGCTGTGCACTGGGGCCCGCCCTCGACGGCTTTCCATCCCGGGGGCCGACCTGGTCGGCGTCTACTACCTACGCACCGCTGCGGACGTCGAGATGATCCGAGAGGCCACCAGCCCCGGGTGTCGGGCTGTGATCATCGGCGGCGGCTACATCGGACTGGAGACGGCCGCCTCATTGCGTGCGCTCGGTCTGGAGGTCACTGTACTCGAGGCGACCGAGCGCGTCCTCGAACGGGTCACCGCCCCCGCTGTATCGGCGTTCTTCGACCGGATCCACCGGGAGGAGGGCGTGAACATCCGGACGGGCGCGCTGGTCGAAGCTCTATCAGGTGACGGCAGGGTCCGCGAGGTGTTCCTGTCCAGTGGCGAATCAATTCCCACCGACCTCGTCATTGTCGGTATCGGCGTTGAGCCGAACACCGAGCTCGCCGCCGCCGCGGGTCTGGTCGTCGACAACGGCGTCGTGATCGACGACCAGACCCGGACCAGCGACCCCGACATCGTGGCGGCTGGGGACTGCGCCAGCCATGACATGGCCCGTTACGGCCGTCGCATACGCCTGGAGTCCGTGCCGAGTGCGGGTGAGCAGGCCAAGGTGGCGGCCGCGACCGTCTGCGGCAAGTCCAAGATGATCGCGGCGCTTCCATGGTTCTGGTCGGATCAATACGATCTCAAGCTCCAGATCGCCGGTCTCAACACCGGGTACGACGAAGTCGTCCTCAGCGGCGACCCGACCCGGGACCGCGACTTCACCTGCTTCTACCTGCGTGCGGGCGAGCTCATCGCCGCCGACTGCATCAACCGGCCCCGTCACTTCATGTTCAGCAAGCGGGTCATCACGCAGCGACTCCCCATTGGCCGGACCGAACTGGTGCTCGCAGGCTCTGTCTGAGGTGATCGGTCCCTTGGCGGCGATGGTACGACAACAGCGAGTACGGGCCCACATTTCGGAAAGGAACGTCAGTGACGAACATCATCCAGCTCCCGCTGGCGAAGGGTCGTGAGCGGCTCTCGTCGGTATTCCTGGCACCATTGCCGAGTCGGGCCGACGCGACCCTGCTAGGGGTCAGCGACCAGTGGCCTGTTCGTGAGCTCGCCCCGCCCCCGGCGGGGTCGGGGCTCGAGCCCGTCCGAGGGACCGCGGGCATGCCTCTGCTCGGTCACACCCTGGACTACATCAGGTTCGGCTCCAACTTCACCCGGGCCAGGTACCAACGCTTCGGACCGGTCTGGTGGATGGGCGCCTTCGGCACGAGAATCGTGATGGTGGCGGGCGCGGATGCCACACAGGAGGCGCTGACGACCAAGGCGAAGTCGTTCTCCCAGGACGGGTGGACCTATCTCATCGATGCTTTCTTTCACCGGGGCCTGATGCTGATGAGCTTCGACGAGCACAGGATGCATCGGCGGATCATGCAGGAGGCGTTCACCCGCGACCGGCTCGCCGGCTACGTCGACCAGCTCGGCCCGACGCTGGAGACCAGCATCCGCAGGTGGACAGCGGGCCGGTCCACGCGCATCTACCCACTGTTGAAGGCCCTGACTCTCGACGTCGCAACGGAGGTCTTCATGGCAGGTCGGGGAGGGAGCGAGGACACTGACGCCATCAACGACGCCTTCGTGGCCACCGTGCGCGCAGCCAGCTCGATCATCCGTTTCCCGCTGCCGGGGACTCGGTGGCGCGCCGGAGTCCATGGGCGCACGCTCCTGGAGGACTACTTCACCCGGCATCTGCCGACGGCTCGAAGTGCCCAGGGAGACGACCTCTTTGCGGGGCTGTGCCATGCGCGCACGGCCGACGGTGAGGCGTTCACTGATGAGGACGTCGTCAACCACATGATCTTCTTGATGATGGCGGCCCACGATACCTCGACCATCACCACCACCGCTGCCGCCTACTTCCTCGCCAAGCACCCAGCCTGGCAGGAACGGGCTCGGGCCGAGTCCGACCGACTCGGTGAACGCCGCCCCGACATCGACGACCTGGACTCGATGGCGACTCTCGACCTGGTGATCAAGGAGACGCTGCGCCTCGTGGCGCCCGTGCCGATCGTGATGCGCAAGACGATCGAGAACGTGGAGATTGCCGGACGCCACATCCCGGCGGACACCCTGGTGGCCGTGGCTCCTGCGGTGAACCACTTCGACGAGTCGTGCTGGACCGAGCCCGACACCTTCGACCCCGACCGTTTCAGCGAGCCGCGCCATGAGGACCAGAATCACCGTTTCGGGTGGATCCCCTTCGGCGGAGGAGTGCACAAGTGCATTGGTCTGCACTTCGGCACCCTCGAGGTCAAGGCGATCCTGCACCACATGCTGCGCACTTACACCTGGTCGGTCCCCGACCAGTATGAAGTGAGATGGGACAACACCTCGCTCCCCATTCCTGTCGACGGGTTGCCGATCACCCTGGAGCGCAGATGAATCCGGCACCGGTGGCGTTCTTGGGGGCGACCGACTTCCTCGACATCGAGCACGAGTCCGTCCGGGCATTCACCGCCGCCGCGGTTGGGGATGCGAGCACCGACCGGGACAAGGCCAATCGCCTCTTCACCGCCGTCCGTGACCAGATCTGGTACGACCCCTACACGGTGTCGGACAATCCCGCCCACTATCGAGCCAGCTTCGTCCTCGAGTCCGGGCGCGCCTATTGCGTCCCGAAGGCGGTGCTCTTGACCGCGGTGTGCCGAGCGGCAGGGATTCCGGCGCTGCTGGGTTTCGCTGACGTCCGCAATCACCTGCAGACCGAAGCGCTGCGAGCGCTCATGGGCGGCACAGACCTGTTCGTCTATCACGGCTACAGCCGTCTCTACATCGACGGCCGGTGGTTGAAGGCGACGCCTGCGTTCAACACCGAGTTGTGTGCGCGTTTCGGTGTGCCGCCGGTGGATTTCGACGGTGATCGCGACGCACTCCTGCACGCCTTCACCGCCGACGGAGCCCAGCATATGGAGTACGTCCGCGAGCGCGGCATCTTCGACGATCTGCCTTTGAACGCGATCCTGACCGAGCTTCGGCATACCTATGGACCGTTGATGTTCAAGCGCGCTGACGTGATCGCTGACGCTTTCACCGACACACCCACCAGCCGCACCCAGCCCGACGGGATCTCCGGTGGGTTCCACTCACCCCTGGAGGACCGATGAGCACGGCGACCGCAGCGGACGCCTTGGACGTGTGCAACCCAGCCGATGGCCGGCTGATCGCAACCGTCCCTGTGGATGATCGCGAGACCGTGAACGGTGTCGCGGCTGACCTCCGCTGCGCCCAGGTCGGGTGGGTCGAGGCTGGCCCGCGGCAACGCGCCAGATGGTTGCATCGCTGGCGGGACTGGATCCTGGCTCACACCGACGAGCTCACCGATCTGCTGCAAGCCGAAACGGGCAAGGTGCGCCCAGATGCCCTCGTGGAGACGACCGCGTCGTGCGAATTCATCACCTACTACGCTGACAACGCCGAGAGGTTTCTCGCTGGCGAGCAGGTCAGGTCCTCGAGTCTGTTGAGTCTGCCGAAGCGGCTGTCCAAGACCTACCACCCATATCCGGTTGTCGGGCTCATCACGCCCTGGAACTTCCCGATCACCCTCTTCCTCATGGATGCAGCGCCCGCGTTGGCTGCCGGATGCGCGGTCCTGGCGAAGTCCTCGGAGGAGACGCCACTGACGTGTGCGCGGGTCGTCGAGGGCTGGCACGAGATCGGCGCCCCTCCGGTCTTGGCCCATGTTGTGGGTGCCGGCGAAGCGGGTGCGTCGGTGGTGGACGCCGCTGACTTCGTGCAGTTCACCGGCTCGACAGCCACCGGGCGTGCGGTCGCGATCCGCTGCGCCGAGCACCTGAAGCCGGTGAGCCTGGAGCTGGGCGGTAAGGATCCGGCGATAGTGCTGGAGGACGCCGACCTTGCTCGTGCGGTGGAGGGGATCGCGTGGGGCGGTCTGTTCAACGCAGGGCAGGTCTGCATCTCCGTCGAGCGGGTATACGTGGTAGCTGAGATCTACGACGAGTTCGTGGCCCGGCTGACGCAGAGGGTGCGCTCCCTGGCCCAGGGTGCGGCGACAGGTGACGACGTGGGTGCGATGGTCACTGCGAGGCAGGTCGAGATCGCCGATCGCCACGTCAGCCAGGCGGTGGCGGCGGGTGCGCGGGTCCTGGCCGGCGGAACCCGGAGTGCGGTCGGGAACTACTACGCTCCGACCGTCCTGGTCGGTGTCGACCACACGATGGCTTGCATGACCGAGGAGACCTTCGGCCCCACGATCCCGGTGATGCTGGTCGCGGATGAAGACGAGGCCATCCGTCTGGCCAACGACTCGGCGTACGGCCTGTCTGCGACGGTGTGGACCCGCGACCACGCTCGGGCACAGCGCATTGCGAAACGCCTGGACGCGGGTGCGGTCAACATCAACGACGTCTTCAGCAACCTCTTCGCCACCACACTGCCGCACAGTGGATGGAAGGCATCGGGTATCGGTGCGCGGCTCGGCGGTGCCTACGGGCTGCACAAGTACTGCCGGGTCCAGGCGGTGACCGAGCCGCGGATTCCTGTCCCGGCACGAGAACTCACGTGGTACCCGTACACCTCCCGGCGTGCGGCCATCGCCGAAAGAGTATTGCGCGCGGCAGCCGGCCGCGGCCTGTGGCAACGCCTCGGCCTGAACAAGGAGAACAGCAAGTGACGACGCACATCCCCCACACTGCCGCCAAGACTGTGGCGATCACCGGCGGAGCCCGCGGCATCGGCTACCAGACCGCGAAGGAGCTGATCCGACGAGGCCACCGCGTCGCCATCGGCGACGTCGACGAGGCACGTGCCAAAGAGGCCGCCGTCGAGCTCGGGGTGAAGGTCGTCACCCGCCTCGATGTCACCGATCCCGACTCGTTCCGCGAATTTCTCGACCTGGTCGAGGGGGGCCTCGGCCCCCTCGACGTGCTGATCAACAACGCGGGCATCATGCCCACCGGGCACGCCCACGAGGAAGCCGACGCGGTGACCCGGCGGCAGGTCGAGATCAACGTCCTGGGAGTCATCTTCGGGACCAAACTCGCCCTCCAACGGATGCTGCCGCGGCGTGCCGGGCACATCATCAACACCGCATCACTGGCCGGTGAGCTCGCCGTACCCGGTCTGGCGACCTATTGCGGCACCAAGTTCGCGGTCATCGGGTTCACTGAGGCAGCACGACAGGAATACCGCAAGTCCGGGGTCCAGCTGTCCACGGTCCGGCCTACGTTCACCAACACCGAGCTCGTCGCTGGGACGGCTGGGGCCAAGGGACTGCGCAACGCCGAGCCCGAGGAGATCGCTCGAGCGACAGCCGATCTGATCGAGAATCCGCGTTCTTTCGTGCGTGTCACCCGCCTCGCCGGCGGCATGGTCGCCGCGATGAAGTTCGTCCCCGGTCGGTTGGCTACCTGGCTCGGATCGGCCCTGGGCACGGACTCGGTGTTCCTCGACGACGTCGACATGAGGATACGCCAGGCCTACCTGGACAGAATCCGGAGCAACTGATCCAGTCTTCGAACCCCGTCGTGCGCCGATCCACCGAAGAGGAACTCCTATGCCCCGCAGAACCCTGATCAAGGACTACCCGCATCGGATGGCGGGGCATTGCGGCTCTGGCGCGATGCGCGATCTTCTGCACTGGCATGGTCTGGGGTGGGATGGACCGCCCGACGAAGGTCTGGTGTTCGCGCTCGGTGGCGCGGTGGGGCTATCCTACCTCCGGTCGAGCGACCTCGTCCCACCGCTGTACCTGGTGGGACGAGGTGCCGACTTCGAAGTCGATCTACCCCGCCGACTCGGCGGACAGGTCCACGTTCTCACGACCGACGATCCTCGCGAGGGATGGTCATGGGTTCTCGACGAGATCGAAGCAGGCAGACCCAGTCTGGTGTGGGGCGACATCGGTGAGTTGCCGTACCTGCGGGTCCAGTTGCGGATGAGTCGCCACGATATCGTCGTGATCGGTCACGACGAGGCCGAGGGGATCGCTTTTGTCGTGGACAATGACCGCGCCGAGGTGCAGGAGGTCCCGCTCGATGCGCTGGCTCGGGCGCGGTCCTCGAAGTCTTTCCCGGAACCGACGCGCCACTGCACCTACCGCATCATCTGGCCGGACGCGCTGCCAGACGTGGCGGAAGTAGCGGCAGAGGCATTTCGCCAGTCCGCGGCCAGTATGCGCCGCCCGTCGCAGCCCGGGATCGTCGATCTCACGACAGCGGCGGCCGGGGCCGAGGGCCTAGCTGCGGTCGTACAGCTGGCGGCCGACGTTCGGACCTGGGCCGATCTTCCGATAGACGACCTCGAGATCCTCCTGTTCAGCCTGAGCGCTTTTATCGAGAAGGCAGGTACCGGCGGCGGGCTGTTCCGCCGATTGCTCGCCGATGGCTGCGCGGATGTCGCACGCCTGACCGGCGACTTCGCCACCGCTCAACTCGCCGTCTCCGCCAGCCGTTGTGCGCAGGCATGGACCGAGACTGCACGTGCCGGTATCCGGCGCGACGTTGATGTGCGAGCGCGCGCGGCCGGGATGTCTTTGGCGGCTAGCCGGCTGCCAGAGCTGGAGTTGGACCTGGTCGAGTCCCTGGAGTCTGCTTCAAGCTCGCTTATGGCTGCAGATCGCTGACAGCCCCACTTTTCCCCGGACGCTCGGTCTCCGGATCGCTGTGTTCGAAGGCAACTCTCTCAACAAGGAATGCTATGCAGAGCACGATGATGAACGTCCCGTTGACAACTGCGGCGATTCTGCGCCACGGCTCGAGTGTGCATGGCTCGGCAACCGTGCGGACCTTGCAGCCCGACGGGAGCGTGAAGGTCGCCTCGTTCGCCGAGATCGGACGGCGGTCCGCCCAGTTGGCCAACGCGTTGCGCGGTTGCGGGATCACAGGCGATGAGCGCGTCGCAACCTTTATGTGGAACAACCAGGAACATGTGGAAGCCTACTGTGCGGTGCCCTCGATGGGCGCGGTACTGCACACTCTCAATCTACGCCTCGCCTCAGATCAACTCGTCTACATAGGCAACCACGCCGAGGACCGGGTCGTGATTCTCGACGGAAGCCTGGTCCCGCTGCTGGCCCCCGTGCTGCCGCACATCACCAGTGTGCACACCGTCGTCGTGACCGGGGGGGTGGACCTCACCCCGCTGCACCGTGACGGGCTCACAGTCGTGGGTTACGAGGAGTTCATCTCCGCTCAGCCCGAGACGTTCGACTGGCCTGACCTCGATGAGCAGTCAGCAGCCGCCATGTGTTACACCTCCGGTACCACCGGGACCCCCAAAGGCGTCGCCTACAGCCACCGGTCGACCTACCTGCATTCGATGGCGGCCTGCGCCGCCGACGGACTGCGAGTCGGCTGCGATGACCGGATCCTCGCTATTGTGCCGATGTTCCATGCCAACGCCTGGGGACTGGTCTATGCCGCCCTCATGGCAGGTGCCGACCTTCTCATGCCTGACCGGTTCCTGCAGGCCGAGCCGCTGGTACGGCTCATCGATGCCCAGAAGCCAACCGTCGCAGGCGCGGTCCCGACGATCTGGAACGACGTGCTGAACTTCGTGGAGGCCAACCCCAGCTACGACATCTCCTCTCTCGGCCTGGTTGCCTGCGGTGGCTCCGCCGTGCCCGTTCACCTGATGGAGATCTTCGAGGAGAAGTACGGCGTACAGGTTGTCCAGGCGTGGGGAATGACCGAGACCTCGCCGCTGGCCACCGTCGCGCGTCCGCCGGCATCGCTCGACACGCAGGAGCGGTGGCGCCTGCGAGCCACTCAAGGCCGTCCGGTTCCAGGTGTGGAATTGAGGATCGTCGGCGACGCGGGCAATGAGCTCCCGCACGACGGCGAAGCCGTCGGCGAGCTGCAGGTGCGCGGACCTTGGATCACCGGCTCGTACATCGGCGAAGAGGATGACGGGGAGAAGTTTCAGGACGGTTGGTTGCGCACCGGCGACGTCGGTCGGATCGATGAACGCAGTTTCGTCACGCTGACCGACCGCACAAAGGACGTGATCAAGTCTGGCGGGGAGTGGATCTCCTCGGTCGAGCTCGAACTGCTGCTCGCCGGACACCCCGATGTGCTCGAGGCATCTGTGATCGGGGTGCCGGACGAGAAGTGGCAGGAACGTCCCCTCGCGGTGATCGTCGTACGTGACGGGCGCGAGCCCACACCTGCCCATCTGCGTGACTTCCTCGTTGGCAAGGTCGCCAAATGGTGGCTGCCCGAGCGTTGGTGCTTCGTCTCCGAGGTGCCCAAGACCTCGGTCGGCAAGTTCGACAAGAAGCGCCTGCGCTCCCTGCATGCCGAAGGAGAGCTTGCCGTCGTCGAAATCTAGGAATCCTCTCTAGATCATCGAGCACGGGTCCCTGCTCACATCGTGGGGTTAGGATCCGCGGCGGACAGTCCGACTTCGAGTACCTTGCCCGGCCTTAGTGGTCACGCCTCTCTTCAGTCACGCCGCGAACGCAGACCGGGTGGTGCGACATACCCCACGCTGAGTCAGCCGAGAACCTCGCAGGCCAAACCTCGACTGCCGCGCGATCGCGGCCACTTGGCGGCCCTGGATACTTCCTGCTGGTACCTGCGAAAATTCCCACCTGCAGTGCTGGCGGCGGTCCGGTTCGACCATCGCAAGGTGTGGGCGATGTGCCGTTGCGACGGGCACCCGGTGTCGCAGGCGACCGTGCTGCGGTGCCTGCGAGACGAGGGTCTGCTGCCGCCAGCCGCAAGGCTGCGTTCGCCGCCGAGCCCACCGGCCCGAATCAGGTGTAGCGTTTGGACTTCAGTGAGTTCGAGACCACCGCTGGCGGGACGTGGCGTATCGCGGATTGCCGGGACTACTGGAGCAAATACGAGCATCCCTGGCATGTGTCGCCGACGGCGAACCAGCACGAACGCGATCACCGCGATCGAGCGCGCTTTGGCCGACTACGAGCAGTCGTACGACCACCCGCTGGCCGAAACGTGCCCACGCGAGCCCGGCCGTGGTCTCGAGCCCGCGGCGACGATCGTGACCTACAACGGCGGCCCGTTCCGGTCGTTCCGCTTCGAGGCGTTCGTCACCGCACACCCCGAACTGCGCCACGTCGGTACCCGAGTCAGGTCGCCGGGCCAGAACGGCTCGCGCGAACGCGGTTTCGGGTCGCTGAAGTACGAGCGACTGTTCCTCGAGGAGATCGATGACGTCTTGGCCGTGGTGAAGCACGCTGACGCCTACCGGGTCGAGCACAACACCGTCCGGCCGCACGAAGCCATCGCTTGGAACCGGCCGATCCAGATCCACCCTGGCCTGGTCGGCCCTCGGATCCCCAACTTTCCCCGAGACCGAAAACCTGCCAACTACTTGACACGGGACACGACGACGCAGCAGCGGCCTCGTCCAGGAGTGTTCGATCAACGGCTCTGGTATCCCTCACACCCGAATTGAGCCAGAGCCGTTGACCCGACCTCCGTACGTGCGGGCTTTTGTCGGTTTTACTTGCGGGTGTTGTGGTTGTGGTGGGCGGTGAGGAAATCGTCGACCAGGCGTGCGCAGTCGTGGTGGTCGATGCTGTGCAGCCCGGTGAGGCGAGCGAAGACGATCGGGCCCAGCAGCTGGATGATGACGAAGGTGGTGTCGAGGTCGCCGAGGTGGGCGCGGGCCTCAGGGCTGGTGAGGATGTGGTCGAACGGTTCGCGGTAGCGGCGGATGACCTGGGCGCGCAGGGAGGTGACCGCGCCCGAGTCAGGGGGTGCGCCGGGGTCGGGGGTAATGGATCCCATGGCCAGCCAGGACAGGGTGGTCAGCTGGAGGGGAGCGTTCTCGATCAGGTCGGCTTGGGCGGTGAGCAACGCGATCAACTGCTCGCGCACGGGCCCGTCGTCGGGTGGGGTGTCCACGCGTGGGAGTAGGCGTTCGAAGGTGGCCGCGAGCAGGTGGGTGCTGCTGCCGAAGTGCCGGTAGAGGGTGGTGCGCGCGACTTTCGAGGTGCGGGTGACCGCGTCGATGGTGACCGCGTCGATACCGCCGGTGGCCAGCAGATGGGTGGCCGCGTCGAGCAACCGTGCCCGCGAGCGCGCCAACCGCGGATCGGCCTGATCGAGATCCGCGTCCTGCTCGCCGGTGGCGGAGTGGGGCGCGGCGGGTCCGGTGCGGGTGTCGGCCTGGTCGCGGGTGGTCATGGTCGGGAAGACCTCCAAGGAAACGGGCGGCGGTGAATGTGTCCGATTTCGACTCTATCGCAACCACTCTCGCCTGTGATACTCATGGTAGCGAAGCGATACCGATGGTTTCGTCGGGTGGGAGGTGCCGGTGAACGCACCGGAAACGACTGACGGTCACAGTGTGCTGGCGCGGGCCGAATGGTGGATGCTGACGGTGTCGTGCCTGGCGGTGGCGCTGGTCGTCGCGGCGATGGCTGCACTGTATTCGGCGTTGCCGCTGATCGCGGTCGCGACCGGGGCGACCCAATCGCAGCTGACCTGGATCGTCGACGGCTACACCCTGATCCTGGCGTGCCTGGTCCTGCCCGCCGGCGCGGTGGGTGACCGCTACGGGCGCCGCGTCGTGCTGATCGCGGGCCTGGCGGTGTTCTCCGTGGCCTCGGCGCTGCCGCTGCTCATGTCGGGGCCGGTGTGGCTGATCGCGGCCCGCGCGGCGGCGGGCGCGGGCGCGGCACTGGTGATGCCCTCGACCCTGTCGATCCTGACCGCGGGGCTGCCCGAAGCGCATCGCGGGCGCGCGGTCGGGGTGTGGGCTGGGGTCGCCGGGTCCGGTGCGGTGCTCGGGATCCTCGGCTCGGGACTGCTGCTGGCGCGGTGGTCGTGGGAATCGGTGTTCGTGGGACTGACCGTGGCCGGGGTGGTGCTGGCCGCGCTGGCGTGCACCATCGCCGAATCCCGCGAGCGGGAACACCCGCCGGTGGACTGGGTGGGCGCGGTGGCGGTGGCGATCGCGATCGCGGCGATCGTGTTCGCCTGCGTCGAGATCCCCGCGCGCGGCTGGCTCGACCCGCTCGTGACCCCCACCCTCGCGCTCGGTGTCGCCGCGGCGGTGGTGTTCGTGATCATGGAGTTGCGGGTCGCCGCGCCGCTGCTGGATGTGCGGTTGTTCGCCCGGCGGGGGTTCGGGGCCGGGTCACTGTCGGTGACCATCCAGTTCCTGGTCACCTTCGGGGTGTTCCTGCTGCTGGTGCAATACCTGCAATTGATCCTCGGGTACGGGCCGCTCGGTTCGGCGCTGGGCCTGGTGCCGATGGCGGTGCCGCTGGTGGCGATCTCGGTGATCGCGCCGTGGCTGTCGAGCCGGGTCGGGCTGCGGGCGATGACCGTCACCGGGCTGCTCGCCATCGCGACCGGACTCTTCCTGGTGAGCCGGTTGACCCTGGCCGCCGACTACCCAGACCTGTTGTGGCCGTTGCTGATCCTGAGCGCCGGGCTGGGATTGTGCACCGCCCCGGCCACCTACGCCATCGTCGCCGACACCCCCGTGGCCAAACACGGTGTCGCCGCCGCCGTCAACGACGCCGCCCGCGAGATCGGCGCGGCCATCGGAATCGCCGTATCCGGCAGCGTGCTCGCCGCCGGATACACCCACCACATCCAACCCGCCCTGCCCCAGCTGCCCGAACCCGCTCGCGGCCCGGTCGCCGACTCCCTCGCCGCCGCCCTGCAGGTCGCCGACCGCGCCGGACCCGCCGCCCAGCCACTGGCCGAATTCGCCAAGACCGCGTTCGTACACGGCAGCACCCAGGCCGCGCTCGCGCTGGCGGCCATCACCGCGGCCGGAGCACTCGCGCTGGCCATCCTCGCCCCCGGACGCACACCCCGGCCCACCCCCACCACGACCTGAAGCGCCCTGGGTTTCGTTCCGTGGTTACACGGTCGCGGGCGCGGTCGTCGTGGTGTGAGTGTAGGTCGCTCCGACGTTCGCCGGGGTGCGGTAGCCGAGAGCTTCGTGGAGCCGGGAGGTGTTCCACCAGTGGACCCAGCCCATCGTGGCGAGCTCAACCTCGCTGACTGACTCCCAGATCCGCTTGGAGTAGATCAACTCCGCCTTGTATAGGCCGTTCACTGTCTCGGCCAGCGCGTTATCGTAGCTATCGCCGACGGTACCTACTGAAGCCGTAACTCCCGCGGCGAGCAGAGCGTCCGAATAGGCGAGCGAAACGTATTGACTACCCCTGTCGGAATGGTGGATCAATCCGCTTTCGTTCCTGCTCACCCCGGTGGACTGCAGTGCATGCTCCAGTGCGAGCAATGGCAGAGACTCCGTGTGGAGCGTGGGCGCGACCGCCCAGCCGACAATTCTGCGACTGAAGACATCGGTAACGAATGCGACGTAGCAGAACCCGGAGAGCATCCGGACGTAGGTGATGTCGGCGACCCAAAGCTGCTGCGGTCGATCCGCGACGAACCGCCGTTCAACGAGGTCCGGGCGCTGGTCATCTCCGTCTGCGGAGCAGGTGGTGACGGGCTTTCGACCTCGGCGAACGCCCTGCAGGCCGGCGATCTTCATCAGCCTCGCGATCTGGTCGCGACCGACGTTCCATCCTGCGTGGCGCATTGCGTGCCACATCTTCCGGACCCCATAGACGCTGTAGTTCGCCTGATGAATCCGCTGCACCTCCTCCGCCAGCATCTCGTCCCGAACGCTGCGAGCGGAGGCCGGCCTGTTCTTGGCAGCGCGGTATCCGCGGGAGGTGATGAACCCACATTCTGTCGCACTGAGGATGCGGCAGATGGCCTCGACCCCGAACTTCTCGCGATGCATGTCGACGAACGCGATCATTTCGTCGTGGGGCGGTCGAGTTCCGCTGCGAAAAACGCTGAGGCGGCCTTCAGGATCTCGTTCGCACGTCGCGCCTCGGCGAGCTCCCGCCGGAGACGGCGATTCTCCTCCTCGAGCGGCTCTCCCGGTCCGACCGGCTCGGTGGCGCCGTAGCGATTGCACCAGATCCGCAGCGTCTCTGTGCCGACACCGAGCTGCGGCGCGACGGCACGGATCGATGCTGCGCGAGGGCCGCCCTCGCGGGGTTGGCGGTCGTAGACCATGCGCACGGCACGCTCACGCAGCTCTGGACTGAACTTCTTGGGCATACTCCGATTCTCCTTGCTGAGACTCGGAACGGAACCCAGGGCGCTTCAACGCACCCCACGTCGTCGCCCTCGTCCGAGCCGGCAAGACCTTCGAGAAAGGCAAACTCGTCGAATCCGACACCCCATCAACATCGCAAGAGGAGGCCGCCTGAAACAACCTCATCCACAGGTCTTGACAATATCTCCGATACGAAGGCGCCATTTGCACTGACAATTGAGACCGCGCTCCTCGTGGGAGTTATCACGCTGTCGGGCGAGGGGCGGGTGCTCCATGACCTTGGGGGCTGGGCCGTAGTCTGGTACGTCGTTGGCATCCTCCTCTTAGTAGCTAGCGTCCTATGTGCGGCCTGGGTTGTGCGTCCCCGGCTACGGGCCTCCAACCTCGAGGTTGAGGCGCCGGACAACTTTGTCTATTTCGGACACCTGCGGCACCTGACGCCCGAAGCCGTTCAGGATCGGCTCGAGGGCCCGACTCTTCTTCCGGTACTGTCGAAACAGCTCGTGGAGATGAGCAAGATAGCGTGGACAAAGCACCGGCTTGTGCAGTTGTCTATGAGTCTTTCTCCGATTGGCGTTATGGCACTTGGCATATGTGCGACATGCTGACTTGTGTGAGGCGATGCTCGGTCGTCAGAGCAGAGGGGTTGCCGCTGCATGGGCGCCGCAAGAGATCGATCTACGCCAAATGTTCGCCGAAAGTGACTTGGATGGCCGACCACATGGAGAATCAAAATTGACACGACTCATCGAGGCACGCATGTTCTGTCAGACTTCCGGGGGTAGCGCTGCTAATCTCCGCTGCATCTCGACACCCCTACCATGCCCCCAATTACGAGGAGCACATGAATCAGGCAATAGATGTCGTTCTGCGCGCAGGCCTGGCTCTTATATCCGTGACTGCTTTCTACTCCGCGGCTGCCACAAGATGGCCCACCAGCTACTACGTCCTCGACGATGCCATTGGGTCTACGGTGTCAGCAACATGGTGGAAGTACGGCGCATTCAGGTTTCTACCGCTATTCTTCGCATCAATTTGCGCTATGGCATATCTGCCCGAATGGTTGCATCGCGCAATAGTAGGACTTCTCATTGCCATAGGTAGCGCGCTTATCTCACTATGGCGCATCAACCCCATCACCAACCCAGACCCAAAACACACCCCATCCTGGTATGTGGCACAAGGTGTGATAATAACAGTATCCACCGTGTTAGTTGCTGTTAGCACGCTAGTCGCACCACTTCTCGGCAACGCACTACCGAAATGGCATGACCTAACGACTGCCCTTATCACTGCGGTGATGGTGGTCTCCGTTGCTAGCATGGTCATAAGTTCAACATCGAAGCAGAGAATCCTCAGTAAGGATCGAGTGCAAACGGCAGCCGCACCTCACCAAGAGATGGTCGAATCCATCGCGCTGGAACACGGCATCTATCGGCCGCTAGCGCTTGCACTCGTAACCACGGAAGAGCTCCAAAGACCGGCTTGGTTTCGAGCCTTTGAATATCCGCTTGCTAAGTTTGGAGTATCAAAAACGGTAGGCCTTGGACAATCGTCCGGACGATGGGGTGTAACCAATAGGGCCACAGTTTCCGAGTTGGTCAGGAACCTAACACCCCCACTGGATAACGAAGGCCGAATCAATCGGAACAAAGTTGCAGCAATCGCCGAGTCTGTCAACGAAGGGGATGGGTACGTTGAGTTCGTGTTGACAGTTTTTGATCAGCTTACTAAGGGGTGCCACGAGTCAGCGGACATAGACACCGACGGAAATCCATTCATAGTCGCAGACACACCCACCCTAATGCGTGGACAGTGGGATCTATCAGGTGATATCGGCCCGTCGGTTCAAACTCTTTGGGCCAAGAATCGCGCGGCTGACATAACCGTCGAAATGACGATTGAGGATACCCAAGCGCCCTCGACACGTAGGGCCTGGAGTGGCCGAATTCCTGTCGAGTGGACAGCTGTTGAACTAACGCGAGATAGCCCCAATGAATCCGGAATAGTCTTGTACCCAAGCGTACAACTGCCTTCTTAATGGGATTCATGGGCGCCTTCGGCTCCCCGCCGACGCCGTAGGTGCCGGCGTCGACATAAGAGCATCCCCCGGTGCCCACGCTGTTCACGCCATCGACTGGGCCGATTCGGAGGCGACGGAGGTTCCCCCGCGTCGGGCGACTAACCCACGGTGCAGACGGCACGAGCATGACCTCGAAGGGCTCGGAGAGTTCCAGCTCCTGGTCGCTCTGAGCGGTTCCCGCGACCTGATACTCCCCGTCGCGAGGCACCCATGCCGTAACCGAGGACTCATCCGGGTCGACAACCCAATAGTGCGCACACCCCGCCCGTTACAGGCGTTCCTTCTTCAGCAGGAGATCAACACTCCGCGTCGACAGCGACAACACTTCGACGGCAAGGATCGGCGCACCCCCAAAGGCTTCGTCGTCGAACGGCTCTCTCGCGACAACACCAGCAGGTCCGGTTGGATGACGGTGTCGTCGGCGAGGACGACACCAAAGGGTGCGAACAAGACCTCGACCCACGGAGGACGCGCCGCGTCAAGCGTGAGGTGCAACCGCGCAACGACCCGTTGGTGAATCCTGCGTGGCGACGGACTCACGACGAGTGCCCCGTCGAGCAACTCGTACCGGTGCCCGTCACAATCCGTCCCGCACCGCACGTCAGCACCGGTGGCGCACCATCCCTGTGGACCGCACCGATCTGTGGGAAAAGTCCGCCGACGTCGACTTCGGCTATCGATACCTTGGCTAGCAACCTCGGCTAGCAATCTCAGCGAGAGGCCCTTCCTGAAACCCGTTGCCTGTGACCGTCCACTACGTCTTCACCCGCCGGATCTCCCTCCACAGATTCGAGTAGTCCACTACGCACGACCTTCTCCGCGTCGAAGCCCACTCTGATGGCAGAGCACTTCCCCAGCAGAGGAGATCGCGATGCCAGGCAAGAAGCGGCCCGTCAAGGCCACCAAGTCCGTCACGGCCACCCGAGCCAAGCGCGTCATCGCGAAGCCCGTCGCGGCACCAGAACCCGTGCAACCCTTCGACGACCGCCAGATCCGTCGCCTGGAACTTCGCGTCGGGGAACGCATCGGGACCGAGGACCTGACCCCCGCCGCACAGACATCGCTGGCCACCGGGCTGGCCCCGCTGAACTGGCTCAACGACCTCATGCCCGACGCGCGGAGCACCCTCGCCGGCGACGCCGATGCCGCCGCCCGACTGCGCGTCACCCTGACCCGTCTCGGCGAGACAGCGCATGACGCGGCTCGCGACGCACGGACCGGACGAGCCGACTCACCGTCGAAGCAGGACCAAAGCCCGCAATGGACCGCGCTCCCCCAACGTCGGCTCCAAACGAACTCGCAGGCCGTCGCCCAACTCGCGTCGGCAGCAATATGGGCGAGCGACGACGAGGCGCAGGCCCAGCTGATGCTCGACGGCCTCGCGGCCGCCCTCGCCGCGTCGCACTGGGCCCACGAACTACTCAAGGCCGTGGACTCCGCACCATCGCAGGGCGCCTCGATCCGCTCCCTGGCGATGGCACTCGACGGCTTCGGCGGCTTCGACCCACGCGGCTTCGACGACGGCGGATTGGATCCCCTGGGACCGAAGGACCCGAAGCTGCCCAAGGATCCCAAGGGCGGTCTGGTCATCGTCATCCCGGGCAAGGGCATCGGGGACTTGATTCCCGGCAAATGGTGGCAACACATCGTCCATGACCCGGAGACCCCCGGGGGCCTTAGGCTCGACGTGCCGATCTACGTCGAACCCTGCATCCTGCGAGCAATCGCCGCGATGTCCAGGATGCGGGCCGACGCCACACACTGGTCGATCACCGGCATCGACAACCCGCACGCCTGCCCCGGATCGGTGATCACGCTGACGGGCACCGGATTCGGCATCAGCAAGGGCACGGTCACGTTCGCCGCCGCGAACCACGAGCGCACGAACGGCACCGTGAACTCTTGGTCGGACACGAAGATCACCGTCCGCATCCCGTCCGACGCGATCCCCGGCGACATCATGATCGAGGCACTGGCCGGCACCGTGCGGATGTGCGGCGGCGAGTTCCCGGTGATGCGTTCGGGCACCTCTCTCGTCGAGTTCCGCGGCGGCGTCGCCGAGATCTCCTACTTCGACCTGCGCAACGGCGCCACCCACCGCGTCGACTTCAACACCGTCACCCGAATCGACCTAGTCACCACTGCCGGCCCAGACATCCGCTGCGGCATCGAGGTGTGGCACGGACCGACGCTCCTCACGAAGCTCGACAACCTGCCCGGCGGCGCCCACACCCTCACCTTCACCACCCCCAACGGACCGGTCCCCAGGACCCTCCGCTGCGCCGCCAAAGCCGCCAACGGTTGCGGCACAACGCATCGCGAGTTCTTCCTCATCGTCGGCCCCAAGCCCGTCCCGAAGATCGACACCATCACCTTTGTCCAAGGCATCCAATACCCGGCGCTACCGATTTCTGGAAAACACACCCCCGTGAAGGTCGTCGAGAAGCGAGCCACTCTGGCCCGCGTCTACGTCCGTTCACCCTTCGACTTCGGCCTCGACTTCGGCGCCAATCCGGGCGAGATCTCGGTGACGGGCAGCCTGCGCCTCACCTCGAGCGTCGGCACGGTCGTTCTGACACCGATCAACGCGCCCTTCGCCGCACAGCCCGTCCCGTCCATCGCCGCAGCGCTAGATTTCGAGCTCCCGCCCGACCTCCTCGTCGGGACCGTCACCGCGGACGCGACCGTGTGGCCGACGTCCACCCCCGCAGGCACCGGATACTGGCCGGCGTCCTCGTCGGCGACGACCACATTCACCCCTTCGGGCCAACTGACGTTCGTGCAGCTGCTCGTCCGTGACGACCTCGCGCCACATGCGGCCGCGGCCCCGTCGGCGGCCGATTGGAGCGCCGGTGTGCTGAGCATCGCCGAGCGCTTCCCGCTTTCCCCTGGCCGGATCTACCAGATCCCCAGCGTCGCGCAGCCGTCAATGGGGACCGGCAAACACGACCTCATGACCAAAGACGGCTGGCACGAAGTCCTGGCCGACATCTGTGACATCGCCGACGACCACAAGTGGGCGAAGGGCTCCGACGTGATCTGGCTCGCGATGACGCCAACCAACACGTCCTACGGCCTGAACGGCACGTCCAACGCCGGCGGCATCCGGCGAGCGGTGGTCCAGGGGACGCTGCGCGGTTCGATCGCCCACGAGACCACGCACACGCTGGGCGTGCTGCACGCTCCCGCCGCCGACTCCCCCGCGGGCATGCCGACCGACATCGACAAACGCCTCCCGACCGACGGCCAGATCGAACCAGGCACCGTCGGCTGGCGGCCCTCTGATGACCTGATCTTCACCCATCCCTGGCCGGAACTGATGTCGTATCAGACACCCGATGCGGCCGGTTACCCAGCGCCGGCACCGCCCCCCGGGCAGCGTTATCAAGACCGTTGGCCCTCGGCAACGCTGTGGGACATCCTGATCGAGCAGATTGGATAAGCCATGGCACCCCGCACCGCCGCCCTGCCGGAGTTCACCCGGATCACCGGACGCATCGCCGACGGCAGCCTCATCCTCCGGCCCGCGCTGGCGTCCTACCGCGAACCCGACGTCGAGCCCGGCTCCTCGTCGCTGTCGGTCGACGTGCTGGATGCCGACGGCCGCATCATCAGCCGCGGATTCCTCGCCACCGAACCCTATTCCGACGGCGACGCGCTGTCGGTCCGCGGCAGCATCCTCCTTCCCGACGACGCGATGCGCGTCCGCATCAGCGGCGAGGACGTTGCGACGACCGAACACGTCATCCCGCCGTCGACGCCGAGCGTCCGATTCATCCGCACCCCCGAGGCTCGATCCACCGTCGACGGTCAGGTGCGCCTGGTGTGGGAGGCCTCCGACACGCTCGAGTCGTGGCTGCGCTACAGCTGGGATCGCGGTGAATCGTGGATGCCGCTCGGGACACGCCTAAACGAATCGTCGGCGACGATCAACGTCGACGATCTACCCGGTGGATCGTCGTGCTGCTTCGGTGTCTCAGTGACCAACGGATGGCGGACTGCGACGGCGATCTCGCCGCTGTTCACCGTCGCCCGCAAGTCGTGTCGGGCGCTGATCACGTCGCCACTCGACGGCGCCTCCATCGACGGTCGCGTCGAGCTGATCGGCAACGGGTGGTGGCTGGAAGCCGCGGAGATCGAGACCGAGGCGCTGACGTGGAGCTCCGACCGCGACGGCGAACTCGGCCGCGGCACCTACGTCGTCGCCGCACTCTCCCCGGGCCGGCACGTCATCACCCTCCGAGCCGGCACGCGCGGACGGGAAGGCACCGCATCGGTACGAGTGACGGTCCGGCCCACAGATCGCGCCCCCGACTAGGCGTATTCCGGGCGGCCGCCGACGCGATAGGTGAGGGCGACGATGCCCGTGTCAAACACCTGGGAGTCGATCAGCTTGAGCGCGAAATCGGTGCCCTGAGCCGGGAACAGGCGTTCCCCCTCACCGACGATCACGGGGAACTGCACCAGATTCAATTCGTCGACCAGCTCGTTTTCCAGCAACCATCGCGCGAGGCTGGTGCTGCCCACCACGAGCAACTCGCCGCCGGCCTGTGCTTTGAGTTCGCGCACCCGCGCCGCGACATCGTCGGCGATGACGGTCGTGGGCTCCCACGACGGACTGGCCACGGTGGTGGAGACCAGGTACTTGGGCTTGGAGCTGATCGCTTCACCGAAACTCCCGTCGCCGTCGCGGGGACCCCAAAAGGTCTCGAACAGCGAGTAGGTCTTCCGGCCGAGTAGGAAGGCGTCCGGTCGACGCCAGGTGTCGAGGATGTATTGCACGGCATCGGCGTCGTTGTGCGGAAGCGCCCAACCGCCGCGGGTGAAGCCGGGGTCCATCTCCTCGTTGTTGCCTCCGTTCGCCTGGGCGACGCCGTCGAGAGTGACCTGGAGGCTGACGGTGAGTTTCATGATTCTTTGCTTTCGTCGACCCGGCGAACATCATGCCCAGGTTCCTTGACGAGACGATCGCCGACTTTCACCTGCCGCCAGAGATCCCTTCCGACCCGGATCTTCTGGGTCGTACCGGCGTCGGTCCGGACGACGACCCGCCGATACATATTCGAGCCGTCGAGCAAGCCGCGCGACATCTTGACCACTGTCCCGCTCCACACGGTTCCGTCTGCCATTCCGGTCCCCTCCGATCGAATTCTCGAAGATTATCACTGATAGTCTTGGGTGCCAACGGACGCTATTCTGAGGCGATGCCGTACCCCTCGCGCACTGATCAGGCCTCGATCGTGTCCGCTGCTCTCGAGGTCCTGGACGAGCGCGGTCTGGACGACGTCACCCTGCGCGCGATCGCCGACCGCCTCGGAATCCGCCAGCCGGCGCTGTATCACCACTTCGCCAACAAGGGCGCGCTGCTCGACGCCGTCGCCGACGAGATCCTCACCCGACGTCATACCGACCGACTCCCCGACGACGGCGAGCAGTGGGATGCCTTCGTCGCCCGCAACGCGCGCAGCATGCGCCGGGCGATGCTCAGCATCCGCGACGGCGCCCGGCTGATCGCGTCGGCCGGTTCACGAAGCCCGCAGCCCGACACCGCGATCGCACAGGTCTCACTCTTGGAGAGGGCCGGCTTCACGGCCACCGACGCCATCACCGCACTCATCGCAGTCTCGCGTTACGCCATCGGCTCCGCGATCGAGCAGCAGACGGCTCGCGACGGCGGTGACATCGTCATCGAGATAGATCGAGACGACGACGGTGCTCGGCGCTTCGTCGAGAGTGCTCGCCAGGTCGTCGCACTCGGCCAAGACCACGAATTCGAGACCGGACTGAACGCCCTCATTCGAGGGCTCGCCCCGGGGTGACCTCCCCGACTAAGGACCCGTCGGACCGCAAACCCTGCACTTCCGGACATACCCGATGGGCGGAACCCGCTGGGTATGTCGCAAAGTGCGGGGTTTGCCGGGCTGAGCTGAGCCACGGCCGCGCGGATCAACCCCGACGGTCGTATGCCTCCTGCGACGCCTGCACGACGGTCATATTGGCGGTGGCCCATTCGGTCAGCGCGCGCAGCGGCTCCAGGAGGCTGCGGCCCGTCGTCGTCAGTTCGTATTCGACGCGGGGCGGCACCTCGGGGAACACCGTGCGCGTGACGAGTCCGTCGCGCTCGAGGGCGCGCAGGGTCTGGGTGAGCATCTTCTGCGACACCCCGTCGACGACGGCCTGAATCTCGGAGAAGCGCCGCGGCCCGCCGTCGAGGACGCCGATGACGAGCACCGTCCACCGATCGCCGATCCGGTCGAGCAATCTGCGCGACGGGCAATCGCGCACGTACGGATCCCACAGCACGTCGCTCATCCTGGGACCCCCTTATAGGTCTCTACCGCACACTGGGTAACCCCAGGATACCCATGCAGTTCATAGGCACCGCATAGTAACCGGGTCACTGCAAAGCGCCTTCTTCCCAACCCTCCATTAGTCACCTATGGTGACTTACAGAACCTTCAGAGAGCCAAGCAGAGGAGAAACACATGGCACGCATCACCGTCATCGGCGGAACCGGCTACGCCGGGAGCAATCTGGTGGAGCAGGCGGCGGCCGCCGGACACCAGGTCCGATCGTTCAGCCGCACCCTCCCGGAACACCGCGTCGACGGTGTCGACTACGTCGAAGGCAGCATCCTCGACGCCGACGTCCAAGGGCAGGCCGTCACCGACACCGACGTCGTCGTTTCCGCCATCTCGCCGCGCGGTGAAATGGCCGGCCGCACCCGCGGGGCCATCGGCGAACTCGCACAGCGCGCCGAGTCGGCGGGCGTCCGGCTCGGGGTCGTCGGCGGCGCGGGCTCACTGCTCGTCGCACCGGGTGGCCCCACCCTCGCGTCGACACCCGAATTCCCCGCCGAGGTCAAAGCCGAGGCGACGGAGATGGGCGAGGTCCTCGACGACCTGCGCGCCTCCGACGACAACCTCGACTGGTTCCTGGTCAGCCCAGCTGCCGGATTCGGCGCGTGGGCTCCCGGCGAGGCGACCGGCAAGTTCCGCATCGGCGACGACATCCTCCTCGTCGACGAGAACGGCGACTCGGCAATCTCCGGCCCCGACCTCGCCAAGGCGATCGTCGACGAGATCGACAACCCGCAGCACCGTCGACGCCGGTTCACCGTCGCGTACTGATCCGGGCCGCCGCCGGCCGAGTAGTGCCGGCGGCTGGAAAGCAGTGACGCCCCACACAGGTAGATAGCGCACAATGTACAATTTGGTTAACCGGCGAGACCCCGTCGGTCGTGCGCCATGCACGCCGCCCGGACCAGGGCCGTCGCTCGATCTGCCGTAAACGCGGGTCGACGACGTGAGCAGACATGGAAGGCAAGCCTCGTCGTGGGCCGACACAATTTCGACGAAGCAGCAGCTCGGTCGAGCCGTCCACTGATCACCGTCGCCGCAGCGGCAATCCTCGTGGCCGCCGCCGTATTCGCGTGGTTCGGACTCCACAAAGACTCCGGCAGCTCCACCGCGACGCATGAATCACCGACGACCGGGAACACTGCTTCCGGCTCGTGTACGGCCGGCGACGCACACGTCGACATCGTCGCCGACGCCCGTGTCGCGACGGCATTGGGCGAAATCGCGAAGAACTACAACGCGACCCGGCCGGTCGTCGGCGATCACTGCATTCAGGTGGGCGTTCGACCGATCGATTCGCGGGCGGCCCTCGCCGGGCTGACCGCGGACAAGTGGGACACGGCCACGTCCGGGAGTCGGCCGGCCGCCTGGATCCCGGGATCGTCGGTGTGGGCGGGGGCCCTGGCCGAACGCAAATTGAGCGCGATCTCCGGGCAGTCCGGATCGCTCGTCACCTCCCCGGTGTTGATCGCGGCCCGGACAGAGCTGATCGCGCCATCCGGCGACGGCGGCCACTGGTTCCAAGCTCCATACCTGACCTACGCGAACGCCTTCGCCGCATACGGCGAGCACAAGATCACCGGGTCGGCGCGCCTGGCGATGCCGATGGTTCCCGGCTCCGACGCCACCGCGCTGGCCGCGCAGGCCTATGCCTACAACTTCTCCGTCGAGACGAAGAAGGACACTCGCCCGCTGTCGGCGGTGAGAGTCGCCGGCGCCAAGATCCAGACCGGACTCAGGCAACTGGTCCGCAACCCGCCGCACTTCGGCGACGGCAGCGCCGAGGCGGCCGTCCACGCGATCGCCGACGCCCCGAACGTTCAAGTGGCCGCGGTCCGGACAGTCCCGATCAGCGAGCAGCAGCTCTACCTCGAAACCCGCGACTGGAAGCCGGGGCGAGTCGGGATTCTGCGCCCCAACGGCGCCACCCCGGTCCTCGACTATCCGGTCATCCAACTGAGCGGTGTTCCCTCGTTCACCTCCGACGCCGTCGGGCAGTTCATCGCCTACGCGAAGACACCCGACCAGATCGTCCGGCTGACCGATCTGGGGTTCCGCGGCCCGAGTGCGCTGCCCAGGGCAACCGCGACGGTGAACTTCCCGCCCATCGTCAACGTGATGCCGACTGCCCAACCGGGCGGCGCCGTCGCCGTGAGCCGTGTCGTACTTCCCGCCGCGGTGTGAGTGCCTGCGCTACGGGTCGTCTTGCGGGGTCTCGATACACCGTTCTCGGCTAGCGCCTCGCCCGGCACTCGACCACCGTAGGTCGGCTGGCGTCTCACCTGGTCTCGATACACCGTTCTCGGCTAGCACCTCGACCGGCACTCGACCACCGTAGGTCGGCACTGCACCTCGACCGGCACTCGACCACCGTAGGAGTCAGACGTCACGCGCGTCGACGGTCAGGCTGTGGGCGTCGCGATCCTCGTCGAGCCCGAAGCTGATGACCCGTGTTGGATGGATCCGGATCTTCGCGCCGGCATCGGCCGTCGGGGGTACGGCCTCGCCCCTGCCGCGGATCTCGACGCATCGGACCCGCCACGGATTGACCGAGGCGACATCGTCGACGACGAGCGCGACCCGTCCGTTGTCGACGATGTTGCGGTACTTCCGACTGTCGCTCATCTGGTAGCCGACCACGTCGATCGTCCCGTCGGCATTGACCTTGAACCCGACCGGGCTGTTCTGCAACGTCCCGTTCGGCTTCTGGGTGGCCATGCGGCCGAGCCGTTGACTCGCCAGATAGGCCAATTCTGATTCGGTGAATGCCATCACGACCTCCTGCCCTCCACGCTAGTCCGCACCGGGCGGCAGCAGCTCGCCGATTCGCTGCGCGACCTCGGCGTGGACGACGGTACGGATCGCCTGGACCGCCGGCTGGACCAACCGGTCCCGCCGTGCGGACAGCACGAAGCCGAGACGCACGTCCACGTCATCGCTCAGGATGCGGCGCAGGTCGGGATGCCGGTCGGCGACGAAGGCGGGGAGCAACCCGATGCCGCCAGCCGCGCGCGTCGCCTCCACCTGGGCGAAGACGCTGGTCGACATGATCCGCGGCGAGATGCCCGGCAGGTGCTTCTCCAGGTCGAGTTCTCCCACCTGCAGCAACGAGTCGACGTACCAGATCAGCGAGTGCCGTCCGAGTTCGTCGATCGACGACGGCCGGCCCGCCTCGGCGAGATACGCCTCGCTCGCGTAGAGCCCCAGCGCGTAGTCGCTGAGCGGTTCGCCGACCACCTGACCGCTCGTCGGGGCGCCGACGGTGATCGCCGCATCGAACCCCGACTGGTGCAGGTTGGGCTCACGCGTCGCCGTCAGCAGTTCGACGGTCAGATCCGGGTGTTGCCGGTGCAACCGAACGAGCGCCGGCGCGACGAAATAGGCGCCGAACGCATCCGGCGCGGTGACCCGGATGTTGCCTCGCAGCGCCCGATCCGATTGGCCCGCGATCGCCCCGACGACGCGCTCGACGGCCGTCTCGATCGGTCCGGCCGTCTCGGCGACCATCCGTCCGGCCTCGGTCAACTCCCATCCCGAGGAGTTCTGCCGTACGAGATCGGTGCCGAGAGCGCGCTCCAATGCGCGGATTCGACGGGACACGGTGCTCGTGTCGACGCCGAGCGCGGCGGCGGCCGACCGCCGATTCCGCGTGCGCGCAACCGCCAGGAGATAGCGCAGGTCGTCGGCGCGGATGCCGCGCGGATCCACCGCAGACGCATCCCGGAAGCCGACCATGCACTCGATTGTAGGCAGGAGCGCTCGCACCCAGAGGCCGACCGAGGGCAGAACTGCACCACCCGGAGGTGCGCCATTGCCGGTTGACCGGTGTGACCCACGCCACGACGATGGGAGGATGTCCACGACGCAGCAGATCCCCCACTACATCAACGGCGCGCGCACCGGCACCGTCGGCGACGCCGCGCCGTCCGGCCGCACCGCCGACGTCTTCAACCCGAGCACCGGGGCGGTGCAGGCGAAAGTCCCGCTCGCGTCCACCGACGAGGTCGCGGCAGCGGTCGCCATCGCGTCAACGGCTCAGAAGGGATGGGCCGCGACCAATCCGCAGGCCCGCGCGCGTGTGCTGATGCGCTTCATCGACCTGGTCAACGAGAACATGGACGAGTTGGCCACCAAGCTCTCGCTGGAGCACGGCAAGACCTTCGCCGACGCGAAGGGCGACGTGCAGCGCGGCATCGAGGTCATCGAGTTCGCCGTCGGCATCCCGCACCTGCTCAAGGGCGAGTTCACCGAGGGCGCGGGCGCCGGGATCGACGTCCACTCCATGCGCCAACCGCTCGGCGTCGTCGCCGGCATCACCCCGTTCAACTTCCCCGCGATGATCCCGTTGTGGAAGATCGGCCCGGCCATCGCCTGCGGCAACGCGTTCATCCTGAAGCCGTCCGAGCGCGACCCGTCGGTCCCGGTGATGCTTGCCGAACTCTTCACCAAGGCCGGGCTCCCCGACGGCGTGCTGCAGGTCGTCCACGGCGACAAGGAAGCCGTCGACTCCCTGCTCACCCACCCCGACGTGAAGGCCCTCGGCTTCGTCGGCAGCTCCGACATCGCGCAGTACATCTACGCCACGGCCGCCGCCAACGGCAAGCGCTCCCAATGCTTCGGCGGCGCGAAGAACCACATGATCATCCTTCCCGACGCCGACCTCGACCAGGCCGTCGACGCCCTGGTCGGCGCCGGATACGGCAGCGCAGGCGAGCGCTGCATGGCGATCAGCGTCGCCGTCCCGGTGGGCGAGGAGACCGCCGACGCGCTGCGCGAGAAGCTGACCGAACGCGTCCGCGCCCTGCGCGTCGGGCACTCCCTCGACCCCAGGGCCGACTACGGCCCGCTGGTCACCGCGGCGGCCCGCGACCGCGTGGTCGACTACATCGAGCAGGGGGTGCAGGCCGGGGCCGAACTCGTCGTCGACGGCCGCACGCGCACCACCGACGAGGCCTCCTACGACGACAACGACCTCTCGGGCGGCTTCTACCTCGGCCCGAGCCTGTTCGACCACGTCACCTCCGACATGTCGATCTACACCGACGAGATCTTCGGCCCGGTGGTCTGCATCGTCCGCGCCAAGGACTACGAGGAGGCGCTGGCCCTCCCGTCGGAGCACGAATACGGCAACGGCGTCGCCATCTTCACCCGCGACGGCGATGCCGCCCGCGACTTCACCTCGCGGGTCGACGTCGGCATGGTCGGCGTCAACGTGCCCATCCCGGTGCCGGTCGCCTACCACACCTTCGGCGGCTGGAAACGCTCCGGATTCGGCGACCTCAACCAGCACGGCCCGGCGTCGATCATGTTCTACACCAAGACCAAGACGGTGACCTCGCGCTGGCCGTCGGGGATCAAAGACGGGGCCGAGTTCAGCATCCCGACGATGAGCTGACGAGACGACGAGGAGCATGCCAATGACAACCATCGCCTTCCTGGGCCTCGGCAACATGGGCGGCCCGATGGCCGCGAACCTGCTCGCAGCGGGGCACACGGTGCGCGGCTTCGACCCGGTACCCGCCGCCGCCGAGACCGCGCGCGCCGCCGGCGTCGAGGTGTGTGCGACGGCTGCCGAGGCCGTGACGAATGCCGACGCGGTGATCACGATGCTGCCCAACGGGGCGATCGTCGGCGCCGCCTACGACGACGTGCTGCCCGCAGCAAAACCGGGGGCCCTGCTCATCGACAGCTCGACGATCTCCGTCGACGACGCCCGCGCGGTACACAAGCGGGCGGTCGACGCGGGCTTCGTCCAGATCGACGCCCCCGTCTCCGGCGGCGTCAAAGGTGCGACGGCGGGCACGCTGGCCTTCATGGTCGGTGGCGAGGCCGAGGCGGTGGAGAAGGCACGGCCGATTCTGGAACCGATGGCCGGCAAGGTGATCCACTGCGGCGCATCCGGCGCCGGGCAGGCCGCCAAGGTGTGCAACAACATGCTGTTGGCCGTGCAGCAGATCGCGGTCGGCGAGGCGTTCGTCCTCGCCGAGAAGCTGGGCCTGTCCGCACAGTCGCTCTACGACGTCGTCACCGGGGCCACCGGCAACTGCTGGGCCGTCGAAGTGAACTGCCCGGTCCCCGGGCCGGCACCCGCGTCACCGGCGAACAACGACTTCAAGCCCGGCTTCGCCACCGCCCTGATGAACAAGGATCTCGGCTTGGCGATGGATGCGGTGACCTCGACCGGCGCCCGCGCACCGATGGGTGAGCATGCCGCGCAGCTCTACGCCGCCTTCGCGGCCGAGCACGCGGGCGACGACTTCTCCGCGATCATTACGACGCTGCGTTAAGCCCGATCCCCGGATACCCGGTGAGCGCTTGCGGCGCTACGCGGCGAGCCAGGTCGGGTAACCGACCGAGGGATTCATGTCGCACACGACCGGGGCGCCTTCGAAGTCCTGGGCGGTATCGCCGACGGACTGGCAGGCCGCGCCCATCTGGGCGATGTTCACCGACTGCTCGCTCGGCTCGGCGGCCGCGGTGCCCGCCGATGCCACGCCGAGGGCTACCGCAATCGCTCCGACAACCATCGATTTCCTCATGCCGACCACGATAGGCGCCGACATCGGAGCCGACAACCAGCCACAGGAACCTGCCAGCAACCTCAGACGAACGGGTTGTTGTCGAACCAGACGTTGTCCTCGACCAGTCGCTCGCTGCGCCAACCGTCCGCTGTCCGGACCAGGCTGTGGTTGTAATAGCCGCCGCAGAATGACACCCGCTCCACACCGGGGATCTGCAGCGGGTTGTAGAACTGCGCGCGGACGATCGCGGTGTCGCCGTCGATCCGCGCATCGACGTTGAGGACGTAGTGCATCGTCATCGGCAGGAGCGTGAGGTTCTCCGACAGCCACGCCACGGTTTCGTCGAGCGTCCCGGCCTGCCCGTGCGGGGTCGAGGTGTAGTCGATGAAGGCGTCCGGCGTGAACACCGTGCGGTACAGGTCCCAATCCCGGTCGTCGACCGCGGTGCAGTAGGTGGTCAGCAGTCGGCGGATCTCGGCCTCGTCGAGGAGGCGCTGCAGGGCGGGCTCATGCACGGTCATGTGCCCATCCTGACCGATCGGGTCGCGTCGCGGACACGGTTCCGTACGGTGGGGGAAGATCCCTTCGACGACGAGGAGACCGATGAGCAACACGTCCCGCAAGGCGTACGAAACCCTCGAACCGTTCCACATCCTCGCGTATTTCAACCCGGGGATCGGTGCCGCACAGGAGGACACCGGACTCGACGGGCACGCCTTCTACGTCGGCGCGCGCGGTGGCCCACTCGGGCCGTGTCACTCGTCGGTCGTCGTCTCCGCCTTCTACAACTTCTCACCCGCGCTGATCGACGCCGCGTGGACGCGGGCGTGTGCCGCCGATCTCGATGCGCTGGCCGCCCGGCGCGACGCGATGCTCGACGAGCAGTTCCACACCATCCTCGGCGACGTCGCGACCGCGCCGGTCATCGCCGAACTCGCGGACCGGTACGGCGAACTCGCCGCGTCGGCGCCGATGAAGGGGCGCCCCCTCGCCGCCGGATGGGCCGGAGCGCCGGTACCGGAGAAGCCGATTCTGCGCCTCTGGCACAACATCGGGATCCTGCGCGAATGGCGCGGCGACAACCACATCGCCGCCCTGGTCGTCCACGGCCTCGACGGGTTGGACGCCTACACCTTCCACGAGTCGCATCTGCTCGACCCGACGATCCGACGCCGCACGATGGGCAAGCGGATCGGACAGGTCACGCGCGGCTGGTCCGACCAGGAGTGGGATGCGTCCGTGGCCCGCCTCGTCGAGCGCGGCCTCGTCGAAGCCGACGAACCCGACCGCTCCGGTGTCGCCCATCGCTATACCGAGGAAGGGGCTCGCCTCTACGGCTCGATCGAGACGATGACCGACCAATTGGGTGATGTGGTGTGGTCGGCGCCCGGTACCGGCGCCCTGCTCGACGCCACCCGCCCGCTCGTCAAGACGGTCATCGACGCCGAGGTGCTGCCCGGGACGAAGAAACGGAAGTAGTCGCGCTCAGTCGACGAGCGACGACGGGACCAACGAGACCTCGAACGGCTCGGTGAGGCTCAGCTCCTCGTCACCGCTGGCCGTACCCGCGACCTGATACTCGCCGTCACGCAGGACCCAGGCGGTGATCGACGGCCCGTCGGGATCGACCACCCAATAGTGCTGGCACTCCGCCCGACGCAACCGATCCTTCTTCAACAACAGATCCACACTCCGCGTCGACGGCGACAGCACCTCCACCGCCAACACCGGCGGCCCGGGCAGATCCCGCTCCGTGAACGCATCCCGCGGCGCGATCAACAGGTCCGGCTGAAGCACGGTGTCCTGTGCCAGGACGACGTCCAGCGGCGCGAACAAGACTTTCAGATCGTCGGGGCAGGCCGCGTCCAGTTGCCGATACAGACTCGAGAGCGCCCATTGGTGCCTGATCTTCGGCGCCGGGCTCACGACGAGGATCCCGTCCAGCAACTCGTACCGGTGCCCGTCATCGGGCATCGAATCGAGATCGTCGCGCGTCAAAGCCCGGCCTCGCGGCAGCCCCAACACCTCGGTCGTCATAACCGTCATCGTATTCCTCCCCATCCCCCATAACGGCCAAACTAGGGCGTCAACAGCGGCCAAAACCGAGGTCGACAGCGGTTTCCGAACCAACCTGTGGACAACCGCGAACTGGGGATAACAGCTGGTCAGCGCACCAGCAAGGAGGGAACGATCGACACCTCGAACGGCTCGGTGAGGCTCAGCTCCTCGTCACCGCTGGCCGTACCCGCGACCTGATACCCGCCGTCGCGCAGGACCCAGGCGGTGATCGACGGCCCGTCGGGATCGACCACCCAATAGTGCCGGCACTCCGCGCGACACAGCCGATCCTTCTTCAACAACAGATCCACACTCCGCGTCGACGGCGACAGCACCTCCACCGCCAACACCGGCGGCCCGGGCAGATCCCGCTCCGTGAACGCATCCCACGGCGCGATCAACAGGTCCGGTTGAAGCACGGTGTCCTGCGACAACACCACGTCCAGCGGCGCGAAGAGGACGATCAGTGGCGACGGCAAGACCGGATCGATCGCGCGAAACAGTGCGGCAGCCACCCGCTGATGCACAATGCGCGGCGCGGGACTCACGATCAGAATCCCGTCGATGAGTTCGTACCGGTGCCCGTCATCGGGCATCGAATCGAGATCGTCGCGCGTCAAAGCCCGGCCTCGCGGCAGCCCCAACACCTCGGTCGTCATAACCGTCATCGTATTCCTCCCCATCCCCCATAACGGCCAAACTAGGGCGCCAACGGCAACCAAAACCGAGGTCGACAGCGGTTTCCGAACCAACCTGTGGACAACCGTGAACTGGGGATAAGAGCGGTCGGCCGCCGAGCGATCGAATGCGAGAATCAGGGGTTCGAGGGCAATGCGCCCTCGATGGCCAGATTCCCGGACGATTGCGGGAACTCCTCCCCGAGCAGCGCCCGGATGTCCCCCTCGGTGATGCCGGTGCCGAAGAGGTCGCCGTCGTCGACCACCGCGTTGAACAGCTCGCGCTTGCGGTCTTGCAACGCGATGACGTTCTCCTCGATGGTCCCCGCCGAGACAAGTCGGTAAACCGTGACCGGCCTGGTCTGGCCGATGCGGTGCGCGCGGTCGACGGCCTGCGCCTCCGCGGCGGGGTTCCACCACGGATCGCAGACGAAGCAGTAGTCGGCCTCGGTGAGATTCAAACCGAAGCCACCCGCCTTGAGGCTGATCAGGAAGACCTTCACCTCGCCGTCGGTGAACCGCGCCACCTCCGCCGCGCGCGCCTTCGCCGTCATCGTCCCGTCCAGATAGGCGTAGGCGATCCCGTCGGCGTCGAGCCGTTCCCGGACCAGCGCGAGGAAGCCGGTGAACTGGCTGAACACCAGGGCGGAATGCCCCTCGGCGATCAGTTCGGGCAGTTGTTCGGCCAGGTGGTCGATCTTCGCCGACGCGACGCCGGCATCCTTCTCGTCGACGAGTCCGGCGTGCAGCGCCAGCTGCCGCAGCATCGTCAGCGACCGGAAGATCTCGAACCGGTTCTTCTCCCAATCTCCCAGCAGCCCGAGGACCTTCTGCCGCTCCCGGTTCAAGCGCGTTTGGTAGATCCTCTCGTGGCGCGGATGCAGGTCGAGCGCGAGCACCTGCTCCTGCTTCGGCGGCAGATCCTTGACCACCTGATCCTTGGTGCGCCGCAACATGACCGGCTTGATGCGTCGGCGCAGCAGCGCCAGGCGGTCGCCCGCCTGACCCGATTCGATCGGTTTGCGGAAGAAGTCGGTGAACGCGCGCGGGGACGGGAACAATCCCGGCGCACCCACCGAGAGCAGCGCCCACAGTTCCATCAGGCTGTTCTCCATCGGGGTGCCGGTCATCGCGACCTTCATCCCCGCGTTGATCCGCCGCGCGCACTGGTGCGTCTTGCCGTTGTGGTTCTTGACGAACTGCGCCTCGTCGAAGAAGACCGCCGCCCACGGATAGCCGTCGAATACCTCGAATTGGAGTCGGAACAGCGTGTACGACGTCACGACGATCCGCGCGTCGCCGACCTGCTCGACGATCGGCCCGTCGGCACGCGGCGAACCGACGGCGACGGCAGGGGCCGACGGTAGGAACTTCTCCGCCTCGCGCACCCAGTTCCCGACGACGCTGGTCGGCGCGATCACCAGGAACCGGCTCTGCGGCTGTTCGTCGAGCGCGCTGGCGATCAGGGAGAGCGCCTGCACCGTCTTGCCCAACCCCATGTCGTCGGCGAGGATTCCGCCGATCTGGTTGTCCCACAGGAACTTCAACCAGTTGTAGCCGTCCAACTGATAGTCGCGCAGGTCGGCCCGCAGCGTCGCGGGCGGCTCGCCCGGCTCGGGCAGGTCGGCGGCGGCCAGTCTGCGCATCCGTTCGTGCCACAGCGCCAGATCCCCGTCGACGACGCCGAGGGAGAGCAACTCCTCCCACAGCGTCGCGTTGTAGGAATCGCGCCGCACCGCCGAGCCCTCGATCTCGCCGAGCGCCCGCGCCTCGCCGAGCAATTCGGCCAACCGCGCCAGCGCCGGGTGGTCGAGCGAGAAGTAGGTGCCGTCGTCGAGCAGCATGTGGGTGGAGCTGGTGTTGAGTTCGACGATGAGTCGATCCAGCGGCACGACGACGCCGTCGACCTCCACCCGCACATGCAGGTTGAACCAGTCGTTGGCGCCACCGTCGTCGGCGCTCAGGGTGATGTCAGGCTCACCCTGGGCGGCGCGGAACCGATCGGCGTCACCGTGCACCTCGACGCGGACCCCGTGCTCGCGCAGCACCGGGACCACCTCGTGGCACAGGACGGCGGCATCGATCGGCGAGTAGGAGTAGACGCGGCGCAGCAGGTCGACGTCGCCCAAGCGTGCGGCGTCGGGAACCGTTGGCGCCGAAGCTAATTCGTCGATGTACCGCACCACTTCGGCATGCGTGCCGACGGCGCCGCGGCGCATCTCCTGCTGCAGGTAGTGGATGGCCTGGTTGCGCCACCGGGCACAGACCGCGGCCACCGTCCGCATCGCGTCCTGCGCCCCGGCCAATGCCCGCCATTCCGCGTCGGCGTCGCGATACGCCAGCGCGGGAGTCTTCTCGTCGACGGTCTTGCACTTGCCGTTGACGTCGTAGGCGGTGCGCCACACGACGCGGGCACCCTGCTCGTTCAGGTCGACGACCAGCAGCGCGAACGGTCCGTCGATCGTCGGCTTGACCAGCGCGTCGTCGTCGACCAAGACGGGCAGCGACGCCGGGAGGCTGGGCACCACCTCGGTGGCGAAGTCGGCGACCTCGTCGTCGGGGATGAACATCGCCGGCGCCGACAACAACCGCGTCAATCCCTGGTCGTTGCCCGGCGACTCGAACCGCCCGATCAGCATGACGCTCCCGGCGCCCGCACCCGATTGGGCCCGCTCGCTGTCGCTCCCGGCGCCCGCACCCGAGAACGAGAACATGCCGTGCGGATGCGGCGCGCCGATCAGCCCGACCTCCCCACCCGAATACGGTTGCCCGTTGACGTGGACGAACGTCTTCACCTCGACGCCCCCGGCGGCCTTCGACACCGCGAGCCCCACCCCAGAGGATTCGATCAGCTCCACCCGCTCCACACCGAGCGTGGGACCGGCCACCAATACGACACCGGTGGCATGGGCCTGTGCGAGCAGGTCCCACACGTCGCGCGGAGCAACGCTCAGGGCGATCGAATTGCCGCTCATCGCCTGATAGTTCGACGCGAATGCGCGTGCCACCGCCCGGACCCCGCGCAGCTGATCGGCGTCGTAACGCTCCATCTCGAATCCCGCGCGCGACGGGGTGAACAAGCTGGCCGCCATCCGGTCGACGTTGGTCACCGCGGTCCAGCTGATCCCGGTCTTGACCCATCGCCCCGACTTCCCCACCGTGACCAGCGCGATGACGGGCGCGGGGTGCTGGACGTAGCGCGTGCCCGGCGGCAGGTCGAACTGGATGCCGATGGGCTCGGCCACTCCGGCCAGAGCCATCTCCGACGACGGCGCGTCGGAGGTCAGCGCACCGAGCACCGACCGCCACGGCGGAGCGGGTGGGGCGCCGTCGACCCCGTCCGACGGCTCGGCCGACTCGACGAGCAGCAGCGCGACGGCATGTTTGCAGTAGTACCCGACCGGACAGCTGCAGAAGGCGCCGACGAGGTCGCGGCCCCGGTGATCGGGCTGGAAGTCGACGTCGACGTCGTAGACCTGGCCCGTCCCGACGCACTTGCCGCGCAACCGCAGCCCGTCGTCGGACCACCGCCGGTTCATGATGCGGCCCTTGGCCGCGTAGTCGCGCCCACGCTGAATGCTCCCGGCGTCGAAGTCGCGACGCAGCTGGCCGAGATTGACGGCCAGGGGTGGGTACGACGACATGTGACCAGCCTAGGCAGGTCGGGGCGGTGGGGTCGGGCCGCCGGTACCGCACCTGTGGACAGAGGCCGAACTGTGGAGTGCTGCGGAGCGAATCCCCGCGCGCTGCCGGATCGTTATCGGCGCTTGACACAATTGCCAGCTACTGCCCAGTCTTTCTCCAGCCATTGAGAGGAACGGCCCGGTAGGTTCTATCCCAGGTTGATATTCAACCCCGACGAGATTCACCCCAACGAAAGGACAAGGACATGCCTCCTTACCACGGTGGTCCTCACGGCGGACCCGGATACGGTCCCGGCCGTCCCGGTCGTCCCGGCCGACCCGGCGGACACGGACACTGGGGCCCGCCGCCCCGTCGCCGTCGTCGCCGCTACTGGAACCCGCGGTTCCGTCGCTGGGACTGGGGCTGGTACTGAGCCGACGCGCTCAGCACTAACGCAAAGAACCCGACTGCTTCAGGCAGTCGGGTTCTTGCTTTGTACCGGCCATTCGTATCGGGCCGGCCGGTACGGCGGATTTATTAGTCCAGCGGACCGGTCGGCAGCTCGCGCCGGACCAGCTTGCCGGTGGGGTTGCGGGGCAGTTCGTCGACGAAGATCACGTCGCGCGGCACCTTGTAACGGGCCAGATGGGCTTTCACGTGACCGCGGATGTCGTCGGCGGTCGGGTTGGCCCCCTTCTCCGGCACGATGAATGCCCGCAACCGGGTACCGAACTCCTCGTCGTCGACGCCGATGACCGCGATGTCGGCCACGCCGTCATGGGCGGCGAGCAGGTTCTCGACCTCCTGCGGGTAGACGTTCTCCCCGCCCGAGACGATCATGTCGTCGTCGCGACCGGCGATATGCCACAGGCCGTCGCCGTCGACGAAGGCCATGTCGCCGGTGGACATGTACCCGTCGAGGATCTGCTTGTTGCGCCCGTCGGTGTATCCCTCGAAGGGTGCGCCGTTGCGGACGAACAGTCGCCCGGGGGTGTTCTTGGCGCTGATCGGCTTGTCATTGTCGTCGTAGAGCTTGAGGTAGCTCGAGACCGGCGGCTTGCCGATCGATCCCGGTGATTTGCGCAGGTCCTGCGGCTGGGCCACGGCGGCGATCGCCACCTCGGTCGACCCGTACAGGTTGTAGAGCGTGTCGCCGAAAGTGTTCTGCCACCGCTCGCACAGTGCGGGCGGGAGCGCCGAGCCGGCCACCACGACCGTCTTGAGCGACGACGTGTCGTATTTGCCGATGACGTCGTCGCCGAGTGCCAGGATCCGGTAGAGCATCGTGGGGATCGCGACGAGCATCTCGGCCTTGTTCTCGGCGATCGCGGCCAGCGTCTTCTCCGGGTCGAACCGGCGGAGCACCACGGCGGCGTTGGCCAGCGCGGTCGAGACGCCCCACAGCGCCCAGCCGGTGGCGTGGAAGATCGGGGAGACGATCACCACCGCGCTGCGCTGCGGAACGGGGATGCGGTCGAAGATCAGGGCGCTGGCGAACGGGGAGATCTTGGTGCGCTTGGCGCCCTTGGGCAAGCCGGTGGTGCCGCTGGTGAGGATCACGAATCCGGCGAACTCCTTGGGCAACGCTGGCGCCGTCGTGTTGCCCGCCACCACCAGGTCTTCGAGGACCCGCACCCCCGCGGGCGGCTTGTGCTTGGAATCGACCCAGGTCAGGTAGCGCTTCTCGGCGGGGAAATCGCTGACGAGGTCGCTGAACTCCTCGTCGTAGAAGATCGCCTTGAGACTCTCGCGCTTGGCGACCTCGTTGAACTGGGTCTTGCCGAAGCCGGTGTTCATCATGGCCAGCCGCACCCCGGCGCGACCGGTGCCGGCGATCATGGTGAGCAGCCCGCGGTGATCGCGCGCGATGATGCCGACGACCGAGCCCTCGGTGATGCCGTCGGCGTGCAGCTGGTTCGCGATCGCGTTGGCACGCGCGTCGAAGTCGGCGTAGGTGAGCGTCCCGGCCTCGTCGACGATCGCCGGCTGATCCGGGTAGGCCGCCGCGTTCTGCCCGACGACGGTCGCGATCGGGCCGACCAGCTTGCCGAGCTTCACCGATTCGACGACGTGGCGGGGCTTGCGGAAGTCGATGGCCCCCGAGTTGGACAGGACTCGCACGGCTCCGACGAGGTCGGATACCTGGTCGAACGCGGTGCGCAATGCAGGCAGCATGAACGTTTCCCTTTTCTGACTACGTGTGTTGTCTAACTTGGCCTACAGCCTAGACATACCGGTGTGATGGCCGCCACGCTACCCCGTCGTCAGTCCTTCACCAGCACCATGACGAGATTGGTGGCGGCCACTTCGCGCAACCCCGGCACCCGGAGGACCCACCACGCCCACCACGGCAGGTAGCGCGGGAAGGCGGCCGCCAACCGCGCCCCGCGAGCGGATCGCGCCCACGCCAAACCGCGCGACGCCGTCACCTTGAACAGCGACTGGCCGTACAGGTTCTTCGGCGGGTGTCCGTGTCGGCGCGTGTACCGCGCGGCCGCACGGTGCCCACCGAGGTAATGCGTGAGGCCCATCTCGTGACCGCCGAACGGCCCCCACCACAGTGTGTAGCTGATGATGATCGTCCCGCCCGGCCGCGTCACGCGGATCATCTCGTCGGCCATCTCCCACGGCAGCGGGGTATGCTCCACCACGTTCGACGACAGACACACGTCCACCGAGCCGTCGGCGAACGGCAGTGCCTCCCCGGCCGCTCGAACGGTCCTTCGCCGCGTCAGCCCGGCGGCGCGCAACTCGCCCGCATCCGGGTCGACGGCGAGATAGCTCGCCCCGCGCGCGGCGAAAGCGTCGGCGAAGTAGCCCGGACCGCCGCCGACGTCGAGTACGACCTTGCCGTCGATCCCGCGGGCCACCGCCTCGGTCATCGCCGCGGTGTCGCGCGCCAGGGCTCCGTAGAACCGGGCCGGGTCGGACTGCTCGTACCGGAAATCGGCGAGCAGCCCGCGCGCCCGACCCCACGTGGCCAACCGCCGCATCCGCATCAGCCGCGCACCTTCGCCACCACACCGGCCACCACCAGCTCCAGCGTGTACTCGAATTCGACGTCGATCGCGCGCGGGAAGTCGGCGACGCGGGTCAGCGCGGGGAAATGCGCCGGATCGAGCGACGCGTAGTAGTCGCGCAACTGCGCCACGTCATCCGCGTCGTCCTCGCCGCCCTGCACCGCTGCGCCGACGACGAGGCGGCCCAACGTCGTATAGGTGTCGGCGGCGTCGGCGGGGCTCAGCCCGTCGCGGATCATCTGCCGCATTCCGAGTTCCTGGCGGAACAGCGCCACCGGGCCGGCCGGGCGCTGCAGCAGGAACAACCGGGCCGCTGCCGGGTGTCGCCGGAGCACGCGGTAGCTGGTGCGCGCACCGAGGCGGATCCGGTCGGCCAGGTGCTCGGGCCCGGGCGCGCGGGACAGACCCTCGACCTCGACGACGAGCTCGCGCATCATCTCGCCCATCAGCCGGTCGACGACCAGCGCCTCCAACTCCTCCTTACCGCCGGGGAGTTGGCGGTACAGCGTCGCCGTCGACGACCGCAGCCGCTTGGCGAGCGACCGCATCGACAGCGCATCGGCACCGCCCTCGTCGAGCAGGGCCAGCGCCGCGTCACAGATCTCGTCCAAGGCGCGCGCCGGCCTCCCCCTCCGACCGGGGTCCGGCTCGGGTTCCGCAGCGCGCCGGGCCCACCACTGCGGCGATCCTGGTACGGGGGGCTCGACGGTCACGGGAAGAACAGTAGTCCCCCTGACTGCGTATCCTGGTCGGCGTTATGGCCACCACCCGGACCCCCGTCGCCACCCTGCTGTGCTGGCGCGATCTCGCCCACCCGCAAGGCGGGGGCAGCGAGCGCTACCTGCAACGCGTGGGTGCCGAACTCGTGCGGCGGGGCCTGCGAGTCACGCTGGTCAGCGCCGCTTTCGACGGGTGTCTCGACGAGGAGACGGTCGACGGGGTGCGCATCCTGCGGCGCGGCGGTCGGCTGTCCGTGTACCCGCGGGCACTGCTGCTGTTGGCCGGGGCGCGCGTGGGACTGGGACCGCTGCGCGGCACCCGTCCCGACGTCGTCGTCGACACCCAGAACGGCGTCCCGTTCTTCGCCTCGCTGCTCACCCGACGCACCGTCGTCCTGGTGCACCACTGCCACCGCGAGCAGTGGCCCGTCGCCGGACCGCTCCTGTCCCGACTCGGATGGTGGATCGAATCGACACTGTCGCCGTGGGCGCACCGTCGACGGCGCTATGTCACGGTGTCGGAGCCGTCGCGCGCGGAACTGGTCGCCCTGGGCGTCGACGCGGAACGCATCGAGGTGGTGCGCGCGGGCATCGACCCGCCCGTCGCCGGCGACCGCGCCCCCGCCGGCAGACGGCTCGTCGTCTTGTCCCGACTGGTGCCGCATAAGCAGATCGAACACTCCCTCGACGCGCTGGCGGCGCTGCGCGCCGAGCAACCGGATCTGCGCATGGACGTCGTGGGCGGCGGCTGGTGGGAGCAGCGGCTGCGCGACCACGCGCGGGACCTCGGCGTCTGCGACCGCGTCGTCTTCCACGGGCACGTGTCCGAACGGCGCAAGCACGAATTGCTCGCCTCCGCCGCCGTCCACCTGATGCCCTCCCGCAAAGAGGGCTGGGGTATCGCCGTCGTCGAAGCGGCCCAGCACGGCGTCCCGACCGTCGGATACCGCTCGTCTGCGGGTCTCACCGACTCGATCGACGACGGTGTGACCGGGCTGCTCGTCGACGGCCGCGATGAACTGATCGCCGCCACCCGCAAGCTGCTGGAGAACCCCGGTCTCGCGCGCGAGCTGGGCGAGGCCGCGCGTGACGCCGCCGCCGGTTACTCCTGGTCGGCGACCGCCGACGGTTTCGTCGACGTCTTCGCCACGGTCAACCCGGAGGTCGACTGGGCGTCCTTCACCCCCTCCGCTGTCGAGTGAGACGAGGAGCGCGGCGGGACGCAACGCATCGAGAGACGACCAGCCCCACGGCACCAACGAGCGCGATGAGCCACACGAGATGTGCGACGAGGACGATGGCACGACGCGCCGACGAGGCGCCCGCCTCGATCACCGGATTCGGCACACGGTAGAGGGTCAGGTAGTCACCGGCGAAAACCGGTGTGGCAGAGACAAACCCGGTGGGAGTCCGGTTGCGCGACGGCTCCTCGACGAGGAGCCAGCCGACCCCCTCGGCGGCCAGGTCGGCGGGGCCGGCGCCCTGTTCCAGAGCGCGCTGCACCTGAGCGGCCCGCGTCGTCGGTGCCGCGTCGACGCGTTGTCCGTCGACGACCAACTCCCCCGTCTCGAGGACCGGTGCGCGCAGTAGCCGCCGCGCCGGGTCGAGACTCTGCGTCGGGGCGAAGGAATAGTCGCGCATCATGCCGCCCGGCCACAGTGCGACCGCCCCCTCGTCGGCGGGGACCAGGCGCGCAACGGTGTGCCAATCCGACGGCAGGCCGACCGGGTGCAGGCGCAGCGCTGCATCGGGCAACGGTGCGACGATCAGCATCGCGACCGCGGCGAAGGCGAAACCGCGGGGCAGGATGCGCTGGACCGCGCGCACGGCCCCCGCCACACCGATCGCGACCGCGGGCATCAGCAAGGCCAGGAACTTCTGGGTGTCGCGCAGCAGCCCGGCGCCCGGGACGTGCTCGATGAGCCAGGTCATCGTCGCCAGCCCGGGGGCGGTCGAAGCGAAGACCACGAGAACGACGGTTGCGACCGCGAGTGCCGCTGCGACGACGGCACGGCGGTCGAGTCCGCCGTCCCTACGGTGGTCGAGTGCGTCGCCCATACGCTGGTCGGGGGCACCATCCATACGGTGGTCTGGGGCACCGTCCACCCGGCGGTCGAGTCCGCCGTCCCTACGGTGGTCGAGTGCCCGACGAGCTTGCGAGTCGGGTGTATCGAGACCTCGCAAGACGAATCGCCAACCCACCACGACAACGGCGAGGAGCACGGCCGTCGCGATCCCCGCCCACCACGTCGTGCGGCTCGCGGGCACGGCGTCGGCATTCCAGATCCCGCCCATCCCGAGCGCGGTGAACATGCGCCCCAATCCCGGCTCGGCCCGCAGGGCGAATACCCGGGTCGCCGCGGGGTCGCTCGTCGTCGACACCGGGTTGAGCGCGGTGGCGACGACCCACGGCAGCGCCCCGACGAACAGGGGGGAAATGGCGGCCAACGCCCGTCGCACCTCCCCGCGCCACAACGACGGCACGACCAGCGCGGCACCGGCCGCGAAGACCGCCAGGATCGAGCCCGACGGGGTGAGACCGGCGCCGACGACCGCGGCCCACAGCAACGGCCAGCCGCCGCGCTCGGCATCCCGAATACGTTGGGCGGCAAGGAGAATCCACGGGATTGCCGCATAGCCCGCCATCAGGCTCCACTGCCCCTGCATGATCCGCTCTGCGACGTACGGATTCCACACCGCCACCAGACCGGCCGCGCACTGCGGAGCCCAACCGCCGCCGACGATCCGGCCGGCCAACAATCCCGCACCGATCCCCGCCAGCGCCAACGCGATCCAGGTGATCACGACGACCACGACACTGCCGGGGAGGACCGTCGACGCCACGGCGAGCAGGCCGTCCTGCGGCACCGCCCGCGCCGGGGTCTCACCGAGCCCCAGCGCGGCGTCGGTCAGAAAGGACCGCGGCGTCGACACCGCGTCGCGCATCAACAGCGGGCCGCCGGACAGCCCCGCGCCGAGGACCGCGGCGGCGCTGCACGCGCTGATCGCGATCAGGGCGCGCGGCATCGGAGTCTTCTACCGGTGGTAGGTGTCCGACGGGGCGGTGGAGTGCCCGGACTCGTCGGTGAAGTAGGTCGACGACGTGATCCCGTACGCGCGGGCCAGGTCGAGGATCTTCGTGGCACGGGCGATGCGCGGCAGGTCGGAGCCGTTGCGGATCTCCCCGCCGTCGCGGTCGAACTCGGCGAAGAACTCGCGCGCCCAGTCGATGTCGTCGCGCGACGGGGACAACCCCTCGTTCACCGGGGCGCACTGCTCGGGAGTGAGGCAGATCTTGCCGGTCATCCCGAATTCGACGCTGACCGAGGTCGCCTCGGACAGCTTGAGAACGCTGGACCCGACGGTCGGGCCGTCGATCGCGCTGGGCAGATGGGCGGCCTTCGCGGCAATGGTGAACCGCGACCGCGCATAGGCCAGGGTCAGCGGATTCTCGCCGAATCCGGTGTCGCGTCGGAAATCGCCGATGCCGAACGCGAGGCGGAAAGTGCCCTTCGCGGTCGCGATCTCACTGATCCGCTCCAGCCCGCGCGCCGTCTCGACGAGCGCGACGATCGGCACGTTCGGGATGCGGTTCGCGGTCTCGGTGATGTGATCCACCGACTCCACCATCGCGAGCATGATCCCGCCGATCGAGGTCTGCGCCAGCGCATCGAGGTCGTCGGCCCACCACGGGGTGCCGAAGCCGTTGACCCGAACCCAGTCGTCGTGGCCCTCGTTCAGCCAGCGGACGGCGTTGTCGCGCGCGGCGACCTTGTCCTTCGGTGCGACCGCATCCTCGATGTCGAGGACGACGATGTCCGCACGCGACCGGGCCGCCGGCTCGAAGCGCTCGTACTGCGCCCCGTTGACGAGCAGCCAGCTCCGCGCGAGCACCGGATCGATACGCGACCCGACTTCCTCCGAGTCGGCGGGGGCCACGAATTCTTGGTCGTACACGCCCTCTATCGTCGCCTATCGGTTGTGGCGATGACAAAGCGGTATGCGCAAAGCGGCAGACTGGACGGGTGAATTCTGTGAGCGGTGCCGTGCGCTCGCTCGGTGCGGTCACCGTCGGGGCGACGGTCGCCAACGTCGCCGCCTACCTGGTCGCCATTCCCGCCAGCCGCTCGCTGGGGGCCGTCGACTACGGGGTCTTCGGCATCGTCATGGCGGCGATGGTGGTCGTGGCGGCGCCGTCCATGGCCGTGCAGGCGGTGATCGCCCGCGAGGTGGTCCACGGTCGGACCGACGTGAAGCCGCTGGCGGTACGCACCGCCGTGCTGGTGGCGACATTCGCCGTGGTGGCCGGAATGATCCTGGTCCCGATCCTTCGCATTCCCGTCGCGGCGGCCACCGCCGGGTTGGTGATGGCACCGCTGATCGTCCTCACCGCCGCGGGACAGGGGATCCTGCAGGGGCATGGCGAATTCGGGCGACTCGGGTGGCTGTTGGCCCTGGTCGGTGTCTTGCGGGCCGGGCCGATGATCGTCGCGGTCCTGCTCGACGCCTCGGCGGTCGGCGCGTTGTGGGCCGGTGCGGCCGGCACGCTCGCGGCGGCACTGCTCTCCTGGCGGTGGGCCAACCTCCCACAATCGTCCGAATCCGTGGGGTCCGAGGGCGTATTGCCCTCAGCACCCGCCGTTTCGGAAGATTTCGGTACCCGCGCCGGGGTGCTCGACGTACTCGGGGCATCCCAGGTGCAACTCGCCCTGCTCGTGGCGGTCTCGCTCGACCTGCTGCTGGCCCGGGTCGTGTTGTCGGAGACCGACGCCGGGCTCTACGCGTTGGGTGCAGTGGTGACGAAGGCGGCCTTCTGGTTGCCGCAGGCGGTCGGGACCGTGGTGTACCCGCGCCTGGCCGCCCCCGGGTCCACCCCGGGCTCGTTGCGCAAGGCCTTCGGCGTGGTCACCGGGATCGGTGCCGTGGTGGTCGGCGCCACCTGGGTGGGCGCTCCGCTCGTCCCGCACGTCGTCGGGGCGGAATACCGTCCGATCGTCGGCATCCTGTGGGTATTCGCCGCGGCCGGGGCGGTCTTCGCGGTCCTCGCGCTGTTGCTGCTCGCGGTCATCGCGGTGCGGCGCACCGTCATCGGCATCGCGGTCTGGGTGTTGGTCGCGGGCCAAGCCGCGGCGATTCTGGCGTGGGCGCATTCGGTCGCGACGCTGGTCGGCATCGCCGCGGTGTCGGCCACGATCATCACCACCGTTTGCGTTGCGGCGTTGGCGCTGGGTTCGCGAAGTAGTCGTCGAGCGTCACCATCTGCAGGTGCCGGTCGCGAATCGCATTCACAAAGTGCTGGTAGACGTGGGTGACCGGGTCATGGTTGGCGTGCCCGATCACGATGGCCTGCGGTAGGAAATAGTGCCGGATGGCGCTGATCAAGAACTGTTCGGTGACGACGCCCGAGTCGGAGAGCGAGCCGTACCAGAGGGTGGGCACGGTGTAGCCGAGGTCGGCGGCGACGCGGTCGACCTCGTCGTTGTGAAAGCCGTAGGGCGGGCGGTAGAACGGTGTCCCGTCGACGCCGAAGGTGTTGCGCAGGAACTCCTTGTTGCGCTGCAACTCCTGCGCGACCTCCTGCGGTGCCAACGAGGTCAGGTCCGGATGGGTCCACGTGTGATTGCCGAGTTGGATCTGGCCGGATTCGACGAGCGGCGCCAAGACGTCGCGGTTGTCGCGCCAACTGTCGTACTTCCCGGTGACGAAGAAGGTGAACCTCGCACCGGTCTCCCGGGCGAATGCTGCGTAAGCGCGCACGACCTCCGAACTCGCACCGTCGTCGACGGTCAGCGCGAACGAGTTGCCCAGTCCCGGGAGCCGGGTGATCGTCTTGTCCGGCAGCGGCACCTTGTGCGGCAGCGGACCCGCCAGTGGTCCAGAAAGCGCCGGCCCGCTGCGCGCCGACGATGTCGGGGTGGGCGTGGACACGGTCGTGCACGCGCTCAGCACTCCGGCGCCCGCGACGGCCAGCCCGGCAAGGAATTCTCGTCTGTCCACACCGCAACGGTACGTCACAGCAGAGGCAATACATGGGACCTGACCTGCGGAGATACCCGAATTGTCCGCGATGGGAGCTTGCTTCGGAAGGCCGGCGACTAGGCCGGGAGTCGCCCCTCGGCCACGTCGAGCACCCACTGTTCGGGCTCCTCGCCGCGTATCCGGGCCGCATTCACGAGAATCCTGGCGGCGCTGCGACGCGTGCTCGGATTGGAACCCCGCAACTGGAAGTCCGCCCGCTCACGGGCCGCCGCGCTCTCCTCAAGAGACATCGACATCGCCAACCTCCTGATGCGATTCCAAGTCACCATTATCCCCGAGAGCGCCCATGACAGCCAGGATCCCGTGCTCGCTTGGTGTGACGAGCGGCAAAGTCGCCAGCGCGTCGACGATCGCTAGCCCAAACTCCTTCCGACGAGAAACGGGCCCGCATCACAGGATGCGGGCCCGTCCTCCTCGGGTAGCGGAGCTATTCGGCGTCGGCGTCGGCACCGCCGACGGCGAGCACGACCTTGGCGCCGTACGGCACGGCCTGGACCAGGCGCAGCTGCGCCAGGGCCGGGTGCTGGTCGAGCAGGCGGCCGGCGTTGGCCAGGCTGCGCAGCGCGGCCGTCTCGGCCCGCGCCTCCTCCAGCTTGGCCCGGCCGCGCACCTGTGCGGTGACCAGTTCCATCGTCGCCGTCCGCAGCTCGTGCGGGGCGATCACGTCACGGATCGTCACGGCGGCGACGGCGATACCGACGGGGTCGCCGGCGGCCGCCGCGGCAGCCGTGAGGGCCTGGGCGTCGAATGCCTCGGTCCGACCGATCAGGTCCGGCGCGGCCACCGCGGCACACTCGGTGCGCAGCGCGACCTGGGCGGCCAGGTAGACGACGGCGACCGGGTCTTCGGAGCGCTCGGTGAACGCGACCGGGTCGTCGACGGCCAGCGTGATCGCAAGTGACACCCGCACCGGTACACCGTCGGCGGTCAAGACCTCCTGCGGCGCGACGTGCACGATCCGGTCACGGGTGTCGACGCGTACCCAGACCGCGTCGTGACGGATGCGATGCGCACCCGGGGTCAGGATTCGCGCCAGCGTGCCGTCGCGGTACTCGAGGACGACCTCGCCCGGGTTCACGACCCGGCGGTTGAAGATGGACATGGCGCTTCTCCTTTCCTTGGTGCGCAATGGTTTTCAGGCTTTCAGTTGTGGGGCACCGCCCGCGGGGCGGAACCGTCGGTGGGGTGTGCCGCCTTCGCGGCGCACCACAGGACCGTCGTATCCCGCGACCCCCGGGGGCGGTGCGTTGGGAGGAGTCGAACCTCAGACGTTTACGCGTCATGCCAGTGGAGGTCCAGCCGCGGGCAACGCGCGGAACCCGGTTGCGGTATCCCGTCCGGGCCGCTTCCCGCGGTGGCTGATCCGATCGAGAACTCTCCCACCTCTCACCCAGGGCGACAACTGATTAATTCAAACCGGGCAAATCGCCTATTCCGATACTTGAATCCGCACGAGAGTTCACAATCGGACGAGGCGGAAACGCCAGTTCCGCATGACGGAAGCGAGGACCAATGAGCACTCGAATGACGGCGGCGCATATCCCGGTACGGCGCCACACACCGTTGCCCCAAGTCTTGTGCAGAGCAAAAGGCGGCGGCGCAGCGGCAGCTGCAACAACTGCTGAAAGGCCTCCCACAAAGCAGGCAGACTCACCGCTGGCCGAAGGTTCAGAATCCAATACACCCCGATCTGAAGGAGCATGACCATGAACGCACGACGCTCACTCGCGACGATTGCGGCGGCTGTGGCCGTCGCGACCGGCGCGACGCTAACAAGTGCACCATCGACCGCACACGCGGCGCCGGGTCAGTGGTATGGCCCCGTCTTGGAAAGGTCCGGCCAAGCCGAGTTCTGGTTGCTGGGCACCACCGCTACAAGCGGCTGGTACTACACGACCCGATACGGCGGGATCTACCGAGTCGTCCTGCAACAAAGGGATGAGAACCGCTACGGGGTCGACCGTCTGAAGAGTTGGAAGACCATCGCCGCCTTCGGCGAACAGGAACGGTTCGGCAGTCGCCGAAACATCTGGAATATGAGGTGGGGAGCCCGGTTCGCGGACTTCCGACTCTGTCGCCAGAAACCCAAGTGGCTCGACACCCGCCAAGAGAACTTTGACTGCTCGCGCACCGTGCGCATGTTCGGACCCAGCGCTCCGCACCGGCCGCGCGGCGGAGGCAACGGCGGCGGGGGTGGAAACATGGAGTGGGGCGCCACCGGCTGACTACCTAAACGAGAACAACCCCACGCCAACGACGACTGGCGTGGGGTTGTTCTCGTTCTGCTCGCTAGGCGTTGACCTTGGTCAGCGTCTCGTTGGTGAGCTTCTCACCGCGCGAGGCCTTCTCGACCAGCGAGGCCGGCGGCTTGAACTGGTCGCCGTACTTCGACGCCAGGTCGTTGGCACGGTCGACGAAGCCCTGCAGGCCACCCTCGTACTGGTTGATGTACTGGATGACGCCACCGGTCCACGCCGGGAAGCCGATACCGAAGATGGAGCCGATGTTGGCGTCCTCCACCGAGGTGAGCACACCCTCGTCGAAGCACTTGACGGTCTCCAGCGCCTCGGCGAAGAGCATCCGCTCCTTCATGTCCTCCAGCGGGATCTCCTTGCTGCCGGACTTGTAGTGCTCGCGGATACCCGGCCACAGCAGCTCGCGCTTGCCGTCGGCGTAGTCGTAGAAGCCCTTGCCGTCCTTCTTGCCGGTGCGACCCTGCTCGACCATCCAGTCGATGACGTCGTAGGACCCGTGGTGCGGGAAGTCGACGCCGGCGGCCTTGGCGGCCTCCTCGGTCTCCTTGCGGATCTTCTGCGGCAGGGTCAGCGTCAGCTCGTCCATCAGCTGCAGCGGCGCGGCCGGGTAACCGGCTTGGGTGCCCGCATGCTCGATGAACGCCGGCTCGATGCCCTCACCGACGGCCGCGACGGCCTCGTTGATGAAGGTGCCGATCACGCGGCTGGTGAAGAACCCGCGGCTGTCGTTGACGACGATCGGGGTCTTGCGGATCTGCAGCGTGTAGTCGATGACCTTGGCGAGCACCGCGTCGGAGGTCTTCTCACCCTTGATGATCTCCACCAGCGGCATCTTGTCGACGGGGCTGAAGAAGTGGATGCCGATGAAGTCCTCGGGACGGTTCACGCCCTCGGCCAGGATGGTGATCGGCAGCGTCGAGGTGTTGGAGCCGAGGACGGCATCCGGATCGACGATGTCCTGGATCTCCTGGAACACCTTCTCCTTGACCTCGACCGATTCGAAGGCGGCCTCGATCACGAAGTCGACACCCTTGAAATCGGCCGGGTCGACGGTCGGGTGGATGCGGTCGAGCAGCGCCTTGGACTTCTCCTCGGTGGTCTTGCCGCGGGAGAGAGCCTTCTCCTCGAGCTTGACCGAGTAGTCCTTGCCCTTGTTCGCCGCGTCGATGTTGATGTCCTTGAGGACCACATCGATGCCGGCCTTCGCCGAGACGTAGGCGATGGCCGCACCCATCATGCCGGCGCCGATGACGCCGACCTTCTTGGCGGAGTACTTCTCGAAGCCGTCGGGCCGCGACCCGCCGCCGTTGATGTGCTGCAGATCGAAGAAGAAGGCCTTGATCATGTTCTGCGCGACCTGGCCGGTGACCAGCGAGACGAAGTAGCGCGTCTCGACGAGGTCGGCGGTGTCGACGTCGACGTAGGCGCCCTCGATGGCCGCGGCGAGGATCGCGCGCGGAGCCGGCATGTTGGTGCCCTTGATCTGCTTGCGCAGCAGTGCCGGGAAGGCCGGCAGGTTAGCCGCGACCGCCGGGTTGGTCGGTGCGCCACCCGGGATCTTGTAGCCCTTGACGTCGAAGGGCTGCTGGGCCTCGGGGTTCGCCTTGATCCACGCCTTGGCGGCCGGGATCAGTTCCTCGACGGAACCGACGACCTCGTTGACCAGACCGGTCTCCTTGGCCTTGGTCGGGTTGAACTGGGTGCCCTGCAGCAGGACGCCCATCAGCGCGTTCTGCATACCGAGCAGGCGCACGGTGCGGACCACGCCACCGCCGCCGGGCAGCAGGCCCAGGGTGACCTCGGGCAGACCGATCTTGGAGCCCTTCACGTCCGCGGCGACGCGGTAGTGACAGTGCAGCGCGATCTCCAGGCCACCGCCGAGGGCGGCGCCGTTGATGGCCGCGACGACCGGCTTGCCCAGGGTCTCCAGGCGGCGCAGGACGGATTTCATGCCGTTGGCGCGCTCGGTGATCGCCGTGGCGATCTCGGCCTTGGTGACATCCTTCGGACGGTCAGCGGTCATGTCCTTCAGGTCGCCGCCGGCGAAGAAGGTCTTCTTCGCCGAGGTGACGATGACACCGGTGATGTCGTCCTTCTCCGCTTCGAGGCGGTCGACGGTCGCGGCGATGGAGGTCATGAACTTGTCGTTCATGGTGTTGGCGCCCTGGTCGGGGTCGTCCATGGTCAGGATGACGACGCCGTCGGCGTCCTTATCCCAGTTGATCATGTTGTCGCTCATAGTCTTCTCTCTGGTGAGTCTGTCCGCGCTCAGAGGCGCTCGATGACGGTTGCGACGCCCATGCCGCCGCCGATGCAAAGGGTGACCAGGCCGTAACGACCCCCGGTGCGCTCGAGTTCGTCGAGGCAGGTACCCAGGATCATGGCGCCGGTGGCGCCTAGCGGGTGGCCCATCGCGATGGCGCCGCCGTTGACGTTGACCTTCTCGTGCGGGATCTTCAGATCCTTCATCCACTTCATGACGACCGACGCGAACGCCTCGTTGAGCTCGTAGACGTCGATGTCCTCGGGGGTGAGGCCGGCCTTCTTCAGCGCCAGCTCGGTGGCCGGGGTGGGACCGGTCAGCATGATGGACGGCTCGGAGCCGATCTCGGCGAAGGAGACGATGCGGCCGCGCGGGGTCAGGCCGTTGCGCTTACCCGCCTCTTCCGAGCCGATGAGGACCAGGCCGGAGCCGTCGACGATGCCGGAGCTGTTACCACCGGTGTGGACGTGGTTGACCTTCTCGACCTGCGGGTACTTCTGCATGACGACATCGTCGAAGCCGGCCATGTCGGCCAGGCCCTGGAAGGCCGGCTTGAGCTTGCCGAGCGACTCGACGGTGGTGCCGGGGCGCATGTGCTCGTCGTGGTCGAGCAGGACGACGCCGTTGATGTCGGTGACCGGGAGGACCGACTTGGCGAAGTAGCCCGATTCCCACGCCTTGGCGGCGCGGGCCTGCGACTCGGCGGCGAAGGCGTCGACGTCCTCGCGGGAGAAGCCCTCCATGGTGGCGATCAGGTCGGCACCGATGCCCTGCGGGGCGATGTAGTTGTCGTAGGCGGTGGCGGGGTCCATGAACAGGGCGCCGCCGTCGCTGCCCATCGGCACGCGCGACATCGACTCGACGCCGCCGGCCAGCACGAGGTCGTCGAAGCCCGAGGCGACCTTGGCCGCCGCGAGGTTGACGGCCTCCAGGCCGGACGCGCAGAAGCGGTTGATCTGGGTGCCGGGGACGGTCTCGCCGAGTCCCGAGACCAGCGCCGCGGTGCGGGCGATGACCGCGCCCTGCTCGCCGACCGGGGAGACCACGCCGAGGATGACGTCGTTGACATCGGTGGGGGTGAGCCCGCCGTGGCGGGCGAGGAGCTGGCGGATCAGGCCGGACACGAGGTCGATCGGCTTCACGCTGTGCAGCGCGCCGCCGCGCTGCTTGCCACGAGGCGTACGGACCGCCTCGTAGATGAATGCTTGCTCAGGCACGGAAGTTCCTTTCACGCGAACCATCGTTGGTTACGGCGCAAGACTAACGCGGAATAACTTATTTGGCTATAGCTGGTGGTCAAATGGTTCATCTTCTTGTCGTCGTGGGCTATGGTCTGTTCACCATGACCGTGCAATCCGCCCGTGCGAGCCGTCCGGCAGACCGCCGTCGACAGCTCATCGACCACGCAGCGACGCTCTTCCTGCAGCGCGGGTACCCGCACGTCTCCATGGCCGACATCGCCCGCGCCGCCGGGGTCACCGCACCCTCGCTGTACCGGCATTTCGACGACAAGCGGGATCTGTTGGGCGCGGCCGTGCTGTCCGGCGTCGACGACCTCGAGACCTGCACCGATCGCGCATTGGCCAATCCGACAGCGACCACCGAGGAGACCGTCCGTGCGCTCATCGACGCCATCGCCAAGCGGCCCGACTCGGCGTCGTTGTGGCGGTGGACCGGCGCGTATCTGAGCGACGAGCAGAACCTTGAGGTCGCGCTGCGCACCCGTGCCGTGCTGCGTCGGTGGGCCGAAGTCCTCTTCGGCGACGACTCGGGCCTGGCCGACTGGGAGCGCTCCCAGCTGACCTGGGCGCTGCTCTCGGTCGCCGGGTCCAACGCGGTGCACAACACCCGGCTGTCGCCGGCGCGCGAGATCGACGAGCTCGCCGGCCGGGCCATGCGCCTGTTGGCCCTGCGACCTTCGCAGGCGCCACCCCACCGCAGCGGGATGCCACTCCCCCCGTCGACGACCCGCCGCGACGAGATCCTCGACGCCGCATCGCGGCTCTTCGCCGAGCGCGGATTCGCCGACGTCGGCGTCGACGAGATCGGTGCGGCCGTCGGGATCAGCGGGCCGAGCGTCTACAACCACTTCCCGTCGAAGGCGGCGATCCTCGTCGGCATCGGGCAGCGCAGCGCCGCCCGCCTGGATGCCGGCGTGATGGCCGCCTACTCCGACGACGACGCCGAGATGCTCGCCGCCCTGGTCGACGCCTACGTCACAGCGATCACCGCGACACCCGACCTGTCGGTCTCGTTCAACAACTCGGCGGCCATCACCGACGACCCGACCGCGGCCTCGCTCCGCGACAACCAACGCCGCTACGTCGCGCGGTGGATCGAGTTGATGCCGCTGCCGAAAGCCGAGGCGGCCGTCGCGGTCCACGCGGCGCTGTCGATCGTGAACGACGCGGTGCGGCTACGCCGCGGGACGTCGCGCCCGGAGTTCACGTCGCAGATGGCCTACCTCATGAAGGGCGTCCTCCTGGACCCCCCGCCGGGAGCGCGGACCGAATAGCTACCCGGCCCCGAGAGCCAGCGGGCGGGCGGGTCCACTGGCTACCGTGGAGCCATGACCAGCACACCGCCCGGCGGGGAGCCGCGCTTTTCCCGCGACGAGTTGATCGCGGCGTTGGGTGCGGAACCCGAACGGGCGCAACGGCTGTGGAATGCCTTCGGCTTCGCCCGCAGGCATACCGACGAGAAGATCTTCACCCAGCGCGACGTGGATGCGCTGGCGCTGCTCGTCGAATCGTCGAAGGCCATTCCGGAGGACGAGCAGGTCGCCACCGCCCGCGCCGTCGGCCAGACCATGGCCCGGCTGGCCGATTGGGAGGCCGACATGCTCGCCGAGCTGTCGCGCAACCCCGCGATCACCTGGTCGACCGAGGAGATGGCCGTCGCGCTCGGCGGGGTGCAGCAGCTGGTGTGGCGGCGTCACCTCGACATCGCGTTGGCGCGCGAATCCATCGACGACGAAGCCGCGGAATCCCAACGACTGGCCGGGGTGCGCACCACCGAGGCAGTCGGGTTCGCCGACATCGTCGGCTACACCAGCCTGTCGCGGCGGATCGACATGCCCGGCCTGGAGACCCTGCTGGAGAAGTTCGAGGACCGCGTCCACGAGGTCATCACCGCCCACGGCGGCCAGGTGGTCAAGACACTCGGCGACGCGGTGCTGTTCACGAACACCGACGCGCAGGCGGCAGCGGAGACCGCCATCGAGATCCAAGAACGCGTGGCCAACGTCGACCCGGTACCCCAGCTGCGCGTCGGAATGGCCCTCGGTGAGATCCTCAACCGGCACGGCGACGTATTCGGCGAGCCGGTGAACATCGCGTCGCGTCTCTGCGGATCGGCCCGTCCCGGGACCATCCTCGTCGACGCCGGGTTCGCCGCGCAGGCCGACGGCGACCGCTACCGGCTGAGTTCGATCCGGCCGCTGTCGGTCCGCGGCTACCGCCGGCTGCGGGCATGGACGTTGGGGCGGCCGCGAACCCACTGACCAGGGGCCTTCGTCCCCGATCGGGTGATTCGTCTGTGGTCGCTCTCGATATTGCGTTAGCGAATGTCAGATCCGTGCAATACCGTCGTTGCTCATGACCGGAATGACAGGTTCGGATATCGCGATCGAGGCCATCGACCTCGTCAAACGCTTCGGCGATTTCACCGCCGTCGACGGCATCAGCTTCCAAGTGCCCCGGGGTACGGTGCTGGGTCTCCTGGGCCCGAACGGTGCCGGGAAGACGACGACCGTCCGCATGATGACCACGTTGTCCGAGCCCACGAGCGGAATCGCGCGGGTGGCCGGGTACGACGTCTCGACCCATCCCGACGAGGTACGCCGCAGCATGGGCCTCACCGGACAGGCGGCCACCGTCGACGAGATCCTCACCGGCCGGGAGAACATCGCGATGATCGGTGGGCTCTACGGGATCGGGCGCAAAGCCCTCGCCGCCCGCGGTGACCAGCTGCTGGAGCAGTTCTCGTTGACCGAAGCGGCGAACAAGCCGGTCAAGGACTACTCCGGCGGCATGCGCCGTCGGCTCGACCTCGCGGTGAGCCTGTTGGCCGCTCCTCCGGTGCTGTTCCTCGACGAGCCCACGACGGGCCTCGATCCGCGCAGCCGCACCGAACTGTGGGAAGTCCTGCGGGAACTGGTCAACGACGGCACGACACTGCTGTTGACCACCCAGTACCTGGAAGAGGCCGACCAACTCGCCGACGACATCGTCGTCATCGACCACGGGCGCATCATCGAGCACGGGACCGCCCTGCAGCTCAAGGAGCGGGCCGGTGCGGCCAGCCTGGTGTTGACCGTCTCGCATGCCGACGACCTGGAGGCGGCCGCCGACGTGCTGCGCCGCTCGGGGAACGAGGTGTTCGTCGAGGCGAATGCGCGTCGGATCACGATGGCCGCCGACGGCCTGCGGGATCTGACCACGGCCGCCGGATGGCTCGACGAGTCCGGTATCTCGGTCGACGATCTGGGTCTGGCCCGCCCGAGCCTCGACGACGTCTTCCTCTCGCTGACCGGCCACCGCACCGAATCCGACGACACCGACCAGGAGTCCCAGTCATGACCACCCTCACCAACCCCGTGGTGCCGGTCTCGCCCACCAGCCTGTGGCGCCAATCGTGGATCATGGTCAAGCGCAACCTGATCCACACCAAACGCATGCCGGAGATGCTGGCCGACGTGACGTTCCAGCCGATCATGTTCGTGCTGCTCTTCGCGTTCGTCTTCGGTTCGGCCGTCGCGATCCCCGGCGGCGGGAACTACAAAGAGTTCCTGCTCCCGGGCATCATGGGCCAGACGATCGCCTTCACCGCGTTCATCGTCGCCAACGGAGTCACCGCCGACCTCGACAAGGGGATCATCGACCGGTTCCGGTCGCTGCCGATCCACCAGTCGTCGGTCATCGTCGGCCGGGCGATCGCCGCGTTGCTGCACAGTTCCATCGGGATCGTCGTCATGGCGATCACCGGCCTCGCGATCGGCTGGCGGATCCGTACCTCGGTTCCCGAGGCGGTCCTCGGCTTCGCCCTCGTCCTCCTCTTCGGCTTCGCGATGATCTGGTTCGGCCTGCTCGTCGGCTCCTGGTTGAAGAGCGTCGAGGCGGTGAACGGCTTCATGTTCACCACACTCTTCCCGATCACCTTCCTGTCCAACGCCTTCGTCCCGACGGCCGGTATGCCGACGTGGCTGCGGACGATCGCCGACTGGAACCCCATCTCGGCGCTGGTCCAGGCGATGCGCGTGTTGTGGGGCAACGGCCACCCGGCAGCCGCGGGGGCACCGTGGCCGCTCGTGCACCCGGTGTGGGCCACGATCATCTGGTCGGTCGCCCTGACCGCGATCATCGCGCCCATCGCCATCCGCGCCTATTATCGCCGCACCACCGACTGACTTCGGGCTGGTAGGGATCTCTTTGATGTTTGGTCCGGAATCCGGACCAAACATCAAACTCCCGTCAGCTGGTGATCGCGATGGCGCCGAGCGGGTCGGCGTAGAGCGCGTCGAGGGACACGGCTCCGGCGGCCTGCTGCTGCACGGTCACCCCGGCCCGGGAGACACGGACGTCTCGCTTGGCCGTCACACTCGTGTCGCGGATGACCTTCGCGACGATCGGCAGGGTCTGCGACGCGTCGGTGAAAGCCTGGCCGCCGAGGACCACGTGGTCGGGGTTGAAGATGTCGGCGATCAGTGCCACCGCCCGCCCGAGGACTTCGGCGCGCTCGACGAGGATCTCCCGGGCCGTCTCGTCGCCGTTGCGGGCGGCTTCGTGCACGTCGGCGATCTCGGTGACGGTGAGCCCGGCTGCGCGGGCGGCCGCGACGATCCCGGTATCGCTGGTGGCGGCCTCGAGCTGCCCGGTGCGATGCGGGTCGAGTAGCGTCGTCGCGCCGACCGGGAAGTGACCGATCACCGGCGGACCGGCGCTGGGGGTGTGCACCGAGCCGTCGACGCTGAATGCGACGCCGACCATTTCGCGGGCGTAGAAGTACAGGAAGCTGGAACGCTGCGCGGGATTGGCCACCAGCTCCGCGGCGGCCATCGCCTCGACGTGGCTCGCGACCGATACCGGATAACCCAGGACCTGGGCGAAGACCCGGCCGACGGGGGCCTGCGACCAGCCGAGGCGCGGATGGTCGACGACCCCGCCGTCGTGGACGCGGCCGCCGAGCGTGACGCCGACCCAGCGGATCTCCCGCCCGCGCCACCTGGCGAGGAAGCCGGCGACGCTGTGCGCCAGCGCGGTGAGCGCGTTCTCCGCTCCTGCGTCGGCCGGGGTCGGCACCGAGATGGCGCCGACGACGCGGTGCAGCAGGTCGTGCGCGGTGATCGAGGTGACCTTGTAGCCGATATGCACGCCGATGGTGAGGTGCTCGGCGACGGAGATCTCCACCGGCAGCCGCGGACGACCGACGGCTCCGGCGGGCACGAGGTCGCCGCGCTCGCGGATCAGCCCGACCTTCAGCAGCGCGCCGACCTGACGGTTCACCGTCGAGATGGACAGACCGGTGGCCTCGGCGATCTCGTCGCGGAAGACCGGCGCGTGATGCCGGATGGCGCGCAGCACCTGAGCGGCCGGCTTATCCGAGAGCGCGAGGTCGGGGGTGGTGATGTGCAGGTGGTCGAGCTGGCGCCGCGCGGGCTGCGGCACACCGATCGGGCGCGGCGAGCGCGCATGCGGGAGCCTGACGCCGGGACCGGAACGAGCGGGCCGGGTCGGGTCGGCGCCCGGAACGACGCGCGCGGGTCTGGTCGGCGCGGGCGTAGTGGTGGTGACGGGACGGTCGAGAATGCTGGTCATGGTGTTATTCCTCGGGAGGACCGACGCGCGCGGGTAAGCGCTCATGGCGTCGGCGGGGATGAATGCGAAAGGCCCGGGGTGGCGGGCACTGGGTCAGATCGATCAGTGCATTCGGCAACAACACAGCATTCGCGCAAGCGGCAGACGGCAGCCCAGAGCGGTGGTCACGTAGGTGACCTCCGGGGCGCGGTTCGCTTGCGACGACATGTCGGCCAAGCTAGCAGTGGCATGGTCGTCAGCGCAATGCGGACCCGCCTCATTCGCCCGTATTCGTGGCACAGGTCACGCATCCGGCCTGGTCCGGGAACCATCCGGTCCCACAACCGTCGGCGCGCCGAATCGCCGCCCGGCCCCGGTCAGGTCGAGAATCGTCAGATGCCCGACGACTTCCTGATGCGCATCGACAGCCCCGAGTTCACCGCGATGTCACGACGGGTCCTGGAGGTCACCGCGCTGACCCACCGCCTCAACGCACTCGCGTTCGACGACGAGGAGGGCAAGGCGGAGGTCTTCGCTCAAATCCTCGGCCGGCCGTTTCCGGAGCGGGCCACGATCTATCCGCCGTTCTACACCGACCACGGCCTCAATCTGAGGCTGCCGGAGCATGGTCGCGTGTTCGTCAACCAGGGCTGCACCTTCCTGGACTACGCGGGCATCACCCTCGGCGCCCGGGTGATGGTGGGGCCGAAGGCCACGTTCATCACCAGCGGACACCCCGTCGACCCGGCCGATCGTCGGATCTATCTGACCGGCGCGCCGATCGACGTCGAGGAGAACGTGTGGATCGGGGCCGGTGCGACGATCCTGCCCGGTGTGCGAATCGGGCGCGACAGCGTCATCGCCGCGGGTGCCGTCGTCGCCGACGACGTTCCGCCCGCGACGCTGGTGGCCGGACCCAAGGCGCAGATCGCGCGGCAGTGGTGACGGGAAGGCTCAGCGGAAGGTCGCGATCCCGCCGTCGCGGTCGGACAGATGCAGATGCTCGTTCATCGACAGCACCGTGACGCCGCTGCGCCCGACGAGTGCCTTGGTGATGGAGGCGTTCATCATCGACGCCGACAGTCGCGGCCAGTGCGCCGCGTCGATCCCGAGGTGCTGGGCGAGCCACAGGGTGATCGATCCGGCGGAAGAGACCACGAGGACGTTCTTTCCCGATCCGGCCTCCGCCACCGCGCGCTCCCCCGCTCGGGCCACCCTTAAGGCGTATTCCTCGAAGGGCTCCGGCGACTCGAGTTCGCCCCGGATCCACGCGGCGAGCACCCCGTCGAGCGATTGTTGGAAGCTACGTCCGTCGGCGAGTTGCGCGGCGGTCGGTGCGCCCATCAACCCGGCGAGATCGTATTCGTCCCAGGAGTCGTCGACGACGGCCTCGGGTAGCTCGTCGAATTCGCCGAGTACCCCGGCCAGGGTCTCGCGCTGACGGGCCAGCCCGCCGCTGATCGCGGTGGTGAACGAGGGGACCAGGCCGCGCAGGACGGCCCCGGTGACGCGGGCCTGCATCTGCCCAGTCGGCGTCAGCCCACCGGTGGGATCGCTCTCGCCGTGGTCGGAGACCCCGTAAGCCGACGCCAGGGCCTGGCCGTGGCGGACCAGATAGATGGCTCCCATTTGGTCAGGACACCCAGCGCAGGCCGTTGGCGATGAACGCGGCGGTACCTTCGGCGGCCCGCTCGGCCCCCTCGGCGCCCGACGACCCGCCCAGCAGCGCGCGGTGCGTGATGCCTTCGGCGATCACGCCGAGTTTCAGATTCGCCAACCCCATGTAGAAGTCCCAGTCGCCCAGATCCGCGCCGCTCGCCGCCGCATAGGCCCGGGCCATCTCGTCGCCACTCGGATAACGCTCGCTGGTCCACGCGGCCCGGAATCCCATCACCGATGCGAAGACCGGCTCGTGATAGACGCACATGAGGGCGACGTCGGTGAGCGGGTCGCCGAGCGCAGACATCTCCCAGTCGACGACGGCGAGCACCTTCGCGGGGTCGTCGCGGTCGATGATGGTGTTGTCGATCCGGTAGTCGCCGTGGACGATCGTGCTGCGCGCCTGCGCCGGCACCCGCGCGGACAGCTTCTCGACGAGGGCGTCGACGTCGGGCAAGTCGCGGGTCTTGACCAGTCCCCATTGGCGCGACCACAGTTTGACCTGGCGCGCCGCGAATCCCTCCGGCTTCCCGAAGTCGGACAGTCCGACCGCGGTGAAGTCGACGGCGTGCAGCTTGGCCAGCGTCTGCACCAGGGCCTCGAAGTTGGCTGTGACCTGTTCGTCGGTCCAGGCGGCGTCGAGTTCGTCGGTGGAACGGATCACCAGGCCGTCGACGAATTCGACCACCGTGCAGGGTGCACCGATGTAGTCGCCGGAGCGGTCGATGGCGACGGTGGGCGCCACCGGGACGTCGGTGCCGGTCAGCGCCGAGGTGACGGCCCATTCCCGTTCCATGTCGTGGGCCGACGGCGTGAGGCCGCCCATCGGGGGCCGGCGCGCGACCCAGTGGTGCTCGTCGTCGCGCACCTCGAAGGTCAGGTTGGAGCGTCCGCCGGCGATCAGCGTGATGTCGAGGTCGCCGACGACGTCGACGCCGTTGGCGGTCAACAACTTGCGCAGGGAGTCGGCGGTGAGTCCCGGATGGTCAGGCATGGTCGCCCTTTCGTTGTGCGGCTTTGCGTGCGCGTCCGACGGCCCGTTTGGCGATGGCCCAGCGGTGGACTTCCGACGGTCCGTCGTAGATCCGGAAGCCGCGCACCTCGTCGGCGAGGCGGGCCAGCGGCAGGTCGGTGGAGATGCCGAGGCCGCCACACATCTGGATCGACCGGTCGATGACGCGGAAGAAGGCCTCCGCGGCGAAGGTCTTGGCAATCGAGGTGGAGTCCGACGCGTGCTCGCCGAGGTCGAGTTCGTAGCAGGCGCGCGCCAGCAGGGCGTCGACGGCGGCGAGGTCGATCTCGTTGTCGGCGATCATCTGCTGGATCATCCCGAGGTCGGAGAGTTTGCCGCCGAAGCCGTCCCGGTCCTTGACGTAGTCGACCGCGATCGCATGCGCGCGCCGCGCGGAGCCGAGCCAGCGCATCACGTGGGTCATCCGGGCGGGGCCGAGCCGCACCTGCGCGTACCGGTATCCCTCGTCTACCTCGCCGAGCACGTCCTCGTCGGGGACGAAGAGGTCGGCGAAGGTCATCTCGCAGTGCCCGCCGATCATCGACTTGTCGGTGGTGTGGACGTGGCGGTCGATGCTCAGCCCCGGCGTGCCGGCGGGAGCCAAGAACATGGTCGCGCCGCCGCGGTCGCCGACGCTGCCGGAGGTGCGGGCCATGATGATGTAGAAGCCGGCGCCGTCGGCCCCGGTGATGAAGCGCTTGCGGCCGTTGATCTTCCAGCCGCCGTCGGCCCTCACGGCCGTCGTCGAGAGACAGTTGGGATCCGACCCGGCGCCGTGCGGTCCGGGCTCGGTCATCGCGAACGCGCTGCGCACCTCCCCCGTCGCCAGGGGGCCGAGGTATTTGTCGCGCTGCGCCTCGCTGGCGATATGCGCGAGCATGTGGATGTTGCCCTCGTCGGGGGCGCCGATGTGCAGCGCGACCGGGCCGAAGGTCGAGTGGCCCGCCGCCGTGAAGACCGGTGAGCGGTCGGCCATGTTGAGTCCGAGGCCGCCGTATTCGACGGGTGCGTGCGGCGCGAACAGGCCGGCCGTCTTCGCCTTGGCATTGAGTTCCCGCCGCAGATCGTCGCCGCCGGCCGCTTCCAGGTCGCCCTCGTATTCCGTTTCGACGGGGAGCACCTCGTCGGCGATGAACGCCTCGGTGCGTGCGACGAGGTCGAGCACCTCGGGTGAGTAGGAGAAATCAATGGCCATGGCGGGCGTCTCACTTCCTGACCGAGCGATCGTTCGGTCTGGCTCAGTCTCGCATCGAAGGGTCAGGCGGTCAAGGCACCGGCTCGACTCGGGCTTCCCGCCCGCCAAACACCCTCGGTGTGACATTCTGCCTGCTGCTGTCGTCTGATACGACATGAATCGACAACGTGTCGTACGCTGGGACACGTGAGCGCACCGGCCTTCTACGACGAACTCAGGGCCATTCGCCTCGAGCGCCTCCTCGACGCCGCCGTCACGGTCATCACCGAGGACGGCTGGGACCGGCTCAGCATGACCCGGGTCGCCCAACTCTCCGGGGTCCCCCGGCAAAGCCTCTACAAGGAGGTCGGCACCAAGTCCGACCTCGGCGAGGCGGTCGTGTCGCGCGAGGTCGAGCGGTTCGTGGCCCGCGTGCGCGACGGCATCGCCGCCCACCCGGACTCCATCACCGAGGGCCTGGGTACGGCGGCCCGTTACGCGCTGGAGTACGGCAAGACCAATGCGGTACTCAAGGCGGTCCTGCGTCCCGGGCACGACCCGGAGCTGCTGGCCCTGCTGACCGTCCGACCGGAGGCCGTCCTGACCCAGGCGACCGCCGCGATCTCCGACACCGTCGGCGACAAGGTGTCCGCGGGCACCGTGGACACGATGGTCCGGCTGACCCTGAGCCACCTGCTGCAGCCGACCGTCACGATCGACGAAGCGGTGGACCGGATCATGCGGGCCGTGCACTAGCGGCCGCGTTCCTCCTCGACCATAGACTGCACGATCCGCCGGGCGAAAATCGCGGCGCGATCGGCCTTGACGTTCAGGTAGCGCCGCGGTGTCGTGTCCTCGTCGAGACAACGCTGCATGGTCTCGAGCACCGCGAAGTCGCGGTTGGCCATCTCGTGGAAGACCGCGGCCAGCCGCGCACCCGCATCGGGCGAGACGGCCGAACCGCGCCACGACAGCTGCAGGAAGACATGCGTCGACGTCGGTGACTCGGGCGTGAAGCCGTGCGTCCGCACCACCTCGATCTCCCCTCCGTCGCCGGTGATCGTGTAGGTCTGCTTGTGCAGGCCGGGCGTCACGAAGGTGCCCGTCTCCCTGCGCGCGAAGGACCCGACGCTGTCCAGCCCGGAGACCTGGGCCTCCCACGGAGCCAGCGGTGCCGCGGGCAACTCGCGGACATAGGACACCGAGACCTCCGAGACCTCGACCTCTTCGAGCGGGGGCAGCGCCTCGATGCCCGGCGGCACCATCTCGGGGTGCATCGCGAACACGTTGGTCAGGTCGAGGTAGTGCTCGTGCAACAGCAGGAGGCCGGCGCCGACGTCGCGCAGCTCGCCGACGCTGCTCCAGCCGTCGCCCTGGAGCCACGGAGTCGCAGGCGGCGGCCGCAGCCGTTCGCCGCCAGCTGTGCCGGTCCAGATCCAGACGAACTGCGCCCGCTCGACGACGGGATAGGCGCGCACCCGGGCACCGGACGGCGGGCTGTCCTGCGAGGGCACCCGCACGCAGCGTCCCGTCGCGTCATAGGTGCAGCCGTGGTAGCCGCAGACCACCAGGTCGCCCTCGCGATGGCCGGCCGACAGCGGATAGGGCCGATGCGCGCACCGGTCCTCCAGGGCGACCGCCGATCCGTCGGAGGAGCGGAACAGCAGGACCGGGTGCCCGAGGATGCGTCGGGCGATCAGTCCGTCGCCGACCTCGTCGGAGGTGGCGGCGACATACCAACAGTCACGGGGGTAGTTCATACGTCGAGCACCAGCGTCTGCGACAGCGAGCGGGAGACGCAGGGCATCATCGTGTTGCCCCGCTCTCGGTCGGATTTGGACAGGATCGAGTCACGATGGTCGGGCGTGCCGTCGAGCACGTCGAGCTCGCAGGTCCCGCAGATCCCTTCCATGCACGAGCCCAGCACGTCGACGCCGGCCTCCTCGACGGCCTCGAAGACCGACTTGCCCTCGGGCACGGTCACCGTCACGCCCGACCGCGCGCACTCGACCTCGAAGGAGTCCAGCGCGTCGTCGGACGCAACCACCTGTTTGGCCGCGAACCGCTCGAGGTGCAAGCTGCCGTCGGGCCACGACGCGCACCCCTCCTCGACCGCGTCGAGCAGCGCGCCCGGGCCGCAGCAGTACACCAGGGTGTCCGACCGCGGCGTGCCCAGGACCGCGTCGAGATCGAGGAGGCCCTTCTCGTCCTGCGGCCAGATCGTCACCCGGTCGTCGCTTTCGAGCTTGTCGAGGAAGGCCATCGACGCGCGCGACCGACCGCCGTACAGCAGGCTCCACTGCGCACCGCGCGCCTGCGCCGCCTCGATCATCGCGAGGATCGGCGTAATGCCGATGCCGCCGGCGATGAACTGGTAGCGCGGCGACGCGACCAGCGGGAAGTGGTTGCGCGGGCCGCGCACGCGTACGGTCGCACCCTCGGTCAGCTTCTCGTGGACGAACGCGGACCCGCCGCGGCTGCTCGGGTCGAGAAGGACACCGACTTTCCACGACGACTCGTCCGCCGTGCTGCCACACAGGGAGTACTGCCGCGTCAGCGACGGGCTCAACACCAAGTCGACGTGCGCGCCGGCGGTCCAGGGCGGAAGCTGCGCGCCCGACGGGTCGGTCAGCGTGAGCTCGACGATCCCCTCGGCCGCGCGACGGCGGGCCTGGACCCGCAGGTCGAGTTCGGTCTCCGTCGTGTTCACGATCCAGCCGTCACGGTCTCCGTGTCGTGCGGGTCGAGGGGATGAAGTCGCCCGCCCGATCACTGCCCGCCCCTCCCTCGGGCTGGGCTCCTGGCCGATCGGGGTGAGCCGGACCATCATCTTGGTGTAGCCCCGGACGAAGTTCGACTGCAGGTACTCCGGCTCCTGGACGACCTCGATGTCGGAGAACCGCGCAAGCAACTCCTCCCACAGGATCCGCAGTTGCAGCTCGGCCAGACGACTGCCCATGCAGCGGTGGGTGCCGATGCCGAAGGAGAGGTGGTTGCGTCCGTTCGGCCGGTCGATGACGAAGTCGTCGGGATTCTCGAACGTGCGCTCGTCCCGGTTCGCCGAGGCGTACCACATCACGACCTTGTCACCCTTGCGGATGAACTGGCCGTTGAGGACGGTGTCCTTCGTCGCGATCCTGCGCATGTAGGCCAGCGGGGTCTGCCAGCGGATGATCTCGTTGACCATCTTCGGGATCAGACTCGGATCGGCTTTGACGCGATCGAACTCGTCGGGGAACTGGTTGAGCGCGAGCACCCCGCCCGACATCGAGTTGCGGGTCGTGTCGTTGCCGCCGACGACGAGCAGGACGAGGTTGCCGAGGAACTCCATCGGCCGGGTGATCAGATCCTTGGTGTCCTCGGACAGCTGCATCAGCGTGATCAGGTCGTAGCCGGGTTTCTCCCCGGCGGCCAGACGGGCCGCCTTGTCGTGCCAGAGGGCACTGAAGCTCTTCGCCATGTCGGCGGAGGCCCGCCACATCTCTTCGACGTCGCTCTGGCCGCCGGTCGTGGAGGCGCCCGCGGCGGTCACCTCGGTCCAATAGACGAGCTTGCGGCGCTCCTCGTACGGGAAGTCGAGCAGGGTCGCGAGCATCCGAGCGGTCAACTCGATGCTGACCTTGTCCACCCAGTCGAACGGTTCGCCGACCGGCAGGCCGTCGAGCACCTCTTTCACGCGCGAGCGGATCAGCCCCTCAAGTTCCTCGAGATTCTGGGGGGCGACGACCCCTTGGACGGCGCTGCGCTGCTGGTCGTGCCGCGGCGGGTCCATCGCGATGAACATCTCGATGTCCAAGCCCTCCGGCGGGGTGCCGATGACGATCTGCGGCTCGGCCGAGAACGTCTCGAAGTCTTTGTCGACGGCGATGATGTCCTCGTACCGCGTCACCGACCAGTACGGGCCGAACTCGCTCGATGCCTGGAAGTGGACCGGGGCCTCGTCCCGCAACCGCTTGAAGTACGGCAGCCACTGGCCCTGTCGCCACATGAACGGATTGCTCATGTCGATCTCGGTCAGTTCGACCTCGTCGACATCGGGGATCGTTTCCTCGACGAAGACCGGCGGCTTGTCGCCACGAACCCGCGCCTTGGTCTTCTGGTACAGGTGCATGCCCTTGATCAGACGCTCCATCGGGATCGTCGCCTCGGCCTTGCTGCGGACCTGATCGAGAACATTCATGCGTACCACCTCGGTGTGATCTATCTAACTAGTGACACTAGAAAAGCACAAGTCGCCGTTGATGACAACCTTTAGTGTTTTGTCGCTGCGCAATACAGATCGCATATATGTGTCAGACACGTCCCTGTTGAGGGCGCGTCGGCGCCACGGATGTTAAATCGAGAACACCCGTGTGCGGACTCCGATACGGCCTTTTGTCGAGCATGAAACGTCGAGGTCACCGCCCACGTCGAGCATTGCTCGCATGAACAAGAACCTTCTCCTACACAGCCTGACCCTCGTCGATCTGCCCGACGACGGGTTGACCGTTCGGTTCTACGACATCCTCTTCGAGCGCTACCCGGCGGTGAAGCCGATGTTCTCGCGCGGCACCCGCCAGCAGGCCGCGATGTTGCGCACGGCCATCGTCTCGGTCCTCGACCATCTCGACGACGAGGAGTGGCTCGCCTCCACCCTCGGCGCACTCGGCGCCCGGCACGCGGGGATGGGGGTCACCGAGCCCATGTACGCCGCGGTCACCGAATGCATGGTGGCGGCGATGTCGGAGATCGGTGGCACCGCGTGGACCCCCGCCATGTCCGACGAATGGACCGGCGCCCTGACCGCCGTCGCCGGCCTCATGATGTCCGGATACCCCGACGCGGAGACGGGCGCGGCCTGATGTACCGGGGTCTCGATACGGTTCCTCGCCCAGGGGCTCGGATCCACTCGACCACCGATCTGCGGTGCCGAAGACGGGGTCGAGTGCCGACGAGGCGCTAGACGCGTTGGTCGAGTGCCGACGAGGCGCTAGCCGAGTCGGTGTATCGAGACCGCGTAACCCGACCATGCCAACTGTCCTGGTGCGTTGGCCTGTCCCGTCGCCTGGTCTCGATACGGTTCCTCGCCCAGGGGCTCGGATCCACTCGACCACCAATCTGTGGTGCCGAAGACGATGGTCGAGTGCCTTCGAGGCGCTAGCCGCGAGCTAGATCGTGCCGGCGTCGTGGAGCTTGCCCAGCTCGGCGTCGGACAAGCCGAGGACCGAGGCGAGCACCTCGTCGGTGTCGGCACCGAGGACATGCGCGGGCGCGGCGCCCGTGTAGTGCTCGTCGACGCGGATCGGCGCACTCGACGAGATGACCGTGCCGATGCCGGGCTGGTCGAGGTCGACGAGGACCGGGGCCGACGTCGGGTCGGCCTGGAACTTCTCGGTGAAGCCGCGCATCGTCTGATACGGCCCCCACAGGACCCCGCCCGCGTCGAGCGCGGTCTTCGCCTCCGCCATCGTGCGCTGGGCGAACCAGGGCCGGATGATCGCGGCAACCGCCTCCCGGTGGGTGTAGCGCCCCTCGTCGGTGAAGAAATCCGTGCCCAACGACTCGGCGAGCGCGGCGAACACCGCCGTCGTGCCGGTCGTCTCGGTGAGGTTCTTCCACTGCCGGGGGGTCAGCGCGACGAGGTAGAGCCGGCCGCCGTCGGCAGTCACCGCGTCGACGCCGAAGCTGCCGTACATGTAGTTGCCGTGGCGCTCGCGGTCGCCGCGCTGGCTGACCTCGGTGAGCCAGCCCAGGTTCGCCACCCAGGCCGCGGCGACGTCGGCGAGCGCGATGTTGACCCGAGACCCCTCGCCGGTGCGGGCGCGTCGGTAGACCGCGGCGAGCACCGCCGTCGCTAGACTCTGCCCGGCGATGATGTCCCAGGCGGGCAGCACGTGGTTGACCGGAGCGGTCTCGGGGGGACCGGTCAGATCCGGGACGCCGACCTCGGTGTTCACCGTGTAGTCGACGGCGCCGCGCCCGTCGGCGTGGCCCTCGAAGTGGACGGTGATCATGTCGGGACGACGGGCGGCCAACGCGTCGTGCGAGAGCCACGGCCGTCCGACGTTGTTGTCGGCGAAGATCCCGGCGTCCGGGCCGGGCGCAGTGGCCAGGGCCAAGACCAGTTCCTGCCCCTCGGGGCTGCGCACGTCGACAGCGACCGTGCGCTTGCCGCGGTTGAGGGAGTTCCAGTAGAGACTGTTGTCCGAGCCGGTGTCGACCGGCCACCGTCGATAGTCCGAGTTCCCGCCGAGGGGGTCGACCCGGATGACGTCGGCGCCCAGCTGGGCGAGCGTCATCCCGGCCGACGGCCCGGCGACGAAACTGGCGAACTCGACTACCCGCAGACCTTCGAGCGGGCGGCTCACGCCTTCACCGGCGAGCGGTAAATCGTCTTGTACTCGACGTAGGCGTCCAGCGCGGTCTGACCGTTCTCGCGGCCCATGCCGCTGTTCTTCACGCCGCCGAACGGCACGTCGATCGGGCAACCCGCGGCGTTCACCGCGACGGTGCCGCTGACGACGCGGCGGGCGACCTCGGTGGCCTTCTCCTCGTCGGGGGAGAAGACGCCGCCGCCGAGCCCGTAGTCGGAGTCGTTGGCGATCTCGACGGCCTCGTCGATCGAGTCGTAGGGCAGCACGACGATGACCGGCCCGAAGATCTCCTCGCGGGCGATGCGCATGTCGTTGGTGACGTTCTTGAACACCGTCGGCGCGACGTAGTAGCCCTTGTCGAATCCCTCCGGGCGGCCGCCGCCGGTGACGACCTCGGCACCCTCGTCGACGGCGATCTTCAGGTAGTCCATGACGCGCTCGTACTGCGAGGCGTTGACCAGCGGGCCGTAGAAGTTCGACGGGTTGGTCGGCTCGCCCAGCGGGATCGACGCCATCGTCTCGGCGATGAAGTCGGTGATCTCGTCGTAGCGCTCACGCGGGGCGAGGATGCGGGTCAGCGCGCGGCAGGTCTGGCCGGTGTTGGGGGTCAGCGCGGACATGACGAAGGGCTTGAAGTCGTCGAGCACCACGTCGTCGAGCAGGATGCCGGCCGACTTGCCGCCCAACTCGAGGGTCACCTTCTTGAAGTCCTTGGCGCACTGCTCGGCGATCGCCTGCCCGGCGCGCGTCGAACCGGTGAAGGCGATCTTGGCGACACCGGGGTGCTTGACCAGTTCGGCACCCGTCGCGCGACCACCGGTGACGATGTTGACGACGCCGGGCGGCAGGCCCACCTCGTCGAAGACCTCGGCCAGCAGAAAGGCGTCCAGCGGCGTCTCGGCGGCGGGCTTGACGACGGCGGTACAGCCGGCGACGAGGGCCGGGCCGATCTTCCACGCGATCAGCGGCTGCGGGCCGTTCCACGGGACGATGGCCCCGACGACGCCGACCGGCTGGCGGATGACGAAGGCGTCGCCGGCAGACGTCGCGGTGTACTCCTCGGGCTCGAAGTTGTCGGCCAGGCTGGCGAAGAAGCGGTAGTTCGCCGGGACGACGCCCTGCATCGCCTTCGCGAGTCCGATCGGCGTGCCGTTCTGCTTGCTGACCACCTCGGAGATCTGGTCGATGCGCTTCTCGTAGGCATCGGCGATCTTGAGCAGGTAGGCCGCGCGCTCCTTGGGCGAGAGCGCCGACCACGCGGGCAGCGCGGCCTTCGCGGCCTGCACCGCGGCGTCGACGTCGGCGGCGTCACCGAAGGCGACCTCCCCGAAGATTTCTTCGGTGGCGGGATCGACGAGGTCGATCTTGGCTGCCGAGTGCGAGGGGACCAACTTGCCGTTGATGTACTGCGTGCTCCGGTGGTAGAGATCGTCGGTCATGGCTGTTGTCTTTCATCCGAGGGTGTGAGCGGGATTGCCTACATAATATTTTGTTAGCTGCATCACTGCCACTGTCGCGGCAACGCTGCACGTCAGGAGGGTGACACCACCCCGGTACCGAACTCGGCCCGGATTTTGTCGGTGTCGGCGCCGAGGTCGGGGACCGGCCCGTCGCCCGGCGTCCAGTGCCGGGCGAGGCCCGGGGGCCGCAGCGCGGGAACCGGGCCGACCGGGGAATCGACGTCGCGCCACCGGCCGCGGTCTTTGAGCTGCGGGTGCTCGGCGAGGTCGTGGACCGTGTTGAGCCGGGCGTTGCCGATCCCGGCGGCGTCGGCCGCGTCCTGGATCTGCGCGAGGGTGCGCGTCGCGCACCACTGCCCCACCGCCTGGTCGAGCACGTCGCGCGCCCCGGTGCGGTCGCCGTTGCGCGCATACCGCTCGTCGGCGGCGAGGTCCGGGCGCTCGATCAGCTCGCACAACCGTTGCCATTCGCGGTCGCTGGTGGTGCCGAGCACCGCGGTCTGCCCGTCGGCGGTCGGATAGCCGGCATAGGGCGCGACCATCGGCGAGCCCAGGCCCACCGGTTCCGGTTCGACACCGGAGTGGATGACCTGGTTGAGCACCGGTCCCTGGAATTCGGCGACGACGTCGAGCATGGAGATCTCGATGACGGCGCCGCGGCCGGTCTTCTCCCGGTCGTACAGGGCGGCGAGCACGGTCGAGTAGACGTACATCGCCGTGCCGATGTCGGCGACGGGGATGCCGGGCTTCGCCGGGTGGCCGGGTGTGCCGGTGATGGCACAGGAGCCGCCCTCGGATTGGATCAGCAGGTCGTAGGCGCGCTTGTGGTCGAAGGGCCCGCCCTTTCCGTATCCGGAGATGTCGACGACGATCAGCCGCGGATGGGCCCGCGCCAGCTCGTCGATACCCAGCCCGAGCCGGTCGATCGCGCCCGGGGCGAGGTTGCTCACGAACACGTCGGCCTCGTCGAGGATGGCGCGCAGCACGCCGAGGTCGGCGTCGGATTTGAGATCGAGCGCCGCGGATTCCTTGCCGTAGTTGAGCCACACGAAGTGGGCGGCCATCCCGCGCACCGTGGTGTCGTAGTGACGGGTCGAATCCCCGGAACCGGGTTGCTCGACCTTGATGACCCGCGCGCCGAGGTCCGCGAGGTGGCGGGTGGCCAGCGGCGCGGAGATCGCCTGTTCGAGGGAGACGACGGTGATGCCGTCGAGCGGCTTGCTCACAGATCCGTGCCGATCGCGTCGCCGGGGGTCTCGCCGTTGTCGCGCCCGGCCGGGAACCGCGGGTCGCGCTTCTCGCGCAGCGAGGCCACGCCTTCGGTGACGTCGGGCTGGCCGAAACCGTAGAACTCGTAGCCCAGCGAGGCGTCGAAGATCGACCAGTTCTGGCGGTACCAGTTGTTGATCGCGTGCTTGGTGTTCTGGATCGACGGCACCGAGCCGGCGGCGAGGCGCTCGGCGATCTCCATCGCCTTGTCCTGCACCTGCTCGTCGTCGACGCACAGCGAGACCATGCCGATCCGCTCGGCCTCCTCACCGGTGAGCACCTCGTTGAGGAGCAGGAAGTACTTGGCCTTGGGCAGTCCGGCGAACAGCGGCCAGGTGAGCGCAGCATTGTCGCCAGCCGCGACGCCGAGACGGACGTGGCCGTCGACGATCTTCGTCTTGCGCCCGGCGACGGTGATGTCGGCGAGCATCGCGGTGACCAGTCCGGCACCGGCGGCCGGGCCGTTGATGGCCGCGACGAGCGGCTGCGGCAGATCGATCAGGTTGCGCACGAGGTCGCGCGCCTCGCGCATCACGCGGTTGCGGTCGACCAGGTCGCCGTTCATCTGCTCGATCAGGTCGAAGCTGCCGCCGGCGGAGAAGGCGCGGTCGCCCTCGCCGCGGATGAGGACCGCGCGCACCGACGCGTCGCGTGCGACGACCGGCCAGATGTCGGCGAGTTCGGCGTGCGCGCGCGGGCCGACCGCATGCAGATCCGGCCCGGTGAGCTGGATGCGCAGCACTCCGTCGGACGGCCGGTCGATGGCCAGGGTCTCGAATTCGTCGTAGGAAATCACGAAGATCCTTTCAGGTGGCGGCCACGAGACCACCGTCGCAATGGCGAATAAAATATAATGCTAAACCATGCGTGCGGTCTCGCTGCCGCCTTCCGCTACATCTGCACGACCATCTTGATCTGGTCGTCCTTGTGGTCCTCCAGGTACTCCAGGCCGTCGGTGACGAAGTTGTCGGCCTTGACGCGCGCGGTGATGAAGGGACTCAGGTCGATCTTGCCCTCCTGCACCATCTTGATGGCGCCGGGGAACGCGTTCGCGTAGCCGACCGATCCTGCGATGGTCAGCTCCTTGAACAGCACCGTGACCAGATCCATCGGAACCGGGGCGGTGTGGACGCCGAGGATCTCCATGTGACCGCCGATCTTCAGCGCGTTCAGCAACGGCTCGACGACGGGCGCGGCACCGACGCATTCGTAGGCGAAGTCCACGCCCTGGCCACCGGTCATCTCCGCGACGATCGCCTGCAGGTCCTCGTTGGCCGGATCGACCACCCGATCGGCGATCTTCGCGTTGACCGCGAACTCGCGCCGGTTGGCCGCCAGCTCGGTGAGGATGACGGTGGCGCCGACACCCTTGAGCACCGCGGCGGTGAGGAGGCCGACGGGGCCGCCGCCACCGACGAGGGCGACGTCACCGGCCTTGATCCCCGACTTGGTGACGCCGTGATAGCCGACGCAGAGCGGGTCGAACATCGCCGCCTGGTCCAGTGGGATGTCACCGATCGGATGGACCTTCTCGGCCGGCACCGAGATCAGTTCGGACAGACCGCCGCCTCCGCCGGAGATGCCCAGGCAGGCCATCTTCCCGCAGGCGTTGTAGCGACCGGCCTTACACGCGGGACACTCGCCGCAGCCGCTGACCGGATCGATCGCGACCGGGTCACCCGGCTTGAGCCCGGTGACGCCCTCGCCGACCTCGACGACGGTGCCGGAGAACTCGTGGCCCAGGACGATCGGCAGCGTCTCGCCGGTCAGTGCGTGCGGCTCGGTCTCACTCACCGGCGAGGTGGGCGGAATCGGGCCGTGGAAGTACAGGTGCAGGTCGGATCCGCACAGTCCGGTGAAGGCGGGCTTGACCAGCACCTTCCCCGGGCCGAGTTCCGGATCGGGGACGTCGGTCTCCATGCGGACGTCGCCCTTGCCGTAGTAACGCAGTGCCTTCATGTGATTTCTCCTCGTCGAGATTTTCTGGCTGCTGATCTGTCGGTTCGGTGGTCAGGCCGAGTATTCGACCCGCTTCTTGGCGGCCTCGAGGGCGGCCACGGTCTCCTCGACGAGGCGTTCGAGCACGTCGGCGGCGGGCGAGATGTCGCGGATGAGGCCGGAACCCTGACCGGCGGGCAGTGCCTGCTGGTCCTTGAGGTCGGCGGCGGCCGCTGCGAAGCGGACCGGGCTGATCGCGACGCGCTGGCGCGGGTAGCCCAGCAGCTGGTCCATCCGGCCCTTCCAGACCTCGGTGAAGCGGTTCTGCAGTTGGCGGACGTAGAGCCCGTCGAAGATCAGCTCGCGCACCGTGGTGTCGTGGTCGGCCTCGACGATCGACTCCTTGTAGTTGCGCCCGACGCTGCTCTCCTCGGTGTTGATGAAGCGGGTGCCGATCCACGCGCCCTGGGCGCCCTGCGTGAGGACACCGGCGATCTGCGCACCGGTCACCAGGCCGCCGGCCGCGACGACGGGGATGGTCGCGAAGTCGAGGACCTCCTGCAGCAGCGTGATGAGGCCGATGTCGCCGGTGTGACCACCACCCTCGGTGCCCTGCACGACGACGATGTCGGTGCCGTTGGCGATCGCCCGCTTCGCGTGGCTCGCACGACCGACCATCGAGATGGTCTTGGCGCCCCATTTGTGGGCGTGCTCGACGGCCCACTCCGGGGTGCCCAGCGCGCAGGCGATGACCTCGACGCCGTAGCGCTCGCAGATCGCCATCTTCTCCTTGGCGTCCTCGATGCCCATCGCCTTGTCGTCGACCGGGTGCACGTCGACGCCCTGCGCGCGGACCTCCTCCTCGAGTTCGCGGATGGGGTCGGGCACCTCGTCGGCGGCGACCGGCTCGGGGTTCTGCGGGGCGCGCGGCGGGAAGCCGATGTCGACGCAGAGCGGCTTGTCGGTGATGCTGCGGACGAGCTTGATCTCCTCCTCGACGCGCTGGGGCGTCGGCGAGATGGCGGCGATCGTGCCGAGCCCGCCGGCCTTGGATACGGCGGCGGCGAGCGGGCCGAAGGCGACGCCGCCCATGCCCGCCTGCAGGATCGGGTACTCGATGCCGAGCAGGTCGCAGAGATCGGTCTTCAGGGTTGCCATTGGTTTCTCCTTGGTTGGCTGATGAGTGCGGATGCGCGGCTTACGCGGTGCGCTCGAAGATCGCGGCGAGGCCCTGGCCGCCGCCGATGCACATGGTCTCCAGTGCGTAGCGGCCGTCGCGGCGCTCGAGTTCGCGCAGCATCGTCGCGAGGATGCGGACGCCGGTCGCGCCCACCGGGTGGCCGAGCGAGATGCCCGAGCCGTTCACGTTGAGGCGCTCGAAATCGGCGTCGGTGAAGTTCAGGCCCGCGGTGCAGGCGAGGACCTGCGCGGCGAAGGCCTCGTTGAGTTCGATGAGGTCGAGGTCCTTGAGTTCGAGTCCGGCGCGCTGCAGCGCCAGGTTGGTCGACGGGACCGGACCGATGCCCATGCGGTTGGGCTCGACGCCGGCCACGGCCCACGTCACGAGCCTGCCCAGCGGCCTGAGTCCGAGCTTCGCCGCCTTCTCCGGTGTCGTGACGATGCAGACGGCGGCGCCGTCGTTCTGGCCGCTCGCGTTGCCCGCGGTCACCGTCGACTCGGAATCGATGCGGCGGCGCACCGCCTTCAACTCGGCGAGCGATTCGGGCGTGACATCGGCACGCGGGTGCTCGTCGCGGTCATGGGTCACCTCACCCTTGCGGGTGGCGACGGTGACCGGCACGATCTCGTCGACCAGGCGGCCCTCCTCGTGCGCGGCGACGGCCCGCTTATGCGATTGGTAGGCCAGCTCGTCTTGCGCCTCGCGGCTGATCGAGTACTCCTTGCGCAGGTTCTCCGCCGTCTCCAACATGCCGCCCTCGACGGGGTAGAACTTGCCGCCCGAGGTGACGCGGCCGCGGTTGATGCGGTCCATCAGGGTGGTGTCGGTGCCACGCAGCCCGAAGCGCAGGCCGAGGGCGTAATGCTCGGCCTGGCTCATGCTCTCGGCGCCGCCGGCCAGCACGAGGTCGCAGATTCCGGTCTGCACGCGCATCGCCGCGTCGATGACGGCCTGTAGGCCCGATCCGCAGCGGCGGTCGATCTGCAGCCCGGGTACCCGGACGTCCAGCCCGGCGTCGAGGGCGGCGATGCGGCCGATGGCCGGCGCCTCGCCGTTCGGGTAGCACTGGCCGAACAGCACGTCGTCGATGTCGTCGCTGGTGATGCCGGTCCGCTTGACGAGTTCCTTGACTACCGTCGACGCCAAGTCCGCGGTCGGGACGGAGGCGAACATGCCGCCGTACCGCCCGACGGGGGTGCGGATGGGTTCACAGATGACTGCGTCACGCATGTGTTGAGGCCTTCGCTTCCCAGAGGAATTTCCACGGTATCTATGGTTTCTAACGTAACCATAGATTATATTATCTGTGGATACAATACCGGTTTGAGACTCAGGCCACAGAAGAACCGCCACCGAAAGAAGGCCCGTACCCCCATGAGCAGCAGACTCTGCGAAACCGCCGACCTCACCGACGTCCAGCGCGACATCCTCTCCGCCGTCCGCACCTTCGTCGACGACAAGGTCCTGCCCGTGGCCACCGAGCTGGAGCACAAGGACGAGTACCCGACCGAGATCGTCGCGGCGATGAAGGAGATGGGCATCTTCGGCCTGACCATCCCCGAGGAATTCGGCGGCCTGGGCGAGTCCCTGCTGACCTATGCGCTCGTCGTCGAGGAGCTGTCCCGCGGCTGGATGAGCGTCTCGGGCATCGTCAACACTCACTTCATCGTCGCCTATCTGCTGCTGCAGCACGGGACCGACGAGCAGAAGCGCAAATACCTGCCCCGCCTGGCGGCCGGCGAGTTGACCGGCGCCTTCTCCATGTCGGAGCCCGCGCTGGGATCCGACGTGGCCGCGATCTCCACTACCGCCACCGCCGAGGGCGACTCCTACGTCATCAACGGCCAGAAGATGTGGCTGACCAACGGCGGCTCGTCGTCGCTGGTCGCCGTGCTCGTCCGCACCCCGCTCGGGAAGGACCGCCCGCACCAGAATTTGACGACCTTCCTCATCGAGAAGACCCCCGGCTTCGGCGAGATCGCGCCCGGCCTGACCATCCCCGGGAAGATCGACAAGATGGGCTACAAGGGCGTCGACACGACCGAGCTCATCTTCGACGGCTATCGGATCGGCGCCGACGAGATCCTGGGCGGCGAACCCGGCCGCGGCTTCTACCAGATGATGGACGGCGTCGAGGTCGGCCGCGTCAACGTCGCCGCGCGCGGTGTCGGCGTCGCGACCCGCGCCTTCGAGCTGGGGGCTTCCTACGCGCAGCAGCGGGAAACCTTCGGCAAGCCGATCGCCGAACACCAGGCCGTGCTGTTCCGCCTCGCGGAGATGGGGACCAAGGTCGAGGCCGCCCACCAGATGGTGGTGCGCGCCGCCCGCATCAAGGACGCCGGGCAGCGCAACGACCTCGAAGCCGGCATGGCGAAGTACCTGGCGTCGGAGTACTGCCGCGAGGTGGTCGAAGACGCCTTCCGCATCCACGGCGGCTACGGGTTCGCCAAGGAGTACGAGATCGAGCGGCTCTACCGCGAGGCCCCGATGCTGCTGATCGGCGAGGGCACCGCCGACATCCAGCGCATGATCATCGGCCGGCGGCTGCTCGAGAACTACAAGCTCTGACCGGTCCGGATCACTCGCAGAACGTCACCAAGAACTCGTCACGAAGAAGGAGTAACCACCGTGGGACCGCTGGACGGGATCAAGGTCGTCGAAGTCGGCTCGATCGGCCCGGGGCCGTGGTGCGCCATGATGCTCAGCGACATGGGTGCCGAGGTCATCCGGTTGGACCGGGCGGGCGAGGCGCTGGCGCATCAGCCCGATTCACCGCTCCCGATCGATTTCGCCAACCGTCGCGGACGGCAGTCGGTCGCCGTCGACCTCAAGAATCCGTCCGCCGTCGAGGCCGTGCTGAAGCTCGCCGAGGGCGCCGACGCCATCATCGAGGGCTTCCGGCCGGGTGTCGCCGAGCGGTTGGGCATCGGGCCCGACGCGGTGCTCGCGCGGAATCCGAAGATCGTCTACGGCCGGATGACCGGCTGGGGTCAGGACGGTCCGATGGCGATGGTCCCCGGCCACGACATCAACTACCTGGCACTGACCGGGCTGCTGCACACGATCGGACCGAAGGAGCGACCGCTGCCGCCGTTGAACCTGGTCGGCGACTTCGGCGGCGGCGGCATGTTGCTCGCCTTCGGCGTGGTCGCGGGCATCCTGAGCAGTCAGCGCACCGGGGAAGGGCAGGTCGTCGACGCGGCGATGATCGACGGCGCCTCGCTGCTCGGCGGGATGGTCCACAGCCTCGCCCAGATCGGCAGGTGGACGGAGGAGCGCGAGGCCAACCGCCACGACGGCGGGGCACCGTTCTACGGCACGTACGAGACGGCCGACGGTCTGTTCGTCGCGATCGCCGCGAACGAGCCGCAGTTCTACCGGGTGATGATCGAGACGCTGGGCTTCTCCCCCGACGAACTGCCCGCCCAGGACGACGAGTCGACGTGGCCCGACGTGCGCGCCCGCTTCGCCGCGGTGTTCAAGTCGAAGACTCGCGACGAATGGGACGAGGTCTTCGCTGGGTTGGAGACCTGCTACTCACCGGTGCTCACGATGGCGGAGGCGCGCGACAACGCCCACAACGTGAGCCGCGACGTCTTCGTCGAGCACGACGGCATCAAGCAGCCCGCCCCCGCCCCGCGCTTCGACAAGACGCCCGGCGCGATCGCGGGCCCCGCCCCGTATCCCGGGCAGCATTCGCGAGAAACCCTGTCCCGGTGGGGTTTTGGGGAAGAAGAGATCGCCGGCCTCGTAGCTTCCGGGGCCGTCGTCGACATCAACGACTAGGGCCGGTGAACGAGGTCTCGATACACCTTCTCGGCTAGCGCCTCGAAGGCACTCGACCACCGTTGGGACACCACTCGACCACCGAGAATCGCACCCCGACGGTGGTCGAGTGGATCCGAGCCGCAAGGCGAGGAACCGTATCGAGACCAAGCGACCCGACAATGCCAACCGACATATCCACAATTCGGCGCCGTCCACAGGTCTTCGAAGTCACCGTGGCGGACACCCCTGACGCCGACGATGATCAGTCGATGGGGGCATACATGTACATCCTGCGGTGCGCGGACGACAGCTTCTACGTGGGAAGCACCACCGATCTCGAACGTCGCGTCTACCAACACAACGAGGGCGAAGGGGCGGCGTACACGAGACGGCGACGCCCGGTGAAACTCGAGTACGCGGCGGAGTTCGAGTCGATCGTCGAGGCGTACGCATTCGAGAAGCAGGTCCAGAATTGGTCACGGGCCAAGCGGCAGGCACTGATCGACGGCGACTTCGATCGCCTCCAGGAATCGGCGCGAAAGAAGTTCGATCGCGGCTAGCGGCGATGACATATTTGGGTTACGAGGTCTCGATACACCGACTCGGCTAGCGCCTCGCCGGCACTCGACCACCCATCTACGGCGCCCCGACGGTGGTCGAGTGGATCCGAGCCCCTGGGCGAGGAACCGTATCGAGACCCGGTGACGGTAAAGGCCATCGCACCCAGCGCAGTTGGCATGGTCGGGTTACGAGGTCTCGATACACCTTCTCGGCTAGCGCCTCGAAGGCACTCGACCACCGTTGGGTCACCACTCGACCACCGTTGGGTCACCACTCGACCACCGTTGGGACACCACTCGACCACCGCGAATCGCACCCCGACGGTGGTCGAGTGGATCCGAGCCGCTAGGCGAGGAACCGTATCGAGACCGCCCACCTACGACACTCGACCACCGTCGGGCCTACCGTATGGGCCACTGGACGTGCTTGACCTCGAAGAACTCTCGATAGCCTTCTTCGCCGCATTCGCGGCCGATACCGGAATGTCCCGGACCACCCCAGGGAGCGTCGAGACGACGGCCACCGCCTCCGTTGATGGTCACCGTGCCCGAGCGCAGACGGCGCGCCACGTCGATCGCGTCGACCGTCGTCCCCCAGATGTTGGCGTTGAGCGCATACCTGGAGTCGTTGGCCAGCTCGACCGCCTCGTCGACCTCGTCGTAGGGCAGCACGACGGCCACCGGGGCGAACAGCTCCTCCTGCGCGATCTCCGAAGAATTGTCGACGCCGGTGACCAGCGTCGGCGCGTAGAAGTGCCCGTGCGACAGACCTTCGGCGCGCTTGCCGCCGACCGCGATGGTCGCACCGGCGTCGACCGCCCGTTGCACATAGCCTTCGACGCGCTGCAGATGCTCCTCGCTGATCAGCGGACCGACGAAGGTCTTCGGGTCGCTCGCATCCCCGACGACGAGCCCGTCCATATACTCCGCCGACTTCTTCACGAATTCGTCGAAGTCGGTGCGCGGCACCAGGGTGCGGGTCGTCGCGCCACATGCCTGACCGGCGTTGGCGCAGAAGCGCAGCGCCGAACCGGCGATCGTCGAGTCGATGTCGGTGCCGGGAAGGATGAGGTTCGGCGACTTGCCGCCGAGTTCCAGCACGACCTTGGTGAGGTTGGGGGCGGCGAGCTGCTGGATGATCGTGCCGACGGCGGCCGAGCCGGTGAAGGTGGCCATGTCGATCGCGCGAGAACCGACGACCTGTTCGGTGACCTCCGGCCCGCCGAACACCAGGTTGACCGCGCCGGGCGGGAAGCCGGCCTCGTCCATGAGACGCACGATCGCGACCGTGCAGGCGATCCCCTTGGGCGACGGCACCAGCACCGACGTGCAACCGGCGGCCAAGGCGGCACACACCTTCCACACGATCAGCATGATCGGATAGTTGTAGGCGGCGATCGCGGCGACGACGCCGATCGGTTCGCGCAGCAACATGCTGCTCGTCGTCACCGGCACGTAGTGCAACGGCAGTTGCTGCTCCAACCCGTCGGCGGGTCCGCGCTCCGCCGCATCGGCGAACCAGCGGGTGAACGCGATCGGGCTGAGCACCTGCTGCTGCGCGGTGCTGATGGCGGTGCCCACCTCGCGGGCGATCAGCCCCATGAGTTCGTCGGCGTCGCGCTCCATGAGGTCGGCGAGCTTGCGCAACAGCTGGGCGCGCTCCGCGCCGGTCAGCGCGCGCCACGCTCCGCCGTGGAATTCGCGATGCGCGGCGGCCAACGCCGCCTCGACCTGTTCGGTGCCTGCGGAGGTCGCCGCGTACAGCGCCTCCTCGGTGGACGGGTTGGTCGAAGTCATCTCCGGGCCAGTACCGTCCACCCACGCACCGTCGATGTAGCAGCCCGGACCGGACGTCGCATATGTCATCTCTACTGCCCTACCTCTTCGTCTGTCGTTGTCGTCAGCCCGTCATCGCCGACGGGTCTATCCGCCGGCGAGGCGCGCGGCACGGATCATGCGGGCCGGGTCGTCGAAGACGGGGATACCGGCGTCGCGCAGCAGGCCGAGCCCCTTGGGGGCGAGTTCGGCGGCGATCGTCCACGACACCAGCACCGGTTTGGCGGTGGTAGCGAGCGCCTTGGTGATCTGGGCCGCCAGGTCTTCGGCCATCGGATCGGCGACGGTGGTCACCAGCACGGCGACGGCATCGGCCTCGTCGGAGGCCAGGATGTGCTCCAGCGTCTGGCCGTAGATACTCGGGTCCGCGGTGACGCGGCCGGTGACGTCGACGGGGTTGGCAATGGCCGCATAGCTGGGCAGGACGTCGCCGATCCTGCCCTGCAACTCCTTGCCGAAGACGGGGACCTCGAACCCGACCTGGGTGGAGATGTCGGCCAGCATCGAGCAGGCCCCGCCCGACGTCGAGACGATGCCGATGCGCGCTCCGGCGGGCAATCCGCCGCCGGAGTCGCTGACCGCCAGCGCGTCGAGCAGTTCGGTGATGGTGTCGACAGGTACGGCACCCACCCGGCGCAACAGGGCCTCGTAGACCGCGTAGTCGCCGGCGATGCTGCCGGTGTGCGACTGCACCGCGCGCGCTCCGACGTCGGTGCGCCCCACCTTGAGGACGAGAACCGTCTTGCCCATCCGCTTGGCCTTGGCGATCGCGTCGAGGAGCTTGCGTCCGTCCCCGGCGCCTTCGAGGACGACGGCGATGGTGTCGGTGGTCTCGTGGTCGGCCAGGTAGTCGATGTAGTCGGCGATGGACAGACTCGCCTGGTTCCCGACGCTGATGAAGTGGCTGATCCCGATGCCGCGCTCCCACGCCTGCGACGAGAGGCTGCCGCCCAGGGCACCGCTCTGCGCGATCAGTGCGACGCGGCCGTGCGGGATGGTCGCCATGCTCTGCGCCTGGGAGAAGCAGACGTGCACGTTGCTGCCGGGACTCATCACGCCGACGGTGTTCGGGCCGCAGAGCGCGATGTGATGCTTGCGCGCGACGGCGGCCAGCTCGGCCTCGGCCTCGTTGTCGCCGACCTCGGAGAAGCCCGAACTCATCACGACCGCGGCCGGCACGCCGATCAGGCCGCACTGTTCGAGGACGTCGGCACACGCCTGCGCGGGGACGGCGACGCACGCGAGCTCGACGGTCCCGGCCGGGATGTCGGAGATCGACGGGACCGCCGGGTAGCCCTCGATCTGGGTCGCGGTGGGGTGGACGACGGTGACCTCCCCCGCGTAGCCGTGCTGGCGCAGGTACTGCAGCACCCGGTTTCCCGGTTGCAGGGCGGTGGCGCTCGCGCCGACCAGCAGGATCGAGCGCGGTTCCAACAGGGGGCGCAGGTCGACGACGTCGTCGGCCGCCCCGGCGACCCGCGTCTCGACCGGTTCGACGGCCATCCGCGCGTCGACGACCAGCGGGCCGGACGCGGTGACGACCAGCGGGTTGAGGTCGGCTTCGACGAGGCCGGGTTCGCGCTCGGGCAGGGTCGACGCCGCGGCGATCACCTCGGCCACCTCGCGCGTCACGTCGGGCTGGCCGCGGAACTCGCCCAATGCCGTACCCAGCGTGGTGCCGAGCAGCAGCTCGTGGGCCTCGTCGACGGTCAGCGGGCAGGCCGCGATGGCCCGCTCCGGCAGCAGTTCGACGAGGCTGCCCCCGGCGCTCACGATGACGATGGGCCCGAAGGTCTCGTCGCGTTTGAGGCCGACGAAGACCTCCGGCCGCTTGGTGTCGACCATCTGCTGCACCAGGATGTGCCACGCCTCGTCGGGTAGGCCCTGCCCCTGCGCGACGTCGGCCAGTCGCCGCGCCGCCGCGACGGCGTCGTCCTCGTCGGCGATGTCGAGGATGACGGCACCCACGTCGGCCTTGTGGACGATGCTGCGGCTGATCAGCTTCATCACGACCGGGCCGTCGATCTCGACGGCGGCGGCGACGGCGGCCGCCGGATCGTCGACCAGTCGCTCGGCCGCCACCGGCACTCCGGCTTGCGCCAATCGGCTCGCCAAGTCGGTGTAGTCGAGCAGCATCGATCGTCCTCGCTTCCGCGTCGCACCCATCCGTCTCACTATCGACGGGTGGGATGGTGTAGACCACAATTCTAATGTTTCATTCGATAAAGGACAATATACGTTTCCCGCTAGACTGCTCCGACAGCTAGCGTGAAGGACGTTTCGTCCGCAGCAGAGACGTCGGGGACCGGGAGGGGAGCCATGTCGACAACCGAATCCGAGGACACCGCCTCTCCGCGACGCACCGCGAAGTCGGAGGCGACGCGCGCCCGCATCCTCTCCGCCGCCGGCCACGTCCTCGCCGATCGCGGCTACGAGCACACCCGACTCTCCGCGATCGCCGACGCCGCCGGCCTCCAAGCCGGCAGCCTCTACTACTACTTCGACTCGAAAGAGGAGCTGGTCGAGGAAGCGCTGCGCGACGCCGTCACCCGGTCGCACCAGCAGGTCGTCGCCGCCGTCGACGCCCTCGGCGACGGCTCGACCGCCGGCGAGAAACTGTTCGCCGCAACCCGCTCCTTCATCGATGCCCGGATGGAGATGGGCAGCTCCTCACCGTCGCTCATCCGGCACTACCGCGCCCTGCCCGCCGACGTCCGCGAACGCCTTCGCCCACACCTGCAGGCCTTCTCCGCACTGTGGGACCGACTGGTCGCCGACGCCGTCGCGGAGGGTGCCATTCGCGACGACCTCGACCCGGCCGACCTGCACCTGTTCGTCGTCCACACCGCCGAGCAGCTCTCCAAGTGGCCCGAGCGGGCGGACCGCTCCCAGGCCGACCTCGCCGAGACCATGTTCCGACTGATGCTCACCGGCATCGTCGGCGACGCGGGGACCGGCACCGCGGACTGATTGTCAGTGCTCACTGATAGAACTTCACGCATGAGCCGCGACCTGCAGATCACCTTCGACTGCCACGACCCGAGCGCCTTGGCCGCCTTCTGGCGCGACGCCCTGCACTACGTCATCCCCGGCCCTCCCGGCGTCGATCTGCCGGTCGGCGCCGATCCGCTGGCGGCCTGGGACGAGTTCCTCGCACGTCTCGGCGTGCCGGAGGGAGCCCGCAACGAGCGGTCGGCCGTCGAAGACCCCGATGGCCGGGGTCCGCGCGTGTTCTTCCAGCGGGTCCCGGAGGGCAAGGCGGCGAAGAACCGCGTCCATCTCGACATCCGCGCCGCGCCCGGTCTCACCGGCGACGAGCGGATGGCCGCCCTGGAGCAGGAGTGCGACCGCCTGGTGGCACTCGGCGCACGCCGCCTGGAGCGGCACGAGCCGACGCCGCCGATGGCGGCCGGGCATATCGTGATGGCCGATCCCGAGGGCAACGAGTTCTGCCTGGACTGATGGCTCGGGGATGCCCCCCCCCGGTCAGCCGCCGTCTCAGGCGGTCAGCGTCGCAGCCAGGTCGGCGGGGAGGCCGAAGGACTTCGCCTCGACGTATTCGTCGAACCCCTCGATACCGCCCTCGCGCCCTATTCCGCTGTTCTTGAATCCGCCGATCGGCGCGTAGAAGCCGGCGGTCGCACCGTTGACCTCGATGGTCCCGGTGCGAATCCGCTTCCCGACATCGAGTGCGTGCTGTGCGTCGGCGGAGAACACCGAGCCGCTGAGCCCGTAGGTGGAGTTGTTGGCGATCGCCACCGCCTCCTCCTCGTCGGCGTAGGTGATGACGCCCAGCACCGGGCCGAACACCTCCTCCTGCGCGAGGGTGGAATCGGGGGCGACATCGGCGAACAGGGTGGGTTCGACGAACCATCCGGTGGGCTGGTCGGCCGGGCGCCCGCCGCCGACGACGAGGGTCGCGCCGTCGCGTTTGGCCCCGTCGATATATCCCTCGATGCGGTCGCGCTGCCGGGCGCTGACGACCGGTCCGATCTGGGTGTCCGGGTCCATCGGATCGCCGACGGGCATGCTCGCCAGCAGGCCGACGAGCCGGTCGACGACCTCGTCTTTGCGCTTCGCCGACGCGAGGATGCGGGTCTTGTTGTTGCAGGCCTGCCCGTTGTAGCGCAGCGAGAAGCGCCGCACCGATTCCATGACGGTGTCGAGATCGGCGTCGTCGAGGATGACGGCCGCCGACTTCCCGCCGAGTTCCAGGCTGCAGCGCCGCAGGTCGTTGCCGCAGATCGACGCGATGCGCGCCCCCGCGGCCGTCGAGCCGGTGAACGCCACCTTGTCGACGCCGGAATGGCTGATCAGGTATTCGCTCTCCGCCCGGTCGGCGGTCACGAGGTTCACCACGCCGTCGGGGATGCCGGCCTCGCGCACCGCGTCGGCCAGGTAGTAGAGGTCCAGCGGCGCCTCCGGTGAGGGCTTGAGGACCATCGTCGCGCCGGCGAGCAGGGCCGGCGCCATCTTGATGACCGCGACGGTGATCGGCGAATTCCACGGGACGACCGCGGCGACGACGCCTACCGGTTCCCGGGTGACCAGCGAATGCGCTCCCCCGCCCGCGCGCACCTCGCTCCACTCGAACGTGGTCGCCAGGTCGAGGAAGGTGTCGATCAGGGCGAGCGGCCCGGGGATCTGGATGGTGCGGGCCTGGGTGATGGTGCAGCCCATCTGCTTCGTGACGACCTGCGCCAACTCCTCCTGCTGTCCGGCGAGGATCTCGCGCAGACGGCGCAGCGCGTCCATGCGCTCCGCGAGGGGCAGCCTGGACCACGGCCCCTCGTCGAAGGCGGTCCGGGCCGCGGCGACCGCCCGGTCCATATCGTCGGTGGTCCCGGCCGGGATGGTCGCGACGACCGTCTCGTCGTAGGGGTTGATCACTTCCACGGTGGCGGGGGACGACGAGTCGACCCACTTCCCATCGATGAACACCTTCGAGTAGTCAATCCCGGTCACCGTCGACCTCCTCAGCCTGGCCGGTCGGGATCACACGTAGCCATGACCCCACTGATTCCAGTGTCGTGGGGCGGTCCGCCGAGCACATCTGCCACAGGTATGAGTTCTCTACTACATATGACCGATACCGATGGGCGGTGAGACTTGCGCGCGCCCTTGCTCAGCCGAACCAGGCGAGATACTGTTTTCTAACGTATTAGTAGATTCTGACAGGAAGTGCAGGTGTTGTCCATGCCCGAGTTGAGTTCGGAGGATTTCGAGCAGGTTCTCGCCCAGGTCAAACAGTTCGTGCGGACCAAGGTTGTGCCGCGGGAGCGGGAGATCGCCGACAACGACGCGATGCCCGACGACATCCGCCAGGCCTGTAAGGACATGGGGCTGTTCGGCTATGCCATCCCGCAGGAGTGGGGCGGCCTCGGCTGTAACCTCGCCCAGGACGTCGAACTGGCGATGGAACTCGGCTACACCACCCTGGCGCTGCGCTCGATGTTCGGCACCAACAACGGCATCGCCGGCCAGGTGCTCGTCAACTTCGGCACCGACGAGCAGAAGGCGCAGTGGCTGGAGAAGATCGCCTCCGGCGACGTGGTGGCCTCCTTCGCGCTGACCGAGCCCGGCGCCGGCTCCAACCCGGCCGGCCTGCGCACCCGAGCAGTACAGCAGGACAACGGCGACTGGGTCATCGACGGGGAGAAGTGCTTCATCACCAACGCCCCCACCGCCGATTTGTTCGTCACCTTCGCCCGCACCCGGCCGGCCGACGAGAACGGACCCGGCATCGCCGTGTTCCTGGTCCCGGCGGATACCGAGGGCGTCTCGGTGGCGCAGCACGACGCCAAGATGGGGCAGCAGGGCGCGTGGACCGCGAACGTCGCGTACTCCGGGGTGCGCGTACCGGCGTCGGCCGTCGTCGGCGGCGATGTCGACACCGGCTACCGGGCCGCGATGATCTCCCTGGCCCGCGGCCGTGTCCACATCGCCGCGCTGGCCGTCGGCTCGGCCCAGCGGGCGTTGGACGAATCGCTGCGCCACGTCGCAGTGACCACTCAGGGCGGTACCCCCATCGGGGACTTCCAACTGGTGCAGGGACATATCGCCGACATGCAGACCGGGGTCATGGCCGGACGCGCCCTGGTCCGCGATGCGGCGGCCAAGTGGGTGAGCGAGGAGGACCGTCGCATCGCGCCGTCGGTCGCCAAGCTCTACTGCACCGAGATGGTCGGCCACGTCGCCGACAAAGCCGTCCAAGTCCACGGCGGCTCCGGCTATATGCGGGAGATGCCCGTCGAACGCATCTACCGCGACGTCCGCCTCCTGCGCCTCTACGAGGGCACCAGCGAGATCCAACGCCTCATCATCGGCGGCGGACTGGTCAAACAAGCCAAGAAGGAAGCCAAAGGCTAGTCACCGGGCCTACCGGACGAGAACAACGAAAGCCCCCGCCGCGAGGCGGGGGCTTTCGTCGTGATGGAGTCGGTCAGCCGGCCAGTGCCGCGACCGGGCCGTCGATGGTGTTCAGGCCCATGTCGGTACTTGCGACGGCCTTCAGCGCCCCGTTCGGAAGGACGCGCATCGTCTTGACGTGCGTCCCGCCGCCTTGTCCCGGACTCAGCGTGTCGACCGCGTAGACGAACGGCAAGCGCGGATTCGGCACGACCAGGGTCGAGGTCGAAATCGGCCCGCCGGGATTGAACGGCGATCCCTTCAGCTTCGCGAGCTGCCCGTTGCCGAGGATGCGGAAGACGGTGACGCCGCCGCCGCCGACGGCGGGCGCGTACAGCCACTTGCCATCCGGGCTGACCCGCGCCTCGTGCGTGATCGGACCCGTGTACCAGTTGCCGATCTGCACCAGGTTTCCACTGGGCAGGATGCGGTAGCCGATGACGTTGAAGGTGTCCTCGTGCGCGACGTAGAAGAAGCGGTTGTCCGGCGTCGTCATGCCGTTGACCGGGGTCATCCCCGTCGAAACCCTGCCGATCGGAAGCAACTTGCCGCCGGGTCCGATGCGGTAGCTCTTCACCGCGTTCTCGAAGGCACTCGTCACCCGGACGAACTTTCCATTCGGATCCACGGTCACCATCGGGGCAATCGTTCCGCCGAGTTGCTCCGCCGCGAGTCCAGTCCTGGCCAGAGCGCCCGACGGCGTGATCCGGTACGTGGCGACCTTGCCCATGCCCATGGCGGCGAACAGGTACTTGCTGTCCACCGAGGGCACCACGGTCACCGGCGGCATCGGGGTCGAGAATTTTTGAATCGGACGCAGCACGCCGGTATCGGACAGACGGTAGACCGTGATGGCGCTGTCGGCGACGTGGCTCACGTACACGGTGCGCCCGTCTTGGGCCACCTTCAGCGACATGCTCATCCTGCCGGTCGGATAGTGCCGGAGCAGACTCAGCCGCCCGTTGTCGTGCACCCGCATCACCGCGATCTGCCCGACGTCGATTCCGGCGACCAGCAGGAACTTCGACGGCTGGGCCGGATGTCCCGGGGCCGCTTGCCCGGGTGCCGCCGCAGCTCGATCAGCAGCCGCGGTGGGCGCGACGACCAATCCAACGATCAGGGCGAATACTGCGAACAGGCCACCGAAGATTTGGCGGGCCCCCATCCGTGACTTGCGCTTCATACTGCATTCCTTTATTCGTGTGCCGGGTCCGATTTGGGACGTCGACTTCCGTTGGTGAGACTTCAACTTGCTGATGATGTGGTCGTGACGGGCCGGGGCGTCAGGCCCACATGCGGGTGACGACGGATTTGGTCTCGAGGAACTCGGCGATACCTTCCGGCCCGCACTCGCGCCCCCAACCCGACTGCTTGTATCCGCCGATGGGCAGCTGGACGCCGCCGGCCCGGTGGATGTTGATGTTGACGCGCCCGGCCTTCAACTTGCGGGCCACCGTGAGCGCGTTGTTGATATCCCTGGTCCACACACTGGAGGCGAGTCCATAGGAGGTGCCGTTGGCCACCGCGACGGCCTCGTCGATCTCGTCGTAGGACAGGACGCCCAGGACCGGCCCGAAAATCTCCTCTTCGACCACCGCCATCGACGGGTCGACATCGGTCAGGACGGTCGGCTCGTAGTAGTAGCCCTTGTCCCCGACGCGCCGGCCGCCGCTCAAGACGGTGGCTCCGGCCTCGCGGCCCTTCGCCACATAACCCTCGACGCGGTCGAGTTGGCGCTGCGAGACCAGCGGCCCCAATTCGACTCCCGGCTCGGTGCGGTAGCCGATCTTCATCGCCTTGCCCGCTTCGGCCACCCCCTGCGCGACCTGGTCGGCGATGTCGGAGTGCACCAGCAGGCGGGTGCCCGCGGTACAGATCTGGCCGCTGTTCCAGAACATGCCGACCGCCAGCGCGGGCACGGCGGCGTCGATGTCGGCGTCGGGTAGCACGATCATCGGCGACTTGCCGCCGAGTTCGAGCGAGAGCTTCTTCAGGTTGCCCGCGGCGGCCTGCACGATCTGTTTGCCGACGGCGGTGGAGCCGGTGAAACTCACCTTGTCCACCCCGTCGTGGGCGGTCAGTGCGGCGCCGACGACCGAGCCCAGGCCGGGCAGGACGTTGACGACTCCGGCCGGCACCCCGGCCTGTAGCGCGAGGGCGCCGAGGGCGAGGGTGGACAGTGGCGCCTCTTCGGACGGCTTGAGGATCGTGACGCAGCCGGCGGCCAGCGCCGGTGCGAGTTTCATGGCGTTGCCGATCATCGGCGCGTTCCACGACGTGATGAGCGCGGCGACGCCCACCGGCTCCTTTCGGGTGAAGCCCTGGAACCGCATCTCCGCCGGGCCGATCTCGGCGCTGACGCCGTAGACCTTGTCGGCCCATCCGGCGAAGTAGCGGTACATGTTGACCGCCTCGGTGATCATCGCCTTCGCCGTCGGCTCCGGCATGCCGACGTCCATGCTCTCCAGGCGCGCGAGCTCGTCGGCGTTCTCCGCGATCAGGTCGGAGAGCTTCCACATCACGGCCGAGCGATGCTGGGCCGACAGGCGCATCCACCGCTCCTCGTCGCACGCCCGGCGCGCGACCTCGACAGCCCGGTCGACGTCGGCGGCGGTGCCCAGCGCGACGGCACCGATCTGCTGTTCGGTGCCGGGATCGATCACCGGCAGCGTGCCGCCCTCGACTGCCGCCACCCACTCACCGTCGATCAGCATCGATTCCGGCTTCACCAACGCCCCGAAAACACCGTCCTGCGCCATCGCGGGCCTCCATCCACTCGGGCCACGAGACTCCTGGTACCGCGGCAAACGACCGATCCGGGTGTCGCCAACGGGGATCGGCCCGGATCATGATCCGACGCTAACGTGACGTGGGCCACGCAAATGTCCAATGTTCTGCACACCGTTTCCCACCGGTAGTGATAGGGATGGTGGTCGGTTGCGGGGGTCTCGATACGACTTCTCGGCTAGCGCCTCGAAGTCACTCGACCACCGTGTTGGGGACTCGCCGACCACCTGGCTGGGCTGCCCGGTGGGGTGTTGAGGACTCGCCGACCATCTGGCCGGGCTGCCCGGTCGGTGTTGAGGACTCGCCGACCATCTGACTGGGCGGTCCGGTGGGTGGTCGAGTGCCGGGTGAGGCGAGGTCACTCGACCACCGTGTTGGGGACTCGCCGACCATCTGGCTGGGCTGCCCGGTCGGTGTTGAGGACTCGCCGACCATCTGACTGGGCGGTCCGGTGGGTGGTCGAGTGCCGGGTGAGGCGAGGTCACTCGACCACCGTGTTGGGGACTCGCCGACCATCTGGCTGGACGGTCCGGTGGGTGGTCGAGTGCCGGGTGAGGCGCTAGCCGAGAACGGTGTATCGAGACCCCCACCCAACACCGACGGCGGCACCCGCCGCGAACGGGTTGAGCTAGGCGCGCTGCGCGACCGTTCCGGTCATCTTCAGCGCCCGCATCCGGTTGTAGAGGGTCGACCGGCTGACGCCCAAGTGGACCGCGGCGCGCTGTTTGTTGCCGCCGACCGCTGCGAGGGCGTCTTCGATGGCCTCCCGTTCGGCGCGGCGCAGCGGAGACTCCGGGGCGGCGAACTCCCGATGCGTGGCGGGCAGATCGGCGACGGTGATGTCGCCGGCGGAACGACGGCGGACCGCCCCGTCGACGATCCGGCGCAGTTCGGTCAGGTTGCCCGGCCACGGCTGCGCCGACAGCACGTCGAGCGCCTCGGCGGTGAACCGCAACCCGGACAGCGGTGCGGCCTGCGACAGCATCTCGCGGGCGAGTCGCGGGATCTCGTGGCTGCGGCGGCGCAACGGCACCAATTCCTCGCGGTCGGCGCAGACCGCGACCAGCCCGGCATGTGCGCCGTGCAGGTGCTCCCCGGGGGTGGCCGTGAGCACGACCTCGCGCCCCGACGACTCGACCGCGCGCGCCAACAGCGCGGTGCCAGCCTCGGAGACGAACTGGATGTTCTCCAGCACCACCGCCGCACCCGGCGACCCGAGCAGGCGCAGCACGTCGTCGGTCCACCCGACCTCCCCGCCGCGCGCCACGTCGGCCGCATCGCGCACCGTCGCACCATCGCCGACGAGCATCCGGGCGCGATGGGTACGGCCGGTGCCCACCTCGCCGACGACCAGCAGCGGGAAGGCAACCGAGTGGTCTGCCGTGTCGCGCCGACGCGGGCCGCGGGCGGCGCCGACCAACTCCAGCAGGCTGCCGTCCACCCCGTCGATTCCGCTGCACCGCAGCCGCACCGCCTCGCCCGAGGCGAGGGTCAGCCGGTGTTCGGCCGAACCCGGCAGCACCGCCGCCTCCCGGGCGTAGGCCCGCAACGCGGCGTGGTCCTCCGGACCGATCATGTCCAGCGCCGTCGGGGTGGCGAGGGTGAGCCCCTTGGTCAGCGCGACGACCGCGCGCGACTTGCCCTGCGCCGCGTGCCGGAACGCGGCGAACAGCCTGCGGTGCGCGCTGGGCGACGTGGCGTGCAGTTGGTCGGCGACCTCCCCGGCGACGCGTCGGGCGAGCATCGGGTAGTAGCGGTTCTCGGCGTCGACCGGGCCGCCGAGCACCACGACGCCTTCGAGGCGCCGGGTGATCGGGTGGACGACCGGCTGGCCGTAGCAGGCGAAGTCTTGGAACGACGACAGGCCGTGCTCGGCGCCGCGGACGAACATCCCCTTGCGCAACTGGATCGGCGTGCCGATCGCGTTGACGCCGATCTCCTCCTCGGCGAGCAGGACACCGGGCCGCATACCCAGGCCGGTCATCCCGTCGACGATGGCGTGCGCACCGTCGAAGGTGACGGCCCGCGCCTGGTGATCGGCGGCCAACAGCACCACCGGCGTGTCGTCGAGATCCCCGACGGCACTCGCGATCGCGGTGGCCGCGGCCTCGCTATACGGCGTCCCCGATACCCCGTCCGGGTCGGCGCGGAATCCGTTCGTGGTCTTTGTCTCGGTCATGACGTTCACGGCAATCACCCATTCCGCCTCAGATGATCCGATGCTCTCGCAGCTCGGCCATTTCCGCAGGCGAAACGCCTGCCAGCTCCGTCAACACGGCTTCCGTGTCGGCCCCAAGCGCATGGGCCGCCTCGTCGATTGAGACCTGGGCTCCCGACATGCCGATCGGCACTCCCGGCGCCACCGCGTCCAGCGGCTCTCCGGTCACCCGCCGCAACGGGGTGATCGCGCCGCGTTGCGCCAACCACTCGTCGTCGAGGACTTCCAGCGCGGTTCGCACCGGCCCGCAGGGGACGCCGCGTCGCGTCGACAGCTCCTCGATGACTTCGGCGGTCGTGTGCTGCCGCGTCCACTCCTCGATGTAGTCGTTGAGCGCCGCGGCGTTGGCGGCGCGAGGGCCGCGGCCGACGAACCGGGGGTCGTCGGCGAGTTCGGGTCGGCCGATCGCCTCGACGAGGCTGACCACCCAGGCATCCGACGCAGCCGCGATCGAGACGTGCCCGTCCTTCGTCTCGTAGACGCCGAAGGGCGCGAGGCGGGTGTGCGAATTGCCCGAGCGCGGCGGGAACCCGCCCTGGCGCTGCAGGACGTCGAGGTGCTCGAACGGCAGCAGCGACGCCAGCGATTCCAGCATCGACACGTCGACGTGCTGCCCCCGCCCGGTCTTCTCCCGCTGGGTCAGCGCCGCCTGCACGCCGATCACCGCGTGCAGCGGGGCCAACAGGTCGGCGATCGGGAGACCGAAGCGCAGCGGCGGGCCGTCGACGTCGCCGGTCGTGTCCATCACGCCGGCGACCGCCTGCACGATGATGTCCATCGCCTTGGTGCCGGGGAAGGCGCTGGGGCGGCCGAGGCCGCTCAACGAGCCGTACACCAGTGCGGGGTTGATCGCGCGCAACGTCTCGTAATCGACGCCGAGCCGCTCGACGACGCCATCGCTGAGGTTCTCGAATACGACGTCGGCGTGCCGGACGAGTTCGTAGAAGAGCTCGCGACCCCGCTCGGTCTTGAGGTCGAGCTCGACGGATTTCTTGCCGCGACTGCGGGCCAGGACCGACAGCGAGACATCCCCCTCCTCGATCGCGCCGAGGTGCATCTCGCCGTCGGGGGTGGCGAACGGCGGGTTGAACCGCGCGATGTCGCTGCCGCCGGGGGATTCGATCTTGATCACCTCGGCGCCCAGGGCGGCCAGGATGAGCGTCGCGTACGGACCGGACAGCGCGACGGTGAGGTCGAGCACGCGAACGCCACCCAGGGGCCGCGAAGTGACATCGGTCATACCGTTATTTCTAACACTATCTTCGATTTTATGGAACCTGCTCAGGTCAACCGTCCCATTCGGCGGGTCCGGCGGTCGCCGATTCCGCGGATCGACCCCAGCCGACTACACGCCCCACGCCCGCGCCACGACGTCCACACCGAGGTGCTCGGTCGGCGGTCGCGCGGGCTCGCGCGCCGGTGTCGCGGAGAACCTCGGTGCCGGGTGGGGATGCTGTATCCCGTCGACGTCGGTGTAGACGCGGCGCGCGAGGTTGTGGTCGGCGGCGGCCGCTTCGGCGAAGTCCAGCACCGGCGAGACGCAGGCGTCCGTGCCGGCGAAGACCCGCGCCCACTCGTCACGCGTCCGGGTCTCGATCGTGTCGCCGATCAACGTGCGCAGCTCGTCCCAGCGGCACCGATCGGTCTGCTCCGGCCACGCGGACGTGTCGACGCCGAGGCCGGCCAGGAAGATCGCGTAGAAGTCGGGTTCCAGCGCGCCGACCGCCAGATAGCGCCCGTCGGCACAGCGGTACGTCTCGTAGAACGGCGCACCCGAATCGAGATCGTTCGTGCCCGCCTCGTCGGAGTACAGACCGCAGCCGCGCAGGCTGTGCAGTCGCGCGGTCAGCAGCGACACCCCGTCGACCATCGCCGCGTCGACGACCTGCCCGCACCCCGACTCGCGGGCCGCGAACAGCGCGCACACGATGCCGAACGCGCCGATCGCCCCGCCACCGGCATAGTCGCCGAGCAGGTTGATCGGCGGGCGCGGCGCCTCGCCGTGGCGGGCCATGGCCTGCAGGGCGCCGGATTGTGCGACGTAGTTGATGTCGTGACCGGCGTCGTGGCACCGCGGCCCGTCCTGCCCATATCCGGTGAGCCGGGCGTAGACGAGCCGCGGGTTGGCCGCGAGCGCGACGTCGGGACCGATGCCGAGCCGTTCGACGACCCCCGGGCGGTAGCCCTCGATGAAGGCATCGGCCTTGCCCATCAGCTCGAGCAGCCGCGCCTTCTCCTCCTCGGACTTGAGGTCGACGACGATCGAGTCGACGCCGCGGTTGACGACGTCGCGCTCGGGGGTCAGGCCCTTCGTCGTCGCGAGCGCGCGGGCGGCCCTATTCGACGGCCGGTCGACGCGGACGACGTGGGCGCCCATGTCGGCGAGCATCATCGAGACGAAGGGCACCGGCCCCATGCCCGCGAGGACGAGGACGCGGACTCCGCCGAGGGGTCCGGCCATCAGTACGACCGCGGGAGGCCGAGGACCTGCTGCGAGATGAAGTTGCGCACCATCTCCTGGGAGAACGGCGCGTTGGGGAGCAATCGCACCTCCCGGAGCAGTCGCTCGATGTGGTACTCCTTCGCGTACGCGTAGCCGCCGAGCGTGGAGAACCCGCGGTTGGCGGTCTCGAAGCCGGCCTCGGCGCCGAGGTACTTCGCGGCAGCCGCCTCGGGTCCGCAGGGCTTGTCCTCGTCGAACAGCCTGGCTGCGTTCATCGCCACCTGCCGGGCCGCCTGGATGCGGATCCAGGAGTCGGCCAGCGGGTGGGCGACGGCCTGGTTCTGCCCGATCGGGCGGTCGAAGACGACACGGTTCTTGGCGTACTCGGCGGCGATCTCCAGCGCGGCGCGCGCGATGCCGACGCCTTCGAGACCGACGACGATCCGCTCCGGGTTCAGTCCGTCGATGATGTAGTTGAAGCCGCGCCCGACCTCGCCGACCACGTCCTCGTCGGCGACGAACAGGTCATCGATGAAGAGTTCGTTGGTGTCGATCGCGGCGCGGCCCATCTTGTCGATCTCGCGCACCGTCACGTTGTCGCGGTTCATCTCGGCGCAGAAGATCGTCATGCCGCGCAGCGGGTGCTCCGGGTCGCGCGGCGAGGTCCGGGCCAGCAGCAGGATGCGGTGCGCGTTCTGGGCGTTGGTGATGAACACCTTCTGGCCGTTGATCTTCCAGCCGCCGTCGACCTTCTCCGCCTTGGTCTTGATGCGCGACGTGTCGACTCCGGCGGTCGGCTCGGTGATGCCGAAGGCCAGCAGCATCTCACCCGACGCGATCTGCGGCAGATATTTCTTCTTCATCTCCTCCGAGCCGTACTTGATGATCGGCGCGGGCGGGAAGACGTAGAAGTGGATGGCCGAGCCACCGCTCATCCCGGCACCGGAGGCGGCGATCTCCTCCATCATCACGCCGCACTCCTGCAGCCCCAGGCCGAGCCCGCCGTACTCCTCGGGGATCATCGCCCCCAGCCAGCCACCGGCGGCGAAGGCCTTGACGAACTCCCACGGGTACTTGTGGTTGCGGTCGCAGTCGAGCCAGTAGTCGTTGTCGTACTTGCGCGCCAGCTCGCTGACGGTGCTGCGGATCAGGTCCAAATCGGGGGCGTCGGTGGCCATGTTCTCTCCTGGTTGGCGTTCGGGGCCGGATGTCTCGCCGGATCGGCGGCGGTCCTAGCGGGTCGGGATGTTGTCGATCGGGGTGGTCGGGTCGAGCGCGGATAGGTCACCGGTGGGCTCGCCGAGGAACCGGGAGCGGATCAGGCGGCGCATGATCTTGCCGTTCTTGGTCTTCGGCAGCGTCGGCACGACGACGAGTTCCGGCGCGAAGCCCTTACCCGTGTTGCGCGCCGCGGTGCGTTCCAGATCGGCGGGATCGGCGTCGGCCGCGCGCGGCACGACGAAGGCGACGGCACGCATGCCGCGCGCCTCGTCGGGAACGCCGATGACCGCCACCTCGGCGATCCGCCCGTCCTTGAGGACGGCCGCCTCGATCTCGGCCGGGCCGACGCGGCGGCCGGACAGCTTGAGCGTGTCGTCGGAGCGGCCGTGGATCCGCCAATAGCCCTCCTCGTCGACGCTGGCGAGGTCGCCGTGGATCCAGACGCCGTCGAACCGGTCCCAGTAGGTGGCGAGGTAGCGATCGCGATCGCCCCAGAACGCGTGGGTCATGCCCGGGAAGGTGTTGAGCACCGCGAGTTCGCCGATCTGCCCGACGACGCGATTGCCCTGGTCGTCGAGGACGGCGACGTCGATGCCGGGCAGCGGATCGGTGAACGCGGCGGCCGGGGCCGCCATACCGGGATAGCCGATGATGAGTCCGCCGCCGACCTCGGTGCCGCCGGAGAAGTTGATGATCGGCCGGGTGCGCTGCCCGATCTCGGTGAACAGCCACCACCAGGTCGGCTCGTCCCAGGCCTCACCGGTGGAGACGAAGGCCTTCAGCGTGGGCACCTCGCGGACGGCGTCGTCGCCGGCGGCCCGCATGGCGCGCGCGGCGGTCGGGGCGATACCGGCGACGGTGACCTCGTTGCGGTTGAGGACATCCCACATCCGGCTGGGGGTCGGATGGACGGGAAGCCCCTCGATCATGACGATCGTCGCGCCCAGCTGCAGCGGCCCGGTGAACAGCATCGGCCCGACGAGCCAGCCGAGGTCGGTGATCCAGCTGACCGTGTCGGTGTCGTCGACGTCGAATCCGTAGGCGAAGTCGACCGCGCACTTGACGGCGAACCCGCCGTGGCTGTGCACGATCCCCTTGGGCCGGCCGGTGGTGCCCGAGGTGTAGACGAGGCACAGCGGGTCGTTCGACTCCGTCTCGGCGGTCTCGACGGCCGGGTCCTTCGGCAGCTCGTCGAAGTACACGTCGCGCCCAGGTGTCATCGCGACGTCGGTGCCCAGGTGCCGCACGACGACGACGTTGGTCACGCTCGGCGAGAGCGCCAGCGCCTCGTCGGCCGTCGTCTTCATCTCGACGGTCTTGTCGCGTCGGGTGGTGCCGTCGGCGGTGACCAGCACCTTGGCCTGCGAGTCCTGGATGCGGGTGGACAGCGCGTCGGCGGCGTATCCGCTGAACGTCGGCACCGCGACCGCGCCGAGCATCGCCGTCGCGAGGAAAGCGACGACGGCCTCGGGGACCACCGGCATGAAGAGCACCACCCGATCGCCCTTGCCGACGCCGAAGGCCGCGAGGTTGGCGGCGAATTCGCGCACGGCCAGGTCGAGTTCGCCGTAGGTCAGGGTGCGGCGCTGCCCGGAGTCGCCCTCGTAGACGACGGCGGTCTTCTCGCGCAGCGGTCCCTCGGCGTGCCGATGCGCCGTCAGCTGGGCGAGGTTGATGCGGCCGCCGGGGAACCATTTGGGGAAGGGCTTGCCCTCGGACTCGTCGAGGACCTTGGTGAAGGGCGCGGTGAAGTCGACGTTCAAGTCCTCGACGACGGCTCGCCAGAACCACTCCGGATCGGCGATGGCCCGCTCGTTCATCTCGGCGAAGCCGGCCCGGTCGCCGGAGTATCCCCAGCTGCGCAACGCGGCGAACAACCGGCTGCGCGCGACGACGTCGGGACCGGGCACCCAGTCGAGGGTGTCTTTGCTGTGGGCTCCCATAGTCGTCGCCTACTTCTCCAGCGAGGACTTCTTGATCATCAGGCCGACGCGCAAGGTGTCGCAGACGACCTCGTCGCGCTGGTTGATGCCCTGGTGGCGGAAGGTCACGATGCCCGAGTCGTCGCGCTTCTTCGACTCCCGCATCGCGACGATCTCGGTGCGCACCCGGATGGTGTCGCCGTGGAAGGTCGGCTTGGGGAACTTCGTCTCGGTGAAGCCGAGGTTGCCCAGCGTGGTGCCGTAGGTGGTCTGCTGCATCGAGATGCCGCACACCAGGCCGAGCAGGAACAGGCTGTTCACCAGGCGCTGCCCGTGGATCGAGTGCGACGAGTACTCCGCGTCCAGATGCAACGGCGCCATGTTCAACGTCATCGTCGAGAACAGCACGTTGTCGGCCTCGGTCACCGTGCGGCGCACCTCGTGCTCGATAACCTGTCCGACTTCGAACTCCTCGTAGTACAAGCCCGGCATGATGTGTCCTCTCGTGAGTGGGGAAAGCTGCGTTGATTACGGATTGTATATTATGCTTTACCGGACGTGGGTCGGATCACACAAGTTCGGTTTGTCTTGTGACGATCACACCGGGTAGGAACGGCAATAGGCTTTCCGACGCGGACCAGGGAACATCCGACAGGAGAGAGCACATGCCAGAAACCAGCCCAGCCATCGCCGGACCCGAGGTCGACGCGGAGGATTTCGCCCAGATCCGGGACTCGGTGCGCGAATGGGTCCGCACGCGCGTCGTCCCGCGTGAGGCCGAGATCGCCGACAACGACGCGATGCCCGACGACATCCGCCAACAGGCCAAGGACATGGGGCTGTTCGGCTTCGCCATCCCGCAGGAGTGGGGCGGCCTCGGACTCGACCTGGCCCAGGATGTCGAGCTGGCGATGGAACTCGGCTACACCGCACTCGCCCTGCGCTCGATGTTCGGCACCAACAACGGCATCGCCGGTCAGGTCCTGGTCAACTTCGGCACCGACGAGCAGAAGGCCACCTGGCTCCCCGGCATCGCCTCCGGCGACGTGGTGGCCTCCTTCGCGCTGACCGAGCCCGGCGCCGGCTCCAACCCGGCCGGCCTGCGCACCAAGGCCGTCCAGGACGGCGACGACTGGGTCATCGACGGCGAGAAGTGCTTCATCACCAACGCCCCGACCGCCAACCTGTTCGTCACCTTCGCCCGCACCCGCCCCGCCGACGAGAACGGACCCGGCATCGCGGTCTTCCTCGTCCCCGGCGACGCCGACGGACTGTCCGTCGCCCCGCATGACGCCAAGATGGGCCAACAGGGCGCCTGGACCTCCAACGTCTCCTTCAGCGGCGTGCGCGTCCCCGCCTCGGCGCTGGTCGGCGGCGACGTCGACACCGGCTACCGCGCCGCGATGATCTCCCTGGCCCGCGGTCGCGTCCACATCTCCGGCCTCGCCGTCGGTGCCGCGCAACGCGCACTCGACGAATCCCTGCGCCACGTCGCCGTCACCACCCAGGGCGGCACCCCCATCGGCGACTTCCAACTGGTCCAAGCCCACATCGCCGACATGCAGACCGGCATCATGGCCGGACGAGCCCTCGCCCGCGACGCCGCACAGAAATGGGTCACGGGCGAAGACCGTCGCATCGCCCCGTCGGTCGCCAAGCTCTACTGCACCGAAATGGTCGGCCAAGTCGCCGACAAAGCCGTCCAAGTCCACGGCGGCTCCGGCTACATGCGGGAGATGCCCGTCGAACGCATCTACCGCGACGTCCGCCTCCTGCGCCTCTACGAGGGCACCAGCGAAATCCAACGCCTCATCATCGGCGGCGGACTGGTCAAACAAGCCAAGAAGGAGGCCAAGGGCTGATGCCCAACACCTACGACATCGACGGTCCCGCCCTCGCGGACCGCAGCCTCGCCCACCGCGTCCGCACGGCCGCGACCTTCCTGTTCGTCCCGGGCAACCGGCCCGAGCGCTTCGAGAAGGCGATGGGGGCCGGCGCCGATCTGGTCGTCCTCGACCTGGAGGACGCGGTGGGCGCCGACGAGAAGGACGCCGCCCGTCGCAACGTCGAGAGGTTCGTCGCAGCCGGCAACGAATGCGTGGTCCGCGTCAACGCCCCCAACTCGGGGTTGCTGCGCGCCGATCTCGCCGCCCTCGACGGTCTGCGCTGCGCCATCATGGTGCCCAAGTCCGAGGATCCCGAACAGCTGCGCCGCATCGGTGCCGCTCGCGGGCTGGTACCGGTCATGATCGCGCTCGTCGAGACCGCGCGCGGCGTGGTGGACGCCGCCCAGATCGCCCGGGTGCCCGGCATCCAACGCCTCGCGCTGGGCAGCTTCGACCTCGCCGCCGAACTCGGCATCGACCCGGTCGACCAGCAGGCACTCGCCGCGACCCGCGGAAACCTGGTCCTCGCGTCGGCCGCCGCCGGACTCAGCGGACCGGTCGACGGCGTGACCGCCGCCGTCGACGACACCGACAAGATCGCCGCGGAGACCACCGCCGCCCGACGCCTCGGGTTCGCCGGCAAGCTGTGCATCCACCCGCGGCAGGTGCCCACCGTCGCATCGGCCTTCGCCCCGACGGAGGCCGAGCAGGTGTGGGCGCGGCGCGTCCTGGAGGCGATCGCCGAGGGCGACGGGGTGGCGGTCCTCGACGGCGAGATGATCGACAAACCCGTCCTCGACCGCGCTCAGCGCATCCTCGCCCGCACCGGCAGCTGACCTTCCCGCAACAACCCAGAACGGAATACCCACATGTCTGACGCACTCCTCTCCGGCAAGACCGCCGTCATCACCGGCGCCGCCCAGGGCATCGGCCTGGCCATCGCGAAGCGCTTCATCGCCTCCGGCGCGAACGTGGTCCTCGGCGACATGAACGCCGACGCGGTGGCCACGGCCGCCGCCGACCTCGGCGCCGACGTCGCGTCCGGCGTCGCCGCGAACGTCACCTCGGCCGACGATGTCGCGGCGCTGCTCAAGGCCGCCCAGGACCGCTTCGGTTCCGTCGACGTCATGGTCAACAACGCGGGGATCACCCGCGACGCCTCGCTGCGGAAGATGACCGAGGAGCAGTTCGACCAGGTCATCTCGGTCCACCTGAAGGGCACCTGGCTGGGCACCAAGCTGGCCGCGGAGATCATGCGCGAACAGGGCAGCGGCTCGATCATCAACATGTCGTCGATCTCGGGCAAGGTCGGCAATTTCGGCCAGAGCAACTACGCCGCCGCCAAGGCGGGCATCGTCGCCCTGAGCAAGGCCGCCGCGCGCGAGGTCGCCCCGAAGGGGGTGCGCGTCAACTCCATCCAGCCCGGCCTGATCCGCACCGCGATGACCGAGGCGATGCCCAAGGACGCCTGGGATTCCAAGATGGCCGAGATCCCGATGGGCCGCGCCGGCGAGCCAGACGAGATCGCCAAGGTCGCCCTGTTCCTCGCCAGTGACCTCTCCTCGTACATGACCGGCACGGTCCTCGAGGTCACCGGCGGGCGGTACATGTGATGGCGGCCGCCGCGTGGGAGCCGCACACGGTCACCTCCACCGAATTCCTCGACCCCGGTCCCGTGACGGCGCTGGCGACCCTGTTCGACGACGGGCTGCCCGCACCGGCGGTCGGCGACCCGTTGCCGCCGCTGTGGCATTGGGTCGCACTGCCGCGCTGGGCGCCGTCGTCGCAGCTGAGCGTTGACGGGCATCCGTTCCGCGGGTCCTTCCTCCCCCCGGTGGAACTGCCGCGCCGGATGTTCGCCGGCGGCTCGGTGACCTTCGACGGAGAGCTGCGCGTCGGTGACGAGGTCCGCCGCGAGGCCACCGTCGAGTCGGTGACCGAGAAGAACGGTCGCAGCGGACAGCTCGTCATCGTCGTGACGTCGACGACGCTGTTCGCCCCCGACGGCACGCCCGCCGTCGTCGAGAAGCAGAACATCATCTATCGCGAGGCGGCGGCCGCCGGGAGCGCCAGCGAGCGGGGCCAGTCTGGTTCCGATCCGGCGAAGCGCCCGGCGCCAGACCCGGCTGCCGCGATGACCCCGGCCGGCCCGCCGATCGTCGCCGACGGCGACGCGCAGTGGGAGTTCCGCACCGACCCGACGCTGCTCATGCGGTTCTCCGCCGCGACGGCCAATGCCCACCGCATCCACTACGACTGGCCGTACGCGACCGGCGTCGAGGGCTACCCCGGCCTCGTCGTCCACGGGCCGCTGATGACGCTGTCGCTCGCGGAGACCCACCGGTTGGCCGGCACCGGCCGCGTCGCGTCGCTCTCGCACCGGAACTCCGCACCGCTGTTCTGCGGGCAATCTGCCCGACTTGTGTCCACGCCGACCGACAACGGAACTACGGTCGAGTTACTGGGCCCCCGCGGTGCCGACGCCGCGGCGCACACCACCGTCGAACTCACGCTCGCCTGACACAAGGAGCCGCCATGTCCCGCACGTTCACTTCCCTCGACGACGTCCGCGCCGCCATCGGAGAGGAGATCGGCCCGGGCCCCTCGCTCGTGATCGACCAGGACCGAATCAACCAGTTCGCCGACGCGACCGGCGACCACCAGTGGATCCACGTCGACGTGGAGAAGGCGACGGCTGGCCCGTTCGGCGCCCCGATCGCCCACGGGTACCTGACGCTCTCGCTGATCCCGTTCCTCGGCTCGTCGCTGCTGAACCTGGACTTCGGCGCGGCCAAGATCAACTACGGCGCCAACAAGGTGCGCTTCCCGTCCCCGGTCCCGGTGGGCAGTTCCCTCTCGGCCACGGTGACCGTCACCGACGTCGCGGAGAGCCCCGCCGGCGCGGTGCTGACACTCAAGTACGTGGTGACCGCCGAGGGTGCCGCCAAGCCGGCATGCGTCGCGGAGACCCTCGTCCTCGTCGCCGGCTAGCGACCCGCGTTTTCGACGGATTCCGCCTCCCGCTCATTCGACTTCGTATAATATATTCTATAGAACTTTAGTCTCGTCGAATGGGCAACAGGAGGAAGCCGTGAAGACCAAAGCCGCCGTATTGAAGGAATCTCCCGGCCGACTCGAGATCCTCGAGCTCGACATGGACGACCTCCGCAAAGGCGAGATCCGCGTCAAGATGCGGGCCGCCGGTCTGTGCCACTCCGACGACCACTTCGTGAAGGGCGACCAGACACCCGGGGTCTTCCCCATCGTGCTCGGCCACGAGGGCGCCGGCGTCGTCGAGGCCATCGGCCCGGACACCGAGGGGTTCGAGATCGGCGATCACGTCGTCTTCTCCTTCCTGCCGGTCTGCGGCCGCTGCAAGTGGTGCTCGAAGGGGATGCAGAGCCTCTGCGACCTGGGCGCCTACCTCTCCACCGGCTCGCGGTTCGAGGACCCGGGCACCTACCGCCTTTCGCTCGACGGTCAGCCGGTCGGCGCGCTGGCCAGCCTCGGCACTTTTGCCGAGCACGTCACCGTCTCGGCCATCTCGGCGATCAAGTACGACCCGTCGATCCCGTTCGAGATCGCCTGCCTGGCCGGCTGCGGCGTGGGCACCGGGTGGGGCTCGGCGGTGAACTCGGGCGAGGTCTCACCCGGCGACGTCACGATCGTCATGGGTGTCGGCGGCATCGGGATCAACGCGGTCCAGGGCGCCGCGCATGCCGGGGCGCGCGCCGTCATCGCCGTCGACCCGGTCGAGTTCAAGCGCGACTGGGCGCTCAAGCTCGGCGCGACCCATGCGTTCGAGGACATCGACGCGGCCGCCGACTTCGCTCGGTCGATCACCAACGGACAGGGCGCCGACCAGACCATTGTGACCGTCGGCGTCACCACCGGTAAGCACGTCGGCCAGGCCCTCGAAGCCACCCGCAAGGGCGGCACGACCGTCGCCACCGGTATCGGGGCCGCGACCGTCGAGGCCGGCGACATCGACCTGCACCACCTGACCCTCATGCAGAAGCGCCTACAGGGCTCGCTGTTCGGCTCCAGCAACCCGCTCGCCGACATCCCCGCCCAGCTCGACCTCTACCAGCAGGGCTACCTACACCTGGACGAGTTGGTCACCAAGCGCTACCGCTTGGAGGAGGTCAACGAGGGGTACGCGGACATGCTCGCCGGCTCCAACCTGCGCGGGGTCATCGTCTTCGACGACTGATCCGCCCGGGAGAACGCCCCGGAGAAACGAGAAGGCCCTCACCGTCGCGGTGAGGGCCTTCTCGCGTCGCCTGGTGCCTAGCTGCCGGCGAGGCCGAGCTGGGTCAGGAAGGAGAGGTTGTCGTAGTACACGCGGTGGTCGGTGACCTTGCCGTCCGCGTCGACCAGGAAGGTGTCGATCAGGCCGAAGGTGACCGGTTTACCCGTCGGGGGCACCTCGCCCTCCGGGGTGGCCAGCGGGCCGGTGTGGGTACCGGTGAAGACCTGCTCGGCGACGACGCCGTTCTCGTCGGCCCACACCTGGCGCGGGGTCAGCTTGATGTCGGGGAAGGCGGTGTAGAAGACCTCGATGGTCGCCAGGAGTCCGTCGACGCCCTCGAAGGCCGAGCCGGGGAGTTCCACCTTCACGTCGTCGGCGAAGACGGTCCGGAAGAGGTCCTTGTCGTGGGCCTGCAGGCCGCGGTTGTGGACGTCGACGATCGGGTTGAGGCTGTCGGCCATGGTGCAACTCCTTCTCAGAAATGAATGGATGCCGTCACTATGCATGACCGTCCGCCGGTCCAGATGTCCAAATAGTTGGACAGATTTGATATCCGCTTCCACCAGGTCAAACACCGGGTCGGCAGGCCCGGAATTGTGTCCAAGAACTTGAACATTCGACCTGTTGTCCACCGGCTAATTTATGTAGCGAGGCCGGACCGCATCGCACCCCGGTTGAGTCCGGCCTCGACCCACGATTCACCGCGCCGATCGCGCGCTCCCTGGTCCAGTGCGATCGGCGCGGTGTTTCCTTGACTTACGCATTGTGGATAATATATTGTGGTCAGTATCACATTCCCGATGTGGCTGGAGAGCGATAGACATGAACGTTGTCAGCGCGATGACGCAACTGGCTGTGGCCCGGCCGAAGCCCGGCGCCGACCCCGATTCGGTATCCGCCTGGTACGAGGCGAAGGCCCGCCTCCACGAACACCTCGCCTCCATCGGCGGGCCGGACAGCGCCCGCGAGATCGCCCTGTGCGCGACCGCTCGGCGCCGCGCCCAACTCCAGCGCCGTCAGGACTGACGCGGCCGAGCGAAGGATACGACCGCTCCTTCGTCGCGGTCACTCGATCCGGCGGTGGATCCAACCCGCCGAATAAAGGTGGTCGAGTGGATCCGAGGCGCAAGCCGAGGAACCGTATCGAGACCTCGTGAGGCGATATGCCAAGCCGATAGGCGATGAACCCTCACTCAGCGTGCGTGAGCGACATCAATTCGGCAGCGGTCGTCGACGGGTCCAGCTCGCGCAGGGTCGCGAGCAGTTCGCGGGCCCGGTCCTCCCCCAGCGTGTCGACGGTCAGCTCCAGGAATTTGGCATCCTGCTCGTCCTCGGGCATCGGGTTGGTGTCGGTGCCGATGGCACCGGGCACGAAGGCGTCCTCGCTGGAGCCGTCGGCGTAGCGGACGGTGACGTCGCCGACGAAACGGCTGCCCTCCCGCTCGGCCAACTTCTCCGACGGGATGACGGTGATCTTCTGGATCAACTCGAGGACCGGCGCCATGTCGACGTCGCCGGCGAGGTAATCGCGGTGTACCCGATATCCGTTGCCCATGCCGAGCAGGGCGAACGCCGCCTGCGTCGGCAGGCTGTATTGCACGTGCTCGATGGTGCGGGGAGCGAAGGCATTCTCGTTCCGGTTGCCCACCACCACGTCGAACGCCGGGTGGATCCGCAGCTCGACGGCCTCGACCTCGCCCGGGTGGTCCCGCAGCGGCCGCAGGGCGTCGATATACGCGTGTGTGCAGTAGCAGGCGCAGTAGACCTTCAACCAGTTGTCGGCGATCTCGAAGCGACGGTCGGTGCCGAACCGCTGCGGGCCGTCCGACGCGGGGGCGATGCCGCAGAAGACCCGGAAGAACCCCTTGTTGCCCGAGAGGAAGGCCCGGGGCCCGGTGATCCCGGCGGCGGCCATGTCGGCCGCCGACATCCCGCCGCGGGTGCCGATCCCGGCATGCGAGCGTTTGATCGAACCGCCGGTGGAGCTGTACTCGGTCGTGCCCGACGCGTAGCTCAGGGCGATCGCCAGCGCCTGCAATGTCGTCTCCGCGTCGAACCCGCGCAGCTTCGCGGACACGGCCGCCGCACCGAACACCGAGAGCACGCCGTGCGGTTGATAGCCCCGCCCGAGTAGCTCCGGCGAGGCCAGGATGCCGATCCGGGCGTATACCTCGTATCCGGCCACCATCGCGGTGATGACCTCCTCGAGCGTGGACCCGAGTTCCTCCCCGATCGCCAACGCGGCCGGGATGACACAGCTGCCCGGGTGGCTCTCGCTGGGGCCGTGCGCGTCGTCGTACTCGAACCCGTGGCCGTAGGAACCGTTGACGAAGGCCGCGTCGATGGCGCTCATCCGCTCCGTCGACGCCGCCACACTGCTGACGCCCGGCCGTTTCTGTCCCTCGATGTAGGCGAGGATCTGCTTCGACCACGGCATATGCGAGATGCCGATCTGCAGCGAGAGTTGATCGCGCATAAGCCGGCCGACGCCGGTGAGCGTCGCCTCGTCGAGGTCGGCAAAGGTCAGATTCTGGACGAAGGAGACGACGGCCTGCTCGAGCGGCGGGCAGTCGTCGACGACGCCATCGGGGTGGCGTTGCGGATCGGACATGGTGACTCCGTGTGTTTAAGCGCTCCCCGCCCAGAGTCCCTGTTTGGCGAGCATGGCGATGAGGTCGTCAGCGCCGGACATGATGTGTGCCCGCATCAGTTCGCCGGCCAGGTCGCCGTCACCGGCTTCCAGGGCCGCGATGATCCGCGGATGGGCTTCCATCGTGTCGTCGTTGTGTCCCTCGATGTCGTTGTAGAAACGGTTCGGCAGCTGCTTGACGATGCCGCGCAGCATCATGGCGAGCCGCCGCGAGTCCGCGGCGATGTTGACCGAGCGGTGGAATTCGTGGCCGCATTCGACGGTGCCGTCGTCGTCACCCTCGGCGAGCGCCTTCTGGTGACGCGCCAGGACGTCGCGCAGATGCTCGACCTCGGCCGTGCTGATCTTGTCGGCCGCCCGCTTGGCCAACTCGGCCGCGAAGGCCGCCTGGGCCCAGAACAGGTCCCGCACGTCCTGCGGGCTGAAGGCGCTGACGACGAAACCGCGCCGCGGCACGAGTTCGACGAAGCCCTCGCCGGCGAGGATCAGCAAACCCTCGCGGACGGGGGTGTTGCTCACGCCGACGGCGGCGGCGATGGGTTCGGTGCGCAGGAAGTCGCCGGGCAGCACGCTGCCGGAGATGATGAGTTCGCGGACATACGCGGCCACGTCCTCGGACAACTGCTGGCGGGCTCCGGTCGGCCGTGCCGCCACCCCGTTCAACTCCGTCATCGCGCCTACCCTTTCCCCGCTGGACTATCGAATTTTATCCATTATGCCGAGGTTGTTGGATGCAATTGTCACGCCACACCGGCAATGGCGTCGGCCAGGGCGATCACCTCTTCCGCGGTCTTCACGTGCGCGATGTCGACGTGCTGGCCTTCGAAGTCCACCGCCGAGCTGCCCGCGGCCTCGGCCTCGCGGTAGGCGGCGATGAGCCGACGCGCCGTGGCCACCTCGTCCTCGGTCGGTCCGTAGACCTCGTTCGCCACCGTGACGTGCGACGGGTGGATGGCCACCAGTCCGCGGTAGCCGAGGCGACGGGTGTCCTCGCAGAAGGTGCGCAGACCGTCGAGGTTGCGGATGTCCTGCCACACGCCGACGACGGGATGGTTCCGGCCGTTCTGCCTGGCAGCGAGATTGATGCGGCTCAGGATGTACAGCGTCTCGCGGCCCTCGGGGGTGAACTCGACGCCCAGCGACCGGCCGGCGTCGGCGTTGGGGCCGGTCGCGCCGAGCGCGGAGACGATGCGGTCGCTGGCGGCGATGACCGCCTCGCAGGTTCCCATCGCCTCGGCCGTCTCGAAGCAGGCGAGCAGCTTCACCTGCCCCTCGGGCAGGCCGCGCAGCTTCTCGACATGGCTCAGCACCGCGTCGAGCCGCACGATGTCGCGCTCGTTGTAGATCTTCGCCAGGAACAGGCCGGTGAGCCCCGGCCGGACGACGGCCTCCAGGTCTCCGGCCATCAGACCCGTCTCCTCCGGGTTGACGCGGACCCACAGATCCGGGCGCACCCCCTCGGCGGTGAGGCGGTCGATCGTCGCGGCGACGACGTCGCGGGCGGCGACCTTCTCGACGGGGGGCACCGAGTCCTCGAGGTCGAGGATCAGCGCGTCGGTCCCGGAGGCGATGCCCTTGTCGGCCCACGAGGATTTGTGGCCGGGGACGAAGAGCATCGAGCGGTATGGCTTCATTGGGGTTCTCCTAGTGGTTGGTGCGATCAAGCGGATTCGGTTGTCGCCGAGGCTTTCCCGGGGTCGACGAAGATGACTCCGGCGGCGACGAGTTCGTCGACCCGTTCGGCGGGCAGCGCCTCGGTGGCGACGGCGAGGCTGTCCTCGCCGACCCGGGGCGTGTGCTGGCTGCGGTGCGGCCGCTCGCCGTCGAAGCGCCACGGCGGACGGATCAGTTGCAGCCCGTCGCGTTCGGGCTCCAGCAGTTTCAGATGGTCGACCTGTTCGTTCTCGACGAAGTCCGACATGGTCAACACGGGGGCGAACGGCACGTCCTCCTCGGTCAGCACCCGCGCCCAGTGGTCCATCGGCTTCTCGCGGAAGACCTTGGCCACCTCGTCAGCGAACTCGTCGTAGTTCGCCTCCCGGTGCCGATACGGGGTGAACCGCTCGTCGACGGCGAGGTCGGGCCGGCCCATCGCGCGGCACAGTGCCTCGAAGAACTTCTGCGACGAGGAGAGGTGGATCGCGAGGAATTCGCCGCTCGACGTCTCGACGCAGAAGTTCTGCGCCTGCGGGTGCCGGCTGGTGCGGTGCGGGTTGACCCCGGTGTCGAAGTACTGCGTGATGCTGTCGGTGGTCAGGGTGGTGACCGCCTCCAGGATCGACGTCTGCATGTTCTGGCCCCGGCCGGTCTTCATGCGCCCGACGAGTGCCGCGAGTACGCCGCAGGCCGTGGACAGGCCGGTCACCTGGTCGGCGGAGAGCCCGCCGGCCAGCGTCGGGTGGCCCTCGTCGCCGAACTGGGAGTACAGGCCGCCGTAGGCGTGGCCGATGGTGTCGTAGGCGGGCCGGTTGGCCAGCGGGCCGGTGTCGCCGAAACCGTTGACCTGGCCGAAGACGATGTCGGGGGCGATCTCGCGGATATCCGCCTCGCTCAACCCCATCGCGTCGAGCTTGCCCGGCCGCAGATTCTCCAGCACCACGTCGTAGTGCGGGATCAGCGCCTTGAGCAGCTCGATGGATTCCGGGCGCTTGAGGTCGAGGGAGAGGCTGCGCTTCCCGGCGTTGAACTGCCGGAAGTAGAAGCCCTCCTCGTTGTCGTGGCGGCGGAAGTCGTCGCCGCTGATCGGCTTCTCGACTTTCACCACCTCGGCGCCCAACGAGCACAGCAACGACGTGGCGAACGGCAGCGAGATGTAGCCACCGATCTCCAGGATGCGGATTCCCGCCAACGGCTCGTGGGTCACGGTCACACGCCCTCGAACGTGGCGGCCAGCCCCTGACCGCCGCCGATGCACATCGTCGCCAGCCCGGTGCCGCCGCCGCGGCGGCGCAGTTCGTGCATCAGCGTGGTGACCATCCGCACGCCGGTGGCGCCGATCGGGTGGCCGAGCGAGATGCCCGAACCGTTCACGTTGAGCCGGTCTTGCCGATCCCAGCCCCACCCCTTGAGCACGGCGAGGACCTGCACGGCGAAGGCCTCGTTGAGTTCGACGAGGTCGGTCCCGTCGAGCAGATCGGTGACCGTGGTTCCGGCCCGCTCGGCGAGCTTCGTGACCGCGGGCACCGGACCGATTCCCATGCGCGCCGGGTCGCAGCCGGCCGCGGCCCATCCGGTCAGGAAGCCGATCGGCTCGAGTCCGAGTTCGTCGAGCTTGTCCTCGGCGACGACGAGCAGACCGGCGGCCGCATCGTTCTGCTGGCTAGCGTTGCCCGCGGTGACGGTGCCGTCCTTCATCAGGGTGCGCAGTCTGCCGAGAGATTCGGGGGTCGAATCGGGGCGGACCCCCTCGTCGCGCGCGAACACCACCGGATCGCCCTTGCGCTTGGGCACGGTGACCGGGACGACCTCGGCGTCGAATTTGCCCTGCGCCCATGCCGCCGCGGCCCGCTCGTGGCTGCGCGCCGCGTAGGCGTCGGCGGCCTCGCGGGTGATGCCGTAGTCGCGGGCGAGGTTCTCCGCGGTCTCGATCATCCCGGAGATCTTCCCGAACCGCTCCTCCGGCTGGGAGCGCTCCCGACCGCGATCGAGGCGGTCGTAGAGCACCGTGTTGCCCGACCGGGCACCCCAGCGCTGCGTCGTCGAGTAGTACTCGATGCGGCTCATCGATTCGACGCCGCCGGCCATCACGCAATCGGCCGCGCCGGTCTGCACCATCATCGCGGCGGTGACGATCGCCTGCAGCCCGCCGCCGCACCGGCGGTCGAGTTGCATGCCGGGGACCTCGATCGGCAGTCCGGCGTTCAAGGCCAGCCAGCGGCCGACGCACGGCACCTCGGAGTTGGCGTAGGACTGGGCGAACACCACGTCGTCGATGCGATCCGGCTCGACACCGGAACGCTCGACGACGGCCCGCACGATCGTCGCGCCCAAATCCTCGACGGGGAGATCTTTCAGTGCCCCGCCGAAGGTGCCGACCGGGGTGCGCAGTGGCGCGACGAGGGCTGCGCGGCGCAGAGTTTGCGATGTCATCTGAGCGTGTCCTAGATCTTGTTCCGGGCGATGAGCTGCGCGGCGATCACGTTGCGCTGGATCTCGTTGGTCCCCTCGCCGACGATCATCAGCGGGGCGTCGCGGAAGTAGCGCTCGACGTCGTACTCCTTCGAGTACCCGTACCCGCCGTGGACGCGGATGGCGTCCAGCGCGATCTCCATCGCCGTCTCCGACGCGAAGAGTTTCGCCATCCCGGCCTCCATGTCGGCGCGCTCACCGCGGTCGAGTTTGTCCGCCGCGTCGACGGTGAGCAGGCGCGCGGCCTGCTGCTTGGTCGCCATGTCGGCGAGCATGTTGCCGACCGACTGGTGCTTCCAGATGGGCTTGCCGAAGGACTCGCGCTCCTGCGCGTACTTCGTGGCGGCCTCCAGGGCGGCCTGACCGACGCCGAGGGCGCGCGAGGCGACCTGGATGCGCCCGACCTCGAGTCCGCGCATCATGTGGCCCCAGCCCTGGTTAGGCTCGCCGCCGAGGACGGCGTCGGCCGGCACCGCCATGTTGTCGAAGACGAGCTCGCAGGCCTCGACGCCGCGGTAGCCGAGCTTCGGGAGCTTCTTGGAGAGGGTGAAGCCCTCTCCCGGTTCCACGAGGATGACGCTCATCCCCTTGTGTGCGGGCTTCGCGTCGCGGTCGGTGAGGCAGAGTAGACCGAACAGACCGGAGTGGGCGGCATTGGAGATCCAGGTCTTCGAGCCGTTGATGGTGTAGCCGTCGCCAGGTGCCGCGTAGGTCCGCATGGCCTGCAGGTCGCTGCCGCCGCCGGGCTCGGTGAGCGCCATCGTCGCCCGGATCTTGCCCTCGGCCATCTGCGGCAGGTACTTGTCCTTCTGCTCCTGGGTGCCGAAGGTCTTGATCAGGTAGGTGATGACCGAGTGCCCGCCGATGGCGCCGGCCAGGCTCATCCAGCCGCGGGCCAGCTCCTCGCAGACGCGGGCGAAACAGGCCATGGAGACGTCGATGCCGCCGTATTCGGCCGGGGCCAGCAGGCCGAAGAAGCCCAGCTCCTTCATCTCCTCGATGAAGGCCTCCGGGTAGACGTCGGGCTCGTCGAACTCCCGCACGTGGCCGACGACCCGCCGGTCGATGAAGTCGCGAACCAGGGCGACCATATCCTCTTCGTCTTTGGTCAGCGCCATGCGCCACCGCTCCCTTCACACGTCGTCGTTCGAGGTGGCCGAGACATTCGGCTCAGTTGATTATATATAATACACAAGTGTGCGTGTCCCTCCTCACTTTGGTGGTAATCAAGTGACACAGCATCCATCGTCTCGCGATCGCGACGACGCCGCGCCATCGAGGGAAGTCCCGTGATCCGATCCGCCTGCTTCCGCCGCGACTCCGACGGCGCCCTGGTCCCCACCCCGCGCGCGGGCAGCGGCTGGGGCTCCGACCACATGCGCGGACTCGCGATCGGCGGCGCACTCGCCCGCGCGTCCGAGCGGGCCGTCGCCGAGCTGGGCCGAGACGACCTGCGCCCGGCCCGCTGGACCCTCGATCTGTTCCGTGCCGTCCACATGAAGCCGATCACCGCGTCGGCGACCGTGATCCGCTCGTCGCGCCGGCTCTGCCTGGTCGAGGCGGAGCTCCACCAGGAGGGCCAGATCCGCGCCCGGGCCAGTGCGCTGTTCCTGCGGCCCGACCCCGACGCGGAGCCGACCGGCATCCTGCCGCCCTTCGTCGATCACGCCGCACCGGACTCCGACGGCGCCGACTATTCCGGCGACGTCGAACGGCTGTATCGCGTACCGGACGGCCCCTGGGTTGCGGGCCGCCCGCCCGCGTCGCACGAGCCGCTGCATCTGTGGCATTTCTCGATTCCCGTCGTCGAGGGCGAGACGGTGACCCCCTTCCAGAACGTGGCGGCGATCGCCGACGTCGCGAATGCCGTCACCAACGCGGGGCCGGAGGGGTTGGCCTTCATCAACGCCGACGTCTCCCTGGTGCTCGGACGGCAGGTCGTCGGGCCGTCGGTCGGCCTCGCCTCGTCCGGCCGCGTCGAATCGGACGGGATCTGCGCCGGTTCGACGATCGTCTTCGACCGCCTCGGCGCCTGCGGGACCGCGACGACGACGGCGCTGAGCCAACCGCCGATCGAGCTGCGCGGATCACCGATGTCATGGCGCGGCGATCGCGACCAACCCGAGTAACGCATTTTATATTATCCGCTACACTGTGACTCAGCTCATAGGCCGCACGGAACACCGCGCTCGGCCGTCAGCTCGATTCGAGACGTGAACGACGAAGGAGTCACCGTGGTCTGGCAAGGCAAGTACGACAAGTTCTACATCGGGGGCGAGTGGGTCGACCCGGCATCAAACGCTACTTTCGACGTAATCTCCCCAGCCTCCGAGGAAGTGATCGCCACGGTTCCCCAGGGCGTCGCCGCGGACATGGATCGCGCGGTCGGTGCCGCGCGTGCCGCCTTCGACAGCGGCCCCTGGCCACGCATGTCGCTCGAAGAGCGGTCCGCGATCATGCGCAGGTTCAGCGAACTCCTCGGCGAACGGCAAAGCGACGTCGCCGAACTGGTCACCGCGGAGATGGGGTGTCCAATCACCCTGTCCAACGGAATGCAAGCAATCGGCACAAAGCTGGTCCTAGACGCGTTCATCGACAATGCCCCACTGGTCAACTGGCAGTCGACCCGCGAGGCCCTCAACGGCAAAGCGCTCGTCACAAAGGTGCCCATCGGCGTCGTCGGGGCGATCGTGCCGTGGAACGCCCCCCTGCTCACCAGCATGCTCAAGCTCGCACCGTCGCTCCTGGCAGGTTGCAGCTTCATCCTCAAGCCAGCGCCCAACACCCCGCTCTCGGCATATCTGATGACCGAGCTTCTCGAGCAAGCCGGCGTTCCCGACGGGGTCGTCAACGTCGTCGCCGCCGACCGTGACGCCGGCGAGCACCTGGTCCGCCACCCCGGCGTCGACAAGATCTCGTTCACCGGCTCGACCGCGGCTGGCCGTCGGATCGGCGAGATCTGCGCCCAAGACTTCAAGCGGTTGACCCTCGAACTCGGCGGAAAGTCGGCGGCGGTCGTACTCGACGACGCCGATCTCGACGTCGTGCTCCCCGCGATCCGGGCCGTGTCCTTCCGCAACACCGGGCAGGTCTGCAGCAACAAGACCCGGATCGTCGTCGCAAAGTCCCGTCGCGACGAGCTCTGCGACCGACTGGTGTCCCTAGTGGAATCGATGCCGCTGGGCGATCCGTTCGACCCGGCAACCGAACTCGGCCCGCTGGTGAGCGCGACGCAGCGCGCGCGTGTGGAGGGATATATCGAGGCCGGGAAATCCGAGGACGCGAAGCTGCTGATCGGCGGCGGCCGACCGGCCGCACAGGGCAAGGGGTTCTACGTCGAGCCGACGTTGTTCGCCAACGTCGATCCGAACGCCAAGATCGCACAGGAGGAGATCTTCGGCCCCGTGCTTGCCATCATGACGGCGGCCGACGACGACGAGGCCATCGCGATTGCGAACAACTCGAAGTACGGGTTGAACGGCTCGGTCTTCAGCGTCGACGAGGATCGTGCGCTGGGCGTGGCCCGGCGGATCCTCACCGGAACCGTCGAGGTCAACGGCGCCGGCTCGGGATTCTCCGCTCCGGTCGGCGGGTTCAAGCAGAGCGGACTCGGCCGCGAGTGCGGCATCGAAGGCTTCGACGCCTACACCGAGATCAAGTCGTACGGAATCTCCGAGGACATGTACGACAAGCTCTCCGGCTAGCCCGGCACCCGTCCTCGCGGGAGGGCGAAAGTGTCGAAAATCCTGGACACTCCGCCCTCGGGCCGCCCCGCAGAATCATCACACTGGCCTATCCCTGTGACCTGGCCAACACTCAAATCGGAGGTTGCTTTGTCTCTCGCACTGTCCCCGTCACCGACGCGTCCCGGCCGCCCGCTGCCGCTGACCCGTCGCGTCGCCGCCATCGCCGCGGCCGCGGTCACCACTGTCGGCGCCCTCGTCGGCGCCTCGCAGTCCACCGCCGACGCGGCCCCGACTTCCTCGGGCCCGCAGTTCATGCTGGTCGGCGGCACCGGCTCGCCCAACGTGTCGGTGCTGCGCATCGACGGTCCGCGAATCACCAAGGTCAGCGGCCCGATGTACACCGGCGCCGGGTTCTCGATGGGCGTGATCCCCACGCCGGACGGGCGCTACGTCTACATCTCGGGCACCTCGTCGGGCACCATCAAGGGCTACCGGATGCACCGCAACGGCACGCTGTCCGCGCTGCCCGGCGTGTTCAAGAGCCCCGGGCCGGTGACCAGTATGGACATCTCCCCGGACAGCAAGCACCTGTTCGCGACGGTCGGAACGGTGGGCACCACCATCCAGACCTACGCGATCGGCGACAACGGCAGTCTGCGCCTGACACACGGCAAGGACCTGCCCGGTGTGGCCTCCGGGCTGTCGATCCCCCAGGTCACCCCGAACGGCAAATTCCTCGTCGCCTCCTCCTTCATCCAGGGGTCGCTGGACTCCTTCCGGGTGGGACCGACCGGGGCGCTCACCCGCGTGTCGAACCAATACTTCAGCGGGATCGGCCCGACCATGCCGGAGGTGACGCCCAACAACAAGTTCGTCTACGTCACCGCGGAGCAGACCCACAGCATCGCGGGTTTCCGCATCACGCCGCAGGGCGCGTTGGTCCCGCTCGGCTTCTCATTCGCCGGCCTGATTCCGCACGGCATGGCGATCCACCCGAACAGCAGGTGGATGTATTTCCCGACGACCGGCGGCCTGGGCATCGGAGCGCGCCGCATCCTACCCAACGGCACCCTCGCGCCGTTGCCCGGAGGCAACCAGCCGTCGCCCGCCGGACACGCACCCGGCCTGGTGCGGATCAGTCCCGACGGGAATTGGCTCTACAACATCGACACGCTCTCGGTCAGCGGCAGTACGCACGTCACCGCCTACCGCGTGCTGCCCAACGGGGCGCTACGACAGGCCAGCGGTCCGGTGGACGCGGGCGTGCGCTTCTCCGACGGCGACAGCGCGAATATCGTCTCCCCGCCTGCCGGCTGATCAAGCCCTGGTAGTCCAGCGGTCACCGGCGGCTGGCTGATTTGGATATATTGTGCGCGATTTCACAGCTAGTCTGTAGCGTGACAAGCATCCGATCGGTCATCCGCCGGTGATCGACGCAATCAGCAAGCTTCAGGTGAAGACCATGACCGTTCAACAGCACATATCCCTGCTCGTCGAATCCCCGAAGGAGTTCGGGTCGGCCGAGTCCTTCCGCCACCCCGAGATCGTGGCGTCGTGGAACCGGTCCAGGGTGTACGGCCTGGAGCGAGCCGCCGCACCACGGCTGGTCGAGTCCCCACTCGGGCGGCGGACCTCGTTGGAGAAGGCCGCCGGCCCGCTCCTCGACCGGCTGCGCACCGAGTTCGACGGGGCGCCGATGACCGTCACGCTGGCCGACACCCAGGGCCGCATCCTCGACGTGCGCGCCACCGACGACCTGGTCGAGGGAGCGGTGGCGTCGATGGGAATCCGGCGCGGCATCAGCCTGGCCGAAGACCTCGTCGGCACCAACTCGATCGGGACGATCCTGGAGACGCGGACCCCGCTGATGCTGCGCGGCACCGATCACTTCATGGAGGCGTTCTCCGGCTTCACCTGTTTCGGCCACCCGGTCTTCCACCCGGTCACCCGACGACTCGAGGGCGTCCTCAACGTCGGCGGCAGCAGCGCGGGCGACGACCGCTTCTTCCAGCCCATCGCACGGCGCCTGATCGCCGATATCGAGAACCAACTCGCCGTCGACTCCCCCTTTGCCCAGCAGACACTGCTCACCGCCTTCCACGCCAATTCGCATCGCCATCGCGGACCGGTCATGGTGATCGGCGAGGGCCTGGTCCTGGCCAATCCGGAGGCGTTGGACCTCCTCGACCCGGTCGCGCAGGCGGCGGTGCGCTCGATCGCCGCGGGTGTGGCGGAGGCCGGCGAGCACAGCGTGCTACTCGAATCCGGGTCCCGACTGCGGTTCACCTGCACCCCGGTGGCGGGCACCAGCGGCGTCCTGGTCCACTTCGCCGCCCTCGAGACCGCGTCGGGCGGCGCCGCCGACGCGGACGGGGAGCCGAATTGGCCGGTCCTCATCTGCGGCGAGGCCGGTACCGGAAGAACAACCGAGGCCGTCCGCCTGGCCGGATCCGGCTACGCCGTCCTCGACGCCGCGGACGTGGTGTCCCGTGGGGACCGCGACTGGGTGCGCGGCGCCGAGCGCGAGCTGGGCCGCGACGGAGGCGTGCTGATCATCGAGAACGTCGACCTCCTCGATCCCTCGCTGGCCATGCTGCTGGCCAAGCGGATCCACCGGTCGCGGCGGCGCATCGTCCTCACCGCAACCGACGCGCCGGAGAACCTCAGCCCCTGTCTGCTCGGCGCCTCCCAGACGCGCCAGACCCTGATCCCCCTGCGCCGCCGACGCCAGGACGTTCCCGCGATCGCCACCCGGATGCTCGCCGAGGAATCCGGCGGCGCACAGGTCCGGCTCACGACGGCCGCACTGCGCGCGCTCGCCGACTGCTCGTGGAGCGGCAACCTCCAGGAACTGCGCCGGGTCGTCCGGACGCTGGCGCGCACGCGCTCGGCCGGCGACATCACGCCCGCCGATTTCCCCGACGCCTATCGCCACCGGGAGGCCGCCCTCCCGCCGTTGCAACGGGCCGAGCGCGACGTCATCATCGGTGCGATCCGCGCCGCGGACGGCAACAAGATGGCCGCCGCCCGCGCCCTGGGCGTGAGTCGCTCGACCCTCTACAACCGCCTACGCGCCCTGAAGATCGCTATCTAGGAGACAAACAATGCTGTTCACCTACGTCGTGTTCACCAACCCGACCACTCCAGAGGACGAGGACGAGTTCAATCGCTGGTACGACGACCAGCACATTCCCGATCTCCTGCGCATCCTCGGCATCGAGAGCGCGCAGCGGTTTCGTCTGACCGAACAGCAGCGCGGTGCGGGCCCGTACCCCTACAAGTACCTCTGCCTCTACCACTGCGATGCCACCGAACCCAACGTCATCACCAACGCCATTCAAGAGCGCTACAACACCGCGGAAATGCCCATCAGTGAGACTCTGCATGCCGACCGATGGGCGAACTACTTCGAACCGCTCAGCGACCTGCGTGAAAGTTAGTGGCTCCCGTGACGCTCATCGACACGCTGGCCGGCTTCGCCGGTGAGACCTCCTACGAATCGCTCCCCGGCCCGGTGGTCACCGAGGCCAAACGGTTGATCCTCGACTCCCTCGGCTGCGCCGTGGCCGCGGTCGACCATCCGAAGGGCGCGGCCGGCATCGCCTACGGGCAGACGCTCGGCGGCGGCTCGGTCGAGGCGACGATCATCGGAACACCCCACCGCGGCAGCGCGCTGGGCGCAGGGTTCGCCAACGGCGAGTTGATCAACGCCCTGGACTTCGACGCGATCCTGCCGCCCGGACATGTGGTGCCGTACGTGCTGCCCGGGGCGCTAGCCGTCGCCGAGGCAGAGCGCTCGGCAGGCACCGAGCTGATCGTCGCCGTCGCCGTCGCCCACGAGATGAGCAACCGCTTCGGTAAAGCGATGGACTATCACCGCGAGGTGACCGAGGACGGGCAGATCCACACCGCCCGCGTGCTCGGGTTCAGCTCAACGATCTTCGGCGCGACCGCCGCCGTCGCGCGCCTGCGCGGGAGCGGCCGGGCGACGACGACCGACGCGCTAGCACTCGCGCCGACGATCGCACCCCCGAACACCATGCGCTCATGGTTCGCCCACACACCGTCGACGACGTTCAAGTACCTGATGGCCGGCGCGCTGGTCCAGTCCGCGTTCTGCGCCCACGATATGGCCGCCCTCGGGCACCGCGGTGATCACCATGTACTCGACGATGCGGACCACGGCTACGCCGCCTTCATCGCCTCGGGGCGGTGGGAGCCCTGCGCAATCACCTCCGACCTCGGGACCCGGTGGGGCTTTCCGGCGGAGCAGGCCTACAAGCCGTACCCCCATTGCCGCGTCCTGCACGGCCTGCTCGACCTGGTGACCGCCGTCGCCGATGAACACAATCTGGCACCCGCGCAGATCGACAAGATCGAGGCCTGGGGGGAGGCGTGGGTCGAACACCCGATTTGGGAGAACCGCAGCATCGACCACCCCGTCGACGCCCAGTTCAGCATCGGCCACGGGCTGGCACTCGGTGCGCACCGGGTCCCGCCCGGTCCGCAGTGGCAACGCAACGAGACCGTGCAGTCCGAATCGGTCCTGGCACTGATGGACCGGGTCGAGTTCCACCCGCATCCGGAGTGGGCCGTGCAGTACCGTAAGGACCACTCCCAACGCCCGTCGAAGGTGACCATCACCGCGCGCGGCCAGCAGTTCACCGCCGAAGGACGCGTCCCCAAGGGCAGTCCCTCGGCCGACCCGGCAACGACAATGTCCTGGGATGAGCTGGTCGACAAGTTCGCCGTCAACTGCGCTGGACGACTCTCCGGCCGGCAGGTCGACCGGACGGTCGAGCTGGTCGCAAACCTTGAGAACCTAGACCACGCCGACACTCTCATGGCCGAGGTAGCGGCGCGAACCTAGTCGTGGACGATGATCCCGCGGATGACCTTGTCGTCGGCGACGCCGACGGTGACCAGCGCCTGGTCAGCACCCTCACCCCTCGTGGCCGGCGATGATCGGGAAGCGCGGAATGATGAAGCCGTCGATCAGGTGCCAATCGGAGTGACAGAGCCCCGACGTGACGTATTTGATGTGGACCTCGTTCTGCCCCGGTTCGTCGAAGTCGAGTTCGACGATCTCGAACTCCTTGACGCCTTCATCAAGGACGGTGGCTCGCGTGGTCATTCCCGTCTTGCGGACTCCTATCGGGGCGCCAGCAGCTCGAGGATCGTCGCGACGTTGTCGACGCCGGTCAGGGCGTACGCCGCGTCGACGACCGTCTTGCGCTCGGTCTCGGCGACCACCCCGTCGACGTTGTGGCTGAACTTCGCGATCAGTTGCTCGTCGGTCATGTAGGTCTCCGGGTCCTTCGACGGCGAGCCCTTGGGGTAGGCGCGCTCGCCGGTGAAGACCTTGCCGTGGGCGCGGACCTCCACCTTCGACACACGGGCGGCCGGGTCCTTGGCCAGGGCGGCGGCGTGATCCGGGTGCGGCTCGAAGTGACTGCGCTCGGTCAGCGCGAGCACCGAGGGGCGCAGCACGGCCTCGAGCGTCTGCCAATCCTTGCCCGGCGGGATGCGGTGCGCGGCCATAGCCAGGCCGTGGGTCATGGAGAACTGCGCGTCGCGCGGGTTGGTGATGTTTTCGTTCAGCCAATTCGGCTGCAGGACGAAGCTCTCGCCCCACGCGGTGATCGATTCGATGTCCTCGGGCGCGAGGTCCTGCTCGTCGACGATCTCGGTGAGCGCGTCGAAGATGGCGTGCATGACGCGGCAGTGCGGGTAGGGCTTGAACGACTGGAACGGCGTGAAGGTCCACTTCTGCCCGAGTCCGTCGGTGATCGGCGCCGGTTCCCACCGCGAGGTGCCGATGAAGCGCGGCCACCCGAACTCCCGGTCGTCGAGGAGTTGCCGGTCCCCGGTGTGGCCGAGTTCGGCGAGGCTGGCCGCGGTCAGCGCGGTGAAGGCCATCTGTCCGGCCAGCTGGTACTTGATCGTGGTCGAGGGGGCGTGCATCATCCAGGATCGCTGGAAGTTCACCGGCGACGAGCAGCCGGCGATCCCCAGCGCGTCGGCCATCGTCTCCGCGTCGAATCCCTTGATCTTGCCGACCGCGGCGGTCGCCCCGAACAGGGTGCTGGCGTAGCCGATGACCTTCGGGATGACGACGACGCCGTCCTTGATGTCGCGCAGGTAGTCGGTGCACTTGCCGATCCGGTAGGACATCTCGTGTCCGATGGCCAGCGCCTCGAGCAGGGTGGCGCCGGAGGCGCCGGTGGCCTCGGCGAGCGCGAGGGCCCCCGGCACGACGTAGGGGGTGACGTGGCCGGGGGGCAGCACGGCGTCCTGGTCGAGGGCGTTGACGAGTTCGGCGTTGGCGAAGGCGGCGCCGAGGTGCGAGACCTTCTCGCGGGTGCCGATCACCGACGATTCGGGGGTGCCGGCACCGATGACCCGGCCGTGGGCGACACCGCGCTGGGCGCCCTCGTCGTCGAGCGAGGCCACCGCGCACCCGAGGGTGTCGAGGAGGATGCGCTGCGACTCGTGTACGACGTCGTCGGGTAGGTCCGTCGCCGTTACCTCGACGGCGAACCGCGCCAATTGCTCGATCAGGGTGGTCATGGTGAAACCTCGCTCCACATTCTCAATGTTCTCTACATAATATATTTTTGATACCCGCATGGGTACCGCTTGTTGCCTCGAGGGCGCTATCCGTCGACGAAGCGGACCACGTCGCCCACCGACGCGCGTGAGGTGCGATAGCCGTTCGCCGGATGCCCCTCGTCGGAGTAGCCGAAGGAGATCCCCATCAGGATCTTGCGGTCGGCCGGGATGTCGAAATACTCCCGCAGGAACGGGCTCTGCATGGCGAGTGCCGCCTGCGGGATCGCGGCGATGCCCCGACTCTCCGCCGCGTACAGGAAGGTCGCGGCGTAGAGGCCCGCGTCCACCGCGCCGTACACCCGCTGCTCGGCGTCGGTCGTGATCAACGCCAGATGCGGGGCGCCGAAGAACCGGAAGTTCTCCGCGGCCTGCGCCGCCGAGGCCATCCGGTCGCCGCGCCGCACCCCGACCGCCTCGTACAGCTGCCAGCCGGGCTTCGCGCCGCCGCTCCCGGTACACCCCGGTGTATTGCTCGGGACCGTCGAACTCCAACTCCTCCGGCGACCCGGCCAGCACGTGCGCGTACAGGGCGTCGCGCAGCCGATCGGTCGCCGCACCGCTGGTGAGGATCACCTCCCACGGCTGGGTGTTGCACCACGACGGGGCGCGCTGGGCGGACTCGAGCAGCTCCACGATCTCGTCGCGCGGCACCTGCTCGGCGGTGAACGCCCGACAGCTGTGTCGCTGCTGCAACAGGCGGTCGAAGGCGTCCACCCGATCTGATTCGGCCACGTCGGTCAATGTACCGCCGCGAACATCAATCGGTCCTCGGTCGCCTCGTCCGGGGCGAACTCGGCCGCCACCGTCCCGTTCTTCACCACCAGCACCCGGTCGGACAACGCCTGGATTTCGGGGATGTAGGAGGAGATGACGATGACCGCGACCCCGCTGTCGGCCAGCTCGCGCAGCTTGGCGTGGATCTCCGGGATGGTGCCCAGGTCGACGCCGCGCGTCGGCTCGTCGATGATCGCGACGAGCGGCTGACGGGTCAGCCCCTTGGCCAACACGACCTTCTGCTGGTTGCCGCCGGAGAGTTCCTCGACGGTCGCCTTCGACGGCTCCAGGGTGCGCACGTCGAACTGCTTCACGTACTTGTCGGCGACCTGACCGCGCTCGCGCGGCCGGATCATCGGCGGCAACCACTTCGCCGAGCACAGATGCCCGAGGTAGATGTTCTGCGAGATGGACAGGTGGCTGAAGAATCCGGCCGCCTTGCGGTCCTCGGTGATGTAGACGATCCCGGCCTTGCGGGCGTGCCGCGGCGTGCGGAACCGGACCTCCTTGCCCATCAGCCGCGTCTTGCCGCCGCGCAGTCGTCGCCGCTTGGTGATGCCGGCGATGATCTGCGAGACCTCGCTGCGCCCGGCGCCGACCAGCCCGTACAGGCCGACGATCTCCCCGGCATACGCCGAGAACGCCATGTTGCGGACCACCGGCAACAGGGTCAGATCCTCCACCTGGAGTGCGGGCAGGGCGTCGCGCTCGCGGTTCGGCAGGACCCGGCCCATCTCGACGGTGCGGCCGACCATCATGCGCACGATCGTCTCGTGGTCGAAGTCGGCCTTCTCCACGGTGCCCTGGGCGACGCCGTCGCGCAGCACCGTGATCCGGTCGGCCTGCTCGAACGCCTCGTCGAGCATGTGGGTGATGAAGATGACCCCGATCCCGCGGCGCCGCAGGCTCTGCATCGACATGAACAGCTGCAGCCGCTCCTCCGGGGTCACCGAGGCCGTCGGCTCGTCGAGGATGACGACCTTCGCCTCGCGGTGCACGGCGCGCGCGATCTCCACCATCTGCTTCTGCCCGATGCCGAGCGTGCCGGCAACGGCGTCGGGACGGATGTGGAAGTTATGCGATTCGAGCAGTTCGCGGGCCTTCACGTTGAGCTTGCCGAGGTTGTTGAACACGTCCTCGTCGCCGAGGAACAGGTTCTGGGCCACGGTCATCGTGTCGACCAGCGACCCCTCCTGATAGACCATCGCGACGCCCGCCTCGGTGGAGTCGCGCGGCGCGGTGAAGTTCCGCTCCTGGCCCTCCACCAGCAGCTTTCCGCTGTCGTGCGAGATGGCGCCGGAGATGATCTTCACCAGGGTGGACTTGCCCGCGCCGTTCTCGCCGACGAGGGCGTGGATCTCGCCGGGCAGCACGTCGAAGCTGACGTCGCTGAGCGCGTAGGTGCCGCCGTACCGTTTGCTGACCTCGTGCAGGGCGATGACCGGGGTGCCGGTCTTCGCGGTGGGTTCTGCGGTGGATGGTTGTGCCATTGTCCCGTCCTCGTTCATTCGGTCTTGTCGGTGTTCGCGTCGATCTCGACGAGGTTGCCGTAGCCCTGCGCCGCGAGCACGACGACGCCGTCGCGCGCGGTCACCCCGGTCATGCCGTGCCGCGGGCTGTCCACCCGCGAGTGCAGGCTGTCGACGACGCGACCGTCGGGGTCGATCCGGAAGACGATGCCGCAGCTGCGCGCCGGCGCCCAGCTCTTGACCTCGCCCTCCACGCGCAACTGCCCCATCTGCATCGTGTCGGTGAGCGGGTTCTTCACCGCCAGGCGCGGGACGAACCAGTCGTCGGGGCGCACCGTGGCCATCATGTCGGCGACGAATTCGTGCTCGTCGAGCAGCAGTTCGGTCATCCGGTTGCGGACGTAGGGCGCCACCACCCAGATGTCGTCGCCATCGACGCAGATCCGGCCCGGGTACAGCGGCAGGTTCTCGGCCAGCATCGAGCCGGTCGACGCGAGTGCGTGCGGCTCGCGCAGCTCCACCTGGTGCGCCAGGCTCAGCGAGAGCAGGACTGCCCCCGACGGCATGACGGCGACGCCCGAGGGCCAGGCCAACCCGTCGTCGAGCACGCTCGCGTGGCCGCCGGCGACCTCGACGAGCGCCCCGGTGCTGTCGTCGGTCAGCAGGGCGCGCGCCCACTCGTCTGCTCCGTACTTTCGCGAGCCGACGGCGGCGTACAGCTTCCCGTCTCCAGCCGCGGCCAGCGCCGTGACGCAGTCGCGGAGGATCTCGTCGGTACACAGGTCGTCGACGACGCCACCGGCATCACCGCCGGACGGCGCGATCGAGACGATCCCGCGCCCGGACACCGCGGCGACGATCCGGGTGCCGTCCGCGGCGATCGCCGTGATCGGGCTGCCCGCGTCGACGATTCGCCGCACCTGCCCGCCGGCCAACGAGTACACCACGGACCCGACGGTGAACACGAGGTCGCCGGCTGCGTCGCGCAGCACGTCGTCGGGGTGCGTCTCGCGGTCGCCCAGGAGATCCTTCGCGTCGTCGAGACGGGTGTTCAACCGCAGCCCGGCGTCCATCGGGGGGACGGTTCGGTGGTGACCCCAGTTCGGGTTGACCCACTCCTTGAGGGTGTCCAGCATGCCGCTCATCGCGCCGCCTCCGCCGTCTTGGCCGTCGTGGCCGGAGCCACGCCCGGCACGAGGTTGGTATCGATCGTCCCGACCTCGCTGGGGTCGAGTTTCATCTTGCCGATGCGGTTGTTGCTGACCCCGCAGAGGTAGAGGTAGCCGTCGTTCTCCTTGACGCCGGTCACCATCGGGTAGTTCTCGAGGTCCTTGTCCCACAGGGTGGTCAGGATCTCCCCGGAGTCGCTGAACTTGATGACGCACGCGGTGTTGAACTGCGGTGCGATCCAGTTGTCCAGCGGCATCTCCCGCGTCATCCGGCGCCGCACGTCGGGGTAGCGGTTGAGCAGGTCCGACATCTCGGTCCGCAGCGCCACCAGCGGCAGCCAATAGTTGCCGTCCGACGAGCGGCACATGTTGTCCGGGTAGCCCGGGAGGTTCTCCAACACCGGCTCCAACTGACCCTCCTTGGGGCCGGAGATCCAGAGCCGGTCGACCCGCGCGAGGCCGGTCGAGGCGACGAGGATCGACTGCCCGTCGTGGGCGGTGACGATCCCGTTGGGGAACACGTAGTTGTCGATGACGACCTCGGCCTTGCCCTCCGGGTCGATGCGGATGATCCGGCCGTTGTCGCGGAACTCGACCAGCTCCAGTTGGAACTCGGTGGTGTTGTTGCGCGTCGAGAAGTCCGAGCAGTAGATCGAGCCGTCCGGCGCGACGTCGAGGTCGTCGATGGCGCGCAGGCCGGAGTCGTCGATCAACGAGAGCGGGCTGCGCTTGGTCTGGGTGGCGATCACCTCGTAGTTGCCGTCCATGTCGATCCGGTACACGCCGATGCCGCCGACGGCGACGACGAGATTGCCGTCCCGGTCGAATTTGTGGCCACAGGGGAAGCCACCGGTGCGCGAGAAGATCTCGCCCTCGGTGTCCTCGATCCCGCGGAACTTCCACACCCAGCCGCGCTGGTCGCCGCAGTAGACGTTGCCGTCGTTGTCGACCGCGCAGTCCTCCGCGCCGCGGATCTTGCCGAGGCCGAGCGGCGGGGCGACGGTCAGCTTGCTGTTGGGCGTCCACACCGTTCCCGGCGCGGTGACGTCGAGCAACGGGCCCAGCTTCTGCCTGGCCGGGTCGAGCTTGAGCTTCTCCACCGCGCGCTGGCGGTACTTACCCCATTTGAGGTCGAGGATGGTGAAGACCAGCAGTACCGCGGCGAGGACCACCGAGAACAGCGGTCCCTGCGCGCCGACGGTGGCCTGCTGCAGGATCGCGACGACGAAGACGCCGACGGTCGCGCGCAGCACCGAGCCACGGCCACCGGAGAGCGACACCCCGCCGAGCACCACCGCGGTCAGCACGGTGATCTCCCAGCCCGAGCCCAGGTTCGGGTCGGTGCGGGAGTTGATCGTCTGGTAGATGAGGGCCGCGGCGCCGGCGAGGGCACCGGAGAGCACATAGCTCCAGAAGGTGACCTTGGTGACCGGGATGCCGTTGCGCCGGGCCGAGCGGCGGTCCGAACCGGTCGCGGTGACCCACCAGCCCCACCGGGAGCGGGTCAGGCAGACGTGGGCGACGATCAGCACGATCAGGAAGATGAACCAGCAGGTGTGCAGTCCGAGGATGCGCCCGTTGCCGAGGAAGTCCCAGACGGCGCTGGTCTCCCCCTTGCCGCCGATGGTGTTGGCGGTGGCGGTCTGCAGGACGCGGGCCGCACCGCCGAAGGCGACCAGGGTGACCAGGGTCGTGATGAACGGCCGCATCCGCACGATGGCGATGAAGTAGCCGTTGACGGCCCCGAGGAGGCCGCCGACGATCGGCGCGAGGATCGCGACGAGCACCGGCGGCACACCCCAGGAGTGCCAGGCCGCGAGAGATCCGAGCCCGACGAAGGCGACGATGGATCCCACTGACAGGTCGATGCCGCCACCGACCAAAACGATCGTCATTCCGATCGCGATCAATCCGTAGATCGCGACACTGTCCATGATCAGGCCGGCGTTGTCGGCGCCGACGTTGGTCGTCGCGAGAACGTAGATGGAGAGGGCCAGGGCCAGGATCAGTGGCACCGCGCCTTCCATCCAGCGCTTCCCGAACAGTTCGGAGATGTTTCGGTACGGGGCGAAACGGTCGAGGAACCCGCCCCCGGTGAGAGGGAAGGCGTCGATACCGCGCCGCAGCGGCGAACCGCCGCGGCGCAGCGACACCGACCCGTCAGTGGTCGTCGTCATGGTGAACTCGAATCCTTACTTGCTGTGGTAGCAGGCGATCGACGTCGTATCGACGTTTGCCTTGTCCACGAGCGTGTTGGTGGCGAATGCGAAGTTGTGCTGACCGCCCGGCTTGATGCCGCCCAGCAGCAGGTTCTGCATCGCGATCGCGGCCGATGCGCCGATGCCCTGGACGTCGTAGGCGGAGGTCGCCGTGACGGTCCCGGCCTTGATCGCGTCACACGTCTGGTAGTTGGCGTCCAGGGTGTAGGTGCCGACCTCGCCGGGGCGCAGGGTGCCGCGCTGTTCGGCGGTCTTCACCGTCTGGCCGACGGTCACCGCGTTCATGTCGAAGGTCACGACGAAGCCGCAGAGCTTGCTCTGGTGCTGCGCGATCGAGGACTCGGCGGCCTGCTGGGCCGCCGGGTTCTGGAATCCCGAGTGGTTGACGGTGACGTTGAAGCCCTTGGCCGCCGCCGCTTCCTTGACCCCGGCGGCCCACTGGACCGACGCCGGGTCGGTGCCGCTGCCGTCGATGGCGACCAGCTGCCGAGCGTCGGGACGGGCCTGGCAATCGCTCATCGCGCGCTCGGTGACGGCCTTCGCCGCGCTGTAGACGTTGACGCCGATGAAGGCATCGCCCAGCTTGGTGGTCATCATGTTCAGCACGATCGTGTAGATGCCGGCCTTGCGCGCCTGCTCGATCGCGTTGTCCAACAGACCGGCGGCCTGGTTCTGCACGATGATGACGTCGGCCGCCTTGCGGGCGATGAGGTCGTTCATCGTGCTGACCATGCGGTCGGGCGAGAAGTTGGCGTCGTACACCTTGAACTCGGCGCCCGACTCGTTCGCGGTGCGCTCCAGGGTGGTGCCCCAGTTCTCGGTGAGCGGGTAGCCCTTGTAGAGCAGCGGGACGAAGGCGATGCGCTTGCCCTTCAGGTGCTCGTTGATCTGATCGTGGACCTTGAGGACCTCGATCTGACCCGAGTTGAAGACGGCGTCGGAGTTGTTGGCGCTGCCGCCGCCCGACCCGCTTCCGCCCGACGAACAGCCGGCGAGTGCGCCGATCGCGAGGACGGTGGCCGAGGCCGCCGCCAGGGTTTTTCCAAACCGCATGATATTTCTCCTAATCAGTTGCGGATCGATTACTTCTTGCACTGCGTTTGTGGTCGGCCCGGATGGGCTCTCCTCCGACTCAGAGCTCGCCGGACTTCTCGGTTTCCTCGTTGCGCGGGTGCAGCCAGGCGTCGAAGGCGATGGCCGCCAGCAGCACGCCGCCGCGGATGAGGTCTTTGACGGCGTCGGCCAGGCCGAACTTGGTCAGCAGGTTGTCCAGGACGCCGACGAGAAGGGCACCGCAGAGGACGCCGAGGATGGTGCCGCGACCGCCCGAGAGGGAGACACCGCCGATGACGACGACGGTCAGCGCGGTGAACAGGATCGGCGCGAAGGACTGGGTCGCAGTCTGGGCGCTGCCCTGGATGGCGACGGTGACCAGGCCGGCCAGCAGCGCCAGCACCGCGGAGATGACGTAGGTCATCACGACCAGCGGGCGCACCGGCGCGCCGCTCGTGCGGGCCGTCTCCGGGTTGTCGCCCATGGCCCGGACCAGCGCGCCGGGGGAGGTGTAGGAGATGAAGAGCCAGGCCAGGAGGAACACCACGGCGGCGATGTAGATCGGCCGCGGCACCCCGAACCACTCCCCGTTGATCCAGCTGAAGAAGGAGCCGGCCGGGACCGTATACAGGTTGTCGGTGAAGAGCAGCATCGTGATGCCGCCGAGCGCGAGCATGCCGGTCGCGAGGGTGGCGAACAGCGCCGGCACTTCGACGAAGGCGATGAGGACACCGTTGACCACGCCGACGCCGACGGCGATCAGCAGCATCCAGAACACGGCCTGCCACTGGTTCATGCCGTTGTGCATGAGCGCCAGCACGCCCTGGCTGCCGGCGAGGCCGACGCCGGCGATCGAGAGGTCGATCCCCTTGCCGAGGACGACGATCGCCTCGCCGACGGCCATGATGCCGAAGGCTGCGGAGAGGCCGAGGATCGAGGTGATGTTGCCGCGGGTGGCGAAGTTCTCGGTGAGGAGGACGCCGAGGACGGCCAGCACGACGGTGATCGCGAGGACCAGGTAGGCGTGGTTGACCGCGGACACGCGCTGGCGCAACGACGGGCGGGCCGCGGTCGGTCCCGCCGGTACCGGGGTGGCTTCGGTTGTGGTCATGGCAAGCAGTGTGGCTTGGGCCACATATGCCCCACATCTGCCGGAAGTGTGATTTGGGATACAACCTTTGGCGGATACTGCATATAATGCGTAGCGGGACTAGGAGGTAGAAGCGTGACTACCGCTGCACCGACGGCGACGCCGTCGCCGATCGCGGCCGATGACCGGTTTGCCCTGCATGAGCTGTGCGAATACGCCACGGCGGCACTGCGCACCCCGATTCCGGCCGGTGGCCGACTCAAGGCCGACACCGACGCCGAGGTGCGTTTCGTGCTGCACGAGATCTGGAACGGCACCGTGGGGGCGATCAACCGACTCGGCGACGAGGACGGTCCGGAATCCCTCGACGTGCTCACCGACCTCCTCGGTCGCGTGCGCCTGTTCGAGGCCCGCGTCTACGACGCCCAGATGGCCCGCCACGCGATGCGCCTGAAGGACGTCCAGCGTGCCCTGACCACCCTCAGCACCGCCCGGGACCTGGGCGAACTGCACCAGCGCGTGGCCGAGGAACTCTGCACGCTCGGCTTCGACCGCGGCGCGGTGTCAACCATCGACGACGGCCGGTGGGATTACCACACCATGTTCATCGAGAAGGATCCCGCGCTCGCCCAAGAGCTGGTCGACATCGGGCAGGCGCACCGCCCCGTCATCGAAAACCGCCTGGTCGAATCCGACATCCTCAGCCAGGGCCGCACCGTTCTCGTCTACGACGTCCAGAACAATCCGCGCGTCCACAAGGATCTCGTCCGCGTCTCCAACTGTCGCTCCTACGCGGGCGCGCCGGTGCGCGTCGACGGCAAGATCGTCGGCATGCTCCACGGCGACATCTACTACGGCGACCGCGAGGTCGACGAGATCGACGGCGCCGCACTGGGCCTCTTCGCCGACGGGGTGGGGCACGCGATGGCCCGGGTGGCGTTGCGCAACCGGCTCGCGAACGTCCGCGCCGAACTCGACCGGCTCGACGAACTCACGCCCGCGCCCGCCCCGGTCGCGGTCGCGACGGCCCGTCCGGCGTCGGCACCGATCAAGGAGTTGACCGATCCCCTGTCCCGCCGCGAAGTCGAGGTCGTCGAACTCCTCGCGTCGGGCGCGACCAACCGCATCATCGCCTCGCGGCTGTGCATCAGCGAGGGCACGGTGAAGACCCACATCAGCCATATCCTGCGCAAGATCGACGTCGGGAACCGGGCCGAGGCGGTCGCGTATTGGCTGCGCCGCCAGCACGCCGTCGACTGAGTCAGAACTTGCCGTCGAGGAACTCCGCGTAGGCCGGGAGGTCGAGTTGTCCGTGGCCGGACAGCCCGATGACCACGACCTCCTCCTTGTCGCTGTCGGCGACGTGGGCCGCGCACGCGGCGATGGCATGGGTCGACTCCGGAGCGGGGACGATGCCCTGGGTCCGGGCGAACTGCACGCCGGCGGCGAACGCGTCGTGCTGGGTGATGGCGACGCCCGAGACCAACCCCTTCTCGACGGTGTGGCTCAACGCCGGGGCCATCCCGTGATAGCGCAGGCCACCGGCGTGGATCGGATCGGGCACGAAGTCCATGCCCAGGGTGTGCATCTTGAGCAGCGGGGTCAGGCCCGCGACGTCGCCGTGGTCGTAGCGGTACTCACCCTCGGTGATCGACGGGCAGGCCGCCGGCTCGGCCGCGACGATCCGCGGGTTGGACCGGCCGTGCAGCTTCTCGCGCAGGAACGGGAAGGCCAATCCGCCCAGGTTCGATCCGCCGCCCGCGCAACCGAACACCACGTCGGCGCCGTCCGGCTCGACGAGCGCCAGCTGTTCGACGGCCTCCTGGCCGATCACGCTCTGGTGCAGCACGACGTGGTTGAGCACGCTGCCCAACGCGTAGCGGGCGGCCGGATCGCCGGCCGCGACCTCGACGGCCTCGCTGACCGCCATGCCGAGGCTGCCCGTAGTGTGCGGATCCTTGGCGAGCATCGCCTTGCCCGACTCGGTGAGTTCCGACGGGCTCGGGTGCACCGTCGCGCCGTAGGTCCGCATCAGGTAGCCGCGATACGGCTTGGAGTCGTAGGAGGCGCGCACCTGCCACACCTCGACGTCGATGCCGAACTGGGCGCCCGCGAACGCCAGCGCGCTGCCCCACTGCCCAGCGCCGGTCTCGGTGGTCAGCTTGGTGACCCCGTCGAGGTGGTTGTAGTAGGCCTGCGCCACCGCGGAATTGGTCTTGTGACTGCCGACGGGGCTGACCCCCTCGTACTTCACGTAGATATGCGCCTTGGTGTTCAGCGACTCCTCGAATCGGCGGGCACGGATCAGTGGCGACGGCCGCCACATCCGATAGATCTCGCGCACCGCCGCGGGGATCTCGATATACGGCTCCGCGGCCACCTCCTGCGCGATGAGGCCCATCGGGAACAGCGCGACCAGGTCGTCGGGCCCGACCGGCTCCTTCGTCCCCGGGTGCAGGTGCGGCGGAATCGGCTCGTCGAGTTCGGCGGCCAGGTTGTACCAGTGCGTCGGGACGTCGACGGTGACGATGTCGCGGTAATCGGTGGCGGTCATGGGCGCCACGCTATCGGCAAGACCCGCCGGTGCGGTGCGGTTTCGCCGCCGCAACCGGATGCGGATCAATCCGGCAGCATCGGGGCGTCGTCGCCGTGCCGGTGCCCTACCAGGCGCCCGCGGGTCACCGAGTCGCGCCCGAAGCGGGTGCGCAGATCGTCGATCGCGATGTCGAGCTCGGCGTCGTGGTCGGCCTCGAAGGGCAGGGCCAGTTGGACGGCATCGGGGGAGCACAGGTTGGTCAGCGAGAGTCCGATCAGGGTGCAGCCGCGCTCGCGGATCAGCGGCAGCGCCTCGTCGAACAATCCCCTGGCGATGGCGAGGATGACGACGGTCGACTCGGTGGGCTCGCCGATCGAGCGCGACCGGGTGACCCGTTCGAAGTCGTGGAACCGCAGCCGGAGGACGACCGTCCGACAGAGGCGCCGCGCCGTCCGCAGCCGCTTGCCGAGACCGTCGACGATGGCGATCAGCGTCGTCTCGACGTCGTCCTCGGACTTGATCCGACGGCCGAGCGCGCGCTGCGCACCGATCGATTTCCGGCGGCGCCCCGTCTCCACCCGACGGGGATCGCGCGCCATCGACAGCGCGTAGAGGTGCCTTCCGGAGCCGTGCCCGAGTAGGCGCCCGAGGTTCTCCTCGCCCAGGGCGGCGAGGTCGCCGACCGTCTCGATCCCCGCGTCGGCGAGCTTCGCCTCGGTCTTGACCCCCACGCCCCACAGTCGCCGGACCGGCAGCGGGTGCAGAAAGGCCAATTCCTCGCCGGGCGGCACGACGAGCAGCCCGTCCGGCTTGCCGACCGCACTGGCCACCTTCGCGAGGAACTTGCTGCGCGCCGCGCCGACGGTGATCGGCAGGCCCACCTCGGCGCACACCCGCGCCCGCAGCCGCTCGCCGATTTCGGCCGGGCTCCCGCTGATCCGCCACAAACCCGCGACGTCGAGGAAGGCCTCGTCGACCGAAATGCCCTCGACCAGCGGCGTCGTGTCGCGGAAGACCTCGAAGACGGCTTTGCTGGCCTCGACGTAGGCGGGGAACCGGGGCGAGACGACGACCGCGGCACCCCGGCACAGCGCCCGCGCCTGGAAGCCCGGCATCGGGGTCCGCACGCCGAGCGCCTTGGCCTCGTAACTCGCGGCCAACACCACCCCGCCGCCGACGAGGACCGGGCGGCCGCGCAGCGCCGGGTCGTCGCGCTGTTCGACGGAGGCGTAGAAGGAATCGAGGTCGGCGTGCAGGATCGACGCCTCGGTGCGCTCTCGCTTCTCGATCCGCATGCGCCGATGGTGACATCGACGTCGGACACTCCCGCTACTTCGGCGCGTACCCGACGATGGCCCGGGCGAAACCGAGGTTCTCGACGACCAGCTCGTCGGGGGTCGACGGGCCGTCGGGGCGGAACCAACTGGACACCCCGACGCACATCGTCGTGATGGCCCGCCCGGCGGCCTTCGGCGACGTCGCGGTGAACGCGCCCGACGCCGCGCCGTCGGCGATGATGTCGTCGACGATGCGCTGCAGCCGGTCGCGGTAGCCGACGTAGGTGTCGCGGTAGTCGTCGTCGATACTGCGGATCTCGGTCGATCCGACGAAGGCCAGCTCCCGGCGGAACATGTGGAAGCGCAGCAGCGACTCGACCACGGCGTCGAATCGGGCGAGGGGGTCGGGACCGGCTTCGGCGACGGCCGCCTCCGAGCGCGCGAGGAGGTCGAGCATGGCGACCTCGAGCAGCCCCTGGAGCAGGGATTGCTTCGACGGGTAGTGGTGGTACAGACCGGGCACCGAGAGGTTGGCGCGCGCGGCGATGTCGCGCACCGAGGTGCCGTGGTAGCCCTGTTCGACGAAGGCGGCCAACGCGGCTTCCAGCGGCGCGGGCAACGAGCGCGGCCCGTATTCGCGCCAGGCGCCCGCGGTCACCGGCGCGACGGCGTCGGCCACGACCGTCTCACTCACGCTCGCCGAGCAGCAGCGCGGTGCAGACGTCGATCAGGGGGGAGCGCGTCATCTCGACCCGGTCGTCGAGCCACGCAGCCAAGAGGTTGGCCAATCCGCCGACCCGGTAGTACGCGCCGGCCACGTCGACCGGGCGGGCCTCGTGGGACCCCGCGGTGGTCTTCGCCGTGATCGCCGCCAGGTGCTGGGTGGCGGCCAGCCGCCGTTCGGCCAGGGTCGCCGAGACGAGCTTCGGCGAGAACAGCAGCCGTCCCTTGCGCCGGTCGTGGTCGATGACGTCGACGATCGCGGTGACGGCCTCGCGGACCCGCTCGGTGATCGTCGAACCCCGGGAGAACGCGTCGCTGGCCCCGACCATGATCTCGTCGATGACCCGGTCGTAGGTGGCCGCGATCAGCTCGTCGGCCGAGCCGAAGCTCTCGTAGAAATACCGCGCGGTCAGCTTCGCCTCGCGGCAGACGCCGCGCACGCTCAGCGCGCCGCCCTCGCTGGAACCGAGAACCTCCAACGCGGCGTCGAGCAGCTGTTGGCGCCGACGCGCCACGCGTTCGTCGCCCTGCTCACCGGCGTAGGTGCGCAGCGCTGTTATTGAAGACAACGTGGAAGGCATTGCTCCATTGTGTCAAAGAACCCGGCCGCTCCGATGTCTAAGCATTGACACAGTTTGGCGGGGCGGGTCAGAATAGGAACTGACAACACGCGTTGTCACAGTAATTCGTTCGGCAAGATCGCACCGTCGTGAAGTGGCGATGGAATAATAGAAATCGACGATAGGGAGCGAGTATGACGACGTTGTCGCACATCCCCGCCGAACAGCGACCCAAGCGGATGTCCCGGGAAGAAATGGACGCACTGACGTCGCCGGACATCCCGCTCTACATCGCCGCGCTGCTCGCCGGGCCGGCGAACGTCATCATGCAGCTGGCCAACGTCCCTGTCGGCCGGGGCGTCGTCGAGAGCAAGGTCGAGTCCGGCAATCTGCTCCTGCACCCGATCAAGCGGACGCGCACCACGCTGACCTATCTCGCCGTCGCCGCCGCCGGCACGCCGGAGGACCGCAAGTCCTTCCGCGAGGCGGTGAACTCGGCCCACCGCCAGGTGCACTCCACCCACGATTCGCCGGTCAAGTACAACGCCATGGACCCCAAGCTGCAGCTCTGGGTCGCCGCCTGCCTCTACCGCGGCTGGGAGGATATGGCCCGCCTCTATGGGCGCCCGGGCGACGTCAACGAGAAGGCCTATCGCCAGGCGGTGACGATGGGCACGACGCTGCAGATGCCGTATGAGATGTGGCCGGCCACCCGCGCCGACTTCCAGGAGTATTGGGACGGCGTCGTCGCGCAGATCGAGATGGATCCCGAGGTCCGCGCATATCTGACGAAGCTGACCAAGCTGGGCTTCCTCGGCAAGGGGCCGCAATACGTCCTGGGTTGGTATGCCCAAGCGCTGACCCTCGGATACCTGCCGCCCGAGTTCCGCGACATGATGCGGATGCATCCGAGTCCGGCCCAACGCACCTTCTTCGACTTCCACAACGTCGTGATCCGCACGGCGACCCGGATCACGCCGCGCCCGATCCAGGAGATCCCGTTCCGCCTTCTCCTCGCCGACGTCCGGCGCCGACGCCGCAAGGGGCAACCGCTGGTCTGAGGCCGGCCGGCCCCGGCGAGCACCGGGCGTCGCAGAGCGGGGTGTCCAAGAACATGGACAGATACGCCACCGCCCACCTGGTTTCAATGGTTCGAACACCATGAACGAGGGGAGCGTGGCGACCGATGCTGCGAAAAGGACTCAACCGGTTGGCCACCTCGGCGGCGGCACTGGCGCTCGTCGCCGCGGGCCTGCTCGGCGGCATCCCGTCCGCCTCGGCGGCGCCGGACCGGCCGACCGACTTCCTCTACCTCAACGCCCTGGGGACGCCCCGGATCACCGGTTTCGCGATCACCGCATCGGGCCGGATCGTCCGTCTTCCGGCGGCGACGATGCCGAGCCGGCTGCTCGCCTCCAGCATCAGGGCCAACCCCGACGGCCGTACCCTCTACGCGGCCGCCGAGCAGGCCGGCGTCCTGGTCCACCGCATCGGACCCGACGGCTCGCTGCGTCGCGTCGCAACCCTGAAGCCGCCCTTCGGGGCCGCCCTGACCATGGGCGTCTCCCGCAAGGGTGACTCGCTCGCGGTGGTCTACGGGCCCGACGTGCGCGGCGGCGGAGTCATGCAGGGCTATGCGATCGACCGGGCCGGCATCCCCCACCGGCGGGGCCCCGCCTTTCCCCTCGGCCCCGTCCCGTTCGGCGGCCTACCGCTGCCGCAGCTGACGTTCTCCGCCGACGGCCGCAGCGTCTACGCCGCGAACTATATGGTCGGCGGACTCATCCGGTACGCCGTCCACCCCGACGGCTCGGTGTCGCCGCGGGAGACCGTGCCCGGAATCCCCGGGCCGGTGAACCCCACGGTCACCCCGGACGGCAGATTCCTCTACACGGCCAACGAGACACTCCCGAGCATCGGGGCCTACCGCGTCCTGCCCTCCGGGGGCCTGGTGGCGTTGCCGCAGGTGGCCTTTCCGGCCACCGGCGTCATCCCGCACGGCATCACCATCACGCCCAACGGGAGGTTCCTGTACGCCCCGAACGCGATCTCCAACCGGATGTCGGCCTTCCGCATCGGCCGCGGCGGTGCTCTGACTCCCTTCGGCCTCCCCGGCCTGATCGGCCCCTCCTTCGCGGGGAACCCGGAACCGGGGGTCTTGAACGGCCAAGCCTGGGTGACCGCCGACGGCAAACGCCTCGTGGCGGTCGACATCGTCGGCTCGGTGCACCGGCCCAACACCTCGGTCCGCCAGTATCTGATCGGGGCGAACGGCAACCTCACCCGGATACCGGGCTCCTACGACGCGGGCGTCTTCTTCTCCGCCGCGTCGACACTGGTGCGCGCTCCGAACTGACCACGCACGGCCAACGGCTGGCCTAGCATCGGTTGCCATGCCACGTTGGTGCGCTTCGCTGCTGGTCGCAGCGTCCCTTGCGGTCTCCGGGTCGACGATCGGCGCGCCGGTTTCCGGTGCCGACATCGCCAACGGCCGCTATTGGTACGTCAAAGAGAGCATCGTCCTCGACGCCCCGCATCTCTGGATCGTCCGGCCGCAGATCGGCAAGAAACGCTTCACGGCGGCGGTCAGCGGGAACACCCTCACCATCGACTACCCCGCGTCGGAGGAGAAGGCCACCAACGTCTTCCGCATCCGCCCGACCCGCGACGGCGGATGGATCGCGACCAACCCGCTCTACCCGGCGGACCACTTCCGCCGCACCGGCTACGGCTACCGCACCGATCGCATGGTCTTCGGCACGCTGCTCCGCGATCGCCTGATCCGACGCTGATCGCCGGGTACTACGCGACGGCGTAGACACCGAGCAGGGCGACCCCGGCCACCAGCAAGGTCGCGAAGACGGCCAATACGACGGCCGGTCCGGCGCTGCGCATCAGGGACCGCAGGTGGACGGCGGTGCCCATCCCGAACAGCGCCGCGGCCAAGGCCAGGTTCTGCACCGTCCCCAACGGCCCCAGCCACGACGTCGGGACGGCACCGATGCTGCGCAGGGCGACGCAGACGATGAACCCGACTACGAACAGCGGGACGATGGGCGGCCGGGCGACGGCCGCGGAGGTTTCCGCCGGCCTCCGCCGCTGCAGCATCCCGACGACGGCGACGACCGGTCCCAGCATCAGCACGCGGGTCAGCTTCACCACGACCGCCACTCCGACTGCCGCGGCACCCGCCGAACTGGCGGCTCCGACGACCTGCCCGACCTCTTGCACGCTCGCCCCGGTCCAGATGCCGTATTGGGTCGCGGACAGGCCCAGCGGGTGGTGCAGCAACGGCATCGCCACCATCAGCACCGTCCCGCACAGCGTCACCATGGCGATCGCCGTGGCCACGTCGTCCTCGTCGGCGCCCGCGGTCTCCTCCATCGCCGCGATGGCCGATCCGCCGCAGATCGCGAATCCGGTGGCGATCAGCAACCGGCGCGGCGCACCCATCCGCAGTCGTCCGCCGACGTAGTAGGTCACCCCCAGCGTGGTGACCAGGGTGACCACGACCAACCCGATCACCGGGACCCCGAGATGCGCGACGGCCCCCACCGAGAGGGATAGGCCCAACAGGACGACGCCGATGCGCAGCACCCGCTTGGTCGCCACCTGCACTCCCGGCCGGCAAACCTGCGGGTAGGCGCCGACGTTGGCCGCGACCGCACCCAGCAGGACCGCCCAGGTCAGCACCCCGACACCGGGAACCAGTCGGTGGGCGAAGAAGGAGACGGCCGCACCGAGGGCGACGAACACGATCCCGGGAAGCGACTCGTGGTGCAGCAGCACCGCCGGGTTCGACTGGCCACGCGTGCGCTCGAGGATTGCCATGCATCAAGCGTCGCGTCGGCCGGCGGACTCCGGTAGCCACGATCTCGACATCGGGTCATGCGCGCGGCGCATGACCCGACCGTTCGGGAAATGACCGGCGACTACCCGCCGACGACGTCCAGCAGCGCCCGCGCCGGGTCGCTCAACGCGCGTTCGGGCCGCCACACCGCGGTGAACGGCCGCTGCAGATCCAACCCCGCCACCTCGACGTCGCGCAGGCGTCCGGCGGCGACGTCCTCGGTCAGGGCCAGGCTGGAGAGCACGATCGGCCCGACTCCGGCGGTGGCCGCCGCCCGCAGCGCGGTGTTGGAGGCCACGACCATCCCTTCGCGCAGTGACAGCCCGTGGCGCTGTAGGGCGCGGTCCAGGGTGAATCTGGTACCCGAGCCGGATTCCCGCACGAGCAGTTCGGTCTCGGCCAGCTCGGTGACCGGCACCGGCCCGGAGCGCGTCGCCCACTCGTGGGTCGGGGCCACGGCGATCATGAGCCGATCGCGGCCGACTCGGCGGTGCGCCAACTCGGCGGGGACCGCGGGGGTCTCGACAAACCCCAGTTCGTAGTCGCCGGCCTCGACGAGTTCGATCACCCGCCGGGAGTTCTCCACCCGGATCGACACGTGTACGTGCGGGTTGCTGACGTGCAACCGTCCCAGCCAGGACGGCGCGAGATATTCGGCGATCGTCATGCTGACCGCGACCGACAGGTCCGAGGCCGCCGCCTCGTTCAGCGCCTGGACCGAGCGGGAGAACTCGTCGGCCGCGGCGAGTAGCGGCACCGCCCAGTCGACGACGACCTGCCCGGTGGCGGTCAGCTCGCTTCCCCGCGTCGACCGCTCGAGCAGCCGCGTGCCCAGGCGTCGCTCGAGGGCGCTGAGCCGTCGGCTCAGCTGCGGCTGCGAGAGCCGCCGTTCCTGCGCGACGGCGCCGATGCTGCCCTTCTCGGCGACCGCGACCAATAGGTCGAGGTCGTCGAGCGACGGCCGGGCACTCCCGCTCACCGCTTCGCCAGCTTCACCCGAGACCCCTTACCGTCGCCGCGCCGCGCTATCCGATCCGCTTGAGCACGTCTCGGTCCAACGCCGCGACATCGGTGTGGCCGGACAGTCCCAGCGTGAGGTCGAGTTCGGCGACGATGTTGGCCAGCACGTCGCGGGCGCCCGCCTCCCCGGCGATCGCCAATCCGTACATGTGGGGACGGCCGATGCAGGCCGCGTCGGCGCCCAGCGCGAGGGCTTTGAACACGTCGGAGCCGGTGTAGATGCCGGAGTCGACGAGTACCTTGATGCGCCCGGACACCGCGTCGACGACGTCGACGAGGGCGTCGACGGAACCGATCGCGCCGTCGACCTGGCGTCCGCCGTGGTTGGAGACGATGATCCCGTCGACGCCCACGTCGACCGCCTGGCGCGCGTCATCGGGGTGCAGCACCCCCTTGAGGACGATCGGCAGATCGGTGCGGGCGCGCAGCCCCTCGATGTCGGTCCAGGACAGGCTCGGGCGCGAGTAGGTCCCGAGGAAGGTCTCCACCGCGGCGCGCGGATGTTTGTCGACGAGGTTGCGCCACCAACTGCCCGGGGCGTTGCGCGCGATCGAGACCAGCGTCTTGATCGCACCCACCGACGGTTTCGGCGACTCCGCTTCGGGATCCGGATTCCGCACCCGCTCGTCGACGATGGCTCGGAACCGCTCGTCACGGGTGTACTGGGCGATGCCCTCCCCGCGCGCGAAGGGCAGCGATCCGATGTTCAGGTCCTGCGGGCGCCACCCGAGCATCGTCGTGTCGAGGGTGACCGCGATCGCCCCGGCACCCATCGCCTTGGCGCGGGCCAGGAAGCTGTCGACCAGATCCTCGTCGACCGACCAGTACAGCTGGAACCAGCGCGGGGAACCGGGCGCGACGGCGTCCATCCCGGCGGCCACGTCCTCCATCGACGCGCTGCCCTGGTTGCTCAGGATGTACGGCAGCCCGAGGGCGGCGGCCGCACGGCCGATCGCCACGTCGGCGTTGCGGGTGACGAGTCCACCGGCGCCCACCGGGGAGACCAGCACCGGTGCGGGCAGCGAAGCGCCGAACAGTTCGGTGGCCAGGCTCCGCTGCGAGACGTCGCGCAGGACCCGCGGCACGATCGCCCAGCGCTCCAGCGCGGCCCGGTTCGCCCGCATCGTCGCCCCCTCGCCGGCACCCCCGGCGACGTAGGCCCAGGCCCGTTCCGACATGGCCCGGTGGGCGCGGCGCTCCAGTTCGGCGAAATCGGTCGGCACGGTCGGCCGGCCGCCGCCGACCCCGGCCCGATAGATGACGTTCTGGCGTTCCCGGCCGTATCCCTGATCCACGCGCCCAGCCTATCCAGGCCAACGGCCCGGACGCCTCAGTCGGTGAAGACTGTGTTCCGAAATCAGTCGCGGACCAGATAGAAGTAGAAGTGGCGGTCGCGGACCAGCGACGACTTGCCGTTCATGATGCCCATCAGCGTCTGGTCGTCGACCCGCTTGAAGTGGTCGATGACCGCCTGTCCGTCGTAGACCATCGACGCGGTGACCTCGCCGCGGAATTCGACATGCCAGAGGCTCGCCTCGCCGTGCCCCAACTCCTTGTTGGAGTACAGCTGCCCGTCGGCGCCCCGGCACACCAGCGGCTGCACGTCGGTGGGCGAGATGAAGTTCTTGCCGTACCAACCGACCTGTTCGAGCTGCCCATCCATCGGATGCCCGGTGGGCAGCTCGCCGCCGCGCCACGACCCGAGGATCTCCTCGATGCGGACGGTGGGCAGCTGGGCCCACAGCTCGTCGAGCGCCTCGGGCGGGTTGACCTCGCCCGAGGCGATGTGGGCCAGGACCTGACCCGCGGCATCGACGTCAGGCACCGACGGCGGTCTTCTCGTCGACGGTGCCGAAGACCATGCCCTCGGTGATGTCGTAGCGCCGCGCGTCGTAGGCGTCGAGCACCAGGTTGTGGCGGACCACCCACGGCTGCGTCTTCGACGCCTTGGGCAGGTTGCCCGCCGCGCGCTGCACGTAGCCGGAGTCCAACTCCAGCAACGGCGCATCCTCCATGATCTCGCCGCCGGTCGTCGGGAAGGCGTGGGTGTAGCCCTTGTTCCGCATGTGCTGGATGAGTTTGGCGACGGCCTGCGCGGTGAGGTCGACGCGCAGCGTCCACGACGCGTTGGTGTAGCCGACGGCCCACGCCAGGTTCGGCACGTCGTTCAGCATGTAGCCGCGGTAGGCGTAGTGGTCGCCGGGCTTCTGCTCCGCGCCGTCGACCGACAGCGTCGCACCGCCCATCGCGACGATCTCCAGCCCGGTCGCGGTGACGACGATGTCCGCGTCGAGGTGCTTGCCGGACTTCAACACGATGCCGGTCTCGTCGAACTTCTCGATCTGGTCGGTGACGACCTCGGCCTTGCCCTGCTTGATCGACCGGTACAGGTCACCGCCGGGGATGATGCACAGGCGCTGGTCCCACGGCTCGTAGCGCGGCTTGAAATCGACGTCGACGGGGTAGCCCTTGGGCAACTGCGCCATCGCCAGTCGGCGCATCGTGCGCCGAGCCAGCTTCGGGAAGCGGCGGGCGAACTGGTACTGCCCGAAGGTGATCATGGCATTGCGCGTGGCGATGATGCGGTGGCCGGCCTTGCCGGGCATCGCCTTGAGCACCAGCGTGGTCATCGGGTCCGTCGACGGCGCCGGCATCATGTACGTCGGCGAGCGCTGCAGCATGGTGATCTTCTCGACGTCGTCGGCCATCGACGGGATCAGCGTCACCGCGGTGGCGCCGGAGCCGATCACGACGACCTTCTTGCCCTTGTAGTCGAGGTCCTCCGGCCAGAACTGCGGGTGGACGACCTGGCCCTTGAACTTGTCGATCTCCGGGAACTCCGGGTTGTAGCCGCGGTCGTAGCGGTAGTAGCCGGCACAGATGTAGAGGAACCGGGAGACGTAGGTGCGCTTCTTGCCGCCGACCTCGGTCTGCACGGTCCACAGGTCGGTCGTGGTGTCGAAGTCGGCCGTGATGACCTTGACGCCGAAGTCGATGTGCTTGTCGATGCCGAAGTGGGCGGCGGCGCTCTGCAGGTATTCGCGGATCTCGTCGCCCTGCGCGAAGGTGCGGTTCCCCTTCCACGGGTACCAGGGGAAGCTGAGGGTGAAGATGTCGGAGTCGCTGCGCACGCCCGGGTAGCGGAACAGGTCCCAGGTGCCGCCGATCTGGTCGCGCTGCTCGAGGACCGTGTACTTCAGGTCCGGGTTGCGCTCGGTGAGACGGTAGGCGCTGTCGATACCCGACAGGCCCGCGCCGACGATGAGGACGTCGAGGACGTCGGTGGTCGTGGCAGCCATGATTGCGTTCTCCTAGTTCGGGGAAATTCAGTCCATCCTAGACCTATGTGACAATCCCCATTGTCACACGGCCCGGTGTCGACGAGCTAGCCCGCCTTCTTCGCCGCCGCTTTCTTGGCCGGGGCCTTCTTGGCGGTCGCCTTCTTGGCCGGTGCCTTCTTCGCCGGCGCGTCCTTCGCCGCGGTCTTCTTCGCCGCCGGCGCCGATCCGGCCCGATCCTTGACCGACGCGCGCAGCGCGGCCAGCAGGTCGGCCACCTCGCTGTCCTCCGCTTCCGGCCGCGCCGGCTCGTCGTCGGCGAAGGCCGACGTCCCGCCGGCCTTCGACTCGATCAGCTTGCCGAGTTCCTCGGTGTAGGTGTCGGAGTAGTCGTCCGGGTCGAAATCGTTGGCCATCGTCTCGATCAGCGACTTGGCCATCTCGAGTTCCTGGTCGCGCACCTCCACGTCGGATCCGAGGAAGTCGAAGTCCGGCTTGCGCACCTCGTCGGGCCACAGCAGCGTTTGCAGCGTCATCACCCCGTCGACGACGCGCAGCGCGGCCAGGCGGGTGCGGTTGCGCAGGGTGAAGTTCGCGATGGCGAGGCGGTCGGTGGACTCCAGCGCCTTCGCCAAGAGCACGTACGCCTTCGGCGACTTCGACGACGGTTCGAGGTAGTACGGCTTGTCGAAGTAGATCGGATCGACCTGGTCGGCGGGGACGAATTCGAGGATCGAGATCTCCGGGCTCCGGGTCACCGGCAGGGTCTTGAGATCCTCCTTGGTGAGGACGACGGTCTCACCGGAATCCGATTCGTACGCGTTGGCGATGTCGGCGAACTCCACCTCGGTGTCGGTCCCCTCGCGCACCCGCTTGTAGCGGATCCGGGTGCCGTCCTTGGAATCGACCTGATGGGATTTGCGGTCGTGGCTCTCCGTCGCCGAATACGCCTTGACGGGCACGTTCACCAGGCCAAAACTCAGGTCGCCGTTCCAAATGGAGCGCATGGGCCAATTGTGCCATTGTCGGCGGGAAAACCTGTGGGTTGCGAGAATGGACGGGGAGAATGACGAATAGGCGTCGACGCGAAGGGGTGCCGGGGTGAGCAGCGGCGGGGTCCTCGAGGTCGACGGCCATTCGATCAGCGTCACGAACCTCGACAAAGTCCTCTATCCGGCGACGGGCACCCGCAAGTTCGACGTGATCGACTACTACACGCGGATCGCCGATTTCATGCTCCCGCACCTGTCCGACCGCATCGTCACGCGCAAGCGCTGGCCGTCGGGCGTCGATGCCGCGCCCTTCTTCGAGAAGAACATGCCGGCCGGGGCCCCGGAGTGGCTGTCCCGGCACACCGTCGGCCACAGCAAGCGGGCCATCGTCTATCCGGTCGTCACCGGCCGCGCCGACCTCGTGTGGCTGGCACAGATGGCCGCGCTCGAACTCCACGTGCCGCAGTGGCGCACGTCGGACGACCTCGCGAACCGCATCGTCTTCGACCTCGACCCCGGCCCGCGGGTGCCGTTGCACCAGTGCGCGCAGGTGGCGCTGCTCATCCGCGATGTCCTCGCCGACGCCGGGCTGCGCTGCTGGCCGGTCACCAGCGGCGGCAAGGGGATCCACGTCTATGCGCGCATCGACCCGCCTGTGTCGCCGAACTCCGCGCGCACGGTCGCGCACGAATTGGCCGACGGTCTCGCCGCCGCGCACCCGGATTTCATCACGGCGACGATGACCAAGTCCGTGCGCGACGAGCGGGTCTTCCTCGACTGGAGCCAGAACAGCGCCTCGAAGACCACGCTGGCCCCGTACTCGCTGCGCGGTCGCGAACGTCCGTGGGCCGCGGCCCCGCGCTCCTGGTCCGAGCTCGCCGATCCCGACCTGCGCCAATTGACCTTCGACGAGGTCCTCGAGCGCGCCGAGGCCGACGGCGACCTCCTCGCCGGCCTCGATCCGGGGTGGTCGAGATCTCGATACGACCGCTCCTCCGTCGCGGTCACTCGATCCGGCGGTGGATCCGAGCCGCAAGGCGAGGAACCGTATCGAGACCGCCGCAAGGCGAGGAACCGTATCGAGACCTCGGAAGCCGACGATCCCACCGCGACCACCGTCGTCAATCTCGGCGAGTACCGCCGAAAGCGCCGACCCGGCAAGACCCCAGAACCAGGCGTCACCGACGACGAAGCAGCCACCCCTGTCGACGAACCCGAACCCGAACCCGAACCCGACGAATCCGAATCCGAGACCCCGCGCGAGGGCCCGATCTTCGTGATCCAAGAGCACCACGCCCGGCGCCTGCACTACGACTTCCGGCTGGAGCACGACGGGGTGCTGGTGAGTTGGGCGGTGCCCAAGAACCTGCCCGACGATCCGACGCAGAACCGGCTCGCCATCCAGACCGAGGATCACCCGCTGGAGTACGCGGATTTCGCCGGCGACATCCCGAAGGGCGAGTACGGCGGCGGGCACGTCGAGATCTGGGACACCGGGACGTTCACCGTCGAGAAGTGGCGGGCCGACGAGATCATCGTCGTACTCCGCGGCAGCCGGGTGCAGGGCCGCTATGTGCTGATCCGCACCGGCAAGGGGGACGACGACAAGAACTGGCTGGTCCACCTGATGGCCGACGAGCCGCGCCCGCTGCTCCCCGATTCCCTGCGCGATCCGCGCCCGATGCTGGCCACCGACGAGAACATCGAGCAGCTCGACGACAGCTGGGCCTTCGAGGGCAAATGGGACGGGTACCGCCTCATCGTCCGCTACGCCGACGGGAAGCTGCGCCTCACGTCGCGCTCGGGAATCGACATGACCGAGGATTTCCCCGAGCTCGGCGCCATGGCAGCCGATCTCGGGCTGCTCGACGTCGTGCTCGACGGGGAGGTCGTCGCCCTCGACCCGTCGGGGCGGACCAACTTCACCCTGCTGAGTTCGCGGCGCAACGCCACCGAGCCGTACCGGCTCAAACTGTTCCTGTTCGACATCCTCGCGCTCGGCGGAAAGTCGCTGCTCTCGACGCCGTGGGAGTCGCGCCGCCAGCTGCTCGAAGAACTCGGCCCGCTGTTCCGGGGCTCGCCCTACGTCGAGATCCCGCCGCTGCTGCCCGGCCCCGGTTCCGCCGCGGTCGCCGCCAGCCGCGAACACGGCTACGAGGGCGTGGTGGCCAAGCGCCGCACGTCGACCTATCAACAGGGTCGGCGGAGCAAGACGTGGCTCAAGCACAAGAACTGGTCCGACATCGAGGTGGTCGTCGGCGGGTGGCGCCCCGGTCGCGGCTCGCGGGAGAACACCATCGGCTCCCTTCTCGTCGGACTCCCGGAGGCCACGGGACTGCGATACGTCGGCCGGGTGGGCACCGGATTCACCGAAGCAGCGCTGAAATCCCTTGTGGCAGAACTGAAACCGTTGACGATCAGCCGCAGCCCCTTCCTCGACGCCCTCGACTCGCCGGTCGCCTCCAGTGCCACCTGGGTGTTGCCGAAAATCGTGGGCGAAGTGCAGTTCCTAGACTGGACGTCGAGTGGCCACCTCCGCCATCCCAGTTGGCGGGGCATCCGGCGCGACAAGCTGCCCGGCGACCTGTAGGAGACCGATGTTCGTCATCGCCCAGCTGTCCGATTTGCACGTGAACGGGACGCACCGCAACCGTGCCCGGATCGAGGCGGCCTTGCACTACGTGAACTCGCGCGCCGAGGGCATCGACGCCCTGCTGGTGACCGGCGACCTCACCGATCACGCCGCGCCCGAGGAGATGTTGGAGGCGCACAAGCTCATCACCAGTCCGCTGCCCACGCTGATCACCATCGGCAACCACGACGCGCGGCCGTCGTTCAATGCGGTCTTCCGGCCCGAGGTCGACCCGACGTCTCCGGTGAATGTGGCGCTGACCGTCGGGGACGTCACGCTGCTCGCCGTCGACAGCTCGCTTCCCGGCGAGCGCCGGGGCTTCCTCGACGACGTCACAGTGAGTTGGCTGCGCACTGAACTGGATAACGCCGACGGGAAGGTCGTCGTCGCCTTCCACCACCCACCGGTGACGCTGGGCATGCCGATGATGGACTCGATCATGCAGTCCTCGCCGGAGCGTCTCGGCGATCTCGTCGACGCCCATCCGGAAATCGTGGCGCTGGTCTGCGGTCACGCGCACAGCGGGGCGGTCACGACGTTCCGCGGACGCCCGCTGTGCCTGGCACCCGGCGTCTCGTCGACGTTGAATCTGCCGTTCGAGGGCAGCGCGGTGGTCAACCGCGACCAGCCGGCCGGCGTAGCCTTCCACCTGATCGACGACGACGGGCGCGTGATCACGCACTTCCGCGCCATCCCGGGCTGAGATCTTCCCCGTCCTGACCGGCCGAGGGAGTATTGCCCTCGGTGGGTCAGCAGGGGGAGATTCTCAGCAGCTTCGGTCACGGTGTCTGTCGGCCCGGACGAAGGCCTCGATATCTTCCAGCACATCCGACCACTTGTGCATCACCATTGCGTAGGTGAGCCGAAACGTCGGACGGTGCGCCAGGAGCGACTTTCGGTCCTGTAGTCGGTCTCGCTCATACTGGGCCTCGTCCAGCAAGTGATGCTTCTTGCTATCGCACTCGATGATCAGGCGGCCAACGGCGAGATCTGAATGCCCGCCGCTCGGGCGAGCGGGCTGGACCTGAACCTTGTATCCGCGTGCGCGCAGGCGGACTCGGGTGAGGGTTTCTGTTCCCGACTGCGACCTAGGATCACACTTCTCGAGTAGACGATCGGCCTTCGCGTCGAGCAGTCCGTCCATTGCCGCACGCAGGTCCTCGACAGTCATCCGCTTGGTGTTCAGCACCGAGTCCACGACGACGATGAAGTCTTCCCTGCTCATGCACCTCGCCGCACAGCTGAGTGCCAGAGCAATCGGATCGACCGCCGTATGGACGGGGTGCGGACGTCCGTGGTGTCGACAGAAGCTGCCATGAGCGCCTTTCGGCCCACGCACATGTGTGCGCGGGTAGCCCGGGGGGACCCAGAAGCCATAGAGCTTCAGGGCCGATGCACAACTCAGCGCACCTCCGCGTCGCACGGCCTCGACGACCTCAGGTCTCGCATAGGGTGCGGCAAACCAACCAGCACGGATGCGCGTTAAACCCCCTGCCTTGACCTGGCGGCGAATGTCGGCATCGTCAACCCCCTTGGCCAGCAATTCCGGACGCGTGAAGACCCCGCTCATACCTACTTAGACGCATAGCGGTCCGGATCGGCTCCATGCTTGCTGAGATTTTCCCCTTGCTGGCCGGCCGAGGGAATATTGCCCTCGCCCGGTCAGCAGGGGGAAATTCTCAATCGCCTACTACTTGGTCGGCTTGCTCGACCCGTTGCTCATGAGTTCCTTGATCAGCCGATCGGCGATGTCGCCGATGATCCCGGGACCGGTGTCGGGCAGCATGTCGGCGACACCCTTGGTCACGGGGATCTTCGCAGCCTGGGTGGCCTCGTACCGGATCCCGGCGATGCCCGCACCGGTGAGCGGCTTGGCGTAGCGGCTCAAATCGGTTGCCGTCGTCACCGTGGCGGCGACCTTCGTACCCGCACCGGCGAAGTCGGCGGCTCCGCGTCGAATGTGGTTGGGCGAGGTCACCAGCACGATCTGCGAGATCCCCCGCGCGCGCAGCAGCTCCGTGGTGTTCTGCGCGTTGGAGATCGTCGACGTGGACTTGTCCTCGGTGGTGATACGCGACGCGGAGAGCCCCTTGCCGATGAGCCACTTCTTCATCGCGGCCGCCTCGGTCACCCCCTTCTTGGGGACGCCACCGGTGACGAAGACCGGTGTCTCCGGCGAAACCTGCGCCTGCGCCAGTCCCGCCTCGAGGCGGTTGACGAGTTCGGGTGCCATCGACCCGTTGGGGCGCAGGCCGTAGCCCAGGATGACGATCGCCGAACCCGCCGGGGCGCTGACCGGCGTCGTCGACGGCACGATGGCGGCGGCTTGATTCACGCCCTCGATGAGGCCGCGAATCGAGTTGGCCGCGGTGATGCGGACGGTCGTCAGCTTCTGCAGCGCGCGGTCGCGGGTGGCGGCGTCGGACTGCTGATCGCCCCAGATCGCTTGCAGTGCAAGCGCATCGGGATCGTTGGCCGTGAGCGCCAGCATGCTCGTGATGTCGGTGAGTCCACCGGTGACGTCGCGCGCCGCGAACTTCTTCTGGGCACTGTTGTACAGCCCGGCCGGGTCGACCGCGTCGGCGGTGTGCACGACATTCGGTGAGCCGTTCGGCAACGCACCGATCGCCAGTCCACCGCCTCCGGCGACGAGGACGGCGGCCGTACCGACCAGAAAGCGCCTTTTCACACTAATCACACGAGTCACATGCGTAACAGTACGGGCGGATCGCTACAGGCCCGGATCAGTCCGGTATCGGAACGGCAACGACAGGCTTCCGAAGCAGGCACAAGCAGACCGACGCCCCGACCCATCAACGTGGGCCAGGGCGTCGGCGATATTGGCGATAAACCAACTAGAGCGACGAAATGATGTCCTCGACGCGGTCCTTGGCGTCGCCGAAGAGCATCTGCGTGTTGTCGCGGAAGAACAGCGGGTTCTGAACGCCGGCGTAACCGGCGGCCATCGATCGCTTGAACACGATGACGTCGCGCGCGTTCCACACCTCGAGGACGGGCATGCCGGCGATCGGCGAACCCGGGTCCTCCGCAGCCGCAGGGTTGACCGTGTCGTTGGCGCCGATCACCAGGACGACATCCGTCTCCGGGAAGTCGTCGTTGATCTCGTCCATCTCCATCACGATGTCGTACGGCACCTTCGCCTCGGCGAGCAACACGTTCATGTGGCCCGGCAGGCGACCGGCAACCGGGTGGATGCCGAAGCGGACGTCGACGCCCTTGGCGCGCAGCTTCGACGTCAGGTCGGCCACGGGGTACTGCGCCTGCGCTACGGCCATGCCGTAACCCGGCGTGATGACGACGGACTTCGCGCCTTCGAGCAGCTCGGCTACGGCGTCGGCCTGGATCTCGCGGTGCTCGCCGTAGTCGGTGTCGTCGGCCGGTCCAGCCTCGATACCGAACCCACCGGCGATCACCGAGATGAACGACCGGTTCATCGCCTTGCACATGATGTAGCTCAGGTACGCACCCGACGAGCCGACGAGCGCACCGGTCACGATGAGCAAGTCGTTGTTGAGCAGGAAGCCCGACGCGGCGGCCGCCCAACCGGAGTACGAGTTCAGCATCGACACGACGACGGGCATGTCGCCGCCGCCGATCGAGGCCACCAGGTGCCAGCCGAGGAACAGTGCGAGCGCGGTGATGACGGCCAGCAGCACCATCGACGTGGTGTCGTCGTGGGTGTCGCGTGCGACGTAGAACCCGGTCAAGACGGCGAACGCGACCAGCGAGCCGACGTTGATGAAGTTCTTCCCCGGCAGCATCAGCGGCGAGGACTTCATCCGTCCCGAGAGCTTCAGGTTCGCCACGATCGAACCGGTGAAGGTAACCGCACCGATGAAGATGCCGATGGCGATCTCCGCCTCGTGGACGTTGGTCAGGGTTCGCACGTCGCCGGTGGCGACACCGGTGCGGTCAAAGCCCTCCAGCGCGCCGTTCCAGCCGATCAGCACGGCGGCGATGCCGACGAACGAGTGCAGCAGCGCGATGAGTTCGGGCATGCCGGTCATCTCGACGATGCGCGCCCGCCACAGGCCGACGAGCGCACCGATGACGATGGCTCCGGCCAACAGCGCGATCGGGATCCACTTGTCGGTGATCCCGTCCGTGTCGAGGCGGTGGACCACCTGGGCGATGGTCGCCACGAGGGCGATCGCCATGCCGATGATTCCGTAGGAGAGGCCGCTGCGCGACGTCTCGTGCTTGGACAGCCCGGCCAGCGAGAGGATGAACAGCAGCGCGGCGATGATGTAGGCCGCGCCGGTGATTGCGTTGATGACGCCGACGGTCATGATCACGCCCCCTTGCTGAACATGGCGAGCATGCGACGGGTCACCGCGAAGCCACCGAAGACGTTGATGGACGCGACCAGGATCGCGATGGTCGCGAGGATCCGGATCGTCAGATTGTCGGTTGCCAGCTGCAAGAGCGCGCCGACGACCACGACGCCGGAGATGGCGTTGGTGACCGACATCAGGGGCGTGTGCAGCGCGTGCGCCACGTTGCCGATCACGTAGTAGCCGATCACGATGGCCAGCATCAGCACCGTGAAGTGCGCGGGCAGCGGCTTCGGTGCGAAGGCGATCAGCGCGCCGAACAGCAGGATCCCGGCGAGCGAGATCGCCACCTTCTTGGCGGGGGCCATCGGCGCCTTGGGCTCCGCGACGGGAGCGGGCGCGGCAGCCGCTGCCTGCGGGGCGGCGGACACCTGCACCGGCGGCGGGGGCCACATGCCCTCGCCGTCACGGGTGACGGTGATGCCGCGTTGCACCACGTCGTCCATGTCGAGCGTGAGCTCGCCGTCCTTGCCGGGCGTGATCAGCTTCAGCAGGTTGACGATGTTGGTCCCGTACAGCTGCGACGTCTGCGCGGCCAGGCGGCCGGCGAGGTCGGTGTAGCCGAGGATGGTGACGCCGTTGTCGGTGACGACCTTCTCGTCGGCGACGGTGCCCGCGACGTTGCCGCCGTTGGCCGCGGCCATGTCGACGACGACGGAGCCGTTGTGCATGGCGGCGACGGTCTCGGCGGTGATCAGCTTGGGCGCGGGGCGTCCGGGGATCAACGCGGTGGTGATGACGATGTCGGCGGCGCGGGCCTCCTCGTCGTACATCGACGCGGTGGCCGCCTCCTGCTCGGCGGTCATCTCCTTCGCATAGCCGTCGGCGGACTTCTCCGCCTCGAAGTCGACGTTGACGAACTCGGCGCCCATCGACTCGACCTGCTCGGCGACCTCCGGTCGCACGTCGAAGGCACGCACGATGGCGCCCATCGCCGACGCGGCGCCGATCGCGGCGAGACCGGCCACACCGGCTCCGACGACGAAGACGCGGGCCGGCGGGATCTTGCCCGCCGCGGTCACCTGACCGGTGAACATCCGGCCGAACTCGTGGGCGGCCTCGACGACGGCACGGTAGCCGGCGACGTTGGCCTGCGAGGAGAGGACGTCCATCGACTGGGCGCGCGAGATGCGCGGCACCGCGTCCATCGCCAGACCTGTGACACCGGCCTGCTGCAGCTTCTCGAGCAGCTCGGGACTGCGACCGGGCGCCATCATCGAGATGACGGTCGCACCGCGGCGCAGCCTGGCGATCTCCGCGTCGGTCGGGGCGTTGACCTTGACGACGACGTCGGCGCCCCACACCTCGTCGGCGGACCCGATGCGGGCTCCGGCCTCACTGAACGCCGTGTCCGCCTGCTCGGCGCGCTGGCCAGCACCGGCTTCGACGACCACGTCGTACCCGAGTTGCTGCAGCTGGGCCACCGTTTTGGCGGTCGCCGCGACGAGAGTCTCGCCCGACTTCGATTCCCGTGGAACACCGATCAGCATGTCACTGCCTCCTCGGGCGCCACGCGCGCGTGTGGAACACTCATGTTGCTTCCTTTGCTGACGTCGTTGTCAATCGCGAACCGCCCGGTGCCGCATGCCTGCTGGGCATGCACGGGAAGGCCGACGCGCTATACCGCAAGCCGGCGATCTGTACCAGGCGACACGCTGCGCGGAGCCGATCGAGGCGCCCGCGTGGGTCACAAACTGAGGAAAAACATAACACGCGGGCCCACTTGCTCCTGCACGCAGTACGGCTCCTCACACGGTCCAATCCCCCGGGAACACTGGGTGGATTGTCCGGTATCAGCTGATTGGCGAGGCGCCGCCTGCTGCGGCCAGCCATCACCGAGCATCGGCCTCATGTTCCAGCGCCACCCAAGGACTCGGCCTGGGGGTCATCGGGCACACCGAGCGACCGCAACCACAGACCCGACCCCGGGTCCTTCAGATTCGGATGCTCCCGTAGGTAGTCCTTGAAACGCTCGACCAGCTGGTCTTCGCTCCCTGTCAGGGGATGAAAGTCGCCGCTGTCCTCATCAACGGTTCCTAGCGCGGCCAGGCCCGATCTCATGGCCCGGTCGCCAACCCAATCGAGCACGTCGGCGGCGGTAAACCAGCGGTCGACATTCACAGCCCCATTGCGTAGCACCGACTGGTAGAAATCTGCGATAGAGGCGACAGGTCGCCCCGAAAATGCACTCCACCATAGCTCATATTCCCAGCGTCGCCGGGAGGCGGCAATTCCAGCATCAGTAATTTCGAAACTAATCCGATAGTCGGACTGCTTGGGCGAATGAGTACGCAGGTACTCACGAATATCTGCCAGCTGTGATTTCGCGTCACCGCCCATTGGTACAATCCCGGTCTCGTCGATATATCGCCCGGGCGTCATCCAGCCCTTCATGATGACACGCTCGAAAATGGGGTACAGAAATCCCTCAGGGTCGTATAAGTCTGTGCCTAGTTCCTCCGTTGCCGCGCGATAGAACTCGCTGATAGCCATGTCGTCACGCCAGTTGCCGTCGAAGGAGAAGCTAAGTATGTACCACAGCGCGGACCATGCATCCTCGTTCACTTCCCGAGCACCTCTGCAATCGTGCCCGGATCCCACTTCCTGATCGACCCGATAACTATCTCGTCAGCCATCGGTCCTGCCCGATCTGTTGACCCTGTTCCGTAGCCGGGATCCTAGACAAGCGGAACGTCCAACTGCTTCGTGTCTTCGCCACTAGACAGAACGGATGAGCTCACGAAGCGAATATCCAGATGGAACGGTATCGTGCTCGAAGTAGTAGATCATGACGTCGCCAGCTTGCTTCGCATTGAAGACTTCATTGGGAAGCACATCGTAGCGGTATTTCCCCACCGCAATCGACACCATTTCCGCGTCATGCTGGTCACCAGAAACGGGTCGCCCGACGATAAACTGCGTGTAGCCTCCGCCTTCTGACTCGACTCGCATTTCTAGTGTCATGGCCTCGGCGGATCCACCAGCTTGGAGGAAGGTCTCGTTCGACTCATCCTCCTCAGCCTCCGATAACTCGTCCGGCCAGGCCGGTCGTACCAGTCGTGTCAGTATGAGATGGTTCTCGTCCTTCCCATTGAGGACAGTAAGGGGATGGGTTAGTCCGCGGATATCTGGTTCTGGCCCCATCGTTACAGTCATTCCGTCTGTGTATTCGAGAGTGTGGGTTGGTTTCATATTCCAGCACCCCTTGGATTGGTTTGAGGATCATCAGGCGCACCCAGTGCCTTGAGCCATAGACCTGACCTACGATCCTTCAGATTTGGAAGTTCCCGGAGACAGTCCTTGAAACGCTCGACCAGCTGATCTTCGCTGCCCACGAGAGGCTCAAAATCACCGGTGGACTCATCAACGGTTCCTAATTGGATCAATCCGGATCTCATCGCTCCATCACCAATCCACTCGTCTACGAACGGAGCGGTGAAGTGACGGGCGAAAACCCCCGACCCATTGTTCAGCACCGACTCGAAGAAGTCCTCAATAGGAACTAGAGAATGCTCGAAGAAGGCAGCCTGCCACTCTTCATACTCCCAACGTCTATAGGAGGCCGCAACGCCAGCGTCGGTGATTTCGAAGCTGATCCGGTAGTCGTAGTCATCATCGTGATTTTCATTCTGTATGAACCGGCGGATGTCCGACAACTGAGAACGCTCATCACCATCTATGTTGACAAATCCTTTTCGTCGCGCCGAATCTTGAACGATCATCCACCCGTTAGTGATCAGGCGTTCGACAATAGAATAGACCGCGTCATCCATGTCGCGTGGGTCAATACCCGGTTCACGCCTTGCCGCCGAGAACAAACTGCCGATTGGCATATCATCACGCCACCGACCGTCGTTGTCGAACGAAAAGTTGAGGTACCACCACAAGGCACGCCAACTTGCGGCGTCCTCCCAGTGGGAATCGAAGGCCTTATCCTTCATAACCGAAGTCACCGCCGATCGATAGGTCGTCGGACCGCAATAGTCGTCCCAGCCCCTACTAGACCGTACGAATCAGCTCGCGAAGCGTGTATCCCGGCGGGACGGTATCGTGCTCGAAGTAGTAGATCATGACGTCGCCAGCTTGCTTCGCATTGAAGACTTCATTGGGAAGCACATCGTATCGGTACTTCCCTACCGCAATCGACACCATTTCCGCGCCATGCTGGTCACCAGAAAAGGGTAGTCCAACGATAAACTGCGTGTAGCCTCCACCTTTGGACTCAACTCGCATTTCTAGAGTCATCGCCTCGGCGGATCCACCAGCTTGAAGGAAGGTCTGGTCCGACTCATCCTCCTCGGCCTTCGATAGCTCGCCGGGCCACGCTGGGCGCACTAATCGTTTGAGCACGATATGATTCTTGTCGTCTCCATTGAGGACAGTCAGGGGTAGGGTTAAATCACGGACGTCTAGATCCGGCCCCATTGTCACAGTCATTCCGTCTGTGTATTCGAGAGTATGAGTCGGTTTCATTATTCCTTCAATATCTTTACGCGCACTATCTTTCCAGTGGTTCCATCAGGTAGTTTCACATACGCTGGTTGCCCGCCATTCACCGCACCGTCGAAACTCCGCTGACCAGGCGTAAGAGAAGCCGTCCCACTCTTAACCTCGATTCCGGTATATGTGCCATCAGAGTTCTTCACCAGACCGTCATAGTATCGGCCATTCTGGGATACGCCTCTGGCGTTTGGAATCTGAGCGAGTCGCTGATCGCGGACAACCTTAACTCCTGGGTTCTGAGACTCGTACTTGTCGAGTGCAACTTTCTCAGCATTCTTGCCGCTTCTACCGTCATTCCCTCGAGCGTACTGTCCCAGGTTATCACGACCATCACCCCGATCGGCTCCCTGATTCGGTCGCCCACCGCCAACGCCCGGTGTCACAATTTCCGAACCATCTGGCTCTTCGTGGTGGCCACCCAGGGACGGACTGTGGATCTCCAGTCTGTGATGATGCTTTAGCGCGTCTCCGCCTTCCCCCTCAAGGCCGTCGTCATCAATGAGTCGACGAGCGGCACCATACTTAGGCGCACCTGCTTCCTTGATTGCGTTGGCCAAGTCGCGGTCCACCCGCTTCGCCTCAGTGAGCAACCTCCCCATCCGCGCACTGAGGTCGTTCAGCTTGCGGTTGTAGTCCGCTTCCTCCGCATCGGTCATATCCAGACTCGGTCGAAGGGGTCGAATCGTGTCATCGTCGCTGATCTGAAACCCGTAACTGTCGGCTTCGTCCATGAGCCTCTGAAGGCCGGCCTTCACATCGATCACTTCGTGTTCTGCCCTACGCGCAGCGTCAGCAAGGTTCGACGTGTGATCGGACAACTGGCCTAGGTCAATGCGGGTCCGGCGAACGGCGTCGTTTGCCTCTTCGGCCGCCGATCCTGTCCAGTGCTCGAAAGCGCTGAGACCCTTCAGCTGGATTGACGTGCTCTCGGCATGATCGGCCACCTTCTTAGAAAGGCCGAATACATCGCCGATCGTGCCCGGATCCCACTTCCTGATCGCCCCAATAGTTATCTCGTCAGCCATCGCCATCGGTCCTGCTCGATCTGTTGACCCTGTTCCGCAGCCGAGACGTTCGAGGACACAACCACGTCGATCGGAGGATCGCCACCGGCCGTCGCCGAGATCGACGCACCTTGAGGCGATCGGGATTCAGTGGCCTCGGCCCCCGAAGTCGCGCCGCCTTGAACGCGGTGCAACGCGATCGCGTTGGCTACACCTGACCACTTCTGCGTGGCGGTGACGATCAACTGCACCAGGACGATCGAGTCGTCGGACAGCGGTGCTGCCATCGACTGTGCGTTGGAGATCAGTGGTCCGAACGGCGACGCAAGCGTTCCCAACTGCCTCACCGACGCGAAGCGGGGACCCGATTCCCGGGCGACCAACCCGCGACCCTCCCATCCAGTCGTGTCCGCGGTGGTTGCCGCCGCCTCATCGACAAGTTCGGTCACTGACAGATCCGTTCCGGTCAGCACCCAGCCGAAGACGTTCGCCAACGACGCAAAGACCCGGCTGCCAGCTGCCGCTTCGGCGTCATCGATCACTGTCGCATCAATCCACGCTGCACCCGGCGGACCTTCGCCGACCCGGTCCACCCGGACCCACTGGGCAGGCACCCCGGTCACCTCAACTCCCGACGTCAGCGGTTCGGTGATCGTCTGCGAGACGACCTCGGGATGAGCAGCCAGGTATTCGACGAGGTTCATACAGCCTCCGGTTCTGGTACGGGGATTGCCAGTTCGACGGAGTTTCCGCGGATGGGGTAGGGATACTCTGGATGAAGAGCCAGCATCGTCCTGATCGTCGCCGGCGACGTCTGTCGTCCGTCGGCATGCCACATCTGCAATTGCACGAGCACGGACATCAGCGTATTGAAATCGAGGCCATAGGGCTCTGAACGAAGCAATACTTGCACCGGCTTCGTCGCTGTACTTGCGAGATATATCAGTGGGCTACCGCTGCTATCCTTCTTTAGGACAATCCTCGCTTCTCCCAGTTCAAATTGCGGGCCGCGTCCTAGACGGACGTAGGAATCCGAGATCGCCAATGGACCCCGATTCCGGTACGCCTGAACCAGAAGCGCCACGATCAGTGGTGGCCCAACCACGAGAACAAAGAGTAGCCGAGGACCTAACTCTCCCATAAGTGCTTCACCGACTATCGCTCCGGTCATTATCGTCAGCACTATCGGAAACCAGAGAAGTCCATGGCTCCAGAACGGTGGTCGCGAGATCCTAACCTCATCCTGAGTGACCTTCACCTTTCTACGCGGTTTCAACCATCCAGGAAGCGGGATCAATCCAATCGACCCCATCCCGACAATCGCATATGGGTCACGGAGCTTTATCCCCAGACCTACTCCTAGTACCGCGATTGCAGGAAGCTGCCACCCAAACTCTCGAGACGCCTTGAAGTCCGAATAGTTGGTCCACAGCAGAACATCTGGTCCAGTCACCACGACTCGCCGCCCTCCGTAATGTTACGGTCGCGTACGGACACGTTAGCCACGCGTCTTAGCATTTCTGGCAATGCGCTCCCGCCCTTTAAGAGGTGTGCTGTGAGCGCAATTGAAACGAGCGGTCCGCAGGCTCGGTGTTCCGCCTTCACTACAATTCTCGATCTGGCAACGGCGCCAATACTTCGAGCTTCTCACCGAGCGCTGGAAGTGGGTCCGGCAACGAGACACTGAGCATCGCCTCGATCTCCTCGGGAGACACCGCAGCACCATCGGTGCACCATCTTTGTAGCTGAACTATGACCGACATCAACGTATTCGGATCCTGGTTCAGGCTGAACGGAACGATACTGGCAAATCGCGCTGGTTCAGCAGAACTCGAGAAGACTATCAGCGGCACGCCCTTTTCATTGGCTGAGACCGCGAATTTTGACACAGGGAAATCGAATCTCACCCCGTTGCCGAATTGAATATACGTGGCGGAGATCGCCAGCGGACCCCGCCGCTTGTACGCATAGCGTGCCAGGTATCCTGCACCCGGGATCGCGACTATTGCGATATATGCTAGGCGTGGATTCTCGTCATGGAGAATTGCTAACTGAGCAATCGCGACTACCGCGAATATGACGAGAATGAACGGTACCCACCATAGGACATTTCGCCATAAGGGTTGTCGGAACAACCTGACCTCTGGACCCACGATCTTAATCTTGGTGCGCGGCGGCAACCAAAGCGGAAGAGGCAGAAGCAAGATAGCCACCCCGAATACCACTGCCATCGGATCACCTAGGTACAGCCCCAGCGCGATGACCCCGACGCCGATGACGATCGCAGCCAAGAAGACCCGGCGAACTCGGACGTAGTCCGTGTATCGGCACCAAACATATTTCACGACCTGGTTCACGATGGTCTCACCATCCGGACCAGTCCCAGAGCTTCTCCACACCCTTTGAGGCGAAGTAGGCGACTCCAGCGCCCACTGCGGCACCAACGACCGCGCCTGCGACAGTGCCCACGCCTGGAATCGGGATGAACGAACCGATAGCTGCCCCATCGGCAACGCCCTCAAGGGCGCCTGCGGCCACTCCAGCGGTCGCTGTGGTCGCTGCGGCTTCAGCACCACCGCCCACAACAGACTCGACAACCGCAGCCACGGCACCATCGGCGGCCGTTCCTGTTACGGTTCCTACTCCTTCTCGCGTCGCGGCTTCGGTCCAGGTGTCCCCTTCGTTGTGGTCAGCGAAGACGTTGACGATCCCAAATAGGGCGCCTACGCCAACACCGGCCGCCCGGACGCCCTTGATGTGCGGGAGTTGTCATCGATTTCGAACCCTTCACTGGCGGCCTTGTCCAACAGCTTCTTGAGTTCGGCCTTGACCTGAATCACATCGGCTTCGGCCGTCCGCGCAGCCTCGGCAACCTTCTCCGCGTGTTCGGTCAACCGGTCCAGATCACGGCGGGTGCGATGCACCGAATCCCTTGCCTCATCCGCCGCTGGCCCCGACCATTGCTCAAAGGCGCCGAGGCTCTTGAGTTGGTTCGAGGTACTCATCGAGTGATCGGCGACGTTCTTAGATATGCCGAACACGTCGGCGATCGTGCCCGGATCCCACTTCTTGATCGAACCGACAGAGATCAGGTCGGTCATCAGGCACCCCCTCGCCCAGTCGGTAGACAGTTCGCGGCGAGTCTAACGGCCTTCGAATGCGTGCGCCAGAATGTCGATCAAGTGTCTGACCTGGGGTTTAGGGCAAATCTGACATATCGTCCGAACCGGCCGTGATGGCTTACTTGATTGCTATTCAAGTGGCTATAGTCGCGGTTATTCGAGACCCGACTACTGTCGCAAGGAGTCAAAATGACCGATTTCTCCGCAAATACTGATTCGCTGCATCATTCCGGCCATAAGTGCAACACCATGCACATCGAGACACACGAAGTCATGCGGTCAGCTTGCTCGGGGATCGAGAGCGCCGTCGACTCGGGTTGGATCGGCGCGTCGGCAGAAGCCATGCGAAGCCGACTCGAGGCTATTCGCACGGCTGGTACTCACATCACCGGACAGCTCAACGAGCACTCTGGCCGGTTCCACTCCACCGCGGCCTCCTACACGACAACCGAGACGCACACCGTTAAGACGGTCAAGCGCGCGGGTTCGTCGTTGAATCTGCGAACCGACTGACTACTGCCCCGCCGATACCGGACCCGCTCCCGGTGCGGGCTGAAGGTTCGGAGTGCCCAACGGTGCGGACGGACCGATTCCACTCATCCCGGTCGGGGCACAACCTGCGGGAAAGACATCTCCCCTTGCGACGGTGGATTCGGTAACAGTGGAGCCGGCGGGGAAGCCGGTGCGGGAGCCGACGGGGTCACAGATCCGGGAACCGGCGATACAGGCGATGTGATCGCGGGCGGTGCTGGCGTCGGCGTCGACCACTCGGTCCGTCCCACACTTGGCCGGTCGGGCACGGACACGGCCTCGGGAGCCAAAGCGGGTGGCGCTGGCGCGGGTGCCAGCACCGGCGGTGCCGACAACGGCGCCGACGTCACCTGCGGTGCCTCACTTGGCACGGGCACAGTGGCGACATTCGCCCCGCCAGCGGACACGTTCCCCGGCTTGTTCACGACATCCGGATCGGTGACCGGCACCTTGAGGCCGAGCGCGTGGTAGAGCGCGACCTGCACCTCGCGCGGAGTGGGTACGTCATGGCCGAACAGGGTGCTCGCCTGACCCGGCATCTGCCGCGGCACCAGCGTGTTCATCACCTCGTCGAATTCCTTGGGCACCGGGATGCCCAGGTCACGCAGCATCATCCCGTACGGATTGCCGCCGTCGAGGATCACGTACTTGGTGTTTCCCACGGTCTGTTCGCTGACGACCGCGAACTTGCCGGCGTCGTCGTACATGTTGGCGTGGATGTAGAAGCCGGGGAGGAAGTAGACGAGGAAGCTGATCGGGCGGGCCAGCGGATTGGCCATGCCGCAGGTCGTATCGCCGATGATGCAGATCGACGTCACCCCGATGTCGCCGGTGTCATAGGGATCGCGCTCGCCGTTCGTATACAGACCGGTGATGAAACTGGGCATCTGCACTTCGGCGCCGGTGTGCGGGAACCGCGGGTCGGCGGCGACGACGACCTGCACGTCGGAATCGTCCTTCACATGCAAGGTGTGCAACAGGTAGGCCGCACTCATCACCGGCGAAGCACTCTGCGAGAAGCCGTCGAGAATGACCTTTCCGGGGGTGTTCTGCGCCGCGGCGACCATATTCGCCGTGCCGATGGCGGCCGATTCGTTGTACGTCCCCTCCCGACAATCGGGATCAGGACCCCGAACGCCCGCGCACCGAAGGCGGCCGGATACGGAACCACTTCGTACGGCAGACGGTTGCCGTTCTCGTCGTCGAACCAACCCACCTCGACGGTGCGCCCGACCTGGTCCTCGCCGGCCGGGTCGCCGGTGCCGGGGAGGATCAAGACTTTCGAGCCGGGCTGCCACGCCGGCAAGAAACCTGGTCGCTCTGCGTGGGCCGCAGCAGGCGCGACGAGAAGCAGGGTCGCGCAGGTCGCCGCCGCGACACCACGCCATCGGGTCATTCGAGTTCGCACATGCGCAGTGTATGCAGGCGGACCCGAGGAATAGCGGGCAACTAGGAAGTCGCAGCGGCACGCACCGACGCGGCAGCATGCCGGCCCGCGCGTCGCCCGAAATAGGAGCCTTCACCCAGCTGGGTACCACTGGCGTAGCCCTTGCCGTCCTGGGCCAGGTTCGCCGCGCACGCCCCGGCGGCGTACAGCCCGACGATCGGCCGACCGTCGTCGTCGAGCACCTCCCCGTCGACGCTCGTCGCCATTCCGCCGATGGTGAACCCGGCGTACATCGCCTTGCCCAGGCTCATGTCGAAGGCCGCCCACGGCCCGTGGTCCTGTGGCGCCAGGAACTCCGCACTCTTGTGGAAGTCGGGGTCCTCGCCCTTCGCGGCGTTCTCGTTGTACCGATTCAGCGTCGCCACCAGCTTCCCGGCCGGGATCCCGAGCGCCGCCTCCATCTCCTCGACCGTCTCCCACCCGTCGATGAACGGGCACAGCGGCATATCCGGGCGCTGCATGTGCTCCTCGTCGACGATGAGGAAGGCCGCCGAATCCGGCTGGTCCATGACGAACCCCGACGTGCGCGAGTGATAGCTGTCCTCGGTGACGAAGCGCTCGCCGTTCTTGTTGACGATGATCCCGGTCAGCAGGATCGACGGCGGGTACACCGGCGCCGTGACGAAGGCGGAGTCCATGTGCTTGAGGCGCGCGCCGACCGACGCGCCCATCCGGATGCCCAGCCCGTCGTCGTAGGTGCTGCCGAGGACGAAGGGCTTCTCGGCCATCTGCGGCACGTGTTCCGCGACCATCTCCGGATTCATCACGAATCCACCCGCCGCGATGACGACGGCCTTGGCCCGGATATACCCCTCGCCATCGGTGGTCTTCCATCGCACGCCGACGACATGCCCGTCGCCGTCGACGACGAGATTGCGCGCACCGGTCTCGTAGCGGACCTCAACGTCGAGGCGCTTCAGTTCCTCTTGCAGGAGATCGATAACCATCGATGCGCCGCCGGTGTCGCCGGGCTTGGGCACCTTGTGTCCGCGCGGTGCGGGGACGGCCATGTTCTTGAACGGCCACACCTTCTCGTTGCCGGTGAACATCAGGCCCTCGGTGTTGGGCTGGATGACGGCCTTGCCGGGGAAGTAGGAGCGCTCGAAGTGCAGACCCAGTCCCTCGAGCCAGTCGAAGTGCTCGACACTGTCGGTGCAGTAGGCGTGGATCTTCTCCGGCTCCGGATCGGGCGAGACGGCGGTGATGTACTTCTCCATCTCCTCGGCGCTGTCGGCGTGCCCGGTCGCCTGCTGCACGGCGGTCCCGCCGCCGAGGTAGAAGTGCCCGCCGGCCATTCGCGTCGTCCCGCCGGCGTCGGCGCTGCGCTCGAGGACGAGCACCCTGGCGCCCGCCCGCGCCGCGTCGACCGCCGCGCAACCCCCGCCGATGCCGAATCCGACGACGAGCACGTCGACGTCGTCGGTGTACTCGGTGATGCTCGAGGCGTCGATGACCTCGGGGAGGGCGGTGCCCTTGGCTTCGGCGATGCTCATGACCGCCAGGATACTGCACGAACTAGAACGTGTTTCAGTTTTCTTCGCGGTCAGCTTCGCAGCGTCAACTCCACCATCGGCAGCGTGTCGACGCTCGCGCCGACGGCTGCCTCGATCGCACCGCGCAGCCGTTTCCACGCCTGCGGGTGCGCGCGCTGATAGTCCTGCAACGCCGCGCCCGACTCGTCGTCGGACATCATTCGCGCACGCGCCGGGATGTCGCGCCGACCACCGATGCTGACGTGGCAGTCGGGATGTCGCCGCAGGTTCTGGTACCACTGCGCCTTTTCGCCGAAGCCGCTCACAATCACGATGCGATCTGCCGCGGGCCGCTCCACGACCTCCAGGCAGACGTAGCGCGGCAGTCCCGACTTCCGACCGGTGTGCTCCAGCAGCAGCATCCGCGAGCCGAACAACCATCCGAACCCGTGGCGATACGCGGCGATCGGCGCCCGCACGAATCGTCGGTTCTGCAGGAGGCGGGCGAAGAGTCCGTCGGTAATCGGCATCGGCCGCCTACTTCACGAAGCGCGCGATCGCCTGCATCGCCTCGTCGATCTTCTCCTGCGCCCCGTCGCCGCCCTTGGTCGCGGCGTCGAGCACGCAGTGGTTCATATGGTCGTTCAGCAGACCCAGGCTGACCGACTGGAGCGCCTTGGTCATCGCCGAGACCTGCGTCAGGATGTCGATGCAGTAGGCCTCCTCGTCGACCATGCGCTGCAATCCGCGCGCCTGCCCCTCGATACGGCGCAGCCGCTTGAGGTACAGATCCTTCTCGGCGATGTACCCGTGATGGTGAGCGTCGCCGTCGCACGTGCAGTCGGCCGGGTCGGCACTGACGGGCTCGGTGGTCGGTTGGCTGGTCATGATTCTCCTGTCGCCGTCGGCGATACCCCCCTATGGTATCGCCGATTGGTCACTGCGGCCGCTGGCGAAGCGCGATCGCCAAGTTCTCGAGCGCCGCCGAGAGGTCCACCAGTGCCACCACCACCGGATCGGACTCGTCCAAACCCCGCAGGCCGCCAGCCGATGCGGGGGCCTGGGCCTGGGCGCTCGGCCTGGCGGACTCGGCCACCCTACGGGGCTCGGGTGCGGCCGGCGGCGGCTCGGGTGCCGGCGCGGCCGTGGGCCCGTCCGTGCCGCGGGTCTCGACGACGGACACGTCGACGATCGCGGCGTCGACGATGCCGGGGTCGTCGACGCTCGAGACGTCGACGACGGGTGCATGGGTCAGGTGTACGCCGTTCACCGCGCGTCGCACGGCCGGCCCGGTTCCCGGCCGACCGGTGGCCGCCGACGGCACCGACTCCGGGGCCGCATAGAAGTGCAGGCCGCCGTGACCGGCGAAGAGACCGCAGCCGACCCCGGAGGCGTTGCGCATCGGGCACGGATCACCGCCGACGACGCGATGGCGCCCCGACGACGAGTTGTCCCAGAACAGCCAATTGCGGCGCAGGCCGAATTGTCCGGAGCCGCCGTCAGTCGCGTGCTCGCCCATGTGGCCGTCGGAGAGGCGGCACGTCACGATCCAGTTCGCACCGGGACCGAGGCCCAAGGCGACGCGCTCCGATTCGGTACTGACCGCCGTCGACCAGCACGCACCCGTCATCTCACCCATCCTTAGCCCCGCCGATCCTCTGCGAGGGTAGTCGGGATCGACCGCGAGAGCGAGACCGTGTTTTACAGGGCGAGACTGCGCTCGACCGGTTCCCCGTCGCGCTCGAAGCGAAGGTCGTCCGCGTCGCCGGCCATCCGCAGGCCGACCGAGCGGGCCTGCGCGGCATCCGTCTCCGGGTGATCCGCCCGATGATGTGCACCGCGCGATTCGGTGCGCCCCAGCGCCGCACTCGTCACCGCCGCCGCGACCAGGGTGAGGGCCGCGTCCTCGTAGTCGGCGCGGCCGCGTAGCTCGCGGATGGGAGCGGCCGCCAGCGCGGCCAAGGTCGCACGCAACCCCTCGTCGTCGCGTTGCAACGCGACCTCGTGGCTCATCAGGTTCTGCAGTTCGGTGCGCGGGAGGACTCTCGCTCGAGTCGAGTGGTCGCGACGAGGGGACAGCTGGCTCGAAACCCCGCGGTTTGCGACAGACCCGACACGTGAATCCTGTGGGGTTTGTCGCGAAGTGCCGGGTTTGGGAGCCGCTCGCCGGATCGCCTCCGCCGCGGCGCGCCCGCCCATGACGAGGCCCTCGAGAAGACTGTTCGACGCGAGCCGGTTGGCACCGTGCAGCCCGGTGCGCGCGACCTCGCCGGCGGCCAGCAACCCCGTGACGGTGGTGTTGGCGTGCTCGTCGGTGACCACGCCGCCACACAGGTAGTGCGCGCCCGGGACGATCGGGATGCGCCCGTCGGAGATGTCGACCCCGGCCGCCTCGATGCCCGCCCGCACGGTCGGGAAACGGGTCGCGAAATCGGGCATGCCGCTGATATCGAGGTAGGCACAATCGGCGCCGGTGCGCTCGATGGCCGCCTCCACCGCGCGGGCCACCACGTCGCGCGGCGCCAGATCGCCCATCGGGTGGACGCCCTCGGTGACCGAGTTCCCCTCGGCGTCGACCAGCCGCGCACCCTCGCCGCGCAGCGCCTCGCTCACCAGTGAACGCCGGCCACGGGCACCCGGGACGTACAGCATCGTCGGGTGGAATTGGATGAACTCGAGGTCGGCCACCTGCGCGCCCGCGCGCAGTGCCAGCGCGATGCCGTCGCCGGTCGCGCCGCCCGGATTGGTCGTCGCCGCATACAGATGCCCCGCGCCCCCGGTGGCGACGAGCACGGTCGGGGCGGTGATCGTGCCGTTGCCCGTCGACTCCCCGTCGTCGACGAGGTAGGTCACGCCGGTGACCTCCCCTTCCGCCGACTGCAGAATCTGCGTCGCCATCGCATGGTCGACGCACCGGATGTCGCACCCCTCGGCGATGGCGGCCGTGGTCGCCCGTTCCAGGCTGCGCTGGACGTGCGCACCCGTGGCATCTCCACCGGCGTGGATGATCCGCCGCACGCTGTGCCCGCCCTCGCGGGTGCGCAGCAGCCGACCATCGGCGTCACGGTCGAACTCGGCACCGTCGTCGATGAGCGCCGACACCGCATCCCATCCGTCGGCGACGATGAGTTCGGTCGGCTCCGGCACCACCAGTCCGGCGCCGGCCGCCAAGGTGTCGGCGACGTGGAGCCCGATCGAGTCCTCCGCGTTGTCGGGGAGGACGACGGCGATCCCGCCTTGCGCGTAGAAGGTCGACGACGGGCGTTCGGCCGCACCGGAATCGGCACCGGCACCCTTGTTCAGGACGACGACGCTCAAACCACCGCGCGCGGCGCGCAGGGCAGCGGTCAACCCCGCCACCCCGGCGCCGACGATGACCAGATCGGCCCGGGTGGGCACTTCGGCGATGACTGCCATGATCGCCCCTCTCGAAGTTTTCGACTGTTAATCGAAAACTCTACTCCTCCGCGCGCGATAGCCGCGGTGCCCACTCGGTGTGCTTGAGGTGCCCACTCGGCAGGGTTTGGGTGCCCACTCGGCGCATGTGGGTGGTCGAGTGCCGTAGATGGTGGTCGAGTGCCGGCGAGGCGCTAGCCGAGTCGGTGTATCGAGACCGCGCTAGACGCGTTGGTCGAGTGCCGCAGACGGTGGTCGAGTGCCGGCGAGCCGCTAGGTGTACTTCCCCGACACGTTGTGAACGGGTGAGGTGAGGCGAAGACCTCCGGGCAGGATGTGGGTTACCACACTCACCATCTCGCCACGGAGGTCTTCATGACCCACGCTAATGCACCTCTGACTCCTACGGGCCGTCGACGTCTGGCTGTGCTGGTTGTTGATCAGGGGTGGTCGTTGCGGCGTGCTGCTGAACGGTTTCAGTGCTCACCGGCAACGGCCAAACGCTGGTCTGACCGCTACCGGGCGGGGTTGCCGTTGACCGATCGCAGCTCCCGACCCCAGTCCTCACCGCGGCGGCTGGCACGCAAGGTCGAACAACGAATCATCGGTCTGCGGTTCACCCGCCGGTGGGGGCCACATCGGATCGCCTATCACCTGGGCCTGAACAGATCGACCGTCGAGCAGGTCCTCAAGCGGTACCGCATGCCGTTGCTGGCCCATCTCGATCAAGCCACCGGACTCCCGGTGCGCCGCCCGGCCCCGGTCCGATACGAAGTCGACCGGCCCGGGCGGCTGGTGCACATCGACATCAAGAAGCAAGGTCGAATCCCCGATGGCGGTGGTTGGCGCGCCCATGGCCGAGGCTCGATACAAGACCGGGCCGCAGACACCGCCCGGGAAAGAGCCTGCCGCGCGGGGGCGAAAAGCTCGCGCGGCTACCGCTATCTGCATCACGCCGTCGACGACTACTCGCGGTCGCCTATTCCGAGATCCTCGACGACGAACGTAAAGAGACCGCCGCAGGGTTCTGGTTACGGGCCAGCGAGTTCTTCGCAGGTATCGGCGTCACGGTCACCGCGGTGATGACCGACAACGGTGCCTGCTACCGCTCCCACGCCTTCGCCGACGCCCTGGGACCCACGATCAAGCACAAGTGGACCCGCCCGTATCGACCGCAAACCAACGGGAAAGTCGAACGATTCAACCGCACCCTGGCCGCCGAATGGGCCTACGCCCGGCCCTACGCCAACGAAACCGAACGCGACGCCGCCTACACCGCCTGGCTACACCACTACAATCACCACCGACCCCACACCGGCATCGACGGCCAAGTCCCCTCAGCCCGCGTTCACAACCTCACAGGGAAGTACAGCTAGGCGAGTCGGTGTATCGAGACCAGGCGAGCCGAGAAGGTGTATCGAGACCAGGCAAAGTCAGCGGAGAAAGGCGGCGGCGCGGTCGCCCCAGGTCGCGAGTTCGGCGGGGGTGTTGGCGACGACGAGCTCGGCGTTGGGCAACGCGGCCGCCAGGGCTTCACCCGACGACACCGGGTGCGTACCGTCGCCGGTCCAGCTCATGACCAGCACCGGCAGCGCCAGGCCGGCCAACTTCTCCCGCGGCGGGAAATCGGTCTGCGCCGAGCCGCGGAACACTGCGGGCAGTCGTCGCGCCGAGACCCGGATCGGATTGATATACCGCTTCGCGTCGACCAGCGCCGGGGAGGCGGGCGCGTCGACGCTCAACGCCTCGAGTGCGGCCACCCCCTTGTCCTGCACCAGTTGCGCCGAGCCCAGCCGCATCCCGTTGGCGGCCGGACGCGTCTCCCAGCAGGTGGGCGGGGTGGTCAGCACCAGCCGGGAGAACCGCTCGGGCCGGTCCAGCGCGGCATACAGGATCGACGCCGTGCCCATCGACGACCCGATCGCGCCGACCTTCTGCGCGCTGGTCGAGTGCGGTGTATCGAGACCCGGCGAGAGCGGCGGCCTCACCGCGTCGAGCAGGCCGAGCAGATCCTTGCCGAGTTCCGGCCAGGTGTACTCGACGGGATCCGTGCCACCCGTCGAACGCCCGTGGCCGCGCGCGTCGTAGCGGATCAGACGGTGCTCCGCAGAGACCGGGCGCCAATCGAAGTTCCCGGCTCGTTCCTGGGTGTAGGTGGCCGACGTCATGCCGTGTGCCCACACCACCGGCGAGCCTTTGCCGGTCGAGTTGTAGGCCAGTTTCGCGCCGCGCACCTCGGCGAACTGGAATGCCGGAGTCATGTGGCGCAGCATACGGGATTCGAAATGGTGCATCAGTCCTCGTAGAATCACCTCCGGTGAGCACTACGAACAGCAAGAACAACAAGCGCGCCGTCCCGACACGACGTCGCGCCACGCTGCCGTCGGTATCACCGCTGAACGAGGTGGGCCGCGCCGGTGTCACCGCGGCGGCCGCCGCGGCCGGTGTCGGACGGTTCCTCGTCCACACCGCGACCGACGCGCTGCGCCTGCGCCTGCCGACGCGCGGCAGCATCGCCCACGAGGTCCGCACCACCTTCGAGCACCTCGGTCCCACCTACGTGAAACTCGGCCAGCTCATCGCGTCGAGTCCCGGCGTCTTCACCGAGGAACTCTCCGCCGAGTTCGAGTCGCTTCTCGACCGCGTGCCCCCGGCCGACCCCAAGGCCATCACCGACCTGTTCGTCGAGGAGTTCGGCGCCAAGCCCGACGAGGTGTTCGCCGCCTTCGACCCCGAGCCCATCGCCTCGGCGTCCATCGCCCAGGTCCACACCGCGACGCTGCACACCGGCGAAGACGTCGTCGTCAAGATCCAGCGTCCGGGGATCGCGCAGGCCCTCGCCCCCGACGTCGCGATCTTGGAACGCGCCGCCGGCCTGGTCGAGATCAGCGAATACGGCCGCATGCTCTCGGCCCGCCACATCGTCGAGGACTTCGCCAACGGTCTCGACGACGAGCTGGACTTCCGCAACGAGGCCGCCGCGATGCGCGAGTGGTACGCCTGCCTCCAGCCCAGCAAATACGGCAGCCAGGTCCGCGTGCCCACCGTCTACGACGACTTCACCACGCAGCGCGTCCTCACCATGGAGCGCATCTACGCGACCCGTATCGACGACGCCGATGCGGTGAACGCAGCCGGGCACGACGGCGTGCAGCTGTGCCGCACCCTGTTCCTCTCGCTGCTGGAATCCGCCTTCCACGGCGGCCTCTTCCACGGCGACCTGCACGCGGGCAACGTCCTCGTCGACGACGACGGGAAGCTGGTCCTGCTCGACTTCGGCATCGTCGGCCGCTTCACCCCCAGGACGCGCCGCATCCTGCGCCAACTCGTCGTCGACCTGATCGTCCGCAAGGACTACGAGTCGGCCGGGCGCGCCATCTTCCTCCTCGGCGCCGTTCACAAACCGGGATCCTCGGCCAAGGGCGGTGCCGACATCAAGCAGGTCGCCATGCCGCTGACCGGAACCGAACTCGGCGAGATGTCCTACACCGACCTGGGACGGCAGATGGCCGCCGTCGCGAAGGCCCACGACGCCCGGCTCCCGCGCGAACTCGTCCTCGTCGGCAAACAGCTGCTCTACGTGGAGAAGTACATCAAGCTGCTCGCCCCGCGCTGGAAGGCGATGGCCGACCCGGAAATCTTCGGGTACATGGCGTCGATCATGAAAGAGGCCGAGCGCGACCGTCGCGCCGACAACGCCACCAACGGCTGAGCCGTCGCAGGGCGTGATCCCGTTAAGCTGGTCCGCATGAGACGAATCGTCCTCGGTGCGCTGGCCATCCTCGGCTTCGCGTGCCTGACCGCCGCCGTCGGGACCAAGCTGTTCCTGGTGCCGCAGCTGCGCGTCGTCCCGCTCGACCTCGACATCACCACCGTGGCGACCACCGTCGCACCCGAGGGCCAGGCCGGCGACCGCTTCCCGGCGACGCTCTTCGACCGCTGCTCGATCAAGGAGCGCACCGCCAAGACCTTCGGCGCCCATCTGACCCAGCAGCGCCGGTCGCGGATCATCGAGCCCTCCGACCGTCGCCAGGCCACCATCCAGTCGGCGCAGACGGTCCGTATCGACCACATCCGGGAGAAGGACGGCAAGGTCGTCGACCCGGCGATGGCGAAGGCCGGCGAAGAGCGCACCTGCAACGACGCCCTGCTGACCGCGAGCATCGACCGCGTATCGGTGAGTCGGAAGACGTCGGTGCCCAACGGCGCGGTCAACTCGATCCAGACCGAGGCGGTCGCCGACGGCGACAAGGTCAGCGACGCTTCCGTCGTCGCCAAGCGCCAGGGCTTCCAGTACAAGTTCGGCTTCAACGTCAAGAAGCGGGACTACCTCTACTACGACCTCACGACCCGCGAGGACACCCGCGTGAAGTTCGTCGACGAGAAGGTCATCAACGGGGTGAAGACCTACCACTTCGTCACCGAGGTGCCCGAGACCGACCTCTCCACCCTTGAGACGCCGTCTGGCGACGCCGCGTTGGGCACGATGCTCACGATGCCGGCCCACTGGTGGGGGATCACCGGCAAGGGGGTGAAGCCGGGGGACAAGATCTCGATGCACCGGTACGCCAGCTCCACCCGACACGTGTGGGTGGAGCCGCAGACCGGAACGATCGTCGACGGGCGCGAGGACCAGAACCAGTACTTCAAGTCGCCCGACCAGAGTGAGGACACGCCCAAGCCGGTCCGCGACTTCACGCTGACCTCGTTGAAGGCGACGTTCCAGTGGACGCCCGACACCGTGTCGGCCCAGGCTGGACGCGCGCAGAAGTACCTGAACCAGCTGCGGTTCGGTCAGGATGTGCTCCCGCTGATCCTCGGCGGCGCTGGGATCGTCCTGCTGCTCGCCTGGCTCGGCGGGGTCTTCCTCACCGGACGAGGCGGCGGCTCCCCGTCGCGGCACTCCGTCGACGGTGCCGGTGTCGGCGCGGGCGTCGGGTCCGGTGTTGGCGAGGGACCCGCCGAAGCTCCCGCGACTGCGGCGACGACCGTCCTGACCACCGAGCCACCCGCACCCCCGTACGGGTCGCCCGGATACGGCGCGACCGATCCGACGGTGCCCGAACCCGCGTGGCGCGAGGTCGACTCGCCGTGGCATTACAACGCGCAGGGTCAGTACGTGGCCGACGAGAACGATCCGTCGATCCGACCGACCGACAGCTGACTCAGCGTCGCGAAATCTCGTGCTCGGCGGGCTGCGCCTGCTGGACGGGCAACGGTGATCGGTCACGTAGAGCGGGGTCACGTGGAGCGCGGTCACGTCGAGCGCGGTCACGTCGAATCACCACCGCGCCGGCGACCAGCAGCGCGCCGGCAATCACGACGGTGACGAAGACGAGTTCGGCGCTGGCGCCATCCAGGCCGGACCAGAGCAGCCACACCGCGAATCCGAAGAACAGTGCCGCGGCACCCCGACTGATGACCTTCGGCGGCAGGTGGCGCACCACCGCGGACCCGAGCACGATCGCCAGCGCGTCGGCGGCGACCATGCCCAGGGTCGAGCCGATCCAGACCCCGAGCCAGTTGTTGTCAGTCGCCAGGGCGATCGTCGTGAACATCGTCTTGTCGCCCAGCTCGGCCAGGAAGAACACGCTGGTGACGGCGAAGAAGGCCGAGGCCCCGACACGCGCCGGCCCTGCCAAACCCCCGTCGACGGTGTCGCCGCGGATCGTCCATAGTCCGAAGACGATCATCGCGAGACCGGCCACGACCGACGTCAGATGCATGGGGATCGACGCGCCGAGGTAGTGACCGACGGCGACGGAGAACAGGTGGATTCCGGCTGTCGCCGTGGTGATCGCGGCGATGACCATCCACGACCGGTAGCGCATCGCGAACATCATCGCCATGAGCTGCGAACGATCACCCAGTTCGGCGACGAATACCACGCCGAAACTCAGGACCAGGGCAGAGAGCATGGGATCGACGCTAGATCGCCCCACTGAGTGCGCGCAACAGATGGGCTGGCCGTATTTCCGCAGGTAGGGGGCATAAAACTGTGCTTTCGGCGGCCCCTAAACAAGGACTGGGGACACCGGTCAAAGGAGAGCGGGAATGGCCAACAAAAGACTCGGGGCCACCGGCTCTCGCCGATGACCCCGAGTCTTAGTCAAGCTGTCGGATTAGCTGCCGCTACCCGTACTGCCGAGGCTGCCGTTACCCGCACCGGCGGGCTGGAGGCTCGGGCCGCCGAAGAAGGCGGGCTTGTAGGTGGAGTACCAGGACTCCTTGAAGCGGCGCTGCCAGTAGTCCCACCAGTGTCCGCCGTCGGGCGAGATGTGCGTGGTGAGGTGGACCGGCAGGGTGCGCAGACGGGCGATGTACATCTGGCTGCTGATCGACGCGGCGGTCTCCAGCGGAACCATCTGGACGAAGCGGGTCGGGTCGAAGTTCGGGCTACCCGGGTTGATCGCGCTGTCGTACTTGCTGGTGATGCCGGTACCCGCCGAGACGTACACGTACTTACCCGCGAGGTTGCCCGCGGAGAGGAACGGGTCGTTGGCGAACCACTCGCCGGCCGGGTAGACCCCCCACATGTTGTTGGGGTTACCGCCGACCTGACCGACCGACACCTGGATGCCCTGGGTGAAGCCGGGCATGGTCACCGTCGGGTAGCCGCTGTAGGAGGCAACCGCCTTGTACATGCGCGGGTGGCGCGACGCGATGTTCAGCGCCGAGGTGCCCGACATCGACAGACCGCCGATGGCGTTGCGACGACCGTCGGCGCGGTACTTGGACTTCATGTAGCGCGGGAGCTCACGGGTGAGGAAGGTCTCCCACCGGTTCAGACCCAGCTTCGGGTCGCGCTTCTCCCAGTTGGTGTAGAAGCTGCCGGCACCGCCGAAGGGGAGGACCACGTTGACGCCCTTGCCGCGCATGAAGCGGGCGACGTCGGTGTTGATCAGCCAACCGGTGTCGTTGTTCGGCGCGCGCAGACCGTCCAGCAGGTAGATGGTCGGTGCGTTCGGCCGATTGGCCGACACCACATACACCGGGATGCTCCGGTGCATGGCGGGCGAGTAGACGCGGTCGGTCGCCGCACGGGCCTCAGCCGACGGGGCGGTGACGGCGGTAGCCAGTCCCGCGCCGACCATCAGCGTCATGGCACCAGCGAGGAGCCGCGAGCTTGCTCGGTTCAACATTCGTTGTAGTCCTTTGATTGGTCAGCCAGCGTTCCTGACGGATGAACCGGGCTGCTTCGTCTTCTGGAATGGAACGGAACCCGCGTCATGAGACAGGGTTCCAATCGCAATCAAGTGTAACGGCTCGATAACGAGCGGGCAAAAGCTCGCGGCCCCCAACGAGCCCGATGAGCACACAACGGTTCACTCGCTCACCGTATGACATGCGGATATGCGCCCCACATCGGACTGATCACAGATTCGCCACAACGAAACTCTGGGCACATTGGCACCAGATGTCACCCGGTGCCACCCCGCACTTCCTGCCGGGTCGCCCATGCGGTTGGATTGAGCGCGACGCAGGGCCCCGGCGATCCCGGGGCCATCGACTCAGCAGGGAGCAGCACAATGAAGAAGGTCGGAGTTATCGGCGGCGGCACGATGGGCGCCGGAATCGCCGAGGTCGTGGCGCGCGCCGGTTCGACGGTGCGCGTGGTCGAGCGCGAGGAGGCCATCGAGGCCGCCCAGCAGCGGATCGAGAAGAGCCTGGCCCGCGCGGTCAAGTCCGGCCGCCTGAGCGAGGACGACGCGAAGGCCGCCCTCGACCGGATCACGATCACCGCCGACCTCTCGACCTTCGCCGACTCCGAACTGGTCATCGAGGCGATGCCCGAGATCGAGGAACTCAAGGTCGAGTACTTCACCAAGCTCGACGAGATCGTCTCGCCGGACGCGATCCTGGCGACCAACACCTCGTCGATCCCGGTCATCCGCATCGCCAACGCCACCAAGCACCCCGAGCGCGTGCTGGGCATGCACTTCTTCAACCCGGTGCCGGTCATGGCCCTGGTCGAGATCGTGACCACCCTCAAGTCCGACCGCGCCATCGTCGACAAGGTCGCCGCCTACGCCCGCGACGACCTCGGCAAGAAGACGATCGAGTCGAAGGACCAGGCCGGCTTCATCGTCAACGCGCTGCTCATCCCGTATCTCACCCACGCGATCCGCATGTTCGAGTCCGGCTTCGCCAGTGCGGAGGACATCGACGAGGGCATGGTCAGCGGCTGTGGCCACCCGATGGGCCCGCTGCGCCTGTGCGACACCGTCGGCCTCGACATCTGCCTGGCGGTCGCCGAGTCGCTCTACGCCGAGTTCGGCGAGGCGCACTACGCCCCGCCGGTGCTGCTGCGCCGCATGGTCGATGCCGGCTACCTGGGCCGCAAGACCGGCCGGGGCTTCTACACCTACTGATCCCGCCGCTCGACCCCGAGTGGGCACCCCAACACCGCCGAGTGGGCACCCAAAACGCACCGAGTGGGCAGCCGGCGCTAGCGCGTGACCCGTCGAACGAAGGCGATCGACTCGTTCAGCGCCCTCTGCCCGGCCGACGTGCCGAGTTCGAACTGGAACTCGTGGCCGAGTTGCTCGGGAGTGCTCGCGTCGTAGATCAGCGTCGAGACGTCGACCCCCCGTTGTCGCAAGGCGGACGCGAAGGGCACGCTTTGCGTCGCGGTCAGCGGGTCGACGTTGCCCGCCCCGATCCACGTCGGCGGGTAGGTGGCGGTCAGGTGGCGGATCGTCGACATCTGGTCCCGACCCAACGACGGCGACCGCCGCTGCCCGGTATAGGCCCAGAGCGTGTTGTCGACGCCCCAGCTGAGCAACCGGGTCACGGTGCTGCGCGGCTGGTCCTGGGGTTTGAGCGCATAGGCGTCGTACACCCCGCAGTTCAGCAGTGCGCCGCGCAGTTGCGACGGTGAGAGGGCCGGCACGACGCCGACCTCCCCGGCGAACGCTGGGTTGCTGATGATCGCCGACAGCTGCGACGCGAGGTTGGCGCCGGCCGAATCCCCGGCGAGCACCAGTCGGGCGGGGTCGATGCCGTATTCGCCGGCATGCGCGACGAGGAAGCGCAGGGCCTCGTTGAGTTGCCCGATCGCCAACGGGTAGCGGCGTTCGGGCGCGAGCGAATAGTTCAGCGACACGACGGTGAACCCGGCCCCGGCCAGGCGGCTCAAGTAGTGCGCCGGATCGGCCTTGTCACCCGACACCCATCCGCCGCCGTGGATCCACACGATCGTCGGCGCCGGGAGCGGGCTCGACTGCTGCGGCGACGGCGGGCGGTACACGTCGAACTCGGTGTCGCTCGGCGATTTCCCGGCGAGCGGCGACCCGACCGGGAGGTATCCGACGTCGCGAGTGACCCGGACGGCCGGGTCGGCGAACTGCGCGTTGCGCGCCCGCATGGCAACCGCCCCGTCGTCGAAGACCCGACGCGTGAGAAGCGCGCCCGGCGTCGGGGTGACGTGGAGGACGAACAGTGCCGCCACCAGGAGGAACACGACGAGAGACGCGAACCACCACAACCATCCGCTCCGCAGTATTCGACGCATGGCGTCTAGCTTGCCGCACTACGGCAAATCCCGGGTCGCGCCCATCGCAATTCGAGGCAGTGCCGCGATATGGTCGAGGACATGGATTCCTCGCAGGATTTCGCCGCCGACGCCATCGTCGTCGGGTCCGGCCTCGCCGGTCTCGTCGCCACGTATGAGCTGCAGAAGGCTGGCAAGAAAGTGTTGGTCGTCGACCAGGAGAACCGGAAAAACCTTGGCGGCCAAGCATTTTGGTCGTTGGGCGGACTGTTCATGGTCGACACGCCGGAGCAGCGCCGTCTCGGCATCCACGATTCCGAAGAGTTGGCGCTGAACGATTGGATGGGGTCGGCCGGCTTCGACCGCGACGACGAGGACTACTGGGGTCGCCAGTGGGCGCGCGCCTACGTCCACTTCGCCGCGACGGAGAAGCGCGGCTATCTGCACGACCTGGGCCTGCGGATCACCCCCATCGTCGGCTGGGCCGAACGCGGCGGCGGCAGCGCCGACGGGCACGGCAATTCCGTCCCCCGCTTCCACCTGACCTGGGGAACCGGGCCGGAGGTGACGCGCATATTCGTCGAACCCGTGCTGGACGCCGAGCGGCGCGGCCTCGTCAAATTTGCCTTCCGCCACCGCGTCGACGACCTGGTCGTCGACGCCGGGACGGTCGTCGGGGTGCGCGGCTCGGTGCTGGCGCCCAGTGACACCGAGCGGGGCGTCGAATCGTCGCGAGAGGTGGTGGGGGACTTCGAGTTCCGCGCGCCGCAGACGATCGTGACCACCGGTGGCATCGGCCACAACCACGAGTTGGTGCGCGCCAACTGGCCGGTGGACCGGCTCGGTCCGGTGCCCGAGCACATGATCGCCGGGGTGCCCGCCTACGTCGACGGTCGCATGCTGGGCATCGCCGAGGCGGCGGGAGCCAATCTCGTCAACCGCGACCGCATGTGGCACTACACCGAGGGGATCCACAACTGGGACCCGATCTGGCCCGACCACGCCATCCGCATCATCCCCGGCCCGTCGTCGCTGTGGCTCGACGCGAACGGCGAGAGGCTCGCGGCGCCGAACTTCCCCGGATTCGACACGAACTCGACGATGAAGGCGATCCTCGCCACCGGGTACGACTATTCGTGGTTCATCCTGACCCAGTCGATCATCGAGAAGGAGTTCGCGCTCTCCGGCTCGGAGCAGAACCCGGATATCACCGAGAAAGACCTCAAGGTCACCGCGAAGAGCCGGCTGGCCAAGGGTGCCCCGGGCCCAATCCAGGCCTTCCTCGACCACGGCGAGGACTTCGTCACCGCGCCGACGCTGGCCGGGCTCGTCGCGAAGATGAACGCGATCAGCCGCGGCCCGACCCTCGACCTGACCCAGATCGAGCGGGTGGTCTCGGCGCGCGACGCACAGCTGGACAACAAATTCTCCAAAGACGCCCAGCTCATGGCCGTGACCAACGCGCGTCAATACCTCGGCGACAAGATCGTGCGCGTCGCGAAGCCGCATCGGCTCACCGACCCGAAGCACGGGCCGATGATCGCGGTGCGCCTCAACATCCTCACCCGCAAGACGCTCGGCGGCATCCAGACGAACCTGGATTCGCAGGTGATCGGCGCCGGCGGCTCGCCCGTCCCGGGACTGTATGCGGCCGGTGAGGTCGCCGGCTTCGGCGGCGGCGGGGTCCACGGCTACAACGCGCTCGAGGGCACCTTCCTCGGCGGCTGCATCTTCTCCGGCCGGGCCGCCGGCCGGGCGGCGGCGCGTCAGGCCTGAGGTCGTACGGCCCGAGCCGAGTCCACTGTCCGACCCGGGCGCTACCGTGCGGGGCATGGACGACTTAATGGCCAAGCTGGGGGCCGCGCTCACCGCCGCCCCGGAGGAACGCAAACCCGCGCTCACCGCGCTGTGGGCCGAGATCGACGAGCACGACCACGCCGCGCGGTGCATCGCCGCGCACTACATCGCCGATGCGCAGGACGATCTCGGCGCCGAGGTGGCCTGGGACGAGACGGCGCTGGCCGAGGTCGCCCACGTGTCCGATGCCGAGCTCCAGGCGATCCACCCGACCTTGACGGTGGCCGGATTCCTCCCCTCGCTGCACCTCAACCTGGCCGACGGGTATCGGCGCCAGGGCCGCTTCACCGAGGCGGCCGACCGGCTCCAGACGAGCCGCGAATTCGACTTCGCACTCGAGGGCGCCGCCGACCCGGCCTACGCCGCGGGGATCCGCGACGCCCTGGAAGGGGTCGCCGCGAAGATCGCCGCGGGCGACCCGACCTGAGCAGTCACGCGACGGGGCGGCGAGCCGGGACTTTCTGCCCGGTAACCCTCATCACCCTTCTGCCCAGACGACGGCGCGCCGGGGCCTGTTCCACTAGCCTTGGAAGACGTGGCCACGCCGCAGATCATCCTCACCCGCAAGCATCAGCATGCCTTCTTCCTGGTCCTGACGCTCTCATCCGACGCCGACCTCAGCGAGGTCTCCGACGCCATCTCCGGATTCACCGGCCGGGTTCGGTCGGTTGCCTCTCGGGCGCCGGCGGCGAATCTCGTCGGCATCATCGGGTTCGGCTCGCAGGCATGGGACCGTCTCTTCAGCGGCCCACGGCCCACCGAGCTCCACCCGTTCATCGCGTTGCAGGGCAAGCACACCGCCCCGTCGACCCCCGGTGACATCCTGTTGCACCTCAAGGCCGACACGACCGACCTCTGCTACGAGTTGGCCACCATCGTCCTGGGCGATTTCGGCGCCAACGTCACGGTTGTCGACGAGGTACACGGGTTCCGCTATTTCGACATGCGCGACCTCATCGGCTTCGTCGACGGCACCGAGAACCCCGCGGGAGCCCAGGCGGTCGAAACGATCACCTGCTACGACGAGGCACCCACGCTGGCCGACGGCAGCTATGTGACGGTGCAGCGCTACGTCACCGACATGGTCAAGTGGAATGCGCTGGCCGTCGACGCGCAGGAGGATGCCATCGGCCGGTCGAAGTCGGAGAACATCGAGATGTCCGACGACGCCAAGCCGGCCAACGCGCACATCGCGCTCAACGTCGTCTACGACGACGAGGGCAATCAGTTGCAGATCTTCCGCGACAACATGCCGTGGGGTTCGGCCGAGGGCGAGCGCGGAACCTATTTCATCGCCTACTCCTCGTCGCCGGCGATCACCGAGCGCATGCTGGAGAACATGTTCATCGGCGATCCCGTCGGCAATACCGACCGGCTGCTCGACTTCACCACCGCGGTCACCGGTAGCCAGTTCTACGTGCCGCCGGTCGAGTTCGTCGACGATCCGCCACCGGTGCCGGATGTCATCGAGCGCACCGACGGTGACGACGACGAGGCTGCCCCGGCACAACCGATCACCTCGTCGGACGGATCCCTCGGCATCGGTTCACTGCACTAGTCGCCCGGCACCAATCGACCCATCCCGTTCAGGAGGACACCATGAACAACCTGCACCGCCACCTCGCCCCCATCTCCGACGCGGCGTGGGAGGAGATCGAAGCCGAGGCATCGCGCTCGTTCAAGCGCAACGTGGCCGGGCGGCGCCTCGTCGACGTGACGGGTCCGCTCGGGTTGACCACCGCCTCGGTCGATACAGGTCACCTGACGAAGATCGACGCACCCGACGCGAAGATCTCGGCCTCGCTGCGCCAGTCGCAACCCCTCGTCGAACTCAAAGTGCCGTTCACCCTGAACCGCGCGGACATCGACGACGTCGACCGCGGTTCGAAGGACTCCGACTGGGACCCCGTCATCGACGCGGCGCGTGAACTCGCCCTGGCCGAGGACCGCGCCATCTTCGAGGGCTACGCGGCGGCCGGGATCGACGGTCTGACCAAGAACGCGCTGGGACCGATCAAGCTGCCCGACAACGTCGCCGACTACCCCACCGCGCTCGCCGAAGCGCTCAGCGCGCTGAAGATGGAGTCGATCGACCACCCGTATTCGGTCGCGGTCTCGGCCGACCTCTACAACGCGATCAGCGAGACCTCCGACCACGGCTATCCGGTGCGCGAGCATCTGCAGCGCCAGCTGGTCAACGGCGAGATCTTCTGGGCGCCCGCGATCTCCGGCGCGTACGTCGTGTCGCAGCGCGGCGGCGATTTCGAGCTGGTGCTCGGCCAGGACGTGTCGATCGGCTACGACTCGCACGACGCCGACGTGGTGAACCTGTACTTCATCGAGTCCTTCACCTTCCTCGTCTACACCCCCGAGGCTGCCGTCGCACTGAGGTAGGCGCCTCCTCCCGCACAAATCCGTTCCTCCCGCAGAAGCTTCGTCGGGAAGAACCAAAAAGTGCGGGAGGAACCGGGACCGAACAATCGCGTGGCATCTGCGCCGCCGGACAAGTACCGTCGATGCGGTGCTGACCAGCCTTCTGCGCATCTACCTCTCCCGATACAAGAGCCATCTGGTGCTCGTCGTCCTGCTGCAGCTGGTGGCGACGGCGGCGATGCTGTACCTGCCGACGCTCAACGCCGACATCATCGACAAGGGCGTCGCCAAGGGCGATACCTCCTACATCCTGCACACCGGCGGAATCATGCTGGTGATCACGTTGGCGCAGGTGATCGGCAGCGTCGTCGCGATGTACTTCGGCGCCCGTGCGGCGATGGGCGCCGGCCGGGACATCCGCCACGACCTCGCGCACCGGGTCAATTCCTTCTCCCAGCGCGAGGTCGGGAGGTTCGGCGCACCGTCGCTCATCACCCGCACCACCAACGACGTGCAGCAGGTCCAGATGCTCGCGGTGATGAGCGTCAGCCTCGTCATCATGGCGCCGATCATGTGCGTCGGCGGCCTCATCATGGGCATCAAGGTGGCCCCCGGCATGTGGTGGGTCCTGGCCATCGCGGTACCGCTCCTGGGCATCTTCATGGCGCTGATCATCAGCCGGATGATCCCCGGGTTCCGAGCGATGCAGGAGCGCATCGACGGGGTCAACCGCGTGCTGCGCGAGCAGATCACCGGCATCCGCGTGGTGCGCGCCTTCGTCCGCGAGCCGGAGGAGATCGCCCGCTTCGGCGTCGCCAACACCGACCTGGCGCAAACCTCGCTGCGCGTCGGCCGCGTCTTCGCCCTCATGTTCCCGACGGTCATGGGGATCACCAACATCACGATGGTCGCGATCATCTGGGTCGGCGGCCACCAGATCGTCGACGGCCACATGGAGATCGGCGCCCTCTCGGCGATGATGAGCTACGTCATGCAGATCATGATGGCGGTCATGATGGCCTCCTTCCTCGCGATGATGGCACCGCGCGCCGCCGTCTGCGCCGAACGCATCATGGAGGTTCTCCAGACCGACACCAGCGTCACCCCGCCCGCCGATCCGGTGGCGTTCCGATCCGGTCCCGCGACCGTCGCCTTCGAATCCGCCGAGTTCTCCTACCCCGGCGCCGACGAGCCGGTCCTCGCCGACCTCACCTTCGATTGCACGCCGGGCACCACCACCGCGATCGTCGGCTCCACGGGCTGCGGCAAGTCGACGCTGCTCTCGCTGATCCCCCGCCTCATCGACACGACGGCCGGCGCGGTCACCGTGGGCGGAACCGCCGTCGATGAACTCGATCCCGACCTGCTGCGCTCGGTCATCGGATTCGTCCCGCAGCGGCCCTATCTGTTCTCCGGCACGGTCGCGTCGAACCTCCGCTTCGGCAACGCCCGGGCCACCGACGACGAGCTGTGGGAGGCGTTGCGCATCGCGCAGGCCGAGGACTTCGTCTCGGCGATGCCCGAGAAGCTCGACGCCGAGATAGCGCAGGGCGGCACCACGGTCTCCGGCGGGCAGCGCCAGCGCCTCGCGATCGCCCGCGCCCTGGTGCGCAAACCGTCGATCTATCTGTTCGACGACTCGTTCTCCGCGCTCGACGTCGCCACCGACGCCCGGCTGCGCGCCGCGCTGCGACCGGCGACCGCCGACGCGACGGTGATCATCGTGGCGCAGCGCATCTCGACGATCGTCGACGCCGATCAGATCATCGTCTTGGACCGCGGGCGGATCGTCGGCCGAGGACGCCACGACGACCTGCTGACCACCTGTCCGACCTACGCCGAGATAGCCGAGTCGCAACTGGCGGTCAACGCCTCGAGCGCGGAAGGGAGTGCCTCATGACCGGCCCGCGCGGCGGAATGATGGGGGCGAGCGGACCCGAATCGAAGGCCCGCGACTTCGGTCCGTCCATCAAGCGGCTCATCGGCCTGCTGGCGAACTACCGGATCGCCATGATCGTCGTCTTGACGGCGATCGTCGGATCCGTCGCCGCGACGGCGGTCGCGCCCCGAATCCTCGGGCACGCCACCGACCTCATCTTCAACGGGATCATCGGCTCGCGCCTACCCAAGGGCGCCACCAAGGAGCAGGTCGTCGAGGGTCTGCGTGCCCGCGGCCAGGGCACCTTCGCCGACATGGTCTCCTCGATGAACCTCACCCCCGGCGTCGGCGTCGACTTCTCCGCCGTCGGCCACGTGCTGGTCATCGTGTTGGTGCTGTACCTGGCGTCGGCCTTCCTCACCTGGCTGTCGGCGTATCTGCTCAACATCGTCGTCGTGGGCACGGTGACCCGGCTGCGCTCCGACGTCGAGGACAAGGTCCACCGCCTGCCGCTGCGGTACTACGACGAGGAGCAGCGCGGCGACCTGCTCAGCCGTGTCACCAACGACCTGGACAACCTGTCGCAGACGCTGCAGCAGACCATCATGCAGTTCCTCAACTCGGTGCTGATGGTGATCGGCATTCTGATCATGATGCTGTGGATCTCCCCGCTGCTCTCGATCATCGCCCTGCTGACCATCCCCGCGGCGGGTATCGCGACGGCCGTCATCGCCAAGCGCTCCAAGCCCCACTTCACCAAGCAGTGGTCGTCGACCGGCAAGCTCAACGCGCAGATCGAGGAGGCGTTCACCGGCCATGAGCTGGTGACCGTGTTCGGTCGCCAACGCGAGGTGATGGAGTCCTTCGACACTCGCAACGAGAAGCTCTACGACTCAAGCTGGCGGGCCCAGTTCATCTCCGGGATCATCATGCCGACGATCATGTTCCTGGGGAATGTGAACTACGTCGTCGTCGCCGTCGTCGGCGGGCTGCGCGTCGCGTCGGGGTCGTTGAGCCTGGGCGAGGTGCAGGCCTTCATCCAGTACTCGCGCCAGTTCACCCAGCCGCTCACGCAGATCGGGTCGATGTTCAACCTCATGCAGTCCGGCGTCGCGTCGGCCGAGCGGATCTTCGACATCCTCGACGCCCCCGAGGAGACGCCCGACCCGTCGGCGCCGGATACCCCCGACGTCGATCGCGGCCGCATCGCCTTCGACGACGTCTCCTTCCGCTACCTGCCCGACGTCCCGCTGATCGAGGACCTCTCGCTGGTCGCCGAACCCGGGCACCTCGTCGCCATCGTCGGCCCGACCGGCGCTGGTAAGACGACGCTGGTCAACCTCATCATGCGGTTCTACGACATCGACGAGGGCACCATCTCGCTCGACGGGGTGGACACCCGCGCGATGTCGCGGCGCGACCTGCGGTCCCGGACCGGCATGGTGCTGCAGGATTCGTGGCTGTTCGGCGGCTCGATCTACGACAACATCGCCTACGGGAATCCGGCGGCGAGCCGCGAAGAGGTCATCGAGGCGGCCAAGGCCAGCCACGTCGACCACTTCGTGCGCACCCTGCCCGACGGCTACGACACGATCATCGACGAGGAGGGCGGCGGCGTCAGCGCCGGCGAGCGCCAGCTCATCACGATCGCCCGGGCCTTCCTGGCCAAGCCGACGATCCTGATCCTCGACGAGGCGACGAGTTCGGTCGATACCCGCACCGAGCTGCTGATCCAGCAGGCGATGGCGGCGCTGCGCAGCGACCGCACCTGCTTCGTCATCGCCCACCGGCTCTCGACGATCCGCGACGCCGACACCATCGTCGTGATGGAGCACGGTCGCATCGTCGAGCAGGGCACCCACGACGAGCTGCTCGACGCCCAGGGCGCCTACTACCGGCTGTACCAAAGCCAGTTCAGCGCCGCCCTGGACTGAGGCGACTAGACCTCGTCACCGCTGTGTGAGATCAGGCGATCTCGGGTCATCTCGACGAGGCTGTGTTGGTCGAGATACTCGACAATCCCTTCGAGATGCTGTGCGAGTCCCCAACAACAGGTGCGAATCGCGAAAGTCGCGATCCTTGGTGACGACGACGCGCCCAGCCGAGTCTGCTTCGTCGCAAATCACCGAGTCCGTGGTTCGATTTCCAGCAGCAAGCGAGCCTGTGTGCACTGCGTCGTGCCCCGATTCGCACAGCACAGCGGCAAGCTTGGCCGGCAGCTGTGCGTCGACGAGGAACTTCACGCCGCGTCGAACGGAAGCGAGTGGCGCGGTCCGACCGCCAACGCCGCGTACTGGAGCACTGCCGTCAGGTCTTCAGGTTCCAGATCCGGGTAGTCGGCGAGCACCTCCTCCGACGTCATCCCCGACGCGAGCAATTCCAACACCATCGTCACCGGATAGCGAAGACCGCGCACGACCGGTTGGCCGTGGCAGACCAACGGGTCGGTGACGATGCGCGCGAGATTGGACATGCTCTGATGATATGCCCCGCCACAGGGCGGGGAAGGCACTCGCACTAGACGCCGAACTTACCGCCGAGTAAGGTTACCGTCATGGCAATTAACACCGAGCTCCCGGAGAAGCTGGATTCGACGGTCGAGCAGGCCCACCTCGCGGCCGAGCACATCTTCCGCCCCATTTCCCGCAAGTACGACAAGGCCGAGCACGAGTACCCCGTCGAGCTCGACGACTTCGCCAAGCTCGCCAAGCAGGCGGCCGAACGCGACAAATCCGAGGCTGCCGCGACTAAGCCGGCCGCGGGCGAGAACGTCAACAGCACCAACATGCGCGGTGTGCTCTCAGCCGCCGAGATGAGCTGGGGCGACGTCGGACTGATGCTGTCCATCCCGGGCCGCGGGCTGGGCAACGCCGCGATCGCCGCGGTGGCCAACCCCGAACAGCTCGAGCGCTTCGGCGACGTGTGGGCCGCGATGGCGATCACCGAACCCTCCTTCGGCTCCGACTCGGCCGCCGTCTCCACGACCGCGGTACTCGACGGCGACGACTACGTCATCAACGGCGAGAAGATCTTCGTGACCTCGGGCTCGCGCGCCAGCCACGTCGTCGTGTGGGCCACCCTGGACCGCTCGATCGGCCGCGCCGCGATCAAGTCCTTCGTCGTCCCGATGGACACCCCGGGCGTCTCCGTCGCGCGCCTTGAGCACAAGCTCGGCATCAAGGCGTCCGACACCGCAGTTGTGCTGTTCGAGAACGTGCGGGTGCCGAAGGAGAACCTCCTCGGCTCGCCGGAGATCGACACCAAGAAGGGCTTCGGCGGGGTCATGCAGACCTTCGACAACACGCGGCCCGTCGTCGCCGCGATGGCCGTCGGACTCGGTCGGGCTGCCCTCGAAGAGATGCGCCGCCTGATCGAAGAGGCCGGGCACGAGATCGACTACGACAAGCCCGCCGCCGCGCAGCACGCCGCCGTCGCCGAATTCATCCGCCTGGAGTCGGACTGGGAGGCCAGCTGGCTGCTCACCCTGCGCGCGGCCTGGATGATGGACAACCGCGAGCCCAACTCGGTCGAGGCGTCGATGTCCAAGGCGAAGGCCGGGCGGACCGTCAACGACATCACCAATAAGGCCGTCGAGGTCGGGGCGAGTGCCGGTTTCGCCGAGACGATGCTCTTGGAGAAGTGGGCCCGCGACGCGAAGATCCTCGACATCTTCGAGGGCACCCAGCAGATCCAGCAGCTGATCATCGCGCGCCGCATCCTGGGCAAGTCCAGCGCCGACCTGCGCTAGGTGCCCACTCGGCGGGCTTGAGGTGCCCACTCGGCGGGCTTGAGGTGCCCACTCGCGGAATCGTCGCGCAGTAGCTAACCGAACAGGGCCGACTGCAGCTTCTGGTTGCGGGCGATGCGCTCGGCGTCGCGACGGTAGCGCTCGGCCGCGATGGCCGACAGCACCCGTACCGGTTCGGCCGGCGGCGGCATCGGCGAGACGTAGCGCATGGCCTGGTTCACCAGGTGTTGCCCGGTGACCGCCTGCACCTGCGGCGTGAACGTCGAAAACCGCATCAGGTAGCCGCGGATTCCGTTTGCCAACGTCGGCGGCATCGGTGCCAGGTCGGCGCTCGCCGCCCACTCGGCGAGTTCCGGGGGCATCATCACGTGATTCGCCTCGGGAATGGCCGTCCGATCACGGATGACGTAGGTGCCGGCGAGGAGATCGCCGAGCCGCTTGTGCTTGGCGTTGATCGCCGCGGCGACCAGCGCGGGGATGCCCAGGAACGGGTACAGCTCGGGCACGCCGATCAGAGCGCGGGAGAAGGCCTGTCGCGAGGTGATCGGCCCGGCGTCGTCGTTGACGGTCCGCAACCCGCAGATCCAGTGGCCGAGCGACTTTCCGCGCGTCAGCGTCTCCACCAACCACGGCAGGCCGATCAGCGCGATCACCGTCCACAGCGTCGACAGGCCGTTGCGGAAGGCCGAGTCGAGCCGGACGTAGTCGTTGATCGTCGGCATGATGTACGCGAACCAGAGGATGAACAGCGCCCAGCCGACGGTGACGTCGATGATGCCGGACACTGCCCGCAGCGCCAGGTTCGCGGGCGGGAGGTCGAGGGCGACCGCCTCGCCGGAGACGAAGTCGTCGCGGCCGACGCCCCGGGTGCCGCTGTGCGACGGGTTGACCGGCGGCGGTAGCGGGCGCATCGGCGGCCGCGGTACGACGGCGTACGGCATGGGTCGAGACATAGGCACGACTCTAGTAAGGATTCGGGCAACCGACACCGTCCGCGCCCGCTGACTATGGTGAGTGCGTGGACCTAGACGCCTATCTCGACGCGCACCGAGCCGAGTGGAACCGCCTCGACGCCCTGGTGAGGACCCGTTCGTTGAACGGTGCCGAATCCGACGAACTGCTCAACCTCTACCAGCGGGCCGCGACGCACCTATCGGTCATTCGCTCGACCGCCCCCGACGCCCAAACCGTCGAATATCTCTCCACCCTGGTCGCCCGGGCCCGCTTCCGCGCCGCCGGTGCGCGGACGTTCAGCTGGGCCGTGGTGGCCACCTACCTCACGCGCACGCTGCCGGGCGGCCTCTACCGCCTGCGCTGGTGGTGGGGATCGATCATGATCGGTTCCGTCCTCGCGATGGTCGTCATCACCGTCTGGTGCTTGAACCACCCGAATACCATGCGCTGGCTATTCGCCCGGGCCGGCGGCACGGAGTACGTCGACCACGCCTTCGCCGAGTATTACTCCGACCACCAGGCGCAATACTTCGCCTTCCAGGTGTGGACGAACAACTTCCGCTTGGCACTGCTCGCGCTCGCGTTCGGGGTGTTCTTCTTCCCCGTCGTCTGGGTGCTCTACTCCAACGTGCTCTCCGTGGCGCAGGTCGCCGCCGTGATGATCGACAACGGCAAGGGCGACATGTTCTTCGGCCTGATCCTGCCGCACGGCATGTTGGAGTTGACCTGCCTTTTCGTCTCGAGCGCCGTCGGACTGAAACTCTTCTGGACGTGGGTGTCCCCCGGGCACCGCACCCGCACCGCCGCTCTCGCACAGGAGGGGCGCACCGCGATGTCGATCGGCCTCGGCCTGGTCGTGCTGCTGTTGATCTCCGGCATCATCGAGGCCTTCGTCACGCCGTCACCGCTGCCGACGTGGGCGCGGGTCGGAATCGGGGCCATCGTCTGGCTCGCGTTCATGGCCTACGCCCTGATCCTCGGCCGCAAGGCCTACCGCGAGGGAGCCACCGGCGACCTCGAGTCCGCGATCGACCGCGGTACCGAAGCGCCCGCCGCCGCCTAGTGTCGCCTCTCAGCCTTCCCATGACCGATTCTTAGGGCACACAGCGGTCAGCCGAGCCGGCGCCAGATAACCCTCGCCAACCCTGGTCGGCAATCGGGGTTCACCAGGATCGTCGTCTCCACTCCATTGACGGGCTCAGCGCCAACTTCATACGCAGTCATGGGGGCATTGAAGTCAAACGTGCCCGCCCCTCCCGGACACTCAATGGTCTGGCGGCCACAGGTTTGGCCCACTCTGCTCCGCGAAGGCGACCCAGCCGGGGCATGGTTCCGTGCCAGGAACCCCTGCCACTGGTCATTTGGCAACAGGAACTCCAGCGACGTGCACCTGCCTTGCGAGTCGTTCATATCGAGTGCATGCACGTGGGTGGCCGAATTAGGAAGAGTGACGCCAAGCCCTTTTGCGGCGTCGCCGGGATTGTCACCAGCCAAATAGGGCTGGATGAGCGCAAACCAGACAGCTGCAGAAGCTACGCCGACAACGCCTATCGCTTTCCATCGCCTCGTCATTGCTTACGTCAACCGATCTGCCGCCACGTGATCCGCGCCAGTCCCGGCCGACAGTCTGGATTGACGAGGATCGAGGTCGCTACACCATTTTGCGGTTCAGAAACGACTTCGTATGCAGTCTTAGGAGCATTAAGTCTGACCGGCGCCTCCTCTCCGTCACACTTGATAGTCGTCAAATCGCAGGAATAGCCCAGTTTACTTGCCGACGGCTCCCCTTCCTGTACTCTATTTCGAGAGAGGAACCCTCTCCATTCAGCATTGGGAAGTAGAAACTCCAGAGATGCACACTTGCCCTGCCAGTTGTCGTACTTGACGGCGTGTGTGGACATCACCGATTTCGGTAGCCTGAGTCCAAGCTTAGCCGCTACCTCATCTACATTGGCGGCGGTCCGGTCCTGCCAATGGCACGTAAACCACATGCAGGCAACCAACACGGCTACCGCCATCCCGAAAATCGCACCTGCCGTCCACCGGGCGCTTGACCTCATTGGACTGGGACCGATCTCGGCGTCTCAACCCCGATGGTATCGAAGTTCTGTGCCCAACCAGCCCTATGCATTAATCCCAAGTCCGAGGGGTGTATGTGCCAATGTGGATCGGTGGAGTTGAAATTGTAGTAATCGTAAATTGCTGTACTCGCACGAACAACTCCCTTTCCGTTGGAGTCGGTGTAGTAGACACCACTCTCCTGGGACTGAAACTCGCCTAACGCGTAGTGGTAGTCTGCGCCCTTTACCTTCGGTACGATTCGCGACTCCCAGCCTGTCTGAAACGCAACCGGCCCCTCGTATCCTTCGGGCATTGACTGCTTCGCTCTGGTCAATCCGCGATCAAGCTGCTGATTAGCAGCGGCTGAAAACTCCGGCAGGTCTTGCTTCATCTAGTCGACACTGACGCGACCACCGCTAATAGTTCAACCGCCCACCCTCGGGGCAACTACAACAACCCGCGGGATTTGAGCGAGAGGTAGTGGTCGGCCAGTGCGGGCGGGAGGTCTTCGGGGCCCCGGTCGATGACGCCGACCCCGAGGCGGGCCAGCACGGCGGCGGTCTCCTCGCGCTGGGTCAGCGTGCGCGCGGTGGCCGCGGCGCGGTAGGCCGACGGGACGTCGGACCGTTCGGCGAGCATGTCGTCGAGCTCGGGGTCGGAGACCGAGGCGATGACCACCTGGTAACGCTGGGACAGGTATGCCAGCGTCGGCAGCAGTGACTCGGCGATGGCCGCGGGCTCCAGCGGCGTCAGCAGTACGACGAGCGCGCGCTGCCCGACGGTCCGCGCGACCTCGGCGCCCAACAGACCCCAATCCGCTTCCAGCAGCGCCGATTCCAGCGGGGCCATCGCGGTCACCATCTCGTTGAGCAGGTTCACGCGTCGGGTGGCCCGCACCTTCTTGTGGATGACGCGGTCGCCGGCGATGAAGTCGACGCGGTCACCGGCGTGCGACGCCAGAGCCGCCAGCAGCAGCGCGGCGTCCATCGCGGCATCCAGCCGGGGCTGATCCCCGATACGCCCGGCCGAGGTGCGCGACGTGTCCAGTAGGAGCACGACGTGGCGGTCGCGCTCGGGCTGCCAGGTCCGCACCACCGTCGAACGTCGACGCGCCGTCGCGCGCCAGTCGATCGACCGCACGTCGTCACCTTCGACATAGTCGCGCAGCGAGTCGAACTCGGTGCCCTGCCCGCGGGTGCGCACCGCCGAACGGCCGTCGAGCTGGCGCAGCGCGGCGAGGCGCGACGGCAGGTGCTTGCGCGAGTCGAACGCGGGCAGCGCACGCACCGAACCGGGCAGGAACAGCGACCGTTGCCGGCCCGACAGCCGCAGCGGACCGTAGCGGCGCAGCGTGAGTCGGATGGCCAGTCGGTCGCCGCGACGGGTCGGGCGCAGACCCACGGAGAAGAACTGTCGCTCGCCCGGCGCGACGACAAGATCCTGCCGATTCGATTCCGGACCCGGTTGGTGCGGATCACCGGACAGTTCGCGCCGGAACTCCGCCCACCGGTTGGCGAGGTCGGCGTAGAAACCGGGATCGCGGGCCTCGCGTCGGGTCGGATCGGCCGGTTCACCGGCACCCGCCGAGGGCTGCCAGCCGTCGCGCAGACGCCCGACGAACCGTCGCCCGGAGGTGTTGACCACCGACAGCGTGGTCGTGGTGTGCTCGCCCAACCGGATCGGCGCGGTCTTCGCCCGCGTCACCTGCAACGCCGTCGTCGGACCCGCGATCAGCATGTCGAGGAGCATCAGCGCGAAGGCGAACGCGACCCACGCCAACACGGTCCACCCCGACGGCCAGATCAGCACGGGGATGACGCCGAGCGCGACGAGCAGCGCGAAGCGGCCGGTGACGAACATCAGCGCGGAACGGGCACGGAGTTGATCGCGGCGTCGAGGACGGCGGAGACCGAGACGCCTTCCAGTTCGGCCTCGGGCCGCATCCCCAGCCGGTGGGCCAACGTCGACTGGGCGAGCGCCTTCACGTCGTCGGGGGTCACGAAATCACGCCCGGACAGCCACGCCCACGCCCGACTGGTGGCCAGCAGGGCGGTCGCACCGCGGGGGCTGACGCCCAGGGAGAGCGACGGCGACATCCGCGTCGCCCGTGCGATGTCGACGATGTAGGTGAGCACCGCGGGCGCGACCGAGACGGCGCGGACCGCCGAGACCCCCGCGGCGATGTCGGCGGGCGAGGCCACCGCGGTGATCCCGGCGCCGGCCAGGTTGCGCGGATCGAATCCGGCGGCATGTCGCGACAGGATGTTGACCTCGTCCTCGCGCGAGGGCAGCGGCAGCGTCACCTTCAACAGGAAGCGGTCGAGTTGCGCCTCCGGCAGCGGATAGGTGCCCTCGTATTCGACGGGGTTCTGCGTCGCGGCGACCACGAACGGCTCCGGCAGCGGATGCGGATGCCCGTCGATCGAAACCTGGTGCTCCTCCATCGCTTCCAGCAGCGAGGCCTGCGTCTTGGGCGGCGTGCGGTTGATCTCGTCGGCCAGGAGCAGGTTGGTGAAGACCGGGCCCTCGCGGAAGGTGAACTCCGACGTGGCGTTGTCGAACACCAACGATCCGGTCACGTCACCCGGCATGAGGTCGGGGGTGAACTGGACGCGCTTGGTGTCGACGTCGAGCGCGGCGGCGACCGAGCGCACCAGCAGCGTCTTCGCGACGCCGGGCACGCCCTCCAGCAGGATGTGGCCGCGGCACAGCAGGGCGATCAGGATGCCCGCCACGGCGGAGTCTTGTCCCACAACGGTTTTCGCGACCTCGGCGCGCACCGCGGTCAGTGCCGCACGGGCGCGGTCGGAATCGGGCAGGGTGTGCGATGGTGTCGTCATAGTACGGGTCGGACTTCCTCTTCAAGGGTGGACAGATCGGTGGCGAAGCGGACCAGGCCGGCGTCGTCGACGGGCAGCGGACCGACGAGAAGGGCGTGGACGACGGCCGGGTCCCGGCCGGTGGCACGGGAGACCGTCTCGACGATCTCCTCCACCGGCGCGTACCGGGACACTCCCAGGCGACGCGGAATGGTCCGCATCGCGTGTTCGCGCAACTGGGCCGCGGCGCGGGGCGCATCCCCCGACGCCTGGTAGAGCCGTCCGCGGGATTCGGTGGTCTCGGTCGCCTTGACCACCGCCGGCAACGGCTCGGAGATGAGCTGGCCGAATCGTCGTCCGCGCCACAGCATGAGGGCGAAGAGCACGAAGGCGCCCAGGCTGATCGACGGCCAGACCCAGCGCGGCACGTCGGGCTTCACCGACGACTTCTTCTCGTACTTGTGGTCGTTGTCGTTGTTCCGGTCGAAGACGTCGGGGGCGAACCAGTTCACGTCGGATCCGGCTCCCATCATCCGCACGCCGATGCCGGCGTTGTCGCGGTCGAGGATGCCCTCGTTGATGAACCAACTCTGCGGGGCGACCACGACCTCGGGCCGATCGCCGCGCGCGGGGAACACGACCAGCGAGGAGACCCCGATGGTCGTGAAGCAGGAGATCGCATCCGTTTCGAAGGGGAGCAGGCCGATCTCGCTCGAGCTCGCCGCGTCCGTGGGTGCGATCATCCCGGGCACCGTGCAGCCCGCCGTCGTCGCCGACGAGAAGTTGGTGGGTGTGTCCGTCGGAACGTCCCACGCCGCCAAGGCCTTCGGGCCCGGCGCGAGCAGCACCACCCGCTTCGCGTTGCGCGAGCGCTCCCGGAGGATCTTCGACGTACTCGTCGACGCGTTCTCCGCGTAGGAGACGACGACCACCGTCGACGAGGAGGCCGTCGGCAGCTTGCGCACCCCACGCTGGTCGCGGGCGATGCGGACCGTGACTCCGTGGGACTTCAGGGTTTCGGCAAGTGCCCCGCCGCCGTTGGAGTGGTAGTTGCCCGGGTCCCCGAGCTGCTTGTTGTCGGCCGGCTTGTCGAGGCTCTTGCCCCCGACGGCGAGGCCCAGCAGGACCAGGAGTCCGGCGAGCAGGGCGACCACCACGACCGCGACGGCCACAATGGTGCCGACGTTGCGCTTGGGCTGGCCACCGGAACCGGCGGCGGGCACCGCGGGCGCGGGTGGCGGCGGGGCGATCGGGGCGCTCATCGGCTCACCGGGGGAAGCAGGGGCAGCGACATCTCGGACTGCTCGTCGTTGACGAAGCCGGTCGGCTTGGCGTCGGCCAGGTCGGCGTCGAGGGCGACGAGCGCTGCCGCGGCATCTTGGCTCGCGTGCCGACCGCCATAGGCGACGGCGTCGAAGGCGTCGGCCGCGGAGTGCATGCCGGCGACATGGTTCGGGAACACGTGCCGGAGACGGCGGGCGATGTCGTGGGCGGTCGCCGACTTCGCGCCGACGAGCAGCTTGCGGTCCGACGCGGTCTGCGCGACCGCCCGCATCGCGTTGACCACCGCCTCGTCGTAGTTCCCGGCGGCGAGGGCGGCCCGCGCGGCCTCCCGGAACTGCTCTTGGGTGCCGACGATGCCGCCGAGCACCGCACCCGTTCCCTCCGCGATCGACGAGGAGTCGCCGGTGGTGACTTCGCGTCGCACGCGATAGGCGATGTAGGCCGCCGCGATGACCAGCAGGATCAACAGGATGATCCCGATTGTCTGCGGAACCGAGCCGCCGAACAGGTTCGACAGCCAATCGATCCGGTGCGACTCGTGCGTCTTGGGCGGCTCCGGCGGCTTCTCCTGGTAGCGGGGTTTGGCCAACTCGTCTTGCAACCACCGCCGGGCGGTCCCGTTGTCCGGGTCGAGCGCGAGGATCATCCGGCTCATGCCGTTGCCTCCTGGGCTAGCAACTCCACGTCGTAGGCCTCCGACCTGATCCGCGCGTCGACGTAACACAGCACCGCGAAGCCGGCGACGAGCGGCGAGACGATCGCGACGGTGATCGGCATCATCGCCGTCGCGGCGAACCCGAAGAAGAAGGCCGGGAACATGAACAGCGCGAAGGACACCGTGGCGAGGATGAGCGCCATGAGCGCGGTGGCACCTATCTGGCGCACCAGGTGGCGGCCGTACAACTGCAGGGCGCGGGGCACGGCGAGCCGCAGGGGTTGGGGCTCGATCCCCACCACGGCCTGAACCATGAGGATCGGTCCGGCGAGCATGAGATAGACGAAGACGGGGATACCGAGCACGACCGGCATCAGGATGACCAGCAGGGCGCTCGAGACCAAAGCCTTCATCAGCGCGACGGCGACGAGTCCGAGCAGGACCGCGGGGGCGGCGAGGACGAGTAGGCCGACGACATCGACGGCCGCCAACGCGCCCAGGCGTCGCCCGATCTGCTCCACCGCAACCGTGAACCCCATCGGGCGGCCGATCACCCGGCCGTGCAGCGGTGCGGCGAGTAGCCCGGCGAGCACCACCGGCGTGACGAAGGCGACGATGCTCCCGACGATCAGGCCGGCTTGGTCGCCGAATCGGGCCGCGACCGGCGCGAGGATGAGACCCGGGGTCCACACCACGACCCAGGCGAGGGCGGTGATCCCCAGGTTCGAGAGCAGCGCGGTGAACGACCCCGCGAGGAGGTCCATCGTCCGCAGCGGCCGCAACGGCACGCCGCCGGGTTTGTGTGCGGCCAGGCCGGCGGCCACGGGCGGCCCTTCCGGCGCAGGCAGCGACGTGGGGAGGTCGACCCCGGCCAGCCGGCCGATGCCCTGGACCGTGGGGGGTTGGTCGCCGGGACGGTGCCCGGGCGCGGTGCGCGGTGCGTTCGACACCTGCTGCCAGTCTTGGCCCGGTGCGGCGGCGCTGGGAACGGCGGCATCGATATTCGGGGCGGTCCACCGGGGGTCGTTCGACGCAGCGCCGGGCACCGACATCATGACCACCCCCTCGTCTCCCGTTTCACCGCGCGAGCTCCGACGCGCATGCGGCAAGACTCTGATCAGCCCTCTAGAACCGCGAACCTACCAAAGCAAACACCATCCGGCTGCTAGCGTGACTAGAACACGTTCTAGTTTGTCATTCAAGGAGAACACCCATGGCCGAGGCCACCGACCTGACCGCGACGATCAACGGGGTCGTCGACACCTACATCAACCTGCTGACCGATGGGACGCCCGAGCAGATCGCCGATCTGTACGCCGACGGCGCGAGCGTCGAGGATCCGATCGGCGCACCGCTGCGGACCACGCGGGCCGAACTCGTCGAGTTCTACGGACTGATCTGCAACCTCGAAGAGCACAAGGCCACGTTGAAGTGGAAGAAGGTCGTCGGCGACACCGCGGTCTTCGAGTTCCACCTGTTCACCAAGGCCGGCGACGCGGGATTCGAGATCCAGCCGGTCGACATCATGGTGTTCAACCAGGACGGCAAGATCAAGTCGATGCGCGCGGTCTGGGACCCCGCCACCGACCTCAAGCAGGTCTGACCTACCGTCGCCCGGTCGGCCGCAGCACGACGTCGACGGGATGGGCGTCGGCCGGGGTGAGCACGGCCTGGGCGACGGCAGCTGCGACGGTCGTCGGGTCGAGGAACTTTTCGGGTCGGTACTCGTTGCCTTCGATCGCGACGATGTCGCGCTGCATGTCGGTGTCGATGCGGCCCGGGAAGATCGACGTCACCCGTAGCCGCGGCTCCTCGGCGCGCAGCGCCTCGGCCAGCGCGCGCAGACCGAACTTGCTGGCCGCGTAGGCCGCCCAACCCGGACTGGCCCGCATCCCGGCCCCCGAGTTGATGAAGACGACGTGGCCACCCGCTGCCCGCAGCGCCGGCAACAACAGCCTGGTCAATTCGGCGACCGCCACGAGATTGACGTCGAGGACGTGGCGCCACTCCTCGACCGGCGTATCTGCGATCGGCTCCAAGCTCGACGCGACACCTGCGTTGTGGACCAGGACGTCGAGTTCGGTGATGGCCTCGGTCGCGTCGGCGACCGCGTCGAAATCGGTCAGTTCCACATCGAAGGTCGCGGCGCCGTCCAACGAGGTGGCCAGGGCGTCGAGTTCGGCCGAGGGACGGCCACCGAGCAGCAGGTCGTGGGTGGGGGCCAGAGCGCGGGCGATCGCCGCGCCGAGGCCGCGACTGGCCCCGGTGATCAATGCGGTGGGCATTCCCCGACCCTACTCGGCCGACGAGATGGCCAAGATCGTCCGATCTGGCGGACGCCGAGGGCAGATTGCCGTCCGCACCTGCTATTTCGGACGAATTTGGCGAACCGTTGGCGGATGATGGGCGCATGGCAGACAGCGCACCGCTTCCCAACGGCGTCGAGTTCTCCGCGGCCGGTCAGACCCGAAATCCCCGCGCCGACCGCATGCTGCTGGCCGGCCTTCTCCTCGGCCTGGTCCTGATGGGCGTCTTCGGGCCGTTCGCCTACGACCACAAGATCCTCGTCTACGAGTTCACCGGCGACCCCGAGGGGCGTGCCGCCGTCCTCGACCGTGCCGTCTGGGCCGATTTCGGATTCATCGCCGGTTACACGCTGGTGCTGGGCTCGATCGGGTTGTATCTGCGTTCCCGTGCCTTCACCGGCACCTTCCGCCAGGTGACCACGGCACTCGTCGGGATGCTCGTCGTCGCGGCCCTCGCCGACGTCGGCGAGGACATCGGACTGCTCTTCCACAACGGGCACGTCTCAGCGCCGTTCGCGACGCTCAAGTTCGTCATGATCGTCCCGGTGGTCTTCCTCGTGCCGACGGCGATCGCCATCGCGATCCGCTCGCGAATCTCCACCCGATGGTGGAACCAGCACCGCGAGCGGTTGGGGCAGGCCACGTCGGTCTTCGCCGCCCCCGTTCCCGACGAGGATCCCGACCAATACCGCTGGCGCCGGGCGTATTGGACACCGACCGTCGCCGACCCGATCACCACGGATACGACAGCGGTGTGCCTGTCCGGCGGCGGCATCCGTGCCGGAAGCGTCGCGCTCGGAGCGATGCAGGCGTTCTCCGGGAGCACCGACGCGAATGCCGCGCAACGCGGACCCGACCTTCTCGCCGACGTCGACTACATCGTCTCGGTCTCTGGCGGCGGTTTCCTCTCCGGCGCATTCCTGCAGGCCGCCCACGCGATCCCCGACGAGTCGGTGTGGCCGCAGGGGTTGAGCGAGTCGCTGGGCGCCGCGACGCCGGCGGCCGTCGACACCCAGGCGCTGCCGATCGACGAGGCGTTCAAGCAGGGTTCGGTCGAATACGACAGGGTGCGCCGGCACGCCAGCTACATCGCCGACTCCCCGCGCGAACTCGCCTACGCCTTGGCCGTCGTCGCGAAGAACATGGTGCTGACCCTCGCGTCGGTGTTCGTTCCCGCGGTGGTCCTCGGCCTGGTCCTCGGCATCCTGTATTCGCAGATCCCGCTCTCGGCGGTCGAGCTTGAGCCGGAGTGGGGCCCGATCACCCGAACGCTGAACACGACGCCGTCGCTCATCGTGATCGGCGCACTCGTCGTCGTCGCCTTCCTCGCGCTGGTCGGCGCGAATTGGGCAGAGACGAAGGGCGCCGACGCCGCGCACGCCAACCTCAAACAGAACCTCACCGTCGTCGGACAGATCAGCGCGGGCGGTGCGGCGGTGGTCGCCCTGGCCACCGTCGGAATCCCGTGGGCGATGCGCGAGGTCTGGGCGTGGCAGGGTGACGCGGGCGGTTCGCTCGTCGCACCCGCGTCGGGCGTGCTCGTCTTGAACTACCTCGCCGTGCTGGCCGCGATGCTGTGGCGCAAGCGCGGATCGGTCGGCGGCGTCATCTCCCGGCTGAGCGGAAAGGGCACGACCCAGAAGCAGGCGTTGCCGCAGGGAGCGCTTCAGCTCGTGATCGTGCTGGTGACGCTGCTGGTGCTGGTCGCCGCCTGGCTGCTGACCGTCGCCTGGACCGCCGGGTGGGCGGTGCGCGCCGCGTCGCCGAAGTCGGAGCAGCACGGCGCCATCGCGATCGCCCTCGCCGCGGCACTGGTCCTACTCCTCGCCGTCTCCCGCTTCGACGTGACGTCGACGAGCCTGCACCCGTTCTATCGCCGACGCCTGGCAAACGCCTTCGCGATGCGCCGCGTCCAATTGCCCGACGGCCAGCTGCGCGCCCAGCGCTATCCCGATTCGGAGTCGACCGAGTTCTCGCTGTTCACCGAGCCCCGTCGCACCGGCTTCACCGGCGCGACGACGGCGAGAGGCAAGACCCCGGTGTTCGTCTTCGCGGCTGCCGCCGCGGTCTCCGGCGAGGACAAACCCGCGAGCGGTCAGAACGCCTCGTCATATGTGTTCAGCTCCGACTACGTCGGCAGCCCAGACCTCGGCTGGATCGCGACCGACGGCTTGGCGCAACTCCTCCCGCACCGGATCGAGCGCGACATGACCGTCCAGGCGGCGGTGGCCATCAGCGGCGCGGCCTTCGCGTCGGCGATGGGCCGCGCTGCCCGCGGCTACCAGAGCCTGTTGGCGGTGTCGGGCGCCCGGCTCGGCAGCTGGCTGCCCAATCCCCGATTCCTCCACCAGTCCCGGTTCGAGGGCGACAATCCGGCGTGGCCGCACGGCTTCCCGTCGTATCGCGGACTGGGCTACCTGTTCCGCGAGGTCTTCGGCCTGCACTCCAGCCACGGCCGATTGGTGCAGATCACCGACGGCGGACATTACGAGAACCTGGGTCTCGTCGAGGCACTACGACGCCGGTGCACGACGATCATCGCCGTCGACGCCAGCGGCGACACCCCGCCGAGCCTCACCACCTTCGCCGAGGCGATGCGCCTGGCCGAGGCGGAGCTGGGCGTCGAGTTCACCGTCAACCCCGACGACGATCCGCGGTATTCGCCGACGCAGCTCGCGCCCGGCACCGCGCCCACCGTCGACGACGCGAGCATCACCGCGGGTATGCAGACCCGGCTCGCGGCTTCGTCGATCGTCCGTGTCGCGTTCACCTACCCCGACGCCGTCGGCGGTCGCAGCGGCACGCTGATCCTCGCGAAGTCGGTCCTCACCGCCGACCTCCCGTCGTGGCTGCTCACCTACGCCGACAACCACTCGGTGTTCCCGCACGACTCCACGTCGGACCAATGGTTCGACGAGGGGCAGTTCGCCGCCTACACCGAACTGGGCCGCCAGATCGGGGCGAAGGCGGCGGCGACACTGCGCGAACCGCCGGGTGCCCGAATCGGTCGGCCGAACGATCCCGGCCACGACGGCGCTTAGCCTGACCGGGTGTCTCCCCGACTTCAGCTCAACGGCCTCGTCCTGCTCTACGCCTACCTGCAGCGGATCTTCGTCTACGACAAGGTCCTCGCGACCATCCCCGCTCCCGACCCGCGCGACGATGGGGAGTCCGCGCCGCTCGCGGAACTCCCCGGGCTGCTGGACCGGACCGGCGCCGCGATCGCCGGATTCGACACCGAGACGGGGTTGGCTGACGCCGAGGTCGGGGAACTCGACGACATCCTGCTCGCCGCGCGGGCCGCGATGGCACGACGCGCCGCCGGCACGGACGCGCCGCTGCGGATCCAACTGGCCGCGGTGGCCGGCGGCCGCTTCCACAGCCAGCACCTCAACGACGGGCTCGTCTATTGGGGGGACAAGTACGACGCGGAGACCGCCGACCGCTACCGACAGCGGACCCTGGCGCTGCGCGACGACTCCCGCGAGATGACCGGTCTGGTCGCCACCGCCGCCCACGGCGGACTCGCCCAGGAGCAGGTCGCCCAGGTCGGCCGGTGGTACGAGAGCGTCGTCCGCGCCACCCCGCGCATCGACGGCGACATGGCCCTCATCTCGAGCCTCCTGCACGGCATCGACCCCTGATCGGCGTCTGGTGGTGAGGGTCACCAGCCGGCGCACTTTTATTTCGTAAGCCTAAGTATTATTCTGGACCGGTGAGTGAAAGCGATGACCTGGCCCGGGACCTGCGCCCCGCGGTCACCCGTTTGTACCTCGCGCTGCGCCGCCGGGCCCCCGTCGCGGAACTGAGCGCCGCCCAGGCGTCGGCGCTCTCGACCTTGCTCCTGCACGCGCCCCTGCGGATGGGCGCCCTCGCCGAACGTGAGGGCATCCGGATGCCGACGGCCACCGCCCTCGTCGACGGGCTGATCAAGATCGGGCTGGTGCATCGCGCACCCGACCCCGACGACCGGCGAGCCGTCATCGTCGACCTCACCGAACCGGGTCGCACGGCCATCGCCAAGGCGAGCCGACGCCGCGCGGACGTCCTCGCCGCCGCTCTCGCCAAGCTCTCCGACGAGGAGCGCGCCTCGCTCGTCGCGGCGATGCCCGCGCTGCTGGAACTGCAGCGCCAGCTGGAGGACCCCAAGATTTCGCCCGTCGAAAAGACGGACGGCAATGAAGAAGAACTAACCAAGTAGTCAGAAGGCAATAGTGACCACAACCATCGACGAGGCTGCCGCCCAACCGCAGCCACCAGCACCAGAGCCGACGCTCGCCGCGTCCTCCGCCGACCACGACGAGCACCCCTCGCTGATGTCGGTCTTCCGCCAACAGCCGCGCGCCGTGTGGGTCACCGCCTTTGCCGCGGTCATCGCCTTCATGGGCATCGGTCTGGTCGACCCGATCCTCAACACCATCGCCGAGGCTCTACACGCCCCGCCGTCGAAACTGACCCTGCTGTTCGGCGTCTACCTGGGCGTCCAGGTCGTCGCCATGCTGATCACCGGCTGGTCGGCCTACCGATTCGGCCCGAAGAAGACGCTGACCGTCGGCCTGGCACTGATCGTCTTCGCCGCCGGCGTGAGCGCCTTCGGCACCAACATCGACCAGCTGATCGCCCTGCGCGTCTTCTGGGGCTTGGGCAATGCCCTGTTCATGGCGACCGCGCTGGCGTTCATCGTCGGGCAGGCCAAGGGCGGTCAGAAGGGCGCGATCCTGCTGTACGAGGCGGCTCTCGGCGTCGGGCTGGCGGTCGGGCCGCTCCTCGGTGCTCTGCTGGGCACCTTCACCTGGAAGGCCCCGTTCGCCGGCACCGCGATCCTCATGCTGATCGGCGCCATCCTCTGCGCGTGGATGCTTCCCCCCGACGGGCCGCGCACGACCCGCACCCCGGTCGGCTTCAGCGCCCCGTTCCAGGCCCTGCGCAACCACACCCTCCTCGTCACCGGCATCGGTTCGGCCTTCTACACCGGCGCACTGTTCACCATCGTGGCGTGGGCGCCGATGGCGCTGTCCATCGCCAACAAGGCGAGCGGCCACGGCGGCGTCGGTCCGATCGGCGCCGGGCTGGTGTTCTTCGGCTGGGGCGTCCTGACCGCCGTGTCCGGCGTCTTCCTCGCCCCGCGCATCGCCGACGCAGTCGGCCAGAAGGCCGGCGTCATGGTCGCGATCGGCGTGTACAGCGTGGTCATGGCCCTCGCCGCCTACGGCGCGATCGAGCACTCGGTGATCATCATCGGCCTGGCCGTGATGCTGTCCGGCTTCCCGTCGGGTGTGCTGAACACGCTGTTCACCAGCGTCGCGATGTCCAGTGGTGACGCCGGCACTCCGCGCTCGGTTTCCAGCGCCGGGTACAGCTTCCTGCGCTGGATGGGTGGCGCGGCGTCGGCCATCATCGTCGCCCACCTCGCCGAGTGGTTCGGCGCCCCGGCCCCGTTCTGGTTCGCCGCGGCCTACTGCGTGATCGCCATCGGCGCGGTGTCGCTGGTGCGGACCGGAAAGCACGACCACGAGCCGGTCGCGCAGGACGCTGCCCTCATCGGCGCGGAAGAGCTCTAGGCGGCTACCCCTTGAGCGGGTCCAGCGTCACCTTCACCGACGTCCCGCGCTCGTCGCGTCGCGCCACCGCCTGACCGGTGCGGGCAGTTCCGTCCAGGTGCAGCGTGATGGGACCGCCGTCGGGGTAGAAGTTGCGCCACCACGTCTTCTGCTCCGGCGCGGCGACGCCGATGACCACTTCGTCGCCGCGTCGGCGGTAGGAGACGACGAGATGGACCGGCTTGCCGCTGCGCCTGCCGGTGTAGGACACCTCGACCATCGACTTGCCCAGGGCGTTGCCGACCACCGGAGCCGAGAGCAACGGTGTGACGATCCGGTTGGCCGTCGCCATGACTCGCTGCAGTGCGCTCATCTCTCCCCCTCTGCCTACTGCTGCGATGCCCAGCAGTTCAACGGACCGCCGGAACTCGTCCCGGAGGTGACGACCTGCCCATCGACGATGATCTGGCAGGTCACGGTACCGCGGACGACGATGCCGGTCAGGCGCAGATCGCCGCCGTCGGCGGTGGAACTCACCGACCACGGCGCGCGCACGGTCGCGATGATGCGGTTCCTCCCGTTGTCGGTGTAGTTCACGCCGATCAGATCGCCGTCGCCGGTGAGCTTGTACTCGACGGCACCCGTCTGCTGCTGCGACGTCGTCTCCTCCGATGTGGAGGGCTCGGTGGAGGATTCCTCCGACGAGCTCTCGTCGGTGGTGCTCGTCGTCGTGGAACTCGACGCCGGGGCCGGGGTGTCGCCGCCCTTGTGCCCGGTCACCGAGATCAGGAAGGCGATGAGGATGATCGCGACGATCGCGGCGACGATCGCGGCGATGAGCATCTTGGTGCGGTTGTGCCCGCCGCCCGCACCACCGGACTGGTAGTCACCGGCCTCATAGCCGCCCGTCTCGTAGTGGCTCGATTCCGGCGCGTACTGCTCGGTCGCGGGGAATTGCTCGGGCGAGTACCCGGTGGTCGGGTTCTCCGGGTCGAACCGTCGCGTCGAGGACTGGAACGGGTCCTGCGGACCCTGCGGATTGCTCATGGGAACATTCTGCCGGAATCCCGCCACCCCCGGCGCTACTCCCCGGCGATGGCGTCCAGCGGATTGGTCCGGGCCGCCCGAATCGCCGGCCAGACCGCGGCGACCACGCCCACCACGGCAGCCCCGACGAGCGTCGTCACGATCAACGACCAGGGCAGCACCGGACTACCGATTCCCCACTCGCGCAACGTGCGCACCAGCGCGACCGCCAGCCCGCAACCCAGGACGACGCCGAGCAACGCGCCGAACACGGCGATCAGCACCGACTCCAGGTACACCATCCGTCGCACCTGGCCGCGGACCATGCCGATCGCGCGCTCCATCCCGATCTCCTGGCGGCGCTCCACCACCGAGAGGGCCAGGGTGTTGATGATCCCCAGGACGGCGACCACCAGCGCGAGTCCGAGCAGCGCGTAGAGCACGCCGAGCATCTGGTCGATCAGCGATGAGACCGAACTCTTGTACTGCGCATTCGTCTGCACCTGCACCGTCAGGTACTTCGCGGTGGAATCGGCCAGCCGCTGATCGAGCCCGGCACCCTCCTTGCCCGGCGCGGCCCGGACGAACACCCCGGTCAACATCTGGGTGGAGGGCGGCACCACCTTCTCGTACGCGGAGCTGCCGAGTACCCACTGGCCCAGTGCGTTGTTGTTCTCGAAGACGCCGACCACCGGCACGTCGACGGTGACGCCGTCGGGACGAGCGAAGGCCAGCGTCTTGCCGACCGTCCACCCTTTATCCGTTGCCGTCCGCTCGGCGACGATCATCCCGTCTGGCGTCAGGTCGGTTCCGTCGGTGATCGTGTAGCGCACGACGTCGCCAAGCTTGCCGCCGACCGCGGCCCCGCCGATGACCTGGTGTCCGTCGACGTTGCTGATCACCATTCCCGAGCCGGCCACGTGCGCGACGCCGGGGGTGTCCCGCACGGCGCCCAGCACGGCGGGCGGAATGGGGCCGTGGTTCACGCCGGTGACGAAGTAGTCGGCGAGGACCGCGCGGTCCAGCGACGAGTCGACCGTGGCCTTGAAACTCGACCCGAGCGTGCCGATGATCGCGACCAGCATCAGGCCGATGGTCAACGCGAACGCGGTCGCCGCGGTGCGACGAGGATTGCGTGCGGCGTTGGTCCGCGCCAGTTGGCCGACCTTGCCGAACGGGCGGGTGATCACTCCCAGCGCGGAGACGACGGGCAGCGACAGGGCTGGCGCGCCCAGGACGACCGCCACGATCACGAGGACGGCACCGAGCCCGACGAGCAGCGCCGGACCCACTCCCTGTTTCAGGGCGCCGAGGATGGTCAGGGCGATACCGAGTGCGCCGACCACGGCACCGGCGACGGTCCGCGCCCGCAGCGACCGCGGTTCGGCCATCGTCGAGCGCATGGCCTCCACCGGCGCCACCCGCGCCGCCCGCCGGGCGGGCAGCCAGGCGCTGAGCATGGTGACGACGACGCCGACCGCCAGGGTGGCGATGACGGCCGTCGGCGTGACCCGCAACGGCCCGGACGGCAACCCCGACGAGGCGATGGCGATCGCACGCAGCGCCGCGGCCAGGCCGATCCCGACGACCAGGCCGACCGCCGACCCGAGCAACCCGACGATGAATGCCTCGGTCAGCACCGACCGCGACACCTGGCTGCGATTGGCGCCGATGGCGCGCAGCAGAGCGAGCTCGCGATTGCGCTGGGCGACGATCATCGCGAACGTGTTGTAGATGATGAAGGTGCCGACGATGAGCCCGATGCCGGCGAAGGCGAGCAGGATGTAGGTGAAGATCTGCAGGAACTTGTTGACTGCCTCTTTGCTCTCGGCCCGCACCTCGTCGCCGGTTTGGATCTTGAGCTGCGTCGGCCCCAGGAGGTTCTGGACCCGGGTCTGCAGTTCGGTGTCGGACACCCCCGGCTGCGCCGAGAGGCTGACGGTGCCCGCGTGCTCGCCGTCGGAGAACAGGTGCCGGGCGGTGTCCTGGTCGAAGGCGACGTTGACGAAGCCGCCGACCTCGAACGGCCAGTCGAGGACCCCGACGACCGTCACGTCCTGCGGTTCGCTGTTGCCCTGTCCGGCGACCACCCTCGTCTTCGACCCGACGTGCAGTCCGGCCTTGTCCGCGGCGGTCTTGTTGATGGCGATCTCGCCGGCTCGCTGCGGCCCGCGGCCGCCGGGCAGGATCTTGTTCTCCCCCTGTGCGACGGCCTGGTCGGGCGGGATGAAGGTCGTTCCGATGCTCGGGGCGTTGCCGGTCTGCAGCGCCTTCCCGTCGGCCGCGGCAACGGCGACGAGGCCGTTGTAGTTGACGTTGAGGCGGTCGAAGCCGAGGCGCTCGCGGCTGGAGCTCAGCTGCTGCACCACGGCGTTCGGCACCCCCGGGCTCGCCTGTGCCCCGGTGGCCGCCATCTGCGACGGGTTCTTCGGTGCGAGCTGGACGGCGACCCCCTGCGCGGTCTTGTCGAAGATGCTGGTGAAGGCGTTCGAGACGCTCGACGTGAAGACGATCGAGCCGGCGACGAAGGAGGTGCCCAGCACCACCGAGAACACGGTGAGGAACAGCCGGACCTTGTGGGCGGCGAGGTTGCGCACCGATACCCGGCGCATGACCGAGGCCATCGCTACTCGTCCCCGGCCGGCGCGGTCGCGGCGTCGGCCGGCGTCTCCTCGACGACCCCGACCTTCTCGTCGAGGTTGCGCATGACTTCGAAGACGCCATCGGCATCGGGGTCGCGCAACTCGTGGACGATCCGCCCGTCGGCGAGGAACACGACCCGGTCGGCGTACGACGCGGCGCGGGGGTCGTGCGTGACGATCACGACGGTCTGGTCGAACTCGTCGGTGGCGGCGCGCAGGATCGAGAGCACCTCCCCCGACGAGCGGGAGTCGAGGTTGCCCGTCGGCTCGTCGCCGAAGATGATCGCGGGCCGCCCGACCAGCGCCCGGGCGCAGGCCACTCGCTGCTGCTGGCCGCCGGACAGTTCGCTCGGCCGGTGATCGAGGCGGTCGGCGAGGCCGAGGCGATCGGTGACCGCGGTCATCCACTGCTCGTCGACGTCGCGCCCGGCGATGTCGCACGGCAAGGTGACGTTCTCGCGAGCGGTGAGCGTCGGCACCAGGTTGAACGACTGGAACACGAAGCCGATCCGGTCGCGGCGCAGCACCGTCATGGCCTTGTCGTTCAGCCCGGCCAGCGAGGTCTCGCCGATGCGGACCTCCCCCGACGACGGGGTGTCGAGCCCGGCGAGGCAATGCATGAGGGTGGACTTCCCCGAGCCCGAGGGCCCCATGATCGCGGTGAACTCCCCCGGCGCGAAGGCGACGCTGACGCCGCGCAAGGCGTGCACCGCGGTGTCGCCGGAGCCGTACACCTTGGTCAGATCGGCCGCGCTCGCGGCGGGTGCTTCAACGGAGGTTGTCGACATGGCTCCACGGTGCCATATCCGCGCGGCCCGTGCTCGGATGACGTGCTCGGTCGGCACCCCGTCGGTGGTCGAGATCTCGATACGACCGCTCCTTCGTCGCGATCACTCGATCCGGCGGCGGATACGGGGGTGGTCGAGCGGATACGGGGGTGGTCGAGTGGATCCGAGCCGCTAGGCGAGGAACCGTATCGAGACCGCCGCTAGGTGTACTTCCCCGACACGTTGTGAACGGGTGAGGTGAGGCGAAGACCTCCCCTCACCCGTTCACAACGTGTCGGGGAAGTACACCTAGACGCTAGACGCCCTCTCCGCAAACCCTGCAGAACGAGACAAACCCGACCCCTTGCGGGTGTCGGGTCTGTCGCGAACTGCTGGGTTTGTCTCGACGGTCAGTCGTCGGCGAGGCGCTTGGTCAGCGCGTCGAGTTCGGCGCTCAGCTGCGCGGGCAGCTTGTCGCCGATGAAGTCGAACCACTCGTTGATCGACGGCAGCTCGTCGCGCCACTGCGCGTTATCGACGGCCAACGCCTCCTCGACATCGGCCTTGTCGACGTCGAGCCCGTTGAGGTCGAGCGAATCGGCCGTCGCGGTGATGCCGATCGGGGTCTCGCGGCCCTCGGCCCGACCCTCGATGCGGTCGATGATCCACTCCAGCACCCGGCTGTTCTCGCCGAATCCGGGCCACAGGAAGCGCTTGTCGGCGCCGCGGCGGAACCAGTTGACGTAGTAGATCTTCGGCAGCTTGTCCGCATCGGCCTTCGCGCCGATGTCCAGCCAGTGCTGCAGGTAGTCGCCGACGTGGTAGCCGATGAACGGCAGCATGGCCATCGGGTCGCGGCGGACCTTGCCGACGGTGCCCTCGGCGGCTGCGGTCTGCTCGGAGCCGACCGTCGCGCCCATGAACACGCCGTGCGCCCAGTCGCGCGCCTCGGTCACCAGCGGGATGGTCGTCTTGCGGCGTCCGCCGAACAGGATCGCCGAGATCGGCACACCGGCCGGGTCGTCCCACTCGGGGGCGACCGACGGGCACTGCGACAGCGGGGTGCAGTAGCGCGAGTTCGGATGGGCGGCAAGGGTCTCGGTCTCCCGGAGGTACCAGTCGTTGCCCTTCCAGTCGATCAGGTGATCGGGCTCGCCCTCCAGGCCCTCCCACCAGATGTCGTCGTCGTCGGTGCGCGCGACGTTGGTGTAGATGGTGTTGCCGGCCTCGATGGTCTTCATCGCGTTCGGGTTCGACTGGTGGTTGGTGCCCGGCGCGACGCCGAAGAAGCCGAACTCGGGGTTGACCGCGTACAGGCGGCCGTCCTTGCCGAAGCGCATCCACGCGATGTCGTCGCCGACAGTCTCGGCGCGCCAGCCGGGGATGGTCGGCTGGATCATCGCGAGGTTGGTCTTGCCGCAGGCGCTGGGGAAGGCGGCGGCGACGTAGTAGGCCTTGTCCTCCGGGCTGATCAACTTGAGGATCAGCATGTGCTCGGCGAGCCAGCCCTCGTCGTGGGCCATCGCCGACGCGATGCGCAGCGAGTAGCACTTCTTGCCGAGCAGCGCGTTACCGCCGTAGCCCGAACCGTAGGACCAGATCTCCCGGGCCTCCGGGAAGTGGGTGATGTACTTCTCGGTGTTGCACGGCCACGGCACGTCGGCCTGGCCGGGCTCCAGCGGGGCACCCACCGAGTGCAGACCCTTGACGAAGAAGCCGTCGTCGCCGAGGGCCTCGAGGACCTTGGGGCCGACCCGGGTCATGACCCGCATGGAGAGCACCACGTACTCCGAGTCGGTGATCTCGATGCCGAGCTTCGGGTCGTCGCTGCCGAGCGGGCCCATGCAGAAGGGGATGACGAACATCGTGCGCCCGCGCATGCAGCCGCGGTACAGCTCGGTCATCGTGGCCCGCATCTGGTCGGGGGCCATCCAGTTGTTGGTCGGACCGGCGGCTTCCTCGGTCTCCGAACAGATGAAGGTGCGCGACTCGACCCGGGCGACGTCGGCCGGATCGGACAGCGCGAGGTAGGAATTCGGCTTCAACTCGTCGTTCAGCTTGACCATCGTGCCGGCCTCGACGAGCTGGGCGCTCAGGCGCTCCCACTCCTCGTCGCTGCCGTCGGACCACACCACCCGATCGGGTTGGGTCAGCTCCGCCACTTCGGCGACCCAGGCGAGCAGGCCGGCATGTTTGGTGGGCGCGCTGGCGGCATCCAACCCGGGAATCGTGGCAGAGGTCATGTGAAGCATCTCCTGAAAGGTCTCGACCGCCTGCTAAGCGGTCAGTCTTTTCTCAGGATACGCGATTGACCTGCTCGATCGGGAGTTGGGTTAGCCACTTCCGCATGTATCTGCTCCGACGTCGCCGCTCACGCCGGTGCCGCGGTGATACGCGAACGGTCGGGGCCAGCCACCCCCCGATACGGCTGGCCCCGACCACGCCTCGCGCTAGTGGATGCGGCCCGGCCGCAACGAACTCCACCGCCGCGTCGCCGCGTCGTAAACCGACGACGTCACCGACCCGTCCGCCCCTACCCTGGTGATCAGATCGACACATCCGTCGTGGTCGGAATCGGTGAAGACGGTCATACCGTCGGCATCGTTGCGGGAGAGGCTGTCGTACAGCCCGTCCGCATCGGTGTCGGCGGTGGCCGGCCCCAGATCCCACAGCCGTTCCTCCTCGGCCAGCCACAGGTGGTTGCCGACGTCGCCGGGATCCGCACCGTCGTCGAAGATGTCCATCAGTTACTTAGACGCAGCCCGCGGGCAAACGGTTCCATCAATCCGGATCCGGTTGGCGTTTGCGCCGGATACCGGACACAACACCATCCGGATCGGCCGCCGCGAGGCGACGCACCCGGGCCGCGACCGCAGGCTCGGCACCGTTGACGAGTGCGGCGACGCGCCACTCGGTGCGGGCCCGCGCGTCGGCGACGACCTCGCCGGCCCACGTCCTCGCCTGGTTGCGCAGCAGGACCCGTCGGCGCAATCCGACCGCACCCGCGGCGACGCCCAGCCCGATCGCCACGGCCAGGGCCAGCGCGGTCCAGCCGGGAATCCACCCGGCCAGCGACCCGGCGGCGAGCCGTCCGATCCCCAGCCCGGTCGACGCGCCGAGCAGCACGATCACCGCGTCCTCAGCTCCCCACCCGCGCGGCGACCAGTGCACCGGGCGGGCGGGCGGCGATTCGACGGCCGGGGCGGGCACGGGGACGCGGGGACCCTGACCGGCCGCCGCGACCGGGCCGCAGCCCACGAGCGCGGTCGCCCACAGGTGGGCCGTCTGTCCGGCCACCGCCCCGACGACCCGCTGCTCGAACGCCGCGGCGCTCTCGGACAGCCAGCGGGAGAAGACGGCGACGTCGGCGGGTCGCAACGCCGCGGCCTCGGTCGCCCCGGCCGCGGCGAGTTCGCGAAATCCGGAGTGGATGCGCCCGCCCGCCCAGGCGCGGATGGCGCTGGACCCGACCCGCAGGCCGGCCAGCCGCTCGGCCGCGTCCCCGCGCGAAACCTCGCGCGCCGCCCGCGCCGCCGACTCCTCGTCGACCCAGTCGACGAGATCGGCCAACCCCGAATCGGCCCCGCTGACTCCCGCGATCCCCAGCGCGACGGCGAACAGCGGCAACCGGGCCGAGGCGGCCGATGTCGCGGACCACCGCGTGAGACGCGCGGGCCAGTCGGGGCACTCCTCGATGCCGACCCCGACGAAGGCCACGAGCGCGGACCGGTCGCGACCGCCGAACACGACCTCGGCATCCGGCGGATCGGCTCCGACGTCGAAGAACCACACCACCGTCCCCGGCGCCTGCCGCTCCTGCACGCGCAGCCCGCGCCCGGCGAGCGCGGCCACCACGACCGCGCGGTCCGGCCCGTCGGGCGCCGCCGGTCCCGCCAGCGCGACCCGGCTCCAGCGCGCACCGCGATGCTCCACCATTGACCCCCCGATCTCGTCGATGACCCCCGTTGTCGACGACCCCATGTAATCAGGTGAGACCATGGTCGGGTGAGCGATACCGTCGATCAGTCCCGCCTGTACCCGCGGGTGACCAGCTTCCGGTTCCGGCGCGGCACCCTGACGCCGGGGCAGCGCCGCAACTGGGAGAACCTGTGGCCGGTGCTGGGCCGTGATCTGCGCACCAGCCCCGACGCCGACGGGCGCGTCGTCGAGCCGCCGCTGCACGCGCAGGAGTGGTTCGGCCGCAAAGCCCCGCTCATCGTCGAAATCGGTTCCGGCACCGGCATCTCGACCGCGGCGATGGCCGCCGACGAGCCGGAGTTCGACGTGGTGGCCGTCGAGGTCTACCAACCGGGACTCGCGCAACTCGTCGGCCTCGTCGACCGCGGCGGCCTGACCAACGTGCGCATGATCCGCGGCGACGCCGTGGTGGTCCTGGACGAACTGATCGAGGACAAGAGCCTGCAGGGCATCCGCGTCTTCTTCCCCGACCCGTGGCCCAAGGCCCGCCACCACAAGCGACGGCTGGTGCAATCGGGCACGTTGGCGACGATGGCCGAGAAGCTCGTCGACGGCGGCGTGCTGCACATCGCCACCGACCACGCCGATTACACCGAATGGATCCGCGAACTGCTGGACAATCAGGACACCACCGGGACGCACCTGGTCCCCCTGACCGGGGAGAGTCCGATCTCGCTGGCGCGTCCGACCACGAAGTTCGAGGGCCGTGCCGCCGACGAGGGGCGCGTGGTCACCGAATTCGTCTACACCCGCGCGGAGGGTCGCCCATGAGCACCGACACGAATAGCTCGACGGGCAGCCCGTCGGTGGGCGACACCATCTCCGGTCAGTCGACGGCCCGCCGGGTGCTGCTCGTGTGGGACGCACCCAATATGGATATGGGCCTCGGCGGAATCATCGGCGGCCGCCCGACCGCCGCGCATCGCCCGCGCTTCGACGCCGTCGGCCGCTGGCTGCTGGGCCGCACCGACGACATCCGGCGGGAGAGCGGCGGTTCGTCCGTCGAGCCCGAGGCCACCGTCTTCACCAACATCAGCCCGGGCAGCGCCGACGTCGTGCGGCCGTGGGTCGACGCGCTGCGCAACGTCGGCTACGCGGTATTCGCCAAACCCAAGATCGCCGACGACACCGACGTCGACGAGGACATGCTCAACCACATCGAGCTGCGCAGGCACACCTGCGGGCTGGCCGGGCTCATCGTCGCCTCCGCCGACGGTCAGGCGTTCCGGGAGCCGCTGCTGGAGGTCGCCGCCGAGGGCGTCCCGGTCACCGTCATCGGCTTCCGCGAACACGCCAGCTGGGCGCAGGGCGTCGACGAATTCGACTTCCTCGACCTCGAGGACATCCCCAACGTCTTCCGGGAGCCGCTGCCGCGGATCACCCTCGACGCCCTCCCCGACGACGGTGCCTGGCTGCCGCCGTTCCGCGCGCTGTCCTCGCTTCTGCGCTGACGACGCGGGATCCGCGCGGCTTGCGCACCCACGACGCGCCGCGGGGAAATCCGCCCTGCTCAGTTTGCATTCAGGCGATACCTGGAAGAATGGCCCGACGTGGGTTGTGCCGGCTGGCGCTCCCGGCGCCGGGCCAGCAGCTCGTCGGGTGACGAAAGGAACCGAAGGTGTTCGGATGGATCGGCACGTTCGCATATCGAATGCGATACACCGTCATCGCCGTGATGGTCGCTTTGATGGCCGGTCTCGGCCTCTACGGCCTTGACCTCTCGAAGCACCTCTCGCAGAGCGGTTGGTTCGACCCGACGTCGCAATCGGCGAAGGGATCGGTGCTCGCCGACAACTCCTTCGGCCGCGACCACAAGTCCGACATCGTCCTGCTGATCACCCCGCCCGACGGCACCAAGGTCGACGACCCCGCCTTCGGCGCCAAGGTGGAGAAGTTCGTCACCCAGCTGACCACCGACCCGGAGACGAAAGACCTCGTCGGCCGCGACACCAGAGCCGCCAGCGGTGACGATCCAGGCAGCCCTGGCATCATCGACCCATTCGTCCAGCTTCCCGAGAACCCCTCCCCGGCCGCGCTGCTCGCTCGGGCCACGGTCCGCGAACACACTTTCAACGAGGACAAGACCAAGGCGTTCATCAGCATCGGCGTGCAGGGCAACGACGACACGTCGATCCTCACCAACTACAAGAAGCTGCGGCCGGCATTCGACAACATCGACACCAAGTTCGGTCTCGAGGGAACCAAGTTCGAGTTGGCGGGTCTGCAGCCGATCGCCAACTCGATGGCCATCGGCATGGAGCACGACATCAAACGCGCCGAAGTCATCGCGCTCCCCGTCGTCGCACTCATGCTGTTCTTCGTCTTCGGCGGTGTCGTCGCGGCGGCGCTGCCGGTGTTCATCGGCGGCCTGACCATCGCGGGCTCGCTGGGAATCATGAAGCTGTTGACCCACGTCACCGAGGTCAACGTGTTCGCGCAATCGGTGGTCACGCTCATCGGTCTCGGCATCGCCATCGACTACGGCCTCTTCATCGTCAGTCGATTCCGAGAAGAGTTAGCCGAGGGATATACGACGAAGGCCGCGGTCCGAAGAACCGTGATGACCGCCGGTCAGACGGTGTGGTTCTCGGCCACGATCATCATCGCGGCCATCGCCTGTCTGCTCATCTTCCCGCAGGCATTCCTCAAGTCGGTGGCCTACGGCGCCATCGCCTCGGTGGCGCTCGCCGCCTTCCTGTCGATCACCGTCCTGCCGGCCATCCTCGGCATCCTCGGACCGCGGATCGACGCCTTCGGATTCAGCTTCCTGCGCAAGACGAAGACCAAGCAGGAGGTCGAGGACGGCTTCTGGGGCAAACTTTCCGGCTGGGTGATGAAGCACCCGCTGAAGACTGCCATCCCGACGGTCCTGCTCCTGCTGGCCCTGATCATCCCCTTCGGCAACATCGAGTTCGGTGGGATCAGCGAGAAGTACCTGCCGCCGGACAATCCGACCCGCCAGTCGCAGGAAGCCTTCGACCAGGCCTTCCCCAAGGAGCGGACCGAGGCGGTCAAGATCGTCGTCGTCTACCAGGTCGACAGCGACGAGGATCAGAACCGCCTCGTCGCGCTGCAGCAGGCCGCCAATGCCCACGATGCGGCGGCGGCCCCGGGTAAGCAGTTCTTCTCCAAGCCCTTCTCCTTCGAAGAGACGGACGGTGGCCTGTCCGGCGAATACCCGGGTCGTTCGGACATCGGTGTCGTCCAGATGTCCGCCGGCTTCTCCGACTGGCTCAAAGACCCGAAGAACAAGGAGGGCCCCCGGCTGCAGACCGAGGCCATCCGGTACCTGCAGAACCTGGACAAGCAGGGTCTGCGGGTCTACATCGCCGGCACTCCGGCGCTGACCCAGGACTCGATCGACGCGCTGCTCACCCGACTGCCGTTCATGACCGTCATGCTGGTGCTGATCACCGGGTTGCTGATGTTCCTGGCGTTCGGCTCGGTGATCCTGCCGATCAAGGCGGCGCTCGTCTCGGCCTTGGGCCTGGGCGCGACGCTGGGCATCCTGACCTGGATTTTCGTCGACGGCAACGGTGCGACGCTGCTCAACTTCACGCCGGGTCCGCTGTTCGCCGCGGTGCTGGTGCTGATCATCGCGATCGTGTTCGGCCTGTCGACCGACTACGAGATATTCCTGCTCTCACGCATGGTCGAGGCCAGACAGAAGGGTGCCTCGACCACCGAGGCGATCCGCGTCGGCACGGCGCACACCGGCCGCATCATCACCGCGGCCGCCGCGATCCTGGTCGTCGTCACCGGGGCGTTCGCGCTGTCGGACATCGTCATGATGAAGTACATCGCCTTCGGCATGATCGCCGCGCTGATCCTCGACGCGACGATCATCCGCATGCTGCTGGTGCCGTCGACGATGAAACTGCTCGGCGACGACTGCTGGTGGGCGCCGCAGTGGATGAAGACCGTCCAACGCAAGCTGGGCCTCGGCGAGACCATCCTCGAGGTGGAGCCCGACGAGATGGTCGACGCCGACGTGGCGGCCTCCAAGTCGATGTCGGCCGGCGCGGTGATCGCCACCGCTCCGACCTCGGCTTTCCGCCGTCCCGGGTCGCGCCGCCGCACCTCGGCGCCGACCGCCGACGAGCAGGAGGCCCCGACGGTGGCCGTGCAGACACCAGCCGCGCCGCTGCCCGAGGCTCCGCTGCCCGAGGCACCCGCGCCCGCGCCGGCCTCGGTGCCCCAGCGTCCCGCCGGGCCGCAGTATCAGCCGCCGATCCGCCGTACCGCGAGTTCGGTGAACCCCCCGGCTCCCGCGGCACCCGTCGCGCCCACGGCACCCGTCACGCCCACGAGCCTCGTCGTACCGGCCGCACCCAGGCCGGTGCCGGCCGAGACCGACGACGCGCCGGACACCGGGGCGTGGCGACTGGGCAAGGGCGGCATCCGCTTCGAGGCCGGCGGGTCGAGCGCGTCGGGTCCGACGCCCGCGGTGCGCCCCTCCCAGCCGCCGGTCGCGCCGTCGAGCACCGCCGCGCCGAACTCCGACGACGACGGCAAGCGGGCCGCGGGCAACCGCGACGAGGAGATCAGCGTCCAAGACTTGATGCGCCGCGCCCGCGGGCAGGACCCGCAGGGCTAGTCCGGCGGCGCCTCGTCGAGCCCGTGCTCGATCGCGTAGCGGGTCAATTCCACCCGGTTGGCCAGCTGCAGTTTGCGCAGCGCCGATTGGACGTGGTTCTCGACGGTCCGATGGCTCAGGAACAGCTTGGCCGCGATCTGCTTGGCGGTCATCCCCTTCGCCACGTACCGCAGCACCTCGGTCTCGCGCGGGGAGAGCACCGGCTTCTCGTCGCCGCCCGGACCGTCGGCCGACATCCGGCGGAACTCGCCCAGGACCAGCCCGGCCAATCCGGGGGTGAACACGGCCTGACCGTCGGCCGTCGCGCGCACCCCGGCGACCATCTCGTCGCGGGACGCGCTTTTCACCAGGTATCCGCTGGCCCCGGACTTGACCGCCTCCAGCACGTCGTCGCGCTCATCCGATGCGGAGAGCACCAGGATCCGCGACGACGGCGAGACCGCCAGCACCTGGGCGGTCGCCTCCGCCCCCGTCCCGTCCGGCAGCTGCATATCCATCAAGACGACATCGGGTCGCACGGCGGCGGCCCGGCGTACCGCGGCGCCCACCCCGTCGGCCGTGGCCACCACCTCGAAACCCTCGTCGACGAGGTCGCGCTCGATCCCGTCGCGCCACATCGGATGATCGTCGACGACCATCACGCGAATAGTCATCTGCCCTCCTCGGCCATTGGCTGTTCGGCACCGCCGTCGACGCGGTGAACCGGAATGGTGAACTCCCAGTCCGTCCCCGCGCCGGGCGCGGAGTCGAGTTCCGCGCGCCCGCCGAGCGCGCCGATCCGACCGACGATCGACTGCGCGATCCCCAGTCGGCCCTCCGCTGCCGCCGACGCGACACGGCCGGGCGCTATCCCAACCCCGTCGTCGCGGACGCCGACCACCAGCTCGTCGCCGAGATCCTCGAGCAGGACATAGGCCCGCGCCTGCGGACCGGCGTGCCGCAGAGTGTTGTCCAGCGCGTTGCGCACCGCGGCATCGACCTCGGTGCCGATCTCGACCGGGACCGGCACGGGTTCTCGCGGGGCGCTGACCGAGACCCGGGCCCCGACATGGGCGCGCAGCAGCGCCGCCAGGTCGACCCGCCCGGCGGCGCCGTCGGGTGCGGCGTAGTCCGCGTCGGCCCGGTCGGTGAGGAAGCGGCGCAGCGCTCGTTCCTGCTCCCCGGCGAGTTCGGCGAGGGGCGCGGTGTCCCCGGCGATCTCGCGCCCCCGGCGGGCTATCAGGGCGAGGGCCTGCAACACACCGTCGTGGACGTGGCGGGCCAGCCGGTCGCGCTCCTCCTCCGCCGCGGCGTAACGCGCCGCCTGGGTGAGCAGTTCGTGGTTGGCGCGGGCGCTCGTCGCGGCCCACCCCACGACGAGGCCCAGGAAGACCAGCTGGATGAGTTGGGCGTTCTTGCCGAAGTTGAGGTCGACGTGGCCTTTGACCAGTACCGACGATGCCCACACCAGGAGGCCGACGGCCGCTCCCCCGGAGGCGCCGCCGAGGATTGCGGCCGAGATCACCGCGTTGCAGGCCCACAGCGTCGTCGGCCATGCCTGGTTGTGCGCGATCCAGTCGGCCGACGCCACGTAGGAGGTGGACAACAGCAATCCACAGGTGACGACGATGTCGGCGGAAACCCACATCCAGTTGCGCCCGAAACCGCCGAGGTAGGCGGCGGCACACGCCACCGTCCACGCGACGAGTACCGCGCCCAGCACGATCGTGATCCGTGGCCGCTGCAGATCGTGGTTCGCCGCGATCTGGAAGCCCACCGAGTAGATCAGCGAAAGCGCCCGGAACACCTGGGCCGCGCGCCACAACGGCGCGGCGGCATCCTCGTCGACGCTCTTGAGCGCCTTGGCCAACCAGGCGCGGCGCGCATCCCGCGACCCGCTTCGCTCGCCGACGGTGCCGCCTCGGGGGACCGTCATCGGCTATCCCAGGTCGGCGGGTCGGGATCGGCGTCGAGCACCACGCCCCCGATGAGGTCACCGGTCCCGGTCGGTTCGGCGACCGCCCCCGGATAGGCGTGGAGTTCGCGGATGGCCGTGTTCAGGAAGGCGATCAGCGGCACCGACAGCAAGCCGCCCGCGATACCTGCCAGCACGATGCCGCCCGCGATACCGAGCACCACCGCGACCGGATGCAGGCGCACCGAGCGGCCGAGCAGGAACGGTTGCAGCACGTGGCTCTCCAACTGCATGACCCCGACGACGATGCCCAGCGCGACCAGCGCGGCCACCCAGCCGTTGGTCACCAGCGCGACCACGACCGCGACACCGCCGGTGACCAGTGCGCCGACGATCGGGATGAACGCGCCGAGGAAGACCAGCGAGGCGAGGGGCAGCGCCAGCGGGACGTTCAGGATCGCCAACCCGATCCCGATGCCCACCGCGTCGACGAGGGCGACCGCGACGGTGGCCCGGACGTAACCGACGAGCGTGCCGAAACCGGCGTGGCCTGCGGCGTGGACCCGTTCGCGATGCGGCGCCGGCACCAGCTTGGTGAGGAAGGTCCAGATCTGACCGCCGCCGTAGAGGAAGAAGATCATCAGGAACAGCGTGAGGAAGGCCCCGGTGATGATCTCGGTGGCCGTGGTCGCCGTCGCGAGGGCTCCGCTGGTCAGCTTCTCCTGGTTGTGGTTGATGAAGCGGACGATGTCCGCGCCGACGTTCTCCACCTGCTTGTGGTCGAGGTGGAGCGGGCCGTCGATCAACCACTTCTTGACCGAGTCGATCGTGCCGGTCACCTGCGTGGTCAGCGCGGGAAGTCCGTTGATGAACTCCCGCACGACGAAGGCGAGGACCAAGCCGAGCACGCCGAGCATGGAGACCATCGACGTGACGACGGCCAACGACCGCGGGAATCCGGCCCGGTCCAGGACGTCGACGATCGGCACCAATCCCGCCGTCCCGAGGATCGCGATGGCGACCGGCACCAGCACCGTCTTGAAATGCATGAAGGCCAGGAACACGACGACGGCCAGCGCTCCGATGACCAGGAGGCGCCATGCCCATTCGGCGGCGGCCCGCACCCCTGGCGGGACCGGATGTTGCGCATGCGGATTGTCCTGGTTCACGAAACCAAGAGTAGGCAGGCGAAAGCCGTTTTCGCTTTAGGTACCCTGACCGGCATGGCATTTTCGCCGCGCGAGTTCTGGCGCAGGAGTCGGAAATGGCTCCGTTGGGTGCTGATCGTCGCGGTCGTGGCGGTTCTCGTGGTGGAGGGCTACCTGGTCCGCGACCAGTTCCACACCGCCTGGGGCCGCATCGGCGATGTCCATTGGGGCTGGTTGTCGGCCTGCTTCGTCGCGTCCATGCTCAACCTCGACAGCTTCGCCCGCGTGCAGCGCGCGCTCCTGCGCTCGGCCGGGGTGATGGTCTCGTGGTGGCGCTCGATGTCGGTGGTGCTCGCCGCGAACTCGCTCAGCCAGACGATGCCGGGCGGGCAGGTGCTCGCCCCCGCCTTCACCTTCCGGGAAACCCGCCGGTGGGGCGCGAATCCCGTCGTCGCGTCGTGGCAGGTCGTCATGTCCGGGCTGCTGGCCGGCGTCGGCCTGGCCACCCTGGGCATCGGCGGCGCGGTACTCGCCGGTGCCCGCACCAACCCCTATTCGACGATGTTCTCGATCCTCGGATTCATCGCCTTCGTCGCCGTGCTGCAGTACCTGTCCACCCATCCCGCGACCGTCCACCAGATCGGCACCCGGGTCCTGCACTGGTACAACGAACTGCGCAATCACCCCGAGGACGCCGGTCAGGAGCGCCTGACGCAGCTCATCGACCAGCTCGCCGCCGTGCAGCTGAAACGACGTGACGCCGCCGTCGCCTTCGGCTGGACGCTGTTCAACTGGATCGCCGACGTGTGCTGCCTGATGTTCGCCTGTTGGGCGATCGGCGCACGTCCGTCCATCGCCGGCATCGCCGTCGCCTACGCCGCGTCGAAGGCCGTCGGCACAGCGGTGCCGCTGCTGCCCGGCGGTCTCGGATTCGCCGACGTCGCGATGGTCGCCGCACTGGTCCCCGCGGGTATGGCGACCGGTGACGCGGCCGTCGCGGTCATCCTCTACCGGCTGGTCAGCTGGGCGCTGGTATCGCTGGTCGGCTGGGGCGTCATCCTGGTGATGTTCCGCACCCGAATCCGCTCCGAGGTGGGCGCCACCGACGAATTCGAGGACAGTCTCCGCGAAGCCTCCCCGGCCAATCCCGACCGCCCGCTACTCGACTTCACCGACGACCAGCGCCGACTCATCCTCGGGCATCCGCTTCCCGACGCCGCGCGCGAGGGCGACGAGGAGAACCCCGACGACGGGGCCCCGCCGCAAGACGACGCGTGGAAGCTACCGTGAGAACAATGACCTCTTCGACGACGAGCAGCCAGTTCCGACTCCCCCTCGTGGCGACCGCCTTGGCCGACGCGGTGCTGATCGTCGTGTTCGCGACCGTGGGGCGGATGAGCCATGCCGAGGGGATAACCCTCCTGGGCGTCGCCGACACTGCGTGGCCGTTCCTGGCGGGCGCCGCCGTCGGCTGGTCGCTGCTGTACGTCTACGCCCGCGTGGGGTCGTCGGACTGGTTCGGCGCCCGCAGCTTCCGGCCCGAGCGCGTCATCCCGTTCGGGGTGGCCGTGTGGCTGTTCACCGTCGTCGTCGGGATGGTCCTGCGCCGGGTCTCGCACCAGGGCACCGCGACCTCGTTCATCATCGTCGCGACGATCGTGCTCGGCCTCTTCCTACTCGGCTGGCGCATCCTGGCCAGCCGCCTGTATCAGCTGTCCAAGCGCTGATCAGCGCACCTTCAGGTACTTCTGTGCCGCCTGCAGCGCGGCGGTTCCCGATTTCGGTCCCTCGGTGTAGATGACGATCACCTTGTTGTCGACGAGGCCGAGGAACCATCCGGGACCGTCCGGACCGTTCGTCCCGACGAGGGCCCGCAGACCCTTCTTGTCCGTCAGGTCGCTGGCGTCGCCGGCGCGGACCGTGCGCACCATCGCACGCAGGATCGGCGCGGACAGGCCGTCGTCGACGGTGCCCAGCTTGCCGTCGTGGATCCCCGTCGGCTGGCCCTTGATGACGAAGGGCGCGACGGATGTCTTCGCGCCGGATGACGCACGGGACAGCGCCACGCCGAGGGCTCCGACGTTGAGCAGCGAGGCGCGGATCTCGCCGGGGCGGAAGTCCACGTCGTTCACCGAGGCGCCGGTGCGCTCCGGTGTGGAGGCGCCGGGGACGGTGAACACCACGCCGAGGCCGAGGCGGTCGAGCAATTCCTCCGCCGGGGTGTTGCTGGCCTTGGAGTACGCGGTCACCGCGTCGAAGACGGCGGAGAGCGTCGATCCGGTGATGTAGTCGCCGTCGATGCTGATGCCGCGGTCGGTGGCGGCCGCGTTGCGGCCCATGCCGAGGATTCCGCCGGTCCTGGCGTCGAGGGTGAGCACGGTCGTCGGCTGGGCGACCTCGATGGCGGCCAGCCCGGCGGCCCGCTGCACGCGGGGGTCGATCGACGTGCCGATACTCGGCGCGGCCGGACCCTGCGCGCTGTCGAGGCGCTCGGGTGCCTGTCCGGGCTGGTCGACGACGATCTGCCAACCCGCGGTGACGTCGCGGACCGCCTGCCAATAGTTGCTCAAGCCGTCTTCCAGCGGGGAGTCGAGTTGGCGGTCGACCATCACCAGCTTGTCGTGTTTGCGCACCGTTACGCCACGGATCTTGCCGGGGTCGGTGGTGAGGACCCGCATGTCGGGATCGCGCAGCGACACCGCCACGACCGGCTGGCCGGGGTTCGCGGCAATCTTCGCGAGGATGACCTCGGAGGTCACCTGCGGCGCCATCGGGGCGATCGCGCGGGCGACGGCGCGGACCGTCGCTCCCAGGTCGGCGCTCTGACCCGGATCGACGACCACGTCGTTGACACTCTGCATGACCATGAACGGCTTGCCGGTGCGGGCCAGGACCCGCGGTGCGGGCCTGGCGTCGGTGCGCATCTCGTGGATGCGCCCACCCGGGCGCAGACCCGAGTAGATGACAGACGGCTCCCAGAGAACCCGCCACCCCGATGAGAGTCGGCGCGCGGAACCCTGCGTCTCGGTGGCGAACTGTCGGCCGTTGTCCCAGTGGTAGACGGTCTTGAGCGTGAACCCGGCGGTGCCGTCGCTGTAGCCGACGGTGTGCTTCACCGTGGCGTCGACGTTCATCGCGTGCATGCCGTCCATCGTCGCGGTCAGCGCCTCACTCGCCTGGCCGGGAGCGGTCGTCAGCGCCGAGGCGCGCTCGATGTTCTGCTGCGAGATCGCCTTCGCGTAGTCGCGGATCACCCCGTCGGCCTCGCTCGACGACGACGAGCAGGAGGTCACCGCGGCACAGCAGGCCAACGTGCTGACTGCGGCGACGGCGACTCGGGGCGACCAAATCCTCATAAGTCACAATTTTCACACCAGTCACACGGGGTGTCGATCCTCCCCGGCACCGGGTCCGTTACAACCCCGTCACGCCTCAATAACGCAGGCCCCCGATCCGCCGACTGGGCACCTCCAGCCCACCGAGTGGGCACCCCAACCCCGCCGAGTGGGCACCTCCAGCCCACCGAGTGGGCACCCCAACCCCGCCGAGTGGGCACCTCCAGCCCGCCGAGTGGGCACCTCCAGCCCGCCGAGTGGGCACCTCCAGCCACCGAGCGTCGGGTCGGGTGACCGCTACTCCCCGAGCGTCTTGTCCATCACCCAGACCAGGGCTTCGGCAGTCTCGTCGGAATCCCCGACGAGGGCAACTCCGCCGATCTCGACCCCGCGGATGGCGTCACCGACGGTGAGCCCCTCGTCGTCGAAACGTATCGCCCCGTCTGTGACGAGCAGATATACGTACCGGCCGCGCGGCACGAGCACCCGTTGCCCCTTCCCCAGCCGCGCCACCCACAACGTCGCCGACCGGTTCGCGATGCGGATGGCGGAGTCGGTTTCGGGGTTCCCCGACGCGATGGGTATCAGCCCTCCGGCGGCCAATTCGGATGCGACGTCGGCCTGGTCGTAGCTCGGCTCCAGACCGAACTCGTCGGGCATCACCCACATTTGGACATAGCTCGCGTCGACGTCACCGGCGCCCTCGACGCGCAAACCGTCGTCGGAAGTCCACGTGTCGTTGCGTTCCGAATGCTCGATTCCGGCACCGGCGCTCATTCGTTGGGCCAGTCCGGGATAGACGATGCCGCTGTGCCCGTGCGAGTCCTGGTGAACGAGGCTCCCCGATCGCACCCAAGTGATGATCTCGGTCTCGCGGTGCGGGTGGGTATCGAATCCCTGCCCCGGCCGCAGCGTCTCGTCGTTCTGCACCAGGAGCACGCCATGGTGGGTGTTCGACGGGTCGTAGTGGTCGCCGAAGGAAAAGCTGTGCGCCGAGGCCAACCAGTCCGTCGTCGTGGTGAACCGATTTCCGGCGCGGATCACCGAATAACTCATGCATCCAGTGTGCACCGGTGCCCAGTCGACGGGGTTGGGGTGCCCACTCGGCAGGGTTGGGGTGCCCACTCGGCGAAACTGGGGCGGCGAAGACCGACGCGCGTCGGGCAGGATGGAAGCCGTGACTGCGACGACCCCACACTCCGGCATCGACCTCTCCTTCACCGACGACGCGGTGCGCGCCCAGGACGACCTGTACGCCCACTTCAACGGCAAGTGGTTGGCGAGCCACGAGATCCCCGCCGACCGCAGCATCGACGGCTCCTTCATCGTGCTGCGCGACCGGGCCGAGGAGGATGTCCGCGACATCATCACCGCGGCGGCGGACTCCGGCGCCGCGGCCGGGAGCGACGAGCGCAAGATCGGCGACCTCTACGCCTCCTTCATGGACGACGAGCGCATCGAGGAGCTCGGCCTCGCCCCCGTCGCCGGCGGGCTGGCGGCGATCGACGCGATCGGCGATCTGACCGGCCTGGCACAAGCGATCGGCGCCTTCCAGCGTGGCGGCATCAGCGGGCTGTTCGGCGTGTACGTGGACACCGACTCGAAGAACTCCGACCGCTACCTGGTGCACATCGTGCAGTCCGGGCTGGGCCTGCCCGACGAGTCCTACTACCGCGAGGACGCGCACGCCGACACGCGCACCGCCTACGTAGCGCACGTCGAGAAGATGTTCGCCCTCGCCGGCGTCGACGATCCGGCGGCCGCCGCCGCGACCGTGATGGACCTGGAGACCGCGCTGGCCTCGCACCACTGGGATGTGGTCCGACGACGCGACGCCGACGCCACCTACAACCTGACCTCGGCCGCCGACTTCGCAACGGAGGCCGGCAGCTTCCCGGTGGACACCTGGATCACGACCCTGGCCGACGGCGACACCAACGCCTTCGCGGAGGTGAACGTCGGCCAGCCGTCCTACATCACCGGAGCCGCCGCCCTCCTCGCCGACCGCCCGCTCGACGACTGGAAGGCGTGGCTGCGGTGGAAGCTGCTCCACTCCGCCGCCCCCTACCTGCCGAGCGCATTCGTCGACGAGAACTTCGCCTTCTACGGGCGCACCCTTTCCGGTGCGCCGGAGATCCGCGACCGCTGGAAGCGCGGCGTCGGATTCGTCGAGGGCGCAATGGGATTCGCGGTCGGCAAGCTCTACGTCGACAAGCATTTCCCCGCCGCGGCCAAGGCCCGCATGGACGAGCTGATCGGCAACCTCATCGAGGCCTATCGTCGCAACATCGGCGAGTTGGACTGGATGACGCCGGCCACGCGCGAGAAGGCGTTGGCCAAGCTCGCGTCCTTCAACCCGAAGATCGGCTACCCGGCGCAGTGGCGGGACTATTCGGCGCTGGTCGTCGACCGCGACGACCTCATCGGCAACGTCGCGCGCGCGTCGGCCTTCGAGTACGACCGCGAGCTCGGCAAGATCGGGCAGCCGGTCGACCGCGACGAGTGGTTCATGACCCCGCAGACGGTGAACGCCTACTACAACCCGGGGATGAACGAGATCGTCTTCCCGGCCGCGATCCTGCAGCCGCCGTTCTTCGACGCCGAGGCCGACGACGCGGCCAACTACGGCGGTATCGGCGCGGTGATCGGGCACGAGATCGGCCACGGCTTCGACGACCAGGGCGCGAAGTACGACGGCGACGGCAACCTCGTCGACTGGTGGACCGACGAGGATCGGACCGAATTCGCTTCTCGCACAAAGGCTCTCATCGAGCAGTACAACGAGTTCACCCCGACGGGTCTGTCGCCGGAGCACAAGGTCAACGGTGAGTTCACCATTGGGGAGAACATCGGCGATCTCGGCGGGCTGTCCATCGCGCTGGTCGCCTACCACCTCGCCGATCCCAACCCCCCGGTGATCGACGGGATGACCGGCCAGCAGCGGCTCTTCTACAGCTGGGCCCAGGTGTGGCGGACCAAGACCCGCGACGAGGAGGCGATCAAGCGCCTTGCGATCGACCCGCACTCGCCGCCGGAGTTCCGCTGCAACGGGGTGGTGCGCAACGTCGACGCCTTCTACGACGCGTTTGACGTCGCGCCGGGCGACCGGCTCTACCTCGAACCCGACCAGCGGGTGCGCATCTGGTGATCGCCGGTGGGGCGCCCGGGGAGCGCGTCGAGTCGGTGTATCGATGGTGGTCGAGTGCCGGCGAGCCGCTAGGCGAGTCGGTGTATCGAGACCCGGCAAACTAGAACGTGTTCTAGTATGGCTTCGTGGATGTCACCTACGAAGCGACCAAGCGCGAACTGTCGACCGACAAGGGCGTGATCCGGTACCACGAGGCCGGTGACGCGGACGCTCCCCCGCTGATCCTGCTGCACGGATCGGGTCCCGGGGTGACCGGTTGGCGCAACTACCGCAACAACCTCGGGTTCTTCGCCCAGACCCATCGCACCTTCATCCTGGAGTTCCCCGGCTTCGGCGTGAGCGACCCGGTCGAGGGCCACCCGGTGCTCACCGCCGGCAGCTCGGTCACCCGGTTCATGGACGGACTGGGTATCGAGTCGGCGCCGATGATCGGCAACTCGATGGGCGGCGTCGTCGGCATCAACCTGGCGATCAAGAAGCCCGACCGGGTCGCCAAGCTCGTCACCATCGGCGGCGTGGGGCCGAACGTCTTCAGCCCCTCCCCCAGCGAGGGATTGCGCCTGCTGCAGGAGTTCACCGACGCGCCCGATCGCGACAAGCTGATCCGCTGGCTCAATTCGATGGTCTACGACCGCGCGATCGTAACCGACGAACTCATCGAGGAGCGCTGGGAGGCAGCGACCAATCCCGACGCCCAGCAGACCGCCGCGATGATGTACGGCTCCAAGGCCTTCGAGATGCAGCAGCAGTTCATGGCCGCCGCCGACACCCCGCCGTACTGGGCGATGATGCACAAGGTCGCCTGCCCGACCCTGCTCACCTGGGGGCGCGACGACCGGGTCAGCCCACCCGACATGGCGATGGTCCCGATGCGCCTCATCCCCGACGCCCAGCTGCACATCTTCCCGCGCTGCGGGCACTGGGTGATGATCGAGGCCAAGGCGGCCTTCGAGTCGACCGTCGCCGCCTTCCTCGCCGACTGACACCGCCCGGGCGCCGCGCAGCAGCCGGCTATTCGGCCCGGGTCAGCACCGATACCGCGAAGTCGGCGTCGTCGCGCCACGGGCGCAGGTCCCACGTCGAGAGCCGGAGGTCGAGCCGCAGGCCCGCAGCGGCGACGGCCTCGTCGAAAGCGGGGACCGTCAGGTCGCGGTCGGTGTGGAATCCGACGACGATCCGCCCGCTCGACGACAGATGCGCGGCCAGTCGTTCGAGCACTTGCTGCTCGGTCCCCGGCGCGAGGAAGACCATCACGTTTCCCGCGCAGACGATGACGTCGAAAAGCTCGTCGATCCCACGTGCGGGCAGGTCGAGTTCGGCGAGATCGCCGACGAGCCAGGTCGGGCCGGGATGGTCCTGCTGTGCCGCGGCGATCAGCTTCTCGTCGACGTCGACGCCGACGACGGTGTGCCCCACCTCGTGGAGGTAGCCGCCGACTCGGCCGGGTCCGCACCCGGCGTCGAGGATGCGCGCGCCGCGCGGCACCATCGCGTCGACCATTCGGGCCTCGCCGACGAGGTCGGCACCCTCGTCGGCCATCGTGCGGAACCGTTCGATGTACCACTCGCTATGGCCCGGTTTGGTGTCGGTGATCCAGCGGGGTGGCGGCGTCGTCATGGGTCCAGCCTATTCGCGGCAAGGATGTGATCACCGCGTGCCGGGCAGCGGGATGTCGGGTTCACGGCAGACGTATCCGGTGGGCGCCTCGCCGCGGATCACTTTGACCATGTTCTGGAATCCTCCGCTGTCCGGATCGTCGAAGTAGCCGCCATGCCCCGCCGCGCCGCGCACCCGACGACCGTCGCCGTAGTCGCCCGAGTCCATCCGGGTCACCCCGGGGGCGGTGTCCGGGTCGCCGCCGTGGAGCCGCGACGCCTGCACCGGCTGTATCGGATCGGCCGGCGGCGTCACCGAATACCGTTGCACCTCAGCCGGATTGGACCACGACTCGGCGCCGCCCGGAAGGATTCCGGTGCCCGACGCCGAGGCGTACACGACGCGATCGGCGCGCAGCCCCAACTGCTCGGCCGTCCCGACGACGGCACCGCCGTAGGAGTGTCCGAGGTAGACGGTCGCGGCACCCGGCGCGACTCCGGCGACCTCCGCGTCGAGCGCGCGGCCGAAGGACACCAGCTGCGGCGCCATGGCCGCCGCGAACATCGGGGAGGTCGCCGACGGCAGGTCGGGCGGGAAGCGGCCGTCCATGAAGAGGAACACTGGGGCGCCGCTGCGGCTGGCGAAGTTCCACGCCGCTCGCCGGTTGGCATCCGCGGTGTCTAGCTTGGTCCCCGTGCCGGGCACGTACACGGCGGCCGACCGACTCGTCTGCGTCAACGACCCGAACATCTCGACCGCCCGCCCCTCCGGCGTGTTGTCGAAGGCGACGAACTGGCGGCGGACCCGGCGCCCGGGCGCATGCGGATCGACGATGGTCCCCAGCATCGCGCGGAGCTGATCGGCGCGGGCCCGCTCCCCCGCGCCCCGTCGGATCTCGGCGTCGAGCGCCTCGGCGATGGCACGTCGATTCGCCTCGATCCGCACCGAGAAGGGCACGCCCTCCAGGTTTCCCATCGCCTGCGGATTGGCCGTGACCAGTCGGTCGATGTCGTCGGGACTCATCGTCGAAAGGAGCGCCCGCCGTTGCGCCGGGCGCATCGAGACGAGCCGGTTGACCACCGAATCGGGGTCGCGGGGGCCCTCAGCGGTGGCGACGTTCACGTGACCGGCGACCATCGCCTCTAGTTCGGACACCAGGCGCGCGAGTTCGCCGGCGTGTGCGCGATCCTCCCGGTCGAGTTCGTCGAGCGCCTCCCGCACGCGCGCCTGGAGCGCCCGCCCGTCGTCCGCGGCGCCTCCCTCCTCCGACTCCTGACTTCCCGCGTCGCGCGCCTGTTCCGCGCCGTCGACCGCCAGGGTGAGCACCCGCTCCCGACCACGGGCCAACACCTCCGACGCGGTGCCGGCGCGCTCGGCGAAGACGGTCAGCACGCGGGCGAGTTCCTGGGCGTGGTCGACTTCTTGGCCCAGGCGTCCCACGGCACCGTCCCGGCCGCGACCATGCCATCCCCCGACGCGCCGCAGCGCGTCGCCGGCCTCACCGACCTGTCCCCGCAGCGTCGCCGCGGCCGCTCGTGCCTGGCGCGCCGCCCCGTCCAGCGGCCGCGCCGGCCAGGCCGTCACCTGCTCGACGGTCAGCATCAGCGATCCGCCAGCGCGGCGAAGGCGGCGGCCATCGCCGCGTCGTCACGCTCCGCCGACGCGGAGTACCGGTCGACGATTGCGCCGAGCGCTTCCAGCCGCTCGGCGATGCCGACCCCCGCTCGTCGAACCGCGTGCCCGGCGGCACCGGCGACCCGCAGGCAGGCTCCCCCGTCGGACGGCGTTCCCATCTCGTCGACGGAGAGTTCAGCCAGGATCGCGGCGCTGCGCCGCCATTCGTGCGACAGCGCCCGCAGCCGATCCGGGTCGACGGTGAGCAGGGGCGGGAATCGTGGTGGTGCGAATGGTGGGCTCATGCAAATTTGGACGCACGGCCCGCCGCATCGGTTCCCCTAGGCCCGGGCGAGCTCGATCAGCTTGGCGACCGTGTTCAGGTTGCGGCCGGTCCCGTGATAGCCGAGGAGGCGTTTGATCACCGTCGGGGTCAGCTTCGAGTTCGCCGCTCCCTCGTCATATCGAATATGCAGGTCAGAGCCGATTACCGCGAGATGCTCCGTCTTTGCCGCCCGCTCGGCGAGGGCCTCTGCCGCCGTCTCGGGCGGCGCTCCCTGGAGCGCGTAGACGTAGGAGAATTTCGGGTTGATCACCTCGAAGGGATGCACACGCAGCGCCTCGGCGAGCTCGTCGGGAGTACGGCTGATGACCTCGCGCTCGTACCCGAACTCCGCGGTGATGGCGCGTTCCAACTCCGCGTCGAACTCCGTGAAATCCCCCGGCGGCGTGTACAGCAGATTGCCGGAGGCGATGTAGGTCGAGACGTCGCGCGCGCCGAGGTCGACGGCGATCCTGCGCAGATCGGCCATCGGCAGCTTCGCACCGCCCACGTTGACGGCGCGGATGAGCGCGATCCGCTCGCTCACGCTACCGCCCGCCGCTCAGAGACCCGCGAGGTCGGTGCGCGCCAACATGACGTTGTAGTCCTTCCAGCGCGACACCACGAAGTACAGCGAGCTGCCGGTCTCGCGCGGCCAGATGTACGGCGCGTAGAGTCCGCTGATCTTGCTGGACGGGATGATGACGCGCGGTCCGCTCCACGGGCCTTCCGGCTTGGCCGCGGTACGCATGGTTACGCTGCCGGCGCGCGAGCTCAGCATGATGAAGCGCTTCAGGAAGTTGTTGTACCGCACCGACACCTCGGCGATCGGCTCGGTCGCGACCCGCGCTGCGTCGCCGCTGTATCCCGACCATCGACCGCCACCCCGGTAGTACTGGTAGGCGCCGAGGTTGAGGATCTGGTTGGCCGGGACGCGCGAGAGGAACAGTGCGCCATACCGCCCGTTCGGCGTTCCGTACTGGTACACCCACGGGCCGCGGCGCAGGAAGGAGCTGACCTGGAACCGGCCCTGCCCGGTGTTGGTGGCCGGGACACCCGGGATATTCAGCTCGTAGCGCGAGCGGATGGTGCTCGGCTCGACCGTCCACGTCTGCCCGTTGTTGCGAGAGCTGGCGATGGCAGAGAAGTTGGTCTCCCACCGACCGGCCTCACCCCAGCGGGCGATCGACATGAATGCGAGGTACTGGACCCCGCCGATGGAGATGGCGGCCGTCGGAATGCGCCCGACCTCGATGTTCTTCACGCCCACGGCGTTGGTGATGGGCTGCGCGAACGTCGGATTCGCCGACGTCACCGAGGCGCCGGAGCGGCTGTTACCCGGCACGGCGTTGGGGAAGGTGATGCCCTTGCTCAGGTCGCTGTTCCCGTTGGCGCGCAGCATCGTGTTGTGCCGCCACACCAGAGCGCCGTTGCACTTGCCCCAGGTGTCGCCGAAGGCCATGAGGACCTGCCCGCTGCCGTTGTCCCACGGGACGCCGACGTCGGTCGCCGTGATCGAGAAGCGCTTGTCGGTCCGGTTGGGGCTGAGCGGCCCGGTCACCCACTGGATGGTCTCCGTCGGCCCGCCGTGCAGCTTGATCAGCGGCATCTGCGGCTTCTTGCCCGGTGCCGAGTAGCTGCCGAAGTCCAGGCTGCCCATCCCGATCCGCGACGAGCCGGCGCTGCCGGTACTGCCGAAGTCGTGGCCGACGGGTCCTAGCGCATTGCAGGGCGACGCGTGGGAGACCGACGGGGTGGCCGCAAGGGTCACTGCCGCGAGGGACACCGCGATTCCGGTGGCGAGCGCGCGATTAACAGACATGGTTGTGCATCCTAGCCGCTGTTGCTGATGTGATTATTGTGACGTTTTGTCGTGGCTTGCTCGATAGCCCGCACCCAAGCGAGACCCACCCGTTACCGGTCCGAGTCCGCTCTGCTCAGTAGCGAGTCCGCTGGACTCACCCGTGGTTGCGCGCCGCCCCCTCGCCGAACTTCGACTTCGACGACGACGATTTCGCTGGTTACGCAGAAACCCGATTAATGGCAAGTATCGCCCATAACTGACGGCTCGCGTATATGTCCGAAGAAATACCAAATCAAGGTTTAACCGTCACGGGTTCTATACCGGCCCGTTACGTACCAGTCATGTTGTGATTCTTGAATTCGAAGCGTCGACCCGACATTCGAGTCCACGGCCACGAGCCGCCGGAACCGACGACCACTAACCTCAGAAAGCACGCCGGGAAACATGAAACAGCACCGCATCGCCGCCACCGCGGCCCTGCTCATCGCCGCCCTCGGGGCCGGCGCGGCCACAGCTCAGGCCGCTCCGACCACAGCATCCGTCAAGCCCGTGCATTACCAGGTCCGCAGCATCGCAGGTGGGGCCACGGTCAAGATCGACAACGGCTCCTTCACCCAGAACGGCCGCGAACTGAACATCCGCGCCAGCAACGGGCAGTCGGTCGGGCAGCTGCCGCTGACCTACCAGATCAACAACATCGCGCGGCCGCTCATCGCGACCATCTCCGGTAACACCGCGACGCTGACGGCGGTCCGCACCGGACCGGGCAGAATCGTCACCCCGGTGACGCGCCAGATCTCGCTCGCCGACGCCAAGCACAAGGCCGCCGAGTCGTTCACCCCCCGCGACCAGCAGGCGTTGGCCGCTTTCTCCAATCGCTCCACGATCGGAAGCTTCGTCAGCGCCGCCGTCGGCGCTGGTATCGGTGCCGGCATCGGCTGCGTCGTCGGGGCCCTTGCCGGCGCAATCGTGACCCTTCCGCTGGCCACCTTGCTCGGTGGCGGACCCCTCGCCGGCTGCATCGCCGGCGCCCTGCTGGGAACCTTCGGCGGTGCCTCCGCCGGCCTGCTGCTCGTCGGCGTGCCGATCATCCTGTTCTCGGCCTTCCAGTACTTCTCGACGGTCACCTCGCCTTGCACCGCCAAGGGCGCGTACTGCCAGGACCCGGCTCACCCCAAGCCGGAGAAGAAGGACGGGGACAAGAAGAACTCCTCCAAGCAGGTTCACGTCACCGCTGCCTGATCCCAGCCACGACGCACACGGCCCGTCGTCTCCGAAAGGAGACGGCGGGCCGTCGTGTATCCCCTGAGTGGTTCTTGGCTGGCCCAGCGCATCCTCGGCTGGTCCAGCGCATCCTTGGCTGGTCGAGTGGACCCCATGCTGGCCGGCCCCACCTTTGGCTGGTCGAGTAGATCTGGATGGTCGAGCACCTCTTTTGGCTGGTCGAGTGGATCCGAGCCGCTAGGCGAGGAACCGTATCGAGACCACCGCCAGCCGACCGACCAACCGACTAAGCCGATCCGCCGTCGCGCAGTTCCTTTGCCGCCGAGGTCGCCAACTCGTCGGCGATCTCGTTGTAGTGATCCCCGTTGTGCCCCTTGACCCATTTCCATACGACGTTGGGGTGGCGGGCCTCTTCGTCGACGAGGCGCTGCCAGAGTTCGACGTTCTTCACCGGCTTCTTGTCGGCGGTCCGCCACCCGTTGCGCTGCCATCCGGCCACCCATTTGGTGATGCCGTTTCGCACATAGCTCGAGTCGGTGTAGATCACCACCGACGACGGTTTGGTCAACGCGGCCAACCCTTCGATGGCGCCGGTCAACTCCATCTGGTTGTTCGTCGTGTCGGGCGCCGATCCGGAGATCCGCTTCTCGTGTCCGCGGTAGCGCAGCACGGCGCCCCAACCGCCGGGGCCGGGGTTGCCCAGGCAGGCGCCGTCGGTGGAGATTTCGACCAGGTCGTCGGGGGAGTCGTTCACAGCAGACGAGCGTACTAGCGGAGCGTATTGGCGGAGCGTACCGGCGGTGGGTCAGGATGCGCGGCTCGCGACGGCGAACGTTCGCGTGAACGGGAACAGCGTGCCGAAGGGTTCTGTGGGGTAGGCCTCCCGAAGCAGTGCTTTGTACTCGTCGGCGAACTGCTCGCGCATAGAACCGTCGAGTCCCTCCAGAAACGGCCGCGCCCCGGTTCCCGAGATCCACGTGAACACCGGATCGTCGCCGGTGAGGACCTGCAGGTAGGTGGTGGACCACGCGTTCACCCGCATCCCGCGTTCGGTGAAGAACCGCAGGTAGCGCTCCGGTCCGAGGTGGGCCAGTCGCCGCGCACCGACGAGGTGGGCCGCGTAGGGCTCGCGGTCGGCGAGTTCGTAGAGCAACCGGTGGGCGGGTTGGGCCGAGTTATCGGGAACGCCGACGGCGAGAGTGCCCCGCGGCGCCAGGTAGTCGAGGACGCCGTCCAGCGCCGACCACTGGTCATCGATCCACTGGAACATCGCGTTGGAGATGACGAGGTCGACGGGTTCATCGGGTCGCCATTGCGTCGCGGTGGCGACGAGGTATTCCACGTTCTCCTCGTCCCGCTCACGTGCCCGCGCGATCATCTCCGGCGACGAATCGACGCCGACGATCCGCGCCCGCGGCCAGCGCTGCCGCAGGTACCGGGTCAGGTGGCCCGGCCCGCAGCCCAGGTCGACGATGGTGCGGACCGAGGCGGCGTCGAGATCGACCGCGGCGATCAGTTCGAGGAACGGTCGGGTGCGATAGTCGGCAAACGCCAGATACGCCGCCGGATCCCAGGTGGCCACCCCCGCGAGCGTAGTCCCGGCCGACCGTCGTCGCTACGATCGACGTATGGGCGCAATCGTGCCGTACCTCGCCTCCACCTGGTGGCTGATCTTCCCCATCGGCTTCCTGGGGAAACGCCTTGCCCACGAGTACCGCAAGAGCCAGGCGCGGCGGCGCGCATACGAGCTGGAGATGGCCCGCATCCGGTCCGCCGCCAGCCTGGAGGAGCGTCGGGTCGCGGAGGTGAACGCCGATCAGCTGCGAACCGCGTTGCGCACCCACGACGAGGTCGACGAGCGCTGGTGGAACTACGAGATCGACCTGGCGACGATCATCAGCTATCCGATGCTCGTCGACGTCCGCGAGCCGCTGACCCGCGACTTCCACAAGGCCAAGGCGCGCGCCGACATGCTCCGACCACCGTCGGGGGTTGAGGTCACCGATCCGGCGGCCTTCGTCGAATACCGCGACGCCGTGCTCGACTACTCGTCCGCCTTCGACGCCGCCGAGCGCGAGGCGCGCCGCCGCAAGCAGGCCGACTTCTCGCCCATCGAGCGCGAGGCGCTGGAGCGGGCCCGACGGTTGGTGATGATCGCCGCCGACGAGGCGGCCACCCCGGCCGAGCGGCAAGCCGCGTATCGCAAGGCGCGCGACGAGCTCGACGGCCTCATCGACCTTCCATCCGAAGGCGCACAGCAGCTGGAGCGCTCGATCGCCAAGGAACTCGAGGCCTAACCACGCCGCGTTGATCGAGTGCCGTAGACGGTGGTCGAATGCCGTAGACGCGTTCGTCGAGTGCCGCAAGACGGTGGTCGAGTGCCGGCGAGGCGCTAGACGCGCTGGTCGAGTGCCGTAGACGGTGGTCGAGTGCCGACGAGGCGCTAGCCGAGTCGGTGTATCGAGACCGCGCCAGCCGAGAAGGTGTATCGAGACCAAGTGTATCGAGACCAAGCATATCGACGTAGACGCACTCACAAATACGGCGCGGTGATGAACTCCAAGAAGTGGCCGCTCGGGTCGCGGAGATAGACACCGCGACCACCGTGCTCTTCATTGGTCTCACCAGGCCTGGTCATCTGAGGATCGGCCCAGTACTCCCATTCGCGGCGTCGCAACCGTTCCACCGCTCGATCGAAGAGATCGTCGTCGACGAGGAGAGCAAAGTGCTGCGGCACGATCTCGTCGACGGGAGGAGTGGCGAATTGGAGCATGGCACCGGTGCCGCCGTCGAGGAGGAGATTCCGAAACGGCCCCCACGCAGGTCCCTCGTCAAGCTCGAACAGGTCTCGATAGAAGTCGACCGAGGCATCCCGGTCCGCAGAAACAACAATGAAGTGGTTGAAAGTAACTGTCACAGAAGGACTTTCAGTTCCACGCCTCCATGCCTGACGCAGTCCGTCATCGACACGCGACGCTACCACCAGGATACTGCCCACTCGGCGAGGTTGCGGTGCCCACTCGGCGGGGTTGAGGTGCCCACTCGGCGGGGTCGGGTGCCTACGGGACGACGTTGACCATTCGGCCGGGAACGACGATGACCTTGCGGGGCTCACCGTCGAGCAGTGCGACGATCTTCTCGTCGGCCAACGCGGCCGTGCGCACGGTTTCCTCGTCGGCGTCGGCGGCGACCGTGATCCGGCTGCGGACCTTGCCCTTCACCTGGATCGGGATCTCGACCGTGTCGTGCACCAACCACTTCTCGTCGGCCACCGGGAACGGCCCGTGCGCCAGCGACTCGTCGTGGCCCAACCGCTCCCACAACTCCTCGGCGATATGCGGGGCCAGTGGCGCCAACATCAGCACCAGGGGCTCGACAACGGAGCGCGGGGCGCCGGCCGGGTAGGTCTTGGTCAAGTGGTTGGTGAGCTCGATCAGCTTGGCCCCGGCGGTGTTGGTCCGCAGGTTCGCCAAGTCGTCGCGCACTCCGTCGATCGCCTTGTGCAGCGCACGCAGGTCGTCCTCGGTCGGTTCCGCGTCGGATACCCGCACCGATCCCGACTCCTCGTCGACGACGAGTCGCCAGACGCGCTGCAAGAACCGCTGTGCGCCGACGACGTCCTTCGTGGCCCACGGGCGCGACTGGTCCAGCGGACCCATCGACATCTCGTAGACGCGCAGCGTGTCGGCACCGTAGTCGCGGCAGATGTCATCGGGGGCGACGGAGTTCTTGAGCGACTTGCCCATCTTCCCGTACTCCTGGAAGACCTCGTCGTCACCCAGATAGAACTTGCCGTCGCGCTCGACGACCTCCTCGGCTGGCACGTAGACGCCACGCGCATCGGTGTACGCGTAGGCCTGGATCATGCCCTGGTTGAACAGCTTTCGGTACGGCTCGCGACTGGACACGTAGCCCAGGTCGAACAACACCTTGTGCCAGAACCGCGAATACAGCAGGTGCAGCACCGCATGTTCGACGCCGCCGATGTAGAGGTCCAGCCCGCCCGGGTCGTTCGCGCCGTGCACGGACGGGCGCGGACCCATCCAGTACTCCTCATTCTCCTTGGCGCACAGGGTTTCCGTATTCGTCGGGTCGATGTAGCGCAACTGGTACCAGGACGACCCGGCCCACTGCGGCATGACGTTCACGTCGCGCGTGTAGGTCTGCACCCCGACGCCCAAGTCCAGCTCGACGGTCACCCAGTCGGTCGCCTTGGCCAGCGGGGGAGAGGGCTCGGAGTCGGCATCGTCGGGATCGAAGGCGACGGGCGCGTAGTCGGCGACCTCCGGCAGTTCGACGGGCAGCATCGACTCCGGCAGCGGATGGGCGTTGCCGTCGGCGTCGTAGACGATCGGGAAGGGCTCGCCCCAATACCGCTGGCGCGCGAACAGCCAGTCGCGCAGCTTGTACTGGACGGTGCCGACGCCGGTCCCGTCCGTTTCGAGCTTCTCGACGATGGCGGTCTTCGCGTCATCGACGGCCAGCCCGTCGAGGAAATCGGAGTTCACCAGCGGGCCGTCGCCGGTCCATGCCTCCTCGGCGACGCCCTGCTCCGACCCGATGACCTCGCGGATCGGCAGCCCGAAGGCCGTGGCGAACTCATAGTCGCGGGTGTCGTGGGCGGGCACGGCCATGATCGCGCCGGTGCCGTAGCCGATCAGCACGTAGTCGGCGATGAAGACGGGGATCTGCTCGCCGTTCACCGGGTTCGTCGCATACGCGCCGGTGAAGACGCCGGTCTTCTCCTTGTTCTCCTGGCGCTCGAGGTCGGACTTCGCCGCGATCGACGCGCGGTAGGCCGCGACAGCCTCTGCCGGCGACGACGCGCCGCTGGTCCAGCGGGCATCGACGTCGGCGGGCCATGCTTCCGCGACGATCTCGTCGACCAACTCGTGTTCGGGCGCCAAGACCATGTACGACGCTCCGAACAGCGTGTCGGGGCGCGTCGTGAACACCTTGATCAGACGGTCGCCCGGGAGGGCGAAGTCCACGTGCGCACCGCGCGACCGGCCGATCCAGTTGCGCTGCATCGTCTTGACCTTCTCCGGCCAGTCGAGCAGTTCCAGGTCGTCGAGCAGGCGATCGGAGTAGGCGGTGATCCGCATCATCCACTGCCGCAGGTTCTTGCGGAAGACGGGGAAGTTGCCGCGCTCGCTGCGACCGTCGGCGGTGACCTCCTCGTTGGCCAGCACCGTGCCCAACCCGGGACACCAGTTGACCAGCGAGTTGCTGAGGTAGACGAGACGATGATCGTCGACGACCGTGCGCCTCTCCTCGGCCGACAGCTCGGCCCACGACCGCCCGTCGTCGAGAGTCCTTGCCCCCGAGTCGAATTCGGCGATCAGCTCGGCGATCGGCCTGGCGCGCTGCACGGTCTCGTCGAACCACGCGTTGTAGATCTGCAGGAAGATCCACTGCGTCCAGCGGTAGAAGTCGACATCGGTGGTGGCGACTCGACGACGCTCGTCATGCCCCAAGCCGAGGCGCCGGATCTGCTGGAGGTACCGCTCGATGTTGGCCGCGGTGGTCGCGCGCGGATGCGTGCCGGTCTGCACCGCGTACTGCTCGGCGGGCAGTCCGAAGGAGTCGAATCCCATGGTGTGCAGCACGTTTGCACCGTCCATCCGGGAAAACCGCGCGAAGACGTCGCTGGCGATGAAGCCCAGCGGATGCCCGACGTGCAGACCGGAGCCCGACGGATACGGGAACATGTCCTGGACGAACAGCTTCTCGTCGGGGGAGTAGCCGCTGACGTCGCCGGCCAGCGGGCCCACCGGATTCGGCGCATGGAAGACCCCGCGACGATCCCAGTTGTCCTGCCAGCGCGACTCGATCTCGCCCGCGAGGTGCGCGGTGTACCGGTGCGCGGCGTCGGGTTCGTTCGGCTTGGGGTTCGTTCCAGTCACTCGACCAGCGTAAATGGTGACCTGACACACGACGTAGAGTGGTAGCCGTGGCCGATGTTATCGCATACCTCGTGGCGGCGATCGCCGCTGTCTGCGGCGTCGTCTGGATCGGGCTCGGCATCACCGGGTGGACCGGACTCCTGCGCCGCAACCGCTACTTCGGCATCCGCAGCGAGGAGACCATGCGCAGCGCCGCGGCCTTCAGCGCCGCCAACCGCGTGGTCGCACCCGGTCTCGTCGCGACCGGGATGTTGGCGCTCGTCGCCGCCGGTCTCGCGTTCTCGCAGCGGGGGATCGCCGGAATCGTTCTCGGGGTGGTCGGGCTGATCGTCGCCCTCGTGCTCGTCGGCTTGCTGAGCGCGGCCGCCATCCGGTCTGTCGCCGCCCTTCCACCCGACGAGGAACCCGCCGGGTGCGGCGACGAATGCGGGTGCGGTGGCCACGCCGCCTCCGAAGACGAGCAGGTTTGCGCGACGCATACGGGCGAGGCCGACATCTGCGAATCCGGGACGGGCGGCTGCGGCTCCTGCGAGATGCGCGACGCCTGCTTCGACGAGCCCACTCGGGCCTGACCCGTGCGCGGACTGCTCGCGAAGTCCCCCGTCGACGGCTTCGTCCTGGCGATCCTCGCCGCCGTGGTCGTCGCGTCGATCTTCCCCGCCCGCGGCGCATTCGCCCACGTCATGGACTGGGTCGTCATCGCCGCGATCGCGCTGCTGTTCTTTCTCTACGGCGCCCGCATGCACCCGCGCGAGGCACTCGAAGGGCTCACCCACTGGCGCCTGCACCTGACGATTCTCGCGTTCACATTCCTGGTGTTCCCGATCATCGGCGTCGCGATGAAGCCGATCGTCGAACCCCTCGTCGGACACGACCTCTACCTGGGTCTGCTGTTCACCTGCCTGCTGCCCTCGACGATCCAATCCTCGATCGCCTTCACCTCGATGGCGCGCGGCAACGTCGCCGGGGCGATCGTCTCCGCGTCGTTGTCCAACCTGCTCGGCGTCGTGCTGACGCCGCTCCTGGTACTGCTGCTGATGCGCGGCGGCTCAGGGGTCCATATCGACGGCAGCGCGATCGTCAAGATCATGGCCCAGATCCTGCTGCCCTTCATCCTCGGCCAACTGGCTCGACCGTGGATCTCCGGTTGGCTCACCCGTCACGCCGCACCGACGAAATTGGTCGACCGCGGTTCGATCGTGCTGGTCGTCTACGTGGCCTTCTCCGAAGGCGTTCGCAACGGGATCTGGTCGACGGTCGACGTGTGGAAGGTCGTCGCGGTCCTCGGGGTGTGCACCGTGCTCGTCATCGGGATGCTGATTCTGACCGGCTGGCTGCCGCCGCACCTGCGCTTCAACCGCGCCGACTCGATCGCCATCCAGTTCTGCGGCACTAAGAAGAGCCTCGCGACCGGCCTGCCGATGGCGACGGTGCTGTTCGCCGGCGGCCCGGTCGGCATCATCGTCCTGCCGATCATGCTGTTCCACCAGATCCAGCTGATCCTGTGCAGCATGCTCGCCACCCACTACGCGAAGCAGACCGAGGCGGCGGAGTCCTAGCGCTTCTCCAACGCCCGAGAAACGACGGCCCGACAGACGACAGTGCCGCCGATCACGACCACTGTCTGGTCACGATCGGCGGCACCGCTGCGATCGGGGTTCTTACTTCGCCCAGTCGGGTTCGGCGATGACTCCCGGCACCGTGTTCACGTGGAAGGCACCCTTGTCGTCGGTCGCCGTCGCGGTGACGATCTGCCACTTCCCGCCGTCGTAGGAGATCGCGCACTGCTGGGTGGCACCGGCCTTGGCGTCCAAGTCGCCCTTGCACTTGAACTGGTCCAGGGTGACCTGAACCTGGCCCTGCAGCGCCTCCTTACCCTTCGACTCCAGCTGCGACTGGCTGATCGTCTTGCCCGCCGACGCGCTGACGTGACAGCCGGTCAGGCCGGCGACGACGACAGCCGCCGCGCCGATCCCGCATGCGATTCTGGTCTTCATTTCGATCCCCTTTCGGATTCGATCAGACGCTAGCACCGGAGTGTGACGGCGATGGTTCAAACGAACTACCCGAACTCCTTCGACACCGGCACGTTGAGGAAGCTCGGCCGGTTGGGATCGAGCTGGATGTGCTGCGGGCGCAGCTGCGACTCGTTCAGCAGCGGGCGCAGCGGCAAGCCGCGGGGAAGGTTCATCGCGAACACGTCGATCCGCAGCCGGTGCCCGGGCTTCAACAGTGCCTCGGTCGGCAGCAGCCCGAGATCGATCTCCACCGGCACCCCGGGCTTCACACGCTTCCGGGCGTGCAGCGACATCGTGTAGAACGGGTCGATCACGTCACCGTTGCGCGCAAAGGTCGACTTGTCCCGGTCGATGGCCCGCAGCGACGCCATGACCTGGCCCGACGAGATGACCGTCGACTCGCCGTTCGGCGCGACGTCGGTCAGCATCGCCGTCCAGTAGGCATCGGTCGCGTCGGCGATCGCGTTGATGTGCAGGTTGGTGTAGCCGGAGATGCTGCGCGTCGTGCGCACCGGTGCCGTCGTGAACGTCAACGCGTTGTGTTCGGCGATGCGGTTGTCCTTGCCGCAGAACCGGAAGATCGCCGTCACACCCGCGGTCTGCTGGGCGGAGTCCCGCGAACACAGGGTCAGCACCCCGGGTCCGACGGTGAGCCGGCCGTGCGACTGCGGCTTCCCGACGGTGAGCCGGCCGTCGCGCACCGCATAGGGCGCGGTCCCGCTCGGACGATCCGAGAGGTAGAGCCGCTGACGGGTCATCCCCGGGCGCGGGAAGTCCGGCGCGGTGATCCACTTGTTGCCCATCTGGTAGAGCGTGGCCGGACCGTACTTGTCGATCCCGTTGTCGATTCCCTTGAGCCAGTGGTCGTACCAGGCCCGCTGCAGCACGTCGAGGCGCGGGGGAGTGCCCGGCTTACCGTTCCCGGCACCCGGCGTGATGTGGTACGCCTCGCCCATCACCAGTTGCTTCTGGCCCAACGGCAGTGGGATCTTGTTGAACATCCGCACCTCGCTGTTGGTGAAGAGGTCGAACCACCCGCCGACGATCATCGTCGGCACCTTGATGCGGTCGGCGTGGTCGAGCCAGCCCCGACGCTCCACCGACCCCGGCACGAGCAGTCGTTTCATATCCGGCGGGATCGACGCCATGTCCGGCGTCAACAACGCCGCCATCAGTTGCGGGAAGAAGGTCAGCGGGTCGGCGATGCGGTCGGCCAGCCACTTCCAGTCGAAGGTTCCGTTGAACATCGAGCCGACGTTCGGCACCATCTTGGTCCCGTTGACCAGCGCCAGCCACATCGGCAGGAAGCCGGCGCCCAGCGCGCCGCCGGGGGCGACGATGTCGCGCACCAGGTCGCCGCCGGGCACGACGGGGAAGATCGCCTTCAGCGCCGCCGGGTTCTGGTTCGCCGCGTACATCTGGTTGATCGCCGAATACGACATGCCGGTCATGCCGATCTTGCCGTTGGAGAAGCGCTGCTTGGACGCCCAGTCGATCACCTCGAGGGTGTCCTTCTGCTCACGCTGCTTGAAGACGTCCCACTTACCCTGCGAGAAGCCGGTGCCGCGCACGTCGACGACGACGTAGCTGTAGCCGGAGCGGACCATCGCCTCGTCGACGGTGAAGGAGCGGAACGCGCCGCCGGTCGTCGCCTTCAGGATGTCGCCCAGGCCCTCGATCGGCGTGCCGCGCAGGTTGATCATGTCGATGATCTGCCTGGTGATCGGCTCGAGGATGGGATTCTGCATGGTCGCGGTGGCCAGCGTCGACACGAGTTTCGTGTAGGGCGTCAGATTGACGATGGTCGGCGTCTTGACCGGGACGGGCCGATTGGCGGCGTCACCGGGCCGGTAGACGTTCGCCTTGAGGACGGTGCCGTCGCTCATCCGGATGGGCACATCCCAGTCGATGTGCATCGTGGGATATCTCTGCTGTTTGTCCTTGGTGTGGGCCCATGCCCTCCCGGCGCTGCCCCCGCTCGGCCCGACCGGCGTCGCCGCCCCGGCCGTCGCGACCGGCGCGAACAAGGCTCCAATCGCGCACACGCTAACTGCCAACAAACGTTTCCTCATGACGAGGCTCCTGTCCCAAACACCGTGATCCGAACGTGCTGTGCCCTGACGATCCGGATGGCGGCCAGGGAATGGGTCACACGACCCGCTTACTGTGGGGTAGGTTACTCACAGGTAGTTGACAGGATCAAGAGCGGGTCGGTAATTGCCCGAAAAGTCCCGTCCGCCCTTGTCGGCGAACAGCACTAGTTCGCGGTCACATCCATCGGGTAGGTCGCGAGCAACGGCAGCGGCCAGGGCTGGCGGCGGAGCACCGTCGCCCACAGGTCCGTGCCGGCCGGGGCGAGCACGTCGTCGGGCATCGCCGACGCGACGAGCCAACTGTCCTCGCCCAACTCGTCGTCGAGCTGACCGGGACCCCATCCGGCATACCCGGCCATGATTCGCACCCCCACCAGCTGCGGCGAGAGCTCGGTCGGATCGGCGTCCAGGTCGACGAGGACGACGCGCCCGCTGACGGTCATCACCCCGGTGACTCCGCGCAGGTCGGCGCCCCGCTGGGCGACGCCGAGACACAGGGCACCGTCGCGTTTGACCGGGCCGCCCACGAACAGCGCCTTCGGGTTCGCGGCCAAGGGTGACCACTGCGGCAGCAGGTTGTGTACGGCCGAATGCGACGGCTGGTTGATCACCACCCCGATGCTGCCGCCCTCGTCGTGCTCGATGAGATAGACGACGCTGCGCGCGAACGAGGATTCGGTGAGCGAGGGGGAGGCGATCAGCAACGTCCCGGCCCGGATCGAGGCCGTGCCGAAGCGGCCGTCGGCACCACCGCCGGTCCCGGCCCTCGGCTCCTCGAAATCGTCACCGCCCACGTTTTCATCATGACATGGCACACAGGTCCCGTCGGTAGTCTTGAACGGTGCTGATCCGGCTCCTCGCGACTCGACTGGCCGGCCAGGCGGCCGACGGGGTGTTCCAGGCCGCGCTCTTCGCCGCTATCGCCTTCAATCCCGAACATCAAGCCTCGCCGCTGGCGATGGCCGGTGCATTGGTGGTGCTGGTGGGACCGTACTCGCTGGTCGGTCCGCTGATCGGCGGCCTGCTGGACCGGTGGGATCGCCGCGTCGTCCTGTTGTGGGCCAACGTGATCCGCAGCGTGCTCATCGTCGTCACCGCCGGCCTGCTGCTCGCCGGCCTGCGCCAATTCGTCGTGCTGGGCGCGGCCCTGGTCGTCATGGGCGCCAGCCGATTCGTCGCGGCCGGCATGTCGGCCGCGCTGCCGCACGTCACCGATCGGGAATCGCTGATCACCCTCAACGCGGTCTTCACCACGCTGGGCGGAGTCGCGTTGATGGGCGGCGTGGGAATCGCGGCGGGCGCACGGATGGTCCTCGGCGCGGGAACGACGGGCGCCGCCTGGGTGATGCTGGTCGCGGTCGCGCTCGGCCTCCTGGCCGCGCTTCTCGCACTGACCTTCTCGGCCGGGGCCCTGGGTCCCGACCTCGTCGACGATCCGCCGACGACGGCTTCGGGCAGCGCGGGCCACGTGGGCCACGGCGTGCAGCGCGGGGTCGAGGCCATCATCGGCGCACCGTCGGTGGCCCTCGTCCTCGGGGCCATCGGCGCGCATCGGGCGGTCTTCGGCATCAACACGCTGGTCCTGCTGGTGCTGGCGAACTCGACGGGCGAGTCAGCCGGGCTGCGCCGCTTCCTGCTGCTCGTCGGCGCCACCGCCCTGGGGGCCCTCCTCGCCGCGTTCACCACGCCGGTCGCGGTACACCACCTGGGCCGGACGTGGACGCTGGCCGGATCGCTGGCCGTCGGAATCGGCGCGCAGACGGTGCTGCTGACCTTCAACCTGAACATTCTCGTCGTCGCGGTCACGATCATCGGCTGGGTGGGGCAGACGGTGAAACTGTGCGGCGACCTGGCCATGCAACTCGACATCGCCGACGACACCCGCGGCGAGGTGTTCGCGATCCAGGACGCGGTATTCAACCTGACCTTCATCGCGGCCGCACTCGCCGCCGCGCTGCTCGTCCCCGCCACCGGCCATGCCGCCGTGTTGATCATCGTCGGCGCACTTATCTACACCTCGGCGCTGGCCGAAGTGGTGCGCCGCCGCCTCGTCGACCAAGTGGCCCCGATCGACGAGCGCCGCCGGGAGCCCGCCGACCCGAATCGGGTGCGGACCTCCGATCAGTAGCCCATCGTCCGCAGCGCGGTGGCGAGGTGGTCCAGGTCCTCCCGCGTCGCGTCGAGGTGCGGGGAGAGGCGCAGCACCGCGTCGTCGCGCATCAACGGTGTGCGCTCCGGCCCGGCCGGTGTGACGAGCAGGCCGATCTTGCGCAGATGGGCGGCCGCGGCGACGACGTCGGCGGTCTGAAAACCAGGCGGGGGAGCCAGGGTGACCAGCGCCGACGGTTCGTCGACCGGTTCCACCACCTCCCAGCTCGCGATTCCGGTCAGGCGCTCGCGCACCGCCGCACCGATGGCCGCCAGTTCGTCGAACACCTTCTGCGGTCCCGCTTCGATCAATTCCGACACCGCCTGCCCCAGACCCAGGCGACCGGCGACGAAGCCGCCGGTGGTCCCCGCGTCGGCCTCGGCGATGTCGATGCGCAGCCGGGAGTCGGGGCGGACCGCAGCGAATCCCACGCCGCGTGGACCGGTGAGCCATTTGCGACTGGTCCCGTAGACGACGTCGGCACCGGTGATGGTGGGTACGTGACCGACCGCCTGCGCCACGTCGACGACGACGGGGACGTCGGCGGCGTGGGCGATCTCGACGATCGTGGCGACCGGCTGGACCACGCCGCTGCCGGATCCGATCTGGCAGACGTGGATGAAATCGGGCTGCTCGAACTGCAGCATGTTTTCCAACGCATCGGTGTCGACGTGCCCGTACACGTCGACGTTGGGGAGGGTGTGTACCGCGTATCCGCGACGCTCGAATTCGACGAGATTCGGCCCGAACTCGTTGCGCGCCACCCACACCGTGCTGGCGATCGGCAGGTTCGCGACTCCGAGCAGGGCGCGCAGGGCGGCCCTGGCGGTGTCGCGGAAGAACAGTTCGTCCGCGTGGTGGCCGAGGAGCGCGGCGAGTTCGCGCGAGCCGCGGTCGAGTTCGGCGGCCGCGGCGTCCATCGCGACATACGAGCCCTGCTTGGACTCCTCCCACAGGTGGTTGGTGACCGTCTCGATGACCGCGTTCGACGAGCGACCGGCCGACGCCGAGTCCCATGCCACGATTTCGGGCTCGACGCGCGCGGCGTGCCAAGCCGATCCGAGCTCGCTGAGAAACATGTCTCCCAATCTATCCCCGCCCGGTGGCGGTTCGGAGACCACCTCGTGCCCGGGTGCGGGAACCGAATGGGGGCGGGCTGCGTCCAAGGAATATGGACCCGTCGCTCATCGCCCACACCTTCGGCACCGGGATCGGGGGCACCCACACCTGGTACGCACCGGCCGACGTCGACCTCAACGGCGACGGCCGCCTCGATTCGGTACGCCTCGACTTCGACGGCGACGGCCTGGTCGACGATCTGATGGTCGACCTCGACGGGGACGGTATCGCCGACCTCGCCGCACTCGACCTCGATGACGACGGGGTGGTCGACGCCTTCTTCACCGATACCGGCAACGGGACGTGGTCGGTGTCTGCGCCCGCTCCAACAGGTATCGGCGGCCAACCCCCTGGCGCACCCGACGAGCCGCCGAAGCCAGCACCGCCGCCGGGTCGGGTGTCGGTACCGATCGATCTCGACGGGGACGGCCGACCCGATGCGACGCTGGTCAGCGGGCCGGGGCCGGGTGGTGAGCTCCGCGTCGACACGGACGGCGACGGGGTGTGGGACACCGCGCTCGTCGACTCCGACGGGGACGGGGTCATCGACGAAGTGCGGCAGCGCAAACCGTGACGACCGGGTCTCCCGGATTCGGGCATACTCGGGGGATGAAGACGATCCTCAACATCATCTGGCTGGTGCTGTGCGGACTGTGGATGGCGATCGGCTACGCGCTCGCCGGCGTCGTCTGCTGCATCTTGATCGTCACCATCCCGTTCGGCATCGCGTCGTTCCGGATGGCGAACTACGCCCTGTGGCCGTTCGGCCGCACCATCGAGCGCAAGCCGACGGCGGGCACGATGTCGCTGATCGGAAACATCATCTGGCTGATCGTCGCCGGGATCTGGCTGGCCATCGGCCACATCACCGCGGGGATCGCCATGTGCGCGACGATCATCGGGATCCCGTTGGGCATCGCCAGCTTCAAGATGGTCCCGATCTCCCTCATGCCGCTCGGCGTGGAGATCGTCCCCACCGGCTCCGACCGCGCGGTCACCGTCAACGCCTGACGGCCAGCTCCACGGGAGTGGTCAGCCGGCGATCTCCTCGACGGCGGGACGGGCACGGTCGGCATCGGCGGGCACCAGCCCGATCCGGGTGCGGCGCTCAAGCACGTCGTCGACGGTGAGTGCGCCCTCGTGGGTGAAGGCGAATTCGATCTCGGCGCGGGTCACGTCGATGCCGTCGACGATTGGGGCGAGGGGATCGGGGACGGTCGCCACCTCGACCACGCGCGGCGCCTCGGCCCCGAAGCGGGCGATCAGCGACGCGGGTAGCCCGGACACAGCAGCCGCATCGGTGTGCACGCCGCGCGGCGCAGTCGCGCCCACCAGCGGAACCGACGTCGTGACACAGGCCGACGCGGTCAGCCCGGCCGCGGACACCGCGGCGTCGACGGCATCCTGCGCCATCTGCCGATAGGTCGTGAGCTTGCCGCCGATGACGCTGACCATCGTCTTGTCAGTGACCCGGACGTCGTGGCGCCGGGAGACGTCGGCGAGCGATCCGCCGTCGCCGCCGGCCGTGTCGATCAGCGGGCGCAGACCCGAGTAGGTGCCGCGGATGTCGGCGCGGGTCACCGGGATCGCCAAGGCGGTGTTGACGGTGTCGAGGAGAAAGTCGATCTCCTCGTCGTCCGGGGTCGGGACGTCGGGGATCGGCCCGGCGGCATCCACGTCGGTCAGCCCCAGGTAGACGCGGCCGAGCTGTTCGGGGAGGACGAAGACGAAACGGCTGGTCGAGCCGGGGATCTGCACCGTCAACGCACCCGTCGGATTGCCGAAGGTCTCCGCGTCGAAGACGAGATGGGTGCCGCGGCTGGGGCGGATGCTCAGCGTCGAGTCGATTCCGGCGGCCCACACGCCCGTCGCGTTGACCACCGAGCGTGCGGCGACGGCGAACTCGACGCCGTCGACCTCGTCGAACAAGACCGCGCCACCGCCGTCGGCGCGCACCGCACGCACCCGGGTGAGGATCTGCGCGCCGTACCCCGCGGCGGTGCGGGCGATCGCCGTGACCAGCCGGGCGTCGTCGATCAGTTGCCCGTCGGTGGTCGACGCGCCGCCGCGCAGCCCGTGCCTGCGCACCGTCGGGCAGGCGGCGAGGACCTCGAGCGCCGACAGCCGCTTGGGTCCGGGCAGGACATCCGACGGTGTGTGGGCGACGCGGCGCAGCACGTCACCGGCGAGGAATCCAGCGCGGACCAGCAGGTCGCTGGTGCGCACGCCGTAGTCGGGGACGATCTGGCGCACGGGTGTGATGAGGTGCGGCGCGATCGTGGTCATCAGGTGATGGCGTTCGACCGCGCTCTCCCGGGCGATGCCGACGTCGCCGGAGGCCAGGTAGCGCAGGCCGCCGTGGACCAGCTTGCTGCTCCAGCGCGACGTGCCGAAAGCCAGGTCGTCGGCCTCGACGAGCGCCACCGACAATCCTCGGGTCGCGGCGTCGAGCGCCACGCCGACGCCGGTCACCCCACCGCCGATCACCAGGACGTCGAGCGGCTCGGTCCGCCGCGTGAGCGCCGCCAGGTCGTCTCGTCGTCGGGTCACGTTCAGTACGGTCATCGGTTCTCCTCGCCGGGGATTTGAAGGTAGCTCGCCAACGCGCGGTGCAGTTCGGTGGACCACTCCTCACCGAGGATCGGTTCGACGAGGCTCCGCGACTGCACCGCCGACTGGGTGATGAGCAGGACCATGGCGGCGAGCTTGTCCGGTTCGCCGTCACGGACCCAGCCGTCGGCCTGCCCCTGCTCGATCCCGTCGGCCAACAGCCGCAGCAGGCTGCGCTGACTGGTGCCGAGGCGGTCGAAGACGTAGGGCTGCCAGAAGTCCGGGCGGGTGCTCCACAGCTGCGCGAACAGCTCGTCGTCGCGGATGGCGCCGGCCACCCGGACGATCTGGTCGATCGCCGCGCCGAATCCGCTGCGCGTGCGCAGCGGAGTGGTCGCCTGCACGGCCGCGACGATCCGCGTGATCTCGCGGTGGCACAGGTCGCGGACGACGGCATCGAGGTCGGCCCACCGGCGGTACACCGTCGGGCGGCTGACCCCGGCCGCGCGCGCGACGTCGGCCAGGCTGACCTTGCGGCCCTGCTGCCGGAGGATCTCCTCGCGGGCGGCGTCGAGCACGCGGGTGCCCAGTTCGTCGCTCGAGGTGGAGGTGCCCGTCTCGGAGACGAATTCGCCCGATCCTGCATTACGAATTGACATGATGTGTAACACTGTATCGCATGAATGCTGGATTTGACCCCGAACTGCACAAAGTCCCCGCCCCGCCGATGCGCTGGGACGCCTGGGGCGACCCCGAACTGGCCGCCCCCCTGTCCGAGGGCACCTCCACGCTGATCCGCGGAATGCTCGGCGTCTCCGGTGACGTGACCCTCCCGACGATCGACCCGGCGACCGTCGCCGTCTCGCCGAGTCGCCTGTCCGCCGACGATCTGCGCGGACTGCGCGGCATCGTCGGCGACGACTGGGTGTCGGCCGCCGATGCCGACCGCCTGGTCCGCGCCGGCGGCAAGTCGACGCCCGACCTGCTGCGACGCCGACAATCCAACCAGGATGCGCCGGATGCCGTTGTGGTCCCGGCGACCGACGACGAGGTCGCCGCGCTGCTGGCCTGGGCCGCCGAGCAGGGGGTCGCCGTGGTGCCCTTCGGCGGCGGCACCAGCGTCGTCGGCGGCGTCGACCCCGAGGCCGGCAGATTCCGCGCCGCCGTCTCCGTCGACCTGCGTCGCATGAACGCCCTCATCGACCTCGACGAGGTCTCCCAGATCGCCACCCTCGGTGCGGGGCTCACCGGTCCCGACGCGGAGAAACTGCTCGGCGAGCGCGGCTATTCGATCGGCCACTTCCCGCAGAGTTTCCGCTACGCGACGATCGGCGGTTTCGCCGTCACCCGCTCGTCGGGACAGGCGTCGGCCGGATACGGCCGCTTCGACGACATGGTGCAGGCACTCACCCTCGTCACCCCGAAGGGCGTGCTGGAGGCCGGCCGGTCGCCGAAGAACGCCGTCGGCCCGGATCTGCGCCAGCTGGTCATGGGTTCCGAGGGTGCCTTCGGCATCGTCACCCGGGTGTCGGTGCGCGTACACCGCGTGCCCGAGGCCACCGAGTACGAGGCCTGGCGCTTCGACTCCTTCGCCGACGCCGCCGCCGCCTTCCGCGGTACCGCGCAGGAGGGCGTGATGCCGACGGTCATGCGCGTCTCCGACGAGGTGGAGACCGCGCTCAACCTGGCCCGCCCCACCGAGATCGGCGAAGAGGCCGCCGAGGAGACCCCGGCACCGCCCGGCGGCTGCCTGGCGATCACGACCTTCGAGGGCTCACCCGCCGCGGTCGCGGCCCGCGCCGGTGTGGTCCGCGAGATCTTCGCCGGTGCCGGCGGGCAATCGCTCGGCGAGGCGGCGGCCAAGACCTGGGAGCACGGCCGCTTCTCCGGCCCGTACCTGCGGGATGCGTTGCTCGACATCGGCGTCGGCTGCGAGACGCTGGAGACGGTCACCACCTGGAGCAACCTCGACAAGCTGAAGACCGCGGTCACCGCCGCCCTCACCGAGGCGCTGCCCGAGCCGACCGTCGTGATGTGCCACATCTCGCACACCTACGCCACCGGCGCATCGCTGTACTTCACCGTCGTCTACCGCCAGGACGACACCCCGCTCGACCAGTGGCTGGCCGCCAAGAAGAAGGTCAGCCAGGCCATCGTCGACGCCGGGGCCTCCATCACGCATCACCACGCCGTCGGTCGCGACCACCAGCCGTGGCTGGCCGACGAGATCGGCACCCTCGGCGTGGACATCCTCACCGCGGTCAAATCCGCGGTCGACCCCGCCGGCGTCTGCAACCCGGGCAAACTGGTCTGATGCCGATCCGATCCCTGGCGATCCTCGCCAACCCGCTCGCCCGCAAAGGCACCGGGCTGGCGATCGCCGCCCAGGTCGAGCAGCTGCTACATGCGCGCGGCGTGCGGGTGCGGCTCGTCGCCGGCCGTGATCTCGACGACGCGCGGCGGCTCGCCGAAGAGGCCGTCGCCGACGACGAGATCGACGCGCTGGTCGCCGTCGGCGGCGACGGCAGCATCCGCCTGGCCTTGGAGGCGGCGGCGACCGTCGGGTCCGACACCCCGGTGGGCATCGTCCCGGCCGGCACCGGAAACGACCTTGCGCGCACCCTCGGCATCCCCCACAAGAATCTGCCCCGCGCCGTCGACATCATCGCGGCCGGTCATTCCCGCGCCCTCGACCTGGGACGCGTGCGGATGGACTCGGGGGAGACCGTCCTCTTCGTCACCGTCGCCGCGACCGGCTTCGACGCCGACGTGACGATCCGCGCCAACCAGATGCGTTGGCCCCGCGGGCAGGCGCGCTACCTGGTCGCCGCGATCAGGGAGATCTCCAAGCTGCGGGTGCGCCACTTCACCGTCTCCGTCGACGGGCGCGGTGTCGTCGACGGCGACGTGCTCTTCGCCGCCATCGGCAACACCACGTCGTATGGCGGCGGCATGCTCATCACCCCCGACGCCGACGTACACGATGGCCTGCTCGACGTGACGATCGCGACGAAGTCGCCCGAGGTCGGGCGCGGCACCCTGCTGCGCCTGATGCCGACGGTGTTCAAGGGCACCCACGTGCATCACCCGCTGGTCCGCACCGCGCGCGGCGCGACGGTGCGCGTCGAATCCGACCCGCCCGCCTTCATCTCCGTCGACGGGGACATCGTCGGGAAGTTGCCGGCAACATTCGACACCCTCCCGGGTGCCGCGCACGTGCTGCTTCCCGGCTAGTAGCGTTCCGGCTTCGGGGCGAACTCCCGGCGGACATCTGTGACCACATGCGGGTAACAAACGTCCGCACTAGTCGCAGCCTCCGCCAATACAGACACGCCAGTGACTCCTGAGACGAAAACGTTCCGCGGAACGCCACTCACGTCACACTAGTTTCCACCTGATCGATAACCCCGCTGACCGAGGCGTTGGTGGATGACCGAAAGACGTAGCGGCCTCAGCCGTTCTCGGCCCACCAGCGGCGCAGTTCGGCCTCGGCTTCGTCGCGGTCGAGGGGTCCGCGATCGAGGCGCACCTCTTTGAGGTGCTTCCACGCCTTGCCGACCAGCGGTCCGGGCGGAATGCCGAGCAGCTCCATGATGGCGTTGCCGTCGAGATCGGGGCGGACGCGCTGCAGGTCCTCGGCAGCGGCGATCTCGGCGATCCGGCGCTCGAGGTCGTCGTAGTTCTCCTGCAGTCGCCGCGCCCGGCGCTTGTTGCGCGTCGTGCAGTCCGCCCGCACCAGCTTGTGCAGCCGATCCAGCAGGGGACCCGCGTCGGTGACGTAGCGGCGCACGGCGGCGTCGGTCCACTTCCCGTCGCCGTATCCGTGGAACCGCAGGTGCAGGAACACCAGCTGGGAGATGTCGTCGACCCACGCCTTCGGGTACTTCAACGCGCGCAACCGCTTGCGGGCCATCTTCGCGCCGACCACCTCGTGGTGGTGGAAGCTGACGCCGCCGCCCTCCTCGTGTTTGCGGGTCGCGGGCTTGCCGATGTCGTGCAGCAACGCCGCCCACCGCAGGATCGGGTCGGGATCGCCGGTTTCCAGGTCGATCGCCTGCTGCAGCACCGTCAGCGAATGGGCGTACACGTCCTTGTGTTGGTGGTGCTCGTCGATCGTCAGCTTCATCCCCGGCACCTCGGGGATGACCTGCTCGGCGAGGCCGCTCTCGACGAGCAGGTCGATGCCCTCGATCGCGTGCTCCCCGCAGATCATCTTGTCCAGCTCGACGCGAACCCGCTCCGCGGTGATCCGATTGATCTGCGGTGCCATCGTCACGATCGCGTCGAAAGTGCGCGGCGCGACCCGGAATCCCAACTGCGCGACGAACCGGACCGCGCGCAGCATCCGCAGCGGGTCGTCGCCGAAGGACTGCTCCGGGGCGGCCGGGGTGTCGATGACCCCGGCGAGCAGCGCGGTCATCCCGTCGAGCGGATCGTGGAAGTCCGCCGCCCCGTCGCCGGTGATGGCGACCGCCATCGCATTGATGGTGAAGTCGCGGCGGACCAGATCACCGTCGAGGGTGTCGCCGAAGGTCACCGTCGGATTCCGACTCTGCTGGTCGTAGGAGTCGCTGCGGTAGGTGGTGATCTCGACGAGGTGTTCGCCCTTGCGCGCGCTGACCGTCCCGAAGGCGATGCCGGTGTCCCACACGGTGTCGGCCCAGGAATCCAGGATGCGGGCGATCACCTCGGGTCGGGCATCGGTCGTGAAGTCCAAGTCGTTGCCGAGACGGCCCAGCACCGCGTCGCGCACCGATCCACCCACCAGGTAGAGCTCGTGGCCGGCGTCGGCGAACAGCTGCCCCAACGGGTTGAGAACCTCGCCGAGGCCGCGCAGCGAGACAGCCGCCGCGGCCAATAGCCGCGTGCGCCGCAAATCGGACTCGGTCACGGGGTGACAGCCTATCGGTCGCGGACACAATCGCGCATCGCGGCGTCCACGGCAAACTTGAGGTTACGTACGGCTAGCATCGAAGCGTGTCCTCCGCCCAGCCCTCACCCGCGCCCCGCGACCCCGCGGCGTCGGGATCCAAGCGGCCGGGCCGTATCGAGGCGGCGCCCGAAACGAAGCGAGCGGGCCGGGTAGAAGGGGCCGGGAGCAGCGCATCTGGCGAATCGGGGGAACGGTTTTCCGGCGGACGTCGCCGGGGGCGGCGTCGGCGCGGACGCGGCGGCTCCGGGAAATCGGGTACCACCCAGGCGGCAGCGCAGACACCGTCCACGCGGCACGACGAACGTCACGACGACGAGCCGCGCGCGCCGCGGCCCGGGCCGAAGCCCGTTGCCGACCCGCCCCTCGAGTCGGACGCGACGCAGCACCACCCCAAGCCCTCCGACCTCGTCGCGGCGGCCGGCAAGCGGGCCAAGACATCCGCCGGTGCCGGCAAGCAGCGCGGGGATCAACCGCGCGGGGACCGCAACCGTAATCGGTCGCGGACCGCGCCCCGATTGCGGACCATGCGCGAGACCTCGGCCGGCGGTCTCGTCGTCTCCGACCTCTCCCGTCCGTACGACGAGCTCTCCGCAGTGTTGATCGGGCGCGTCGACCGGCGCGGCCGGATGATGTGGTCGCTTCCCAAGGGGCATATCGAAACGGGGGAGACCGCGGAGCAAACCGCCATCCGCGAGGTCGCCGAGGAGACCGGGATCAGCGGGTCGGTCGTCGCACCGCTCGGCAAGATCGACTACTGGTTCGTCAGCGAGGGCCGGCGCATCCACAAGACGGTCCACCACTATCTCTTGCGCAGCACCGGTGGCGAGCTGTCCGACGCCGACTACGAGGTCGCCGAGGTGGCCTGGGTGCCGCTGGTCGAGCTTCCCAAGCGGCTCACGTACTCTGACGAACGACGATTGGCCCGGATGGCCGAGGGGGTCATCGCCGAGTTGACCGCCGATCCGGGCCGCCTCGCGCAGAGCGAAGCAGACAGTATCCGGACCGAGCCGAACGACTATGAGAAAGCCGCAGCCGCACGCAACCAGCGTCGCAAAGATCCGGTGCCGCCGCCGCCATCCGCGCGCCGGCGACGCCGCCGCGGCCGACGGCCCCCGCCAACGGGTGACTAGCACGCGCGCCACGGCGATCACGGTGCTGCTGTTCCTGGTCGTCCTCGTCACGGCCCCGGGGATGGCGGCCGGGGCGCCGTCGTCGGCACCGCGGACCACCGACCCCGACGGGGTATCGGCCGTCGTGTCCGTCAACGGGGTCAAGCCGACCGTCGTCACCACCGCCACCGGTCCCACCGTCGTCGTGGCCGGCACCGTCCGCAACACCGGGCACCGCACCCTGCACACGCCGCTCGTGCGGGTGCAACGCGGACAGCCCGCGCGCCGGGCGGCCGATCTGCGCAGCGAGCTCGCCGCCGACCCCGCGACCTTCGAGATCAACGGCGAGTTCCGTCAGATCGCCGACGCGCTGGCGCCCGGGGCAAGCGCGGGGTTCTCCCTGACCATGCCGCTGCACGGCCCGGGCGGGCTGCGCATCACCGAGCCGGGTGTGTATCCGCTGCTGGTCAACCTGAACGCCACTCCCGACGACGGCGGACAGGCGCGGGTCGCCGATTCGCGCACCCTCCTGCCCGTCCTCTCCCTGCCCGCCGACCGCGACCGGGCGCGCAGCTATGCCGCCGACCCCTCCCTCGCCAGCACCGGCCTCGGCCCCGACGGTTCGATCGCCGCCAATACGCGTGATCCGGCCCGCTTCGCCATGCTGTGGCCGATCGCCGCACCGCCGCAGGCGGTCCCGGGTCGGATCGGCGCGGGTGCCACCGACACGATCGTCCTGGTCAACGAGAACCTGGCCCGCTCGATGAGCCCCGGCGGGCGGCTGCACAACCTGCTCGACGGTTTGCGCCCGGTGATCTCGGCGCCCGCCGACGATCCGCGCGCGGTGTTCCGCCGCAGTCTCTGCCTGGCCGTCGACCCCGACCTGCTCGTCACCGTCACGGCGATGACACACGGCTATTCGACCCTCGCCGACGCCCGCAACCGGTCCGGTGCCACCAAACCCGGCACCGGACAGGCGCAGGCCTCGGCGTGGCTCGCGGATCTGAAGAAGCTGGCAGCCAAGCAGTGCGTGGTCGCCCTGCCCTATGCCGGTGCCGACGCCGACGCCCTGCACCGCGTCGGCAACACCGGCCTGACCCGCCTGGCCTTCGACGGCGGTGCCGATCTCGTCGACTCCCTGCTCGGGGTGGCGAGTATCCGGGGATTGGCGATCCCCGCCGCCGGGACGCTGACGGCCGACGGCGCCGACGAACTCGGCAAGGCCGACCTGACGACGGCCCTGGTCGGCTCCGATACCGTCGCCCCGCGCGGGCGCAGCGCGGCGTCGGGTCAGTATTCGATCGCCGGGAACCACCTGGCCACCTTCGACCGGCCGATCGGCGCGGCACTCGGCGCCGCCGGGTCCCGACCCACCACCGGGCCGCTGACGCCGGAAACCCAAGCCGTCGACCTGCGCGACGAATCCCCGGTCAGCCGCCGACAGGCCGCGCTCGCCTCACTCGCGTTCCCGGCCATCGCCGTCCCCGACCCCCGCTTCCCCGCGCGTCCGGGCGACCCGCTCCCGGTGGCCGGTCGCAGCTCCCTGATCGTGCCGCCGGTCTACTGGTCGATCACCCCGGCCGACGCCGTCGACCTCGCCGCCACCGCCGCACTGCTGCTGCAGTCCGGGGCCGCCACCCCCACACCGATTCCGGGTGTCATCGCCGAGACCGGCCGGGCGACGGCACCCGCGAGTCTTGTCGCCCCCCCGGGCACCGAGACGGCCGACGGGGAGAGTCCGTGGTGGCTCCCGTCAGCGACCGCGGCCGCGTCGATCAACGGGTCGGCCAATCTCAGCTGGCAGTTGCAGTCGGCGCTCGTGACCCCGGCGGCGGGAGCCAGCCCGGACCGCTACATGTCCCCGCTGCGCTACGACCTGCTGCGCGGACTTCCCGCACCCGTCCAAGCCGTCACCCCGACGGTCGCACGGGGGGCCCGCGCCGCCCACGTCACCGCCGTCTCCGACGCGCTAGCCCAGATGCGGAAGTCGGTGACCATCCTCGATCCGGGCGGAAAGTACACGCAGGTCTCCGAGCGCAGCCCGTTGCTGCTGGTCACACGCAATGAACTCGCCCTGCCCATTCGGGTGAAGATCGACACCACCGCCCCGAACGACTTCGACATCGGCGACGTCGGCGTCATCGAGGTACCGGCCCGCGGCACCCGCCAGGTCCAGTTCCCGGCGCAGTCGAAGAGCTCGGAGGCCACCTCGGTGCGCTTCACCCTGGTATCCGCCTCCGGTGTGCAGCTCGGCGGTGAACCGATCATGCTGTCGGTGAACTCCAACGCCTACGGCAAGCCGCTGTTCGTCGTCACCCTCGTCGCCGCCGGTATCCTCGTGCTTCTCGTCGCCCGGCGCCTGTGGCACCGGTTCCGCGGCACCCCCGACCCCGCCGACGCCGACCGACCCGAGGCCAGCCCGCAGGACCGGTTCCTCGCCGGCCGCGACTATTCCTGGCGACATGGCGAAGCAACGCCCCCGAACCCGACTGGTGACACCGATGACTGACCATCCCGACGCCGATCCGGAGCTGACCGCGCCGCCCGGCGGGTTCCGCCCGCTGTCCGGCCCCCTCGCCGATCCGAAGGCCGCGCCGGTGCCGCCGATCGCCGGTCGCGCGCAGCCGCGGCCGATTCCGCCCCGCCCGCTTCCGCCGCGTTCCTCCGCACCGATCCGACGCGAGCCGGACGACCGGCCGACCGGACGTCCGAGTGCGGCCGGTGACGAGACCTCCGACGCCGCGGTCGTCCGCACCGGCGGATCCATCGCCCTCGCGACGTTGATCAGCCGCATCACCGGTTTCGTCCGGTCGGTCCTGCTCCTAGCCGTGCTGGTACCTGCCGCCGCCTCCGCCTTCGGCGTGGCCTACGTGCTCCCCAACATGATCGCCGAGGTCGTCCTCGGCGCCGTGCTGACCGCCATCGTCATCCCCGTCCTGGTCCGCGCCGAAGCCGAGGACGAGGACGGCGGCGCCGGCTTCATCAATCGAATCTTCACGATCACCCTGGTGGTGCTCTCCGTCGCCACGTTGCTGGCCCTGGTCGCCGCACCGTTCCTGACCCTGCTGAACGTCGGCTCGCACAGCGAGGTCTCCCGCCCGCTGACCACCGCCTTCGCCTATCTGCTGCTGCCGGAGATCCTGTTCTACGGGGTCTCGGCGCTGTTCATGGCGATCCTCAACGTGAAGAACGTCTTCAAACCGGGGGCCTGGGCCCCCGTGCTGAACAACATCGTCCAGATCGCCACGCTGGTGCTGTTCGTCCTGATGCCCGGCGATCTGACGTTGAACCCGGTCCACCTCAGCGATCCCAAACTCCTCGTCCTCGGCGTGGGCACCACGCTCGGTGTCGTGGTCCAGGCGGCCGTCCTGCTGCCCTACCTGCGCAAGGCCGGCGTCCGGCTGCGCCTGCAGTGGGGCCTCGACGCCCGTCTGCGCATGTTCGGCAACATGGCCGCGGCGATCATCGTCTACGTCCTCGCCCTGCAGGTCGGCCTGGTGGTCACCAACCACATCGCGGCCGCCCACGCCGCCTCCGGCCCCATCATCTACCAAACCCACTGGCAGTTGCTGCAGCTCCCGTACGGGATTTTGGGCGTGACGATCCTGACCGCGCTCATGCCGCGGTTGTCGCGGAACGCCGCCGCCAAGGACGACTCCGCCGTCGTCGCCGACCTCTCGCTGGCCACCCGACTCACGATGGTGGCCCTCGTCCCGGTCGTCACCTTCATGACCTTCTTCGGCCCGGCCATCGGCACGGCCGTCTTCTCCTACGGCCGGTTCAACGACAACCACGACCTGCCCGCCCAACTCGGATCGGTGCTCGCCTGGGGCGCCTTCACCCTCATCCCCTACGCGATGACCCTGGTGCAGCTGCGCGTCTTCTACGCCCGCGAGGACGCCTGGACCCCGACGGGGATGGTCATCGGCATCACCGGGGTCAAGGTGGGCGCCTCGCTGCTCGGTCCGGTGCTGTTCGACGACCCGAACCTCATCATCCGATGGCTGGCCCTGTCCAACGGCCTAGGCTACCTCGCCGGGGCGATCGTCGGGCATTTCCTGCTCCGCTCCCACCTGGGCAACCGCCGCACGTCGGGAACGGCGCGGACCACCGTCATCACCCTGCTCGCCTCGATCGGTGCCGTCGCCCTGACCTGGGTGCTGGCGCGGTTACTCGGGCTGCGCCGCCTCGGCGACTCCTACGGCACCGCCGGGTGGCTTCTCTACCTGGCGATCACCGCGATCGTCGCCCTCGGTCTGGCCTATGCGGTCATGGCCGTCGCGAAGGTGCCCGACGTCGTGGCCATCACCACCATGGCCCGACGCGCGATCGGCAGATTCGTCCCGGCGCTCGCACCCAAGCCGGACCTGTCGTCGCCGGACGCGGACGACACCACGATGACCGTCGCCTTCCCCAAGATTGGCGCGGACGAATCCCTGCCCTACTCTGGTCAAGTTGAAGTCGTCCGCCGCTTCGATCGGGGCACATCGACGTGGCGTTCCTATACCGTTCACAGTGGTGGAGCGGCCGGAACGGGCAGCATATCTATGCCGCCCCGGACCGACGATCTCGCCGCCCGGCCAAATATGCGCTACCGCAGGAAAGGAATGCCGATTATGAGCGACGGCAAAGACACCGCGGCCGCCGACGACGCTTCGACGACGGACCAGGCCGCCGACCCGAGCGCTGTCGCCGCGGGGTCCGATTCCGCCGATTCCGGTTCGGACGCGCCGGCCCCGCCGCCGACGCGAACCGCCCCGCGCGGACCGCGCCTGGTGCCCGGTGCCGCCGTCGCGGGCGGAAGGTATCGCCTCATCTCCAACGCCGGCGGCGCGCGCGGCCTGCAGTTCTGGCACGCCCGCGACATCAACCTCGATCGCGACGTGGCCCTGACCTTCGTCGACGCCGAGCAGATCGCCGCGCCGACCGCTGCCGGCGAGCCCGCCGACGCCGACGGTCCCCAGGCGGTGCTGTCGCGCACGCTCCGGATCGGTCATTTGAACTCGGCGGGCGCCGCACGCGTCCTCGACGTCATCCGCGGCTCGTCCGGCGGCATCATCGTCGCCGAGTGGGTACCCGGCTCCTCGCTGTCCCAGGTGTCGGCCACCGAGCCCTCCCCGCGCGGGGCGGCCCGGGCGGTGCGCGCCCTCGCCGCCGCCGCCGAAGCGGCCCACCGCACCGGCGGCGCCCTGTCCATCGACAGCCCCGACCGCATTCGCATCTCCACCAACGGCGACGCGGTCCTCGCCTTCCCCGGCACGCTCGCCGGCGACGACAAGACCTCCGACGTCCGCGGCCTCGGCGCCGTCCTCTACGCCCTGCTCCTCGACCGGTGGCCGCTGACCGCCGACGGATCGGCGACGACGACCACCAAGCAGGGCTCCGACCTGGTCGGCGGGATGCACCCCGCCCTGCCCGACGACCAGAGCGCCACGCCGATGGCCCCCATCGAGCCGCGTCGCGCCCGGCCGCAGATCCCGTTCGAGATCTCCGCCGTCGCGGCCCGCGCGATCTCCGGCGACCAGGGGATCCGGACCGCCGCGACCATCCAGCACGTGCTGGACCAGGCCACCGTCGCCGACCTGCCGACCACCGCGGTGGCGCCGCTCGATTCCGACGGCAATCCGATTGCCCCGGCCGAGGCCGCCGAACAGCCGGCCGAAGTCGCGACCGAGACGCCGGTACCGCTGCGGGAGAACAAGCCGTTGCTCGTCGGGTTGGGGATCGCCGCACTCCTCGTCGTAATCGCGCTGATCATCATGCTCTCGAAGCTCCTCGGCGGTTCTGCGCCGAATTCGGACATCGACGCCATCCTGACGACCAGCTCGGCGACGAACGCCGATGCCCCCGGGGCACCGATCCCGCTGCAGACCGTCAGCGTCGTCGACTTCTCCAACCAGCCGCCCGATCCGTCGACGAATGTGACGCATGTGATCAGCGGCGACACCCCGTCGTGGCAGACCGATCGCTACAAGACGTCCGCGGACTTCGGCGGCCTCAAGCCGGGTATCGGGCTGATGTTCAACCTGGGCGGCAACCGGACGGTCCGCTCGGTGACCGTCGCGACCCCCAACCCGGGCTTCCACGTCGAGCTGCGGACCGCACCGGCCGTCGTCACCTCGTTGAATGCCACGACGAAGGTTGCCGACGGCGATGTCGACACCGGCGCGACCACGATCACCGTGGCGAACCCGAAGTCCTCGCCCTTCCTGCTCGTGTGGATCGATCGGCTGGCGCCCTCGCAGACGAATTACGGGCAGTACGAGGCCATCGTCCAGAAGATCTCCATGAAGAGCTGAGTTACCCACAGGCTGAGCTCGCCCGCTCACGGCTCCCAACGGTCCCACTCGTGGATTGACCGGTCCTGAAATCCTTTGTCCCACAACAGATTTCTAGGCTTGACCAGCTGATTCACACTGAATTGTCCTTTGGGATTCTTAATGCCGGTTTGTAGTTATCCCCAAGATTGCCCAAACCGCCCAGAATGCCGTCCGAACCGGTCGGCGACTGCTTATTGTCGTGCCTATGAACCGGGGGGATCTGGAGCATCTCAGCGACGCTCAGCTACTCGAAGCACACGTCGGCGGCCATCGATACGCCTTCACCGCGCTGGTCCGGCGCCATCACGACCGGATGGCCGCCGTCGCGTACCGCACGATGAATGATCCGCAGGAAGTGCCCGATGCGCTGCAGGACGCCTGGACCAACGCCCACGAGATGGCCGGTCAATTCCGCGCGGATTCCCAGGTGTCCAGCTGGCTGCACCGCATCGTCATCAACGCCTGTCTCGACCGCATGCGCCGCTCCCGCGTCCGGGCGGCCAAACTGGTGCCCGAGCTCGACACCCAACTGCCCGATCCGAGCGATCACGCGCATGACGTCGACCTCGCCCTGTCCATCAACCGGGCCCTGTGCCTGCTGCCGGAGGACCAACGCCGGGCGATCCTGCTCGTCGACGTCGAGGGTTATCCGATCGGCGAGGCCGCCGCCCTGCTGGGCGTGCCGACCGGCACCGTCAAGAGCCGCTGCGCCCGTGGGCGGCTGCGGCTTTCGGTCATTCTGGCGAGCCTGCGCACCCCGGTTTGAGTCTTCTCCGGCGTCGACTCCGCCCGGTGTACTTCCCGCCGCTGGTTCTCGGACGGCGACCTGCGGGAATCCCAAATTCTCTTACCGCGGAGAAGAAGCCAAGGGAACCACGCGGGCCTGCGCCGCGTCGTACAGTAAGAACAGTTCCGAGGAAAGCAGGCCGATGTCTCACGTGAGCGACGTGTCCCGGGTGTTTCCGGAGCCGCCATTCGCCCCGGAAGTGATCGCCGATCTCCACGCCGGTGCCCTGGACGACGACGTGGCGGCCCACGTGCGGTCCCGACTCCCGCAAGACCCGGCGGCCCAGCAGGTGCTCGAGTCGCTGCAAGCCACCACCGCCGCGCTGAACGGTCTGCCCGCCCCGGATGTCGTCGTGCCCGAGAGCGTGCGAGCCGCCTCGGAGGAGACCCTCGGCCGACTCGAGGAAGCCGGTCCGGCGCCCACCGAGGAAGCGCCGGAGGAAGACGTGGCGGGTCCGTCCCGGCGGTTCTCGGCGATCTGGTTGGTCGCGGCCGCGGTCGTCGGGGTGTTCCTCGGCGGGGTACTGGTCGCCGTCCTGATGGCACCGGGCCAGCTCACCGCCCCGCGCGCCGGCCAGCAGGTCGCCACCGCCGACACCGCGGCGTTGCTCGCCGCGGCCCACGGCCCGCAGAGTGAGAGCCTGGACGCCAACCGCCTCGCCCGCTGCCTCCTCGCGAACCGATGGGGCGGCAAGGCCGTGGTGGGCGCCGGCTATCTGGACTACCGCGGCGTCCCGGCACAGGTGATCCTCACCCCGGCGGGTACCCCCGGACGGTTCGACGCCCTGGTGACGACCCGCGACTGCGACGCAGGCAAACCGGGCACGCTCGCCCACGCCGTCGTCGGCGAATAGTCTTTCGAATATCGGCGGCTGCCGACCGGGCGTGGAACAACGCGGCCTACCCTTGTGTTGAGCCATCCAGAGCCTGTTACACCGAAGAAGGACAACCGTGAGCACCAGTTCCGACGACACCATCGCCGACGTGATCATCGTCGGCTCCGGCCCGGCCGGATACACCGCCGCGATCTATGCCGCGCGGGCCGAATTGTCGCCGATCGTCTTCGAGGGCACCCAGTTCGGCGGCGAGTTGATGACGACCACCGAGGTGGAGAACTTCCCCGGCTTCCGCGCGGGCATCCAGGGCCCCGATCTGATGGACGAGATGCGCGAGCAGGCGCTGCGTTTCGGCGCCGACCTGCGCATGGAGGATGTCGACACAATCCGCCTCGACGGCGAGATCAAAGAGGTCGAGGTCGGCGGGGAGGTGTACCGCAGCAAGGCGATCATCTTGGCGATGGGCGCGGCGGCACGATACCTGGGCCTCGACGACGAGCAGCGCCTCCTCGGCCGCGGCGTCTCGGCCTGCGCCACCTGCGACGGCTTCTTCTTCAAGGACAACGAGATCGCCGTCATCGGCGGCGGCGATTCGGCGATGGAGGAGGCGACCTTCCTCACCAAGTTCGCCACCAAGGTGTACCTGATCCACCGGCGCGACGAATTCCGCGCGTCGCGGATCATGCTCGACCGCGCGCGCAACAACCCCAAGATCGAATTCATCACCAACACGGCCGTCGACAAGATCGTCGGCGACGACTCGGTGACCGGCCTGGTGCTGTCGGACACCCGCACCGGCGAGACGCGCGATCTGCCGGTGACCGGCATGTTCGTGGCCATCGGCCATGATCCGCGCAGCGAATTGGTCGCCGGCCAGGTCGACCGCGACGAGGCCGGCTACGTGCTCACCGAGGGCCGCAGCAGCTACACCTCGGTCCCCGGGGTGTTCGCGGCCGGCGACCTCGTCGACCACACCTACCGACAGGCGATCACCGCCGCCGGCAGCGGCTGTGCGGCGGCGATCGATGCCGAGCGCTGGCTGGCCGATCGCGCCGCCGAACCGACCAAGCAGGCCGCGGCCGCACAATCCTGACCCTCCCAACCATCCCCGACCGAAGGAGCCACCCAATGGGCGCCCACACCACCGATGTCACCGATGCCTCGTTCGCCACGGACGTGCTCGGCTCGGACAAGCCCGTCCTCGTCGACTTCTGGGCCACCTGGTGCGGACCGTGCAAGATGGTCGCACCCGTCCTCGAGGAGATCGCCCGCGACAACGGCGACAAGCTGACCGTCGCGAAGATCGACGTCGACGCCAACCCCGGCGTCGCGCGCGACTACGAGATCATGTCCATCCCCACGATGAAGCTCTTCTCCGGCGGTGAGGTGGTCAAGACCATCGTCGGCGCCAAGGGCAAGGCGGCGCTGCTGCGCGAACTCGACTCGGTCATCAACCCGTCCTGACCGGCGAGTCAACTGACGTGCATCGTGCATTTGTGTTGTCCGAGATCAACCTGACACAATTGTCGATGCCCGGCGCGCAGGATTGCGCTGGGACGTTGTCGGTGAGCGCCCCGTGTCCGATGGGGTTGTCACGCCGGGGTGAGGAGTAAGTCGATGCCGTCGTTCAGGCTTGGTGATCAGGGCTCGGCAGTCGCCGAAATCCGCGCCATCCTGGTGACCGCCCAGCTCCTGCCCGATACCTCCGGTCCCGACGCATTGGCCGTCGACGACGGGGAGTGGGCATCGCCGGAGGCCGTATTCGACGAGGCTCTCGACCACGCCGTGCGCGCCTTCCAGCAGCAGCGCGGCCTGCTCGCCGACGGGATCGTCGGCGCGGCCACCTACCGCGCCCTCCTGGAGTCCTCCTACAACCTCGGGTCACGGATTCTGCTGTTCCGGTTGTCCTCGCCCATGACCGGCGACGACGTGGCGGCGCTCCAGTCGCGCCTGCAGAACCTCGGCTACTACCCGAGCCTCGTCGACGGGGTCTTCGGCGAAGCCACCCACACCGCGCTGTGCCGCTACCAGTCCGAATACGACTTGGCCTCCGACGGGATCTGCGGACCGGCGACGCTGCGCTCCCTGGACCGGCTGGGCAACCGCATCACCGGCGGTTCCCCGCACACCATCCGCGAGGAAGAGCGCTTGCGGCGCTCCGGCCCGCAATTGTCGGGCAAGCGCGTGTTGATCGACGCCGGTACCGGTGGCACGCACCCGCTTTCGACGGGCGAGATCGCCGGGCTCGAGGACTACGTCCTGCACGATCTCGCGCAGCGTCTGGAAGGCCGGATGGGCGCCGCCGGCATGGACACCTTCGTCTCCCACGCCGGGCACACCGATCCCGATGCCCTCGTGCGCCGCAGCACCGCGCCGGACGACTCGGAGCGCGCCCACACGGCCAACGCCGTCGATGCCGACCTCGTCATCGCGCTGCGCTGCGCCCATCACCCGACCTCCTCCGCACGGGGTGTCGCCAGCTTCTACTTCGGCAACAGCCCGGCCTCGTTTTCGGCCGTCGGACGGAACCTCGCAAGCTTCATTCAGCGCGAAATCGTCGCTCGCACAGGGCTTTACGACTGCCGGACGCATCCGCGCACCTGGCCGATCCTCCGCGAGACGCGGATGCCGACGGCCCTCATCGAGATCGGCTACATCACCAACCCGGAAGACGCGCAGTGGCTCCAGGACCCCGCGCACCGCGACACCGTGGCCGAGGCCATTCTCGTGGCCGTGAAGCGGGTCTATCTGCTGGGGGAGAACGACCGTCCCACCGGCACGTACACGTTCGCCGATCTGATCGCCGCCGAGCGCGCCATCTCCTAGGCCCGTCTGTCGTTCCTCGATGCCCGTCCCATCGCCGGGGACAGTTCGAGCTCACCACTGGTGATCGTGATAGCCGCCTCGACGATCAGCCGCTCCAAGGCACCTTCGACGGCCGACTTCCATCCGAGTCCCTCGTCGAGGACCAGGCGGTAGCGCGGAAACCGGTGATGCGGCGCGACCAACTCGAATCCGGAGTCCGCCAGGAAGTCAGCCTCGATCATGCACTCCTCGCAGATGTCGTCGGGACCGGAGGGGTCGGGCCCGGCGTCGGCGCGAATACCGAATGCCTCCAGGGCGCGCACACCGCGCTGCACGAGGTCGGCCACCACCGCGTCGAGAAGCATCGCACGGATGTCGGTGAATCCCGGCTCGGTTCTCAATGACGTCAGCAGCACCGCGTCGACGCTCACCGGGGAGGTGGGGAAGTGCGCGGCTCGGGGGACGCGCGGTGGCGGCGCGTAGAAGGCCGTCCCGACGACGGTCCTCGACTGCAGACTCAACGACGCACCCGAGGGCACCACATTGGGACCCGACTCCGCCAATTGGGCACAGGTGCCCCACTCGAGGAGCAGACCCGACGTCCAGGCCTCCTTGTCGAATTCGCTCGTGCGTATCCCGGCGCTCGGATCGACCTCCCAGAAGACACACCCGCGCGCATGGCGGGGGAGGGACTCGAAATTCTCGGTGTCGAACGCACGCAGCCGGATTCCCACCTCAATTCACCCGCGGCGCACGTTGATTTGACGAGAAGCGTTGGGGCACAACGGGTTTCGGATCAACACGGTGCCTCTCCGGTTCTCTCGTCACTGTGACGTTTCGAGTGGGTGTCCCTGGGTGCGCGAATCACGACCGTTTTCTCGAGATTTCCTCGACAATACGTTCGAGATCCTCCACCGACCCGAATTCGACGACGATCTTGCCCTTGCGCTTGCCGAGGCTCACGGTGACCCTGGTGTCGAGTCGATCGGACAGTCGCTCCGCGACGTCTTGGAGCCCGGGCATCACCATCTGCTTGCGCTTGGCCGTCGGTCCGGCAGGCTCCGGGGCGTCGCCGCGATTGGCGAGGGTCACGGCTTCTTCGGTGGCACGCACCGAGAGTCCCTCGGCGACGATGCGGGCGGCCAGCGCCTCCTGGGCCTCACTTCCGGCCTCCAGGGCGAGCAGGGCACGGGCATGTCCAGCCGACAGCACACCGGCCGCAACGCGCCGCTGGACCGGGATGGGCAGCTTGAGCAACCGGATCATGTTGGTGATCAGCGGTCGCGACCGCCCGATCCGCTGCGCCAACTCTTCCTGCGTCACGTCGAACTCGTCGAGCAGCTGCTGATAGGCGGCCGCCTCTTCCAACGGATTCAGCTGGGCCCGGTGGATGTTCTCCAGCAGTGCGTCGCGCAGCATGTCGCCGTCGGCGGTCTCGCGGACGATGGCCGGGATGGTCTCCAGACCCGCCTCTTGGCTGGCCCGCCAGCGGCGCTCGCCCATGACGAGTTGGTACTCGACGTCTCCCTGGGGGACGGTCAATCGCCGCACGACGATCGGCTGCATCAAGCCGAACTCTCGGATGGAGTGCACGAGCTCGGCGAGGGCTTCCTCGTCGAAGACGGTGCGCGGCTGATGCGGATTGGGCTGGATCTGGGTGGGGCGGAGTTCGCGGTAGACGGCCCCGACATCGACGCCGTCACCGGTGGGAACCGGCGCGGTCGTCGCGGCCGAGCCGGTGCCGAGGACGACATCCGCGGCCGCGGCGCCCATCCCCTGGGTGCCCATCGACGTCGACGTGGGACTCGTCGCCGACGGTGCATCGGTCTCCGGGGGGCCGGTGGGGATCAGTGCGGCCAGGCCGCGGCCCAGGCCGCCTTTACGTGGAGTGCTCATGGTGATTCGTTCTCCCTACCGCGCGGAGCCGTCGGCGACCGGTGCCGCGAGGGCGAGTTCGCGGGCCGCGTCGACGTAGCTCATGGCCCCTCGGGAACCCGGGTCGTAGTCGATGATCGTCATACCGAAACCGGGCGCCTCGGACACCTTGACGCTGCGCGGCACGATCGTCCGCAGCACCTTGTCACCGAAGTGCCGGCGCACCTCCTCGGCCACCTGATCCGCCAGCTTGGTCCGCCCGTCGTACATCGTCAGCAGCACGGTGGAGACGTGCAGTTGCGGATTGAGGTGCGCCTGGACCAACTCGATGTTGCGCAGCAGCTGTCCGACACCCTCGAGGGCGTAGTACTCACACTGAATCGGGATGAGGACCTCGCGCGCGGCGACCATCGCGTTGACCGTCAGCAAGCCCAGCGACGGTGGGCAGTCGATGAAGACGTAGTCGAAACCGAACTGCTTGAGCACCTCGTGACTGAGCGCGTTGCGCAACCGATTCTCGCGGGCGACGAGGGAGACCAGCTCGATCTCGGCACCGGCGAGGTCGAGTGTCGCCGGCACGCAGTAGAGGGTTTCGTGCGCCGGGCTCTGTTGGATCGCGGAGACCAGATCGGCTTCCCCCAACAGGAGCTCGTACACCGACGAGATATTGGGCTGTCGGTGATCGATCCCCAGTGCCGTGCTGGCATTGCCCTGCGGGTCGAGGTCGACGACCAAGACTCGCAGGCCGTGGATCGACAACGCCGCCGCCAGGTTGACCGCGGTCGTGGTCTTGCCGACTCCGCCCTTCTGGTTGGCGACGGTGAGGATCCGGGGCTGAGCCGGACGGGGGAGCGGTGGCGTACCACCGGGGGTCAGAATCTCGCTGGCGCGGGCCGCGGCCGCAGCAATCGGGGTGTCGACGAAGGCGTCGGCTCCGCCTCGGTGGCCCGATGTTTCACGTGAAACATTCGGTTGATTACTCGGCACTGTTGTCATCCTTCACGATCGTTTCGTTCTCTCTGAGTATTCTGCTCGTCCGGTCCGACAACGCCAAACCTGTCCGCCGGACACCGGCACTCCCGCCCGGCTCGAATGGCCTCGGCCACCCGTGGTGCGCGCTAAACGCTCCGCTCACTCTCTGTTCGCCGCTTGCGACGCCGCGCCCTGGCCGACGATTCCGCCGTCTTACGTCCGACGACGAGAGTCGTCGCCTCCGCAAGGCGATCGCCGCCGACCGTCTCCACCCGCAGATCGGTGATCCCGTGTGAACCGCAGGCGGATCGATGCTCCTCGATCTCCGTGCCGGCGCTGGACCCCTTCATCGCCACCAGACGACCTTCCGCCCGGATCAGCGGTGCCGACCATCGGACCAGTCGGTCGAGGGGAGCCACGGCCCGGGAGGTCACCGCATCCGCCTCACCGTGTTCGGCGATGATCGCCTTCTCTTCCGCCCGTCCCCGAACGACGGTGACATTCGTCAGACCCAGGTCCTCGACCACCTCGTCGAGGAAGGTCGTGCGGCGCAGCAACGGTTCGACCAGAACCACGTCGAGATCCGGGCGGGCTATCGCGATGGGGATCCCCGGTAGACCGGCTCCACTGCCGATGTCCACCACCCGTTCGTCGGGCTGGAACAGCGCCGCGACGACGGCGCAGTTGAGGATGTGGCGATCCCAGAGACGATCGGCCTCGCGCGGCCCGATGAGCCCCCGAGTGACCGCCGTGTCGGCCAGCCAGTCCCGATACCCGACAGTCAGGCTCAGCCGATCGCCGAACAGCTCGGTGGCTACCTCTGGTACCGACACGCTGATCCTCTCGTCGCTCTCGCTCGCGCCCCTGGGGCGGCCTCGGGGTCTGCCCGAGTGGACGTCCCGCCTCGCGATGTTTCACGTGAAACATCGCGGTCCGGCGGGTCCATGTTTCACGTGAAACATCGGGAATTACATCGCTGTGATTCCTGGTTCTGAAACGGAGAAAGGCCCCGGCGTGAGCCGGGACCTTCCTCGGTAGTACGTCGCGTTCAGCTTACGCGACGGGTCGTCGTCGAACCGCGCTGTGCTCGCTACGTCTTGATAACGACCACGCGCCGCTTGGGCTCGGCGCCCTCGCTCTCGCTGATCACCCCGTCGACCGCGGCGACCGCATCGTGGACGATCTTCCGCTCGAACGGCGACATCGGATCCAGGGCCTCGCGCTCGCCCGACTCCAACACGCGGTGGGCCACCTCGGTGCCGAGTCCGGCCAACCGCTCGCGGCGATCCGCACGCCACCGAGCTATGTCCAACATCAGCCGGGAGCGGTCGCCCGTCGCCTGCTGGACCGCCAGGCGGGTGAGCTCCTGCAGGGCATCGAGGACCTCGCCGCGCTTGCCGACGAGCTTCGTCAGATCCTTGCCGCCGTCGATGCTGACGATGGCCCGATCGCCATCGACGTCCAGGTCGATGTCGCCGTCGAAGTCCAGGACGTCGAGTAGCTGCTCGAGGTAATCGCCGGCGATCTCGCCCTCTTCGATCAGCTGGTCCTCTTCGTCCAACTCCTCGTCGTCCTCGTCGGCTCGCTCGGCAACGACGTCGGTGGCACCGTCCGCGTCGTCGGCAGCGGTCGTCTCGGCCGGGGTCTCCTCGGCCTCCGCGGTCACAACCACGTCGTCGGTGACGACATCGTCGTCGGGAACCTGCGCATCGGCAGTCATTGGGTCTCCTCTATCTCTGGTGCGAAAGCTGTTTCAGATGGCCGGGGCTAGCGGCCCTTGTTCTTGCGGGCGGCCTGCCGGTTCTTCTTCGAACCGGCCGCCTTCCCCTTGTTCGTCGTACCGCCCTTGTTGCCGGCACCGCCGGATGACGAGCCGCCGGACTTCCGGCCCTGGCCGGACCCTGCGGTACTCGAATCGTCACCGGCCGACGAGGCCGAGTCGGCATCGGAATTCTTCTCCGAATCACCCTCGGTCGCCGCGGCATCCGCAGCGCCGCGCTTCGTCCTGTCCGGCCGTGCTCCGGGCTTGGGGGCGTTGGCTTTGTTCGCCTCTTCCTTCTTCTTCTTCGCTTCCTCTTCCTCGCGGGCCATCCGGCCGAAGACGAGGTGCTGCTGTCCGAAGGTCCACACGTTGTTGCTCACCCAGTACAGGAGGATGGCGACGGGGAAGAAGGGGCCAGACACCAAGATGCCCAGCGGGAAGATGTACTGCGAGAGCATGTTCATGATCCGCGTCTGCTGCGCCTCGGCCATCGCCGGCGTCTGGCGCTTCACCGCGGCACGCGCGTTGAGGTAGGTCATGAGCGACGCGATGATCATGATCGGCAGGATCACGAGCAGGATGTCGGTGCGCGTGAAGTCGTACGGTCCGTGACCCCCGTGCATGAACGCGTCCCACTGACCCTGCTTATACGGCGCGAAGAACGACGACAGCGGGACACCGAAGAACCGGGCCTCCAGGAAGTTCTGGACCAGTTCTTTGGAGAAGCCGTAGTTCGGGGTGTTGCGGTTCTGCTCGACGGTCATCGGAGCGGTCGGGTGCCCGATGATCGGAATCGCTCCGGTGGTCACCGTGCGGTTGAACGCCCGCAGTACGTGGAACAGACCGATGAAGACGGGGATCTGCATGAACATCGGCAGGCAGCCCAGCAGGGGATTGAAGCCGTGCTCGCGCTGCAGCTTCTGCATCTCCTCGGCCATCTTGACCTGATCCTTGCCGTACTTCTTGCGGATGGCCTGCATCTGCGGCTGGATCTCTTGCATCTTCTTCGTCGTCTGGATCTGCTTGACGAAGGGCTTGTAGAGGATGGCGCGGAGCGTGAACACGAGGAACACCACCGATAGCGCCCAGGCGATGCCGTTGCCGTTCGGGGTGTTCGGGGTGATCTTGTCGAATAGCCAGTGCCAGACCAACATGATCCAAGACACCGGGTAGTAGATGAAGTTCAGCACGTGCTCTTCAGTCCCTCACTGCTTCATGGTCCCGACGGAGCGGGACGGGGTCGTATCCGGGTTTGTGCCACGGTCCGCACTTGGCCAACCGTGCCACCGACAACCAGGTGCCGTAGAGAAATCCGTGTTCGGTCAACGCCTCCACCGCGTACGCGCTGCAGGTCGGTTCGAACCGACAGCTCGGCAGACGGGTAGGGGAGATCCAGACCTGGTAGAAGCGGATGACGCTGATGAGGATCCGACTCATCGCGGTGCCAACGCTTTGCGAAGTTGATCGGCCAGCTCATTCGACGAGCGCAGCGCCGAGGAGGGCCGGGCGCGCACGACGTAGTACGCCTGGGCTTCCGACGGGAGGATCGCCGACGCGAAGGCCGCCCTGATGCGTCGTGCGACGCGGTGGCGCACAACCGAATTGCCGACCTTCTTACTCACGATCATTCCCAGCCACGGTCCGCCTCCCAGGGCGAGCTCCGAGCGGGATCGGTCAGGCCAACGTTGCGCCGGTGTCAGTCGATGCACATCCAAGTCGCGCGTGCGGGTGCGCACACCCAGGGACAGGGTGCGTTGAAAATCGGATCGCCGATGGATCCGATGATGCGGAGAACTCATCATCGAACGGGCACCGGAGGATTCCGGTGCGTAGTCGGACGAGTCTCAGGCGCTCAGCTTCGCGCGGCCCTTGGTGCGGCGGCCGCTGATGATGGCGCGGCCGGCACGGGTCCGCATACGAAGACGGAAGCCGTGCTTGCGCGCACGACGACGGTTGTTCGGCTGGAAAGTCCGCTTGCCCTTGGCCATCGGAACCCCTTCGAGTCAGTGCCCGCAAGCGGGCGGTCATAAGTCTGGTTGTCGCGCGGTGCCGAGACATCTCGGATAGCCTGGCCTCCTTGCTGATTCTGATGAATCATCGGAAGGCCCGACCGGAAATCCGTGCGACGGATGCGACTTGTCGAGGGTACTGACTTCGAGCTGCACAATCAAACCGCCGACCACGGCTTTTGTTCACATCTGTTGATAACCGTGTGGAAAACTTTGCCGTCCGCAACACGGCGTGGCATGCTTGGAAACTTCACGGCAGCCGGGTAAGGGGGATCG